>CAVCBR010000001.1:0-188087 GCA_963600695.1 bacterium
GTTTTATGTTTTACAACAGGTTGTAGAAAGGGGCTGCGCCTATTTTGACACAGCCCCATTTTTTTGTTCACCACCATTGCCACGCCATCACCGGCGGCGCTTATGTGTCAAACATAAAAAACGATGTCACACGGAATGCGCGACATCGTTTTGGTATTTGGTGTAATTCAAGCCTTGCTTATACGTTAAGTATGTGATAATGAATTAGCACTATGTGCTTGTCATAATAGTTTGACTTGAAAAACAGCTTTGACTAAGTTGTTGTGAATTACATCACTTCGGCAAGGGGTGTAAGGGGAAGGTCGAATGCTTCGGCAACACCGGCATAAGTGATTTTGCCGTCAACGATGTTGACACCTTGTGCGAGACCGGCGTCAGCGGCACAAGCTTTCTTCCAGCCCATAGAGGCGAGACGTATAGCATAGGGCAACGTGGCGTTGGTCAGGGCGAGAGTCGAGGTGTAAGGCACAGCGCCGGGAATGTTGGCAACAGCATAGTGTACGATACCATCGATTTCGTAAACCGGCTCGGTGTGAGTTGTCGGGTGTGATGTTTCAAAGCAACCGCCTTGGTCGATGGCAACGTCTACCATGACTGTGCCGGGGGTCATAAGTTTGAGCATATCACGAGTTACGAGGTGGGGTGCTTTTGCGCCGGGAATGAGCACAGAGCCGATAACCAAGTCAGTTGTGGGCAACTCGGCTTCGATGTTATGTTTTGACGAATAGAGGGTTTTAACGTTTTTGGGCATAACCTCGGCAACGTGGCGCAGTGTGGGCAGAGAGATGTCGGTGATGGTAACATCACAGCCGAGACCGGCAGCCATGGTTGCGGCATTGCGACCTACGACACCGGCACCGAGAATGAGCACTTTGGCGGGTTTCACGCCGGGGACGCCACCCAACAGCAGACCTTTGCCGCCTTGGGGACGCTCAAGGAAGCGTGCACCTTCTTGCACCGACATACGACCGGCAACTTCGCTCATGGGCACGAGCAGTGGCAGGGCACCCATACGGTCGCGTACTGTCTCATAGGCGATACATGTGGCGCCTGAGGCGAGCATAGCGTCTGTGAGAGGACGGTCACTTGCAAAGTGGAAGTATGTAAACAATAGTTGACCTTTCTTGACGAGTTTGTACTCGGGTTCGATGGGTTCTTTAACTTTGACAATCATTTCGGCAATGTCATAAACAGCCTCGATTGTCGGGAGAATTTTGGCACCGGCAGCAACGTATGCTTCGTCGCTGAAACCGCTGCCTTCGCCGGCAGTATGTTGGACATAAACAGTGTGTCCGTTATGCACTAGCTCGGCTACGCCGGCGGGGGTCATTGCAACGCGATTCTCGTTGTTTTTGATTTCTTTAGGTACTCCGATGATCATTGTTGTACGGAATTAGATTGTAGTAATTTAGTTTGTTTTAGGTTATCTTTTTTTGTTTTTAAAGATCGTTTTTCGGTATCGCCACACGTGAGTTTGTCACACCGATTTATTGTCCGATGGTGGCGATGAAATATCCACCGGGACTGAGTGTGGCATCGAGATATTTCTTGCCGAGAATGTTTTTCTCGGTAATTGTGATGTCGGCACTGATGATGTTGCGCGAGGAGGCGGCATCTGACGGCAGGTTGACAAAGGCGTCTTCCGTGCCGAGGTTTACACAGACTATTGTCGCGCTTTTACCGTCACGCGTTTCGCGACGGAAGTGCATTATGCCTTTGCTGTCTGTACAGCGATAATCGAAGCAGGCATCTTCGCCGGCACGTAATTCACGGCGGTTGTGTTTGAGCGTGGTCAGTGTCTTGTAAAATGAGGTTAGATCGGGGTTGGCGGTAAAATCGGGGGGCGTGTCTTTTTCAAAGAATTGCAGAGCACGATTTAATCCGACTTCCTGTCCGGTGTAAATCAGGGGCATACCGGGGAGTGTGAACGATAATACCGCCATAGCGTTTGTGAGTCGTCCGTAGCGTTGATATTCGGTGCCCTCCCACGAGTTGAGATCGTGATTGGTAATCATATTCATGAGGTATGCACCTGTGGGATATGTTTTTGCCTGCTTCATAACCAAGCCGGCAATATCATCAACGTCTTTGGCGTCAAACTTGCGAGGAGCATCGGCACCCGGGGCGACAAAACTATATTCGCCGGCAGTGGCAGCCACGGCATTAAACATATCTTTCATAGGCCAGTTGTAGACCATATCGAAAGCATGTTCGGTGAGGTCGGCATTGCTTGCCTCAGCGAGCATAAAGAGGTCGGGTGTAATGCGTTGCAACTCCTCACGTGCTTCGTTCCAATAGTCTGTGGGTACCTCCATGGCGACATCACAACGGAAACCGTCGATACCGGCGTTTTTGAGCCAAAACGACATAGCGTCGGTCATTGCACGGCGTGTTGCGGGGTTTGAGTAGTCGAGTTTATAAACATCAGTCCAGTCATAGGGACCATACATTTCGCCTTTGTCATTGCGCGCATAGTATTCAGGGTGAGTTTTTACCCAGGCATTGTCGCGCCCGGTGTGGTTTGGCACCCAATCGATGATGACGTGCATGCCACAAGCGTGTATATCACCAACGAGAGCACGGAAATCGTCCATATTTCCAAACTCGGGGTTGATGCCATAATAGTCTTTAACGGCATAGTAGCTGCCAAGCGTGCCCTTGCGCCCGTCTTGTGATATGGGGTGTATTGGCATCAGCCATATAATATCCACACCAAGTTCGCGCAGGCGTGGCAGGTGTTGTGAAAATGCCTTGAAAGTGCCCTCGGGGGTGTATTGGCGCACATTGACTTCATAAATCACGGCATTGCGACTCCACTCGGGGTGCTGTACCGTTGTGGCGGTTTTATTAGCGGCAAAACTTGTGCCGATGCCTAAAATGGCAGCAGTGATGGTAGCGAATAAGGCTTTCATGACATTCTTTGGTATTTGGTAATCGTTGTCTTAGATTTTGCGAGGATGTCAACCGCCGTGTTATGTAGTTATCAGTCTACGTGGAGCGGAATGACGCGGTGTATCGAGTGGTCGAGCGAGATAAGGGTCTCGGTGCCGACAACGCCTTCGATAGTTTGTATTTTGTTGTTTAATAAATCCATAAGATGCTCATTGTCGCGAGCATACAGCTTTATGAGCATCGTGTAAGGACCGGTGGTAAAATGGCATTCGACAATCTCGGGAATTTTTTCCATCTGTGGTACCACTTCGCGATAGAGGGCGCCACGTTCGAGGTTAACACCGACGTATGTACATGTCGAGTAGCCGAGCATTTTGGGGTTGACATTATACCCCGATCCGGTAATGACTTTCATGTCAATGAGTCGTTGTATGCGCTGATGTATGGCTGCACGCGATACGCCACACTCCACAGCCACGTCTTTTGAGGCTATGCGTGCGTTGCGCATAATGATACTGAGAATTTTACGGTCGAGGTTGTCGATTTTTTCCATCATGGGGTTTGTTTATGGTGCTGAATATGGATTATTGTCACTGAATGTTGTTGTGTCGCGCCTGTGTTCGCGTTTTACCAATGACAAAATTACAAAAAGAATTGTAATTTGTCGCTTATTGTCAAACTTTTTTAAATATTTCTTACCAAAATGTAATTTGCCGTCACAATCTTGCTACTTGTCTGATATAGGTGATATCATTATTCCTCTGAAACATCTTGCTCGTCATCTGACGCTTGGTTTGTTGCGTCATTCAGATTTGGGTCTTCGCCGGGATGCTTGGCATAGTATTGGTCGAGGAGGTAGCGCAGATTGAAGTATTGCTCGGTGGTCTTGGGGTTTTTCTTGGTGCCCGAAACAATGGTTAGCTTGTCATAATACGGTTCAACGAATTGTTGACTTGACACGGTGAGTCCCGAGAGGTTGAAGAAGTCAAATTCGTGTCGCGGATAGACGACAACGCGAGCATTTTCGGGGTCAGCCCCCGAGCCCGATCTCGCAATGGTCAGCAAGAGGCTGTTGAGCTTTTTACGCCAAATTTTTGCGAGGTTGACTTTTTCGTTAGCCTCGAAGACATAGGTAAGATACATCATTTGTCGCAAGTCGAGGGGATTGTCACCGAGAATTTTGCGTGCCAACGACTCTACCCGCCGACGCTCGTTGCGTGTGAGGTATTCACGTTTGAGATACACGCTGTGCAGGGCAGCGACTTCTTTTTCAAACGGGTTTTCACGATAGGGGTTATAATCCTCGGTGTACATCGTGCCATAGTAGAAGTAGTGGTAGTCGAGGTCTGTCATCAGCGTTGTGTCGTTAGACATAAATTTTTCGAGCAACGCGGGATAGTAGTATTTGGACGCGGGGTCGTTGGTCTGTTTTTTGATGTCATCGGCATCGACAGTGAATGCCGACGCTGAAACGGCGATGAGCGCGACGAGCGATAATACTGTTATGCGCAATCTGCCATATGAGTGACGTGGGGAGAGGATCATGACTGTATTGTTATTAGTTGAATGACGACAAGGGCTGTTATTGCTATGGTGACAACGATTGGCAGACCTTTGGCGCCAAGATAATTAAAAAATTTTGCCGAGGGGAATGCCATCGCATGCCCACCGGGGGTGCGTGCAAAAATCACGGCTCCGAGAAATGCACCGATGATCGCGCCGCCGATGATGCCGGCTCGCGTCTCTGTCACCATACCGACAGCCGCACCGGCAAGCGTGCCGACAGCGATATGCGCCACGCCTTTCTGCGAGCGTGCGACAAACGCCGGGAGCATCAATGTTATAGCCGTTGCCAAAGCGGCGGCTATGCCCCAAAACACCAAGGTCTCTGTCTCAAATGTCACATAGTGACTGAGGTCGCCGGCTATCATACCGCAAAATGCAAGTGCCGGGCACCATTTTTTTCCCTTGATTGTGAATATCAAGGCTATTGTCAACAGTGCGGCGGCGAGCGTGAGCAGTGGAATTATCGGCTGAGGCATATCAAGCGTGTGACTTTTGTTTAGCGTTGTGTATCCACAAAGATAGTAAATCGCCTGTTTGTGGCAACCATTGTCACGTATTTTTTAGGAAACTTTGACATTTCGCCATTTTGCCCATCACGCGACAGTGACATCTATGCCCGTGGCGGCGGTGACGCGGTTTGCGATGTCAAGAAGTGCCTCACGAGGTATTTTTACAAGCGAATGCTCAGGAGTTTGGCGGTCTATCGAGTAGAGCATTATTTGGCGTGGAGCTATGGCACGGTAGGCTTCGATAAGGGCGGCGACTTCGTCGTCGGTGGAGTTGTCGACGGGCACACCATCGTGTGTGCCGCGAGTAATCATTGTCTGAATTATGCACGTGCCGTCAAAGGCTTTTAGTGCATCGATGACGCGAGCCACGCTATATCCGGGGTCGTTGGGTCGATCGAGCAGGCGCACGGTCTCGTCTCGTGCCGAGTCGAGTTTGGCGATATTATTGTCGACACGGCGCAAAGCTGTGGCGACCGAAGGAATATGAGCACGTGTAGAATTTGTCAGCACAGATATTTTGGCATTTTTTGCCAATTTGTCACGCAGAGTGATAACATCGTTGACAATACCGGCAAAGTCGGGGTGCAACGTGGGTTCGCCATTGCCCGAGAATGTGATGACATCGAGCGTCACACCATCAGAGATGAGGCGTTGCAGCGTGGCGGCGAGTTGGTCGGCGACCTCGGCACGTGTCGGCATACCGGTGGTGCCGGGACCTTGGGCATTATAGCCGGCTTCGCAATACAGACAGTCAAATGAGCAAATTTTGCCGTCACGAGGCGAGAGGTTTACGCCCAACGAGGTGCCGAGACGACGGCTGTGTATCGGTCCGAATATTGTTTGGTTAAATAGTACGCGTTGCATATTTATCATATAAGTTACACATCTATCAACAGATAAGCGATTAAAATCATCGGCGCAAGGATTGCCCTTTTTTCTTGCGCAGGAAAATGCGTGCCGATTGAGACGCCAACAAGCCGGTGGCGGCTACTGCAAGGGCGGTGGCGATGACATCGATGGCGTCAAGGCGCACGGGGTATGCCGTGACCGAGAGCTTGGCAGTGTCGCCGGCAAGAGTGATAAATCCGCCATACTGTTGAGCGATTGTCAAAGCGATGCCGAGTATTATACCAACAATGCCGCCAATGAGGGTGATCAGCCAGCCTTCGAGCATAAAGATGCGTCTCACAAGCGAGTCATCGGCGCCGAGAGCACGCATGGTGACCATATTGTCTCGCTTTTCGATAATGAGCAACGAGAGTGTCGAGACAATGTTAAACAATGCGATGACAAGTATAAATGTGAGCATCATGAATGTTATCCACTTTTCAATCGAAATCATACGAAATGACTCGGCATGCTGTTCTATGGTGTCACACACGGCATAATCGTCACCTATAATATCTTTAACGGCTTGTTTGAGGGCGTCGATGTCAGTGCCGGGATCGGCAAAAACTTCGATGGCGTCACCTGTGGCATCATCATAGTCGAGGAGCGTCTGTGCCTCAGATAGCGGTATGAGCACATAGTCAGCATCATAGTCGGATTGTTGTGTGGCAAACACTCCGCTGACTGCCATCGTTGTGCCGGTGAATGCCGCCATAGGATTGGCGGGGTTTATGCGTCCGCGGCGGCGAGGCACATATATTTTAACATGATGATATACACCGGGGGCGAGTTTAAGAGTGTTTGCCACGCCCACCGAAATGATGCCACCACTCACAGAGTCAGTAGTCGCCAAGGCAAACATACCGTCGATGATAATATCGTCTATATGTGACAATGTGGCATATTCATCGGGGACGCCGCGAAAGATAATCGGCATCTGCTCGCCATCGTCCACCAACAAGGCTCGCGATGACAGTGTCACCACCGCTCCGCGCACGCCCGTCACTCGCGATGAGAGGTCGCGAGCTATGGTCGCGGCATCGTCTATGACACGCCCGTCATTACGTGTGATTTTGACATCAGGGTCAATGGCTGACAGGTGGGCATCGGCGAGATCGCTAAAACCGTTGAAAATGCTCATCACCACAACCATTGCCATAGACGCGACAGCGACTCCCGCCACCGATATGATAGTGATGACGTTAACGGCGCTGTGTGACTTTTTGGCTCGCAGATAGCGCAGAGCTATATTAAACGCCAAATGTGACATATCTCAGCTTTTTCAGGTCTGATATTGTCTTATAACCTGCTTTTCATGAGAGGCGTCAGTCTTTCTTGTCGCCGGCGAGCAGGTGGTCGATGTTATCGATATAGTCAAGCGAGTCATCGAGATGGAAGAACAGCTCGGGAGTCTTGCGCAGTTGATAGCGCACGCGCTTGGCGAGCTCGTAGCGTATCGTGCGCGACTCGGCGTTTATCGACTCGATAACTTCGGCGGCATGCTCCGAGGGAAATATCGAGAGATAGGCACGAGCTATCGAAAGGTCGGGGCTGACGCGCACTGTCGACACGCTGACAATCATGCCACGGGTTTTTGCTGTTTGGGCGCGAAAAATTTCGCTGAGCTCTTTTTGTATAAGTCTGGCAATTTTTGCCTGTCTTGTTGTTTCCATATATAAATCTTTTGTTGTTATTCAAATAGAAAGTATCACATGATATATTGTCAAATTTTTCATATGAGGCGGTGAATGAGGGTTAGGCCGTCGCGCACGGGGATTATGACTTTTGAGACGCGTGGGTCGGAGGCAACGAGGTCGTTGAAGTCAGCGATGCCGCGGGTTTGGGCGTCGTGGGCTTCGGGATCGGCGACTTTGCCGTCCCAAAGGGTGTTGTCGACGATAATGTAGCCACCGGGGCTGAGCCTTTCAATGATGAGGTTGTAATATTTGGAGTACAGGCGTTTGTCGGCATCGATGAAAATCATATCCCACGCGCCGTCAAGCCGTGGAATAACCTCCAAGGCATCGCCGATATGAAGTTTGATGGTGACACCGCGAGTGTTGGCATTGTTGGCATCGGCAAAGCGCCGGGTAAGCTCGTCTTCAAGTTCGTCATCGATTTCGACAGTGTCTATTGTGCCGCCGGGAGCAACGCCTTCGGCAATGGATAGCGTGGCATAGCCGGTATATGTGCCGAGTTCGAGCACACGCCGTGGCGCTATCATCGTGGTGAGCATGGCGAGCAGTCGCCCCTGAACGTGACCCGAACACATGCGCGGATAGAGGTGGCGCAGGTGTGTGCTGCGATACAGCTCGTGGAGAGCCGTTGGCTCGGCATCGATATGGTCGGCGATGTATTGGTCGATATCAATCATAATGGCGGTTGCGGTGCTTGGTGACGTGTCAGTATATGATGAAGTTTTGTCCGGTAGTGGTGACTTTGAGCGTAGCATCGGCACTCTCTATCAGAGGAATATTGTGACTGACGTGTCCTATCGGGGCATTAAACGCCACGGGGTAACTGTATTGCGCCACCATATCGGTGATCATATCTTCCATGTGCTTGTATGAGGCATCGGGGCGGTATTCGGTAAACTGACCTACAATGAGTCCGTTAAGCATACCGAGTATGCCGGCGATTTTGAGTTGGTAGAGTATGCGTTCGATTTTGTATATCGGCTCGGCGACATCTTCGATAAAGAGTATACAGCCGGGCTGGAGTATATCGTAGCGCGTCTTGATGAGGTCGGCAAGCACGGCGAGGTTGCCGCCCAAAAGCCTACCGCGAGCGACACCGGGGCGGTCGAGGGGTGATGAGGGTATGGTGATGGGGTTGCGCTCTCCGCGCAGGGCGGCGAACAGGACAGCATTGTCTGGGTCATTGGCGCCGAGAGCAATGTGAGATGTCATGGAGGCGTGTATCGAGGCTATGCCTTTTGATGCCATAAGGGCGTGGAGCGCAGATATATCACTGAAACCGACTATCCATTTGGGGTCGGCGGTCAAGTCGAGGGCATTGAGACGGTCGATGATGTGAACGACACCATATCCGCCACGCGAGCATATTATTGCTCGCACCGAGGGGTCGGAGAGTGCATCGCGCATGTCGGCAAAACGCTCGTCATCAGTGCCGGAGTAGTTGCCATGATGTCCAAGGGTATGTGGCATGATTTTTACCATCCAACCTTGATCTTGAAGCACGCGTTCGGCGCCGTGAACTTTTGACGGGTCTATGGGTCCGGCTGGCGAAGCGATGGCGATGGTGTCACCATATTTGAGAGGTCGTGGGAATACTACCGTGTTTTGAAATATCTGCATAATGTTAAGAGTGATGAGTAGTTGTGGAGGGAGTCAGGTGGAGTTGTCTTATTTGATTTATTGTCAGCGGCGAGTCGTCAGTCTCAATGTGTCGGCGGTCTTGGGGAACAAGGGCATAGCTGTCGGCATTGAAATGTTGCCCGAAAGAGATGTCGAGTCCGGCATCGAGCAGTTGTCGCGCGAGTTGCGGTTTGCCACGAAAGCCGTGAACGATGCGCGGAGCCGATGTCGACGGCATTGTTTTGATTGTTGCCAAAAGCACATCCCAAGCACGCACACAGTGTATTATCAGCGGTTTGCACAGCGTAGTGGCGAGCAAAACGTGGCGCACGAAAATTTCTGTCTGCGTCTCAATGTCGGCACCGCGAAGGCGATCGAGCCCACACTCGCCAATGGCTTTTATGCGACTGTCACCGGCAAAACGGCACAGCGTGTCAAGCCTTTGCTGTATATCATCGTCACCGGTGTTCCATGGGTGAATGCCAATCGAGAGGTCAAGAGACGTCTCGGGTAACGTCGTCAGGTCAGCGACAGCCTCGACGTGGAACAATGCCGGAGGCGTGGCATCGAGGTGGTGAGTGTGGCAATCACCGGCGAGGAATGACATAGGTCGCTCGGTTTAGTCAGAGGGAGAGTATCGCCCGGACGGCGAGGTCGTAGACCTGTGCTCCAAAGCCTGTGATGGTGCCACGACAAGCTCCGGCGATGAGCGATGTGTGGCGTATGGCTTCGCGAGCGGCAATGTTCGAGAGATGCACCTCGACAACCGGTGTCGATATCGCTCTGATGGCATCGGCGATGGCGAGAGAGGTATGGGTATAGGCTCCGGCATTGAGGATTATGCCCAAACAGTCCGGGTCTGTGCCGGCATCATGTATGGTATCGATAATGTCGCCCTCACTATTGTACTGCACATCTGCAAAGGCGGTATTCGGAAATCGGGAGCGCACACCGAGAATGATGTCATCAAGCGTTTCAGTGCCATAAATCTCCGGTTCACGCATACCCAAAAGATTGAGGTTGGGACCGTTGATGATTTGTATATATTTTTCGTCCATTGGCTGAATGATTATTTTTTTGTAACATTAACGACCTGTGTCGGTGGCAGCGATTCGTTGCGCGTATCGACGGCGTCGATAACCTCATGGGCGAGGTGGGTAAAATATTGCGCTGCAAGGGTGTCACCGGCAGCAATGGGTGAACCACTGTCATTATGCGTGCCGACATCAGCGATAAGAGGCAGTTGTGACAGCAGAGGGGTGTCAAGCTCTTCGGCAAGTCGCGCGGCTCCGCCGTTGCCGAAGATGTAGTAGCGTTCTTCGGGGTGAGGGGCAGGCGTGAACCATGCCATATTTTCGACAATGCCGAGCAGTGGCACGTCTATCTTTGGCGTGCGGAACATGGCGATTGCCTTGCGGGCATCGGCAAGAGCTATTTCTTGAGGTGTCGAGACGACAATGGCGCCGGTGATCGGCAGTGTTTGCACAAGAGTGAGATGTATGTCACTGGTGCCGGGAGGCATATCGATGACAAAGTAGTCAAGCGCACCCCAATCAGCATCGGTGATAAGTTGACGCAGGGCGTTTGACGCCATCGAGCCGCGCCACAACACGGCATTATTTTTATCTACGAGAAAACCTATGGAAAGGGTTTTGACGCCGAAGGCTTGTGCCGGGATTATAAGGTCGCGCCCGTCTTCGCCTTTGTGCATATATATTTGTGCGTCTTCGAGCCCGAGAATTTTAGGCACCGAGGGTCCGAAGATGTCGGCATCGAGCAGTCCCACGCGCAGTCCTTGGCGAGCGAGAGCAACAGCAAGATTGGCGGCGACTGTCGATTTGCCCACGCCGCCTTTACCCGAGGCAACGGCGATGATGTTTTTGACGCCGGCGAGGGGCTTGGGCTTGGGAGCTGCCGGTGCCTGCCGTGTTGCGACAGAGATGTTGCCGGCAATTTCCACCGCCGGGTCGATGTGGGTGGTGATGGCTACTTCGGCGGCTTTTACCACAGACTTTATGAATGGGTCTGTGGGTCGCTCGAAGATGAGGGTAAACGATACTTTCATACCTTCGATGCGTATGTCGTCGGCAACCATATCGAGGTCTACGATGTTTTTGCCGTTGCCGGGATAGCGCACGGTGCGCAGGGCATCGAGTATGAGTTTGGGATATAGTCTGTTTGTTTGCATTGTCAATCGTTTTTGTTGTTAAAACGCACTATCGGTGCCGATAGTTCGGGACATTGCACCTGTCCGCGAGAGTAGCTTCGATAGGTATCATGCTCGATGTCGACATCGATTTCACTTAGCGGCGTGTCTTTATCGAGATGCCAACGTATGTATTTTATGGTCAGTCCGCGATCGAGCCATTGTTGCTCATAGTGCGTGCGAATGTCAAGATCTATTCCGGGAATGTCTGTCGTCGGTGCATAGAGGTCGGCAGTGTCGTATTCGACACTGATTGCACACTGATTGGCAGCGCACAACAAGTGGGTGTATGTGTATAGGAACGGACTATCGGTTTTGAGGTTTATGGCACCGCCATCGGCAAGCACTTTGCGATAAAGTTCGAGGAAGCGTGTCGATGTCAGACGCTTACGCGTCTTTTGCATCTGTGGGTCGGGGAATGTTATCCAAATCTCGGCGACTTCGCCGGGTGCAAAGAAGTTGTCGAGCAATTCGATGGAGGTGCGCACAAACGCGATGTTTGTCATCTCTGCCCGACGAGCCTTGACGGCACCGGTGTGCATGCGTGCTCCCTTGATGTCGATGCCGATGTAATTGTGGTCGGGGTGGCGTTCGGCGAGACCCACAGCATACTCTCCCTTGCCACAGCCAAGTTCGATTACTATGGGGTTATTGTTATGAAAAAAGTCGGTGTGCCATCGCCCTTTGAGTGGGAATGTCTCTTTTTGCAGACGGGCGAAAGGATATTGGAAGACGAAGTCGATGTCTTCCATCTCGGCAAATTTTTTCAGTTTGTTTTTGCTCATAGGCGCACGATTTTTAACCCGGCATTGCGTCCGTCGGCAAGTGTGGCAACAATGATATACAGGCGGTCGCTGAAGTCGCCGGTGTCTATCACCGTATCGGCGGCATGCGGAGCCACGGCTGCCAGCAGGTGCCCGGCAGCATCATACAGCACCACTTGTTGCAGGTCGCCGCCCATAGCTGTCACGTGGAGATTAAAGCCCTCAAAGCGTGCTTTGACAGTCGGCGTTATAGTGGCGTCATCAGTGATATCTTCGACACCCGAAACGATGTCAAACTTAAATTCGCGCCATTGGTCGGCGGCTTCAAAGTCGGCGGCAGTCTCTTTCATTATGCGCAAAGTGATTTCCGGTTGGTCAAGTCCACGCCACACTTCACAGCCGGTTTGAGGCACAGAGGTGAGGGTTGTAACATCGATTTTCGTCAACGACGTCATACCCTCCATGGCATAGTTGCCGACAAATTCGAGTGTCGACGGCAGTGTCAGCGTTGTCACGCCCGACATACCGGTCATGGCAAAATCGCCGATACCAACGATGCCGTCGGCAAGAACGATGTCACCGCCTATGGCTTCAGCACCCTTGAACACACGCGCCGGTAAAGCCGTGACGCTTGCCGGCAGTTTTATGTCGGCGAGCTGCTTGTCATCAAAGAATGTGCCACAGCCGAGGTCTGCTATATTATCGCCGAGGCGCACGACGGTGAGAGCCTGACAAGATGCAAACGTGCGGTTTCCCAACGTTGTCAATGCCGTGTTTGAGAGGTCTGCGCTCTGCAAACCCGACATTTCAAAGGCACGCGCACCAATAGCTGTTAAATCTTTGGCGAATGTATATGTTGTCAGCGAGCGACAGCCGAGCATAGCTTCATTTCCGATTTTAGAAACTTCTTGGCTGCCGTCAATCGTGGCGAGTGATGTGCAACGAGCAAAAATGCCGTCGGCAAGTCGTGTCACACCTTGCAGGGTCACATTTGTGAGCGCATTACAATCAGCAAAAGCATTGGCACCAACGCAGTCGGTGGTGAGAGTTACCTCTGTGAGCGAAGGACAAGCGGCAAAAGCACCCATGCCGACAGAGTCAACGCCGGTCAGGTCTATGTCTTTAATCGCCGAGGCGGCAAATGCGCCGTCATCAATAGTGACTTTTGTCGCTGTCGGCAGCACGACTTTTTCGATACTGCTCCCGGCAAATGTCATACGCGGAATGAGGTTGGCATCATAGTGCTCGCGCAATTTTATCGCCACACCATCATAAGCATCGATAACCGCCGCCGACAAGTCGAGTGAAGTGAGCGCACTCAGCGAGTCGCCGAGAAAATACAAATCGGCGGCATTGACATGTCCGGTAATGGTCAGCTCGGGCAGCGTGTAGTTTCTGACAATTTTTTTGAGATCGCCGGCTGTGGGACAGTCAACGATAACGGCACCGGCACACGCAGTTGAGAGTGCAAGAGCCGCCACCGCCATAAGTATCTTTTTGCTGTGTATCATAATCATCTAACAATCATTAAATAAATATCATGCATCTGCCAATCGCACAGTGCCCGAAGCACTCTGACAGGCAAACACTCTATCAACTTACAAAGGTATGCAAAATCCCCCACTCCGCCAAATCCGTTTCGATACGCACCCGTCAGCCAATATAATCTTGGAGCAATCTTCAAAATGTCGACAAAATCAGGGTGTAGCTTTGCGGCAAATTATGATGATTATGAAACGATATTCTGTTAATGACATCGACAAGTTATTGCCGAGAAAACGGTTGCTGCTCGCGATATCTGTCGCCGGCGGTGTTTTGTGCGCATCAGGACAGTCTTCCGTTGCCACGCAGACATTTAGCGGCAACCAAACCTTGAATTATTATATCGATAAGGCTCAACTCAATAGTCCGCTAATAAAGGATCTTCATGGTCAAACAGCTATGCAACAAGCCGAGCTTGATCGTCTTAAAGACATGTACACCCACTCACGTCTCGAAGTCAACGGCGAGTATCTGTTTGTGCCTATTATCTCACAAGATAACGGCAAGACATCGTTCAAGTTTAACGCCCACGATGCCACAGATTATTATGGTTATGATTTAGGCGAAAGCAGCGGGCATCTTTATGCAGGCATTCAGTGGACACAGCCGTTGTTGGGTGGCGCTCATTACGCCGCAGCAAAAGAACAGACGAGCATCAATCAAGCGATTGCCTCAAACCGCATACGTATGGAACAACATCAGTTGCAACGATCTGTAACCGAGCAATATTTGTTGTGTATGCACGACCGTGCCCTCTTGGCGTTTGCCGACACGACACTGTCGTTGCTCGCTCGTCAAGAGGCTGTTGTGTCACGATTAAAAGATGCCGGATTGTTGAAACAGTCTGACCTGCAATTATTACAAATCGAGAGAGAGAACAATCGTCAACTGCGCCTCGCCACAGAGCAGTCATATCGCAGCCATTTTGCCGACCTAAACATACTATGTGGCACTGATGATAGCGAAGATATTGCCTTCGAAGACAGTGACATAGCCTTTGTGACACCGGATTATGGCATACATAGTTTGTTTACCGAACAGTTCAGGCTTGACAGCCTGCGTGCCAACGCAGATCTATGCACATTCAACCTTCAATATCGTCCCCGCCTCGATTTGTTTGTCAACGCCGGGTTGCGCGGCGGGGCGTTTACAGACTTATACCGCCATTTGGGCTGGAGCGCCGGGATTTCTTTCACGTGGACAATAAACGATGGCAACCAAAGGCGACACAAAGAACGTCAAACGCGTCTACAACAAGAGATTGGCGGATATTATCGAGATTATGCCGAATATCAACGAAAAGCCAAATTAAAACAATGCCTCTCCGAAATTGACACCTATGTCGCTCGCCTGACATCTTTACAACGCCAACTCGCCGAATATGATGTCATTCTGTCAAATTATGACAAAGAGATCGCTCACGGTCAACGCTCGGTGCTCGACTATATAATAGTATTACGCAGTCGAATACAGACACAACAAGAAATACTTTTGGCACAAACCAACAAACAGCTTGCCATCACCGCATATAATTATTGGAATTGGTAAAAAATCAGAACATACATTATCTCATTATGAACAATATAGCGTTTTTAACAGCATTGGTTCTACTCGCCGGTTGTAAGACAACAACGACAGACGACACCGCTGCCAAGGCTCAAGAGCCAAGCGTAGCCGTCACCACAACTCAACCCATACCGGGTAGCATCAAACAAGAGTATGTGGTGAGCGCCCACACGGCATATCTGCAAAAATCAACAATAACAGCTCCGATACCGGCTTTTATCACCGAAGCCGAAGCCCACGCACAACCCGGGCAAAGAGTCAGTGCCGGACAAGTGTTATATAAACTACAAAGCAAAGAGCAACATGCCCTTGGTGAAGACTTTACCGGACAAGCAATAAGCATCACATCGCCAACGTCAGGCATCATTCTTGATGTATTCGGGCAAAGCGGAGGGTATGTCACTGAGGGCGCAACTCTCTGTACAATCGCCAATGCCGGCAGTCTTGTTTTCGTCATAGATATGCCCGCCGAGAAGCAAAGGCAGTCGGTCAAAGACTCGCTATATATTGAACTGCCTGATGGCACACGCCTACCGGCGACAATCAGACAGACGATGGCAACAATGAATGTGCTGACTCAGGCACAACAAGTTGTAGCTTATGCCCGAACATCGTTTCTACCCGAAGGACTGAGGGTGAATGCAATCTTCACCTCTACGACTCCGGATAACGAACATTGCTATCTGCTACCCAAAGATGCCGTGCAGAGTGACGAGACTCAGTCATCGTTTTGGGTAATGTGCATAAATGGCAACAAGGTCAAACGAGTGCCCGTCGAGGTCATTGCTCGTAATGCCGAGCAGACTGAGGTCAAAAGCGCAGAGCTGTCATCACACGATAAAATCGTGCTTGCCGGCAGCTATGGACTCACCGAGGGTGCAAACATAAAAATCACTGACAATGAAGATAAGTAATTCTCGCGGTCTGCACGCGTTGTACACCCGTCCGATAATGTTTGTCGGCGTATTGCTGTTGCTCGCCGGTGTATGGAGCTACACACAAATGCAGACGAGTCTGTTCCCGGAGGTTTCGTTCCCTCGTATTACAATCATCGCCGATGCCGGGCAACAGCCGGTAGATCGCATGATGATCAGTGTTACCAAACCGCTGGAAAGCACCGTAAAAAAGGTGCCCGGAGTCACCATCGTCAAGAGCAGCACCAGCCGCGGCTCTTGTGTCATAGACGTATATTTCCGTTGGGGTAAAGATATTTATGCTCTTAAATCACAAGTTGAGAGTCGCATAAATGAGATTAAAGGCTTCTTGCCCGACGGCACGGTGATCACAACCGAGGCGATGAATCAGTCATTGTTTCCGGTTTATGGCTATACGCTCGAGAGTAAGACACATAGCCGTATGGCATTGCGCGATGTAGGCAACCTCATTGTGCGCCCGATGTTCTCGCAGGTCGATGGCATAAGCAATGTTGTCGTGCGCGGAGGCAAAGCTAAAGAGTTTGTCGTCAAGCCGAATGCATCGCGCATGACAGCATTGGGCATAACGCCGTCACAAATTAAAAATGCTTTCGCACAAACTAACTTTGTGAGTGGCAATGGTAATGTCACCGATTATAACCGTCTGTATCTGACCCTGACCGACACACGTCTCAATGATGTTGATGACATACGTGACGTTGTCATACGCAACGACAGCAGTCGTTTGGTGCGTCTGCGTGACATTGCAACGGTTGAAATCCAAGAACAACAGGAATTTCTCAAAATCAATGCCGATGGTAACGATGCCGTACTTGTCGATCTTGTAAAACAGCCGGGAGTAAATCTCTTAGACTTTGCTGCGAGCGTCGAAGCCAAAGCCGAGGAAATACGCCGACAATTGCCTGCCGGCTACGAACTGCAGCCATATTACGATCAGAGCGCTTTTGTCGGCGACAGCATACACAGCGTATTGCGCACTATCTACGAGGGTCTTGCTCTTGCCATTATTGTGATGATTGTCTTTTTGCGCTCGTGGCGATCGAGCCTCGTGGTTATGCTCACAATACCTATCACCATAGCCGCAAGCATATTACTATGCCATTTGGCGGGAATAACCATTAACGTGATGTCTCTCGGCGCTATGGCTGCGTCGGTGGGTCTCATCATCGATGATGCCATTGTCATCATCGAGCAGATATACCGCGAACACGAAGAGTACCCCGAGACAGATCGCTTCACCGCCGTGCGCCGTGCAATACGTTTTTTGTTCCCGGCGATGGTCGCATCGTCACTATCGACAATCGTCATACACTTCCCGTTCAGATTGATGAGCGGTTTGGCAGGCAGTTTCTTTAAAGAATTATCTGACACGATGCAGTTAACGCTCGTTGCCTCGTTCTTCGTAACATGGTTGTTGTTGCCGGTTTTACATTTGATCATCGGCTACAAGAAGACGCTACGACCCAAGGGTTTGGACCACAAAATGCTCGAAGAACAAAGCATCAAAAAAGTGCATTTTTTAACGCGACTGTATCGCAAGCCATTCGTAGCAACATCGTTTGTATTACTCTTGGGCATCGGCGGTTGGTATGCCTCGACACGTCTCAATTCGGGTTTTCTTCCCGAGCTTGACGAAGGAACTATTGTGCTTGACTATCATATGCCAACCGGCACCGACATCGAAGAGTCAGATCGCTTGTGTCGTCAAGCCGAGCGCATAATAATGTCGCATCCTGCCGTGCAGACTTATTCGCGTCGCACGGCTTTGGGCATGTCGTTCAAAACGCGCCCGAGTAATTATGGCGACTACCTCATCCAACTCAAAACCGACCGCGAGCAAACCACGCCCGAAGTCATCAGCGACTTGCGCCGTCAACTCTCACAAGAAATACCGCTTATGACCATCGACTTCGGTCAGCGCATCAGTGATCTGCTCGGCGATTTGATAAGCACGCCAAAGCCCATTGAAGTCAAAATATTTGGTGATGATTATAACACTTTGCAATCTTTGGCAGTCAAAGTCGAGACTATTATGAAAGGCGTTGGTGGTGTTGTCGATATTGACAACGGGCTCGTGCCTGCCGGCGCCTCGCTCGTATTTACCCCTGACATTGAGCGATTGTCGCAATTTGGCATATCACTCTCAGATTTTCAAGAACAACTCACAGCCCATATCGGCGGCATCCCACTGTGTCAACCGGCAAATATCATTGAGCCTAATCCGGCACAAGCATCGATGTCTGGAGGATTGCAAATCGGTTCGGTGCAAGAAGGCGAGCAAATGCGCCGCATATTACTGCGCTTTACCGATTTCAAAGACAATTCGCTTGACAATCTGCGTCGCCAACCCATATTTTTAACCGATGGCTCGACTCGTCCACTGAGCTATTTTTGTGAGGTCACGGTCATTCCGGGCGAAATAGAACAACGCCGCGAAGACATCAAAAGCGACATTACGCTCACCGCGCGCCTCGAAAATCGCGACCTCGGCACCACTGTCGCCGAACTGCAAACGGCTCTCAGCGACAAATTAACATTACCGCCGGGATATAGCATAAGCTTTGGCGGAGCTTACGCCGAGCAACAAACATCGTTTGGCGAACTTGCCATGATACTCTCATTAGCCGTGCTTTTGGTGTTCGGTGTGCTGATGTTTTTGTTTAAAGATTGGCGCGTATCATTTGCCATATTGTTCATTTCGGTTATGGGTATATGTGGTTGTCTGCTCGCATTATGGTTAACCGGAGTTCCTTTGAATGTCAGCAGCTACACCGGCATCATCATGGTCGTGGGCATCATCGCCGAAAATGCCATCTTCACCGTATGGCAATATCGCAAAAACCGCACAGCCGGCGGCAGTGTCAACGAGTCTGTGGATTATGCCATAGCCCTGCGCATACGTCCCAAATTGATGACCGCCATCGGCGCCGTTCTCGCTCTCATGCCCCTAGCCATGGGTATCGGCATAGGCGCTCAAATGCAGCAACCCCTTGCCGTGGCTGTCATCGGCGGTTTTGTTGTCGGTTTGCCTCTGTTGCTAATTGTATTGCCGAGCTTTTTGCGAAGCATATACCACGAGACAAACAAAACTTAACATAATTGTAACATCAACCATAAGACGTTGAAACACAAAAAGAATACTTTTGCATCGATGTTTGTGAACGACACTCTTGGCGTATGACACAAGCACCTCTTAATTACAACCTCTATGAAAGTACTTATAGTAGAAGACGAGCACACCCTCTCTGACAGCATCGTGAGCTATCTCACCGGTGAGAAGTATCTGTGTGAGCAATCTTTCAGCTACGATGAGGCGCTCGAAAAGATCGAGCTGTATGATTATGATTGTGTCGTGCTTGATCTGATGTTGCCCGGAGGCAATGGGCTTGACATATTGCGAAACCTGCGCTCGCGCAACAATCCTGTGGGCGTGATTATTATCTCTGCAAAGGGGGCGCTCAATGACAAAATTACGGGTTTGGAAATTGGCGCCGATGATTATCTTGCCAAACCGTTTCATCTTGCCGAGTTGAGTATGCGCATTTATGCTGTGATACGTCGCAAAGAGTTCACCGCGAGCAACGTCATCGTCAGCGGCAACTTAAAAATCAACCTGCGTGAAAAGTCGGCAAGCGTCGGCGACAAAATGTTGACACTGACAAAATCAGAATATGATTTGCTGTTATTTTTCTTATCAAACCGCAACCGTGTGATCTCAAAAAGCGCTATGGCAGAGCATCTCAGTGGCGAGATGGCAGATATGATGGACAGTCACGACTTTGTCTATACTCACATCAAAAATCTTAAAGCCAAATTGGCGACGGCAGGTTGTCGCGATTGTGTTCGCAACATCTATGGCATGGGATATAAATGGGTGGAATAATGAATAAAAACATCGTTTCTTCACGTGCCGCGCATCACGCTAACACAAGCCTGCTACATAAGACAATGATACATTATGTGATATGTATCTTTGTTTTGTTTGCACTTGCCGCACCGGTATTTTATCTGCTGACAAAAAATTATTATGCCGAGGATATGTCAGATTTAGTCAGAGCAATAAAGGCAGGACGCACAATACCGACCTCTGATTTGGAGGCTGATGTCTTGACCGGCATAATGTTGCAATATCTGTTGATAACAACGCTGTTTGTCATAGGCGTGGTATTGACCCTGCGCATCATTTCAAAGAAACTATGGAAGCCTTTTGACGAAACGTTGCGCAATATCGAGAGTTTTGCATTGGAGTCAGAACAGTTGCCGAAACTTGCGCCGAGCAACGTGCGCGAGTTTGAGAGACTTAATGACTCCCTACACCGCCTTATAACAAATAATCTCAACAGCTATCGCTTACAAAAAGAATTTACTGAAAATGCTTCGCACGAGTTGCAAACGCCATTAGCAATCTTGCGCACAAAACTCGATCTGCTGTCACAGCAACCGGAACTCACCGAGCGTCAAGCCTCCCTCATACAAGACCTGTATCAGACGTGTACACGCCTCGCGCGCCTCAATCGCAACCTTCTATTGTTGGCAAAAATAGACAACGACCGAAGTATCAAAAACGAGCGTATCTGTCTGAATGTTTTTGTCAATGAACAGCTGACATACCTACAAGGCATTGCCACCGGTCTGCGTGTCAATATACAGACAGTGACCACACCTATATTCATCAATGCCAATCATACACTATTGGAAAGTATGTTTAACAACCTGATCGTTAATGCCGTGCGTCATAATTGTCCTAACGGGGTCATACGCCTGCGTCTCGATGACAGAGCTCTCACCATCTCCAATACTTCAAACGAGCCTGCTCTCGATGCATCACACATATTTGATCGTTTCTATCGTCCGAGACAAGATGTCGCCGGCAACGGCTTAGGACTTGCCATTGTCAAAGCCGTGTGTGACTGCCACGGTTGGGAAATCAAATATTGTCATAGCAATGGTGAGCACTGTTTTATCGTGACTTTTTGCCGACAATCACCAAACAAATGAGCATAAATATCAAAATACCACATAACCTAACCACCGTTTTGTCAATCGTTTGTCTAATTGTATGCCTGTCACTGACGTCTGTCAGAAGCGTTGCCGGCGAGATTGACACTCTTGATATGTTTGTGCAAAACGACAGCTGCCCGCCATTGCACAATCAAACGAATTCCATCAGTCTTGGCGAACGCATATTCTCGTCACGAGCATATCAAATGACATACGTCGGTGTACCATTAATCGTCGGAGGGTTGGTTGTTAAGAGCGAAGACGACCACTTCCGCAGTTTGCGCAACGACTATATGCCATATTTCAACAACCACGCCGATGACTATATGCAATATGCTCCCGCCGCCGTGATGTTGGGTTTGAAACTTGCCGGCGTCAAAAGTCGCAGTTCATGGCGACGCATGCTTGTATCAGACGCCTTTGCCGCCGTGCTCATGACCGGCGTGGTCAACACCCTGAAACGCACTACTAATGTTGAACGACCTGATGGTTCAAATCGACACTCTTTCCCATCAGGGCATACGGCAACGGCTTTTATGACAGCCACAATGCTCACAAAGGAATTCGGACATATCAGCCCGTGGATCGGCATCGGAGCATACGCCACGGCAACAGCAACCGGATTTATGCGTATGGCAAACAATAAACACTGGCTGAGCGATGTGCTCACCGGCGCCGGCATCGGCATACTCTCGACCGAATTGGGCTACTATCTGTGTGATTTGATATTCAAGAATAAAGGCATTGACACAAAGACAGACATACCCCCATTGGACAGATACGCGCCACCGACTTTTCTCGGACTTTATGTGGGATTGAATGTGCCGTTGAGCAAGTATGATATTGATGAGAACACCGAGTTTAGCACTTCGTCGAGGTCATCGGCAGGCATAGAAGGGGCATACTTCTTCACGCCCTACATCGGTGTCGGTGGCAGATTTACAGTGTCAAACACATCAATCATTGTCAACAATGACCATGCCGAGGACAATACCTTTGATGCCATAACCGCCGGCGTGGGACCATACTTTTCCTACCCGCTGTCTCGTCGCTGGCTTGTCGGCAGCAAACTGCTCGGAGGGTATGTTCGCTACCCACGATTGACGCTATCGGAAACGACAATCGAGGCACGAGGCGGAGTATATTTTGGCAGTGGCATATCGTTGACATTCAGAGCTAACAAAAACTATGGCATACGCTTCTTTGCCGACTATAACCTGCAACCATCGCACAACGAGGTGAGCAAAGAATGGATGAACACACTCGCCGTCGGCGCCTCCTTTGTCATACATCTGTAGCAGCACGTGAAATAATCGCGATAATATTAAAAAAAAAGTTGTACCTTTGCGGTGTCGTAAAGGGCATTAGCTATATCGGTCTGATTTACAGACTTAGAGTTATAATCCAATGTGGCAATTTCTAACAAAAAGACAAAACAAGTATATCATAACATAATCAACGTAAAATTATGAAAATCGAAAAAATCATTGGTCGTGAGGTTCTTGACTCACGCGGCAATCCCACAGTAGAAGTAGACGTAATCCTCGAATCAGGCGCTCGCGGACGCGCATCTGTTCCATCAGGAGCATCTACGGGTGTCAACGAGGCTCTCGAGCTCCGTGACGGTGACAAATCTCGCTATATGGGCAAAGGCGTTCAAAAAGCCGTTGCCAACGTCAATGGTCCCATTGCCGAAGCTCTTATCGGTATGTCTGCTCTCGATCAGATTAAAATCGACGAAACAATGCTTGCCCTCGACGGCACAGACACAAAATCAAAACTCGGTGCCAACGCTATCCTCGGCGTGTCTCTCGCCGTTGCCAAAGCCGCTGCCGACTACCTCGACCTGCCTCTCTACAAGTACATCGGCGGTTGCAATACATACACCCTGCCCGTGCCGATGATGAACATCATCAATGGCGGTGCTCACTCTGACGCTCCCATCTGCTTCCAAGAGTTCATGATACGTCCCATCGGCGCCGAGTCGTTCCACGAAGGCATCCGTATGGGCACAGAAGTGTTCCACAACCTCAAAAAAGTTCTCAAAGATCGCGGTCTCTCGACAGCCGTAGGTGATGAAGGCGGTTTCGCTCCCACTCTTGACGGCACCGAAGACGCTCTGCAAGTCATCATCAAAGCCATCGAGCTCGCCGGATATACCCCCGGCAAAGACGTCACCATCGGTCTCGACTGCGCCTCATCTGAGTTCTACAAAGACGGTGTTTATGACTATACATGGAAACAAGGTGCTGACGCTCCCAAACTCAGCAGCGCCGAGCAAGCACAATTCCTCAAAGAGCTCGTTGAGAAATACCCCATCGACTCTATCGAAGATGGTATGGCAGAGAACGACTGGGACGGCTGGAAAATCCTCACCGACCTTATCGGCGACCGTTGCCAACTCGTGGGCGACGACCTCTTTGTCACCAACGTTAAATACCTCAAAAAAGGCATCGAAACCGGTTGTGCAAACTCTATTCTTGTAAAAGTAAACCAAATCGGCTCACTCACCGAAACATTGCGCGCCGTCGAACTCGCACAACGCAACGGCTACACCGCTGTCATCTCGCACCGCTCGGGCGAAACCGAAGATGCCACCATCGCCGACATCGCCGTTGCTACCAACGCCGGACAAATCAAAACCGGCTCGGCAAGCCGTTCAGACCGTATGGCAAAATACAACCAACTCCTCCGCATCGAGGAAGAACTCGGTTGCACCGCTGTTTACGGCTATGGCAAAAAATCAAAAAAAGCCTGAGATAACAGCCACGATGTCTTACGCCTGCCGCGTGTAGGCTTAGCCTGACATCGTCATCAATAACATCAAAACCGTGTCGCCCCGTCACCGGGTTGCGACACGGTTTTTTGATACGACTTTTCTTTTGACAATGTAAAAAGAAACAGGCATTATATCAGTGGCAGACACGCCGCGCGCAAAAATGTTTTTGAAAAAAGTTTTATTTTTTTTGTGAGAATAAAAAAAAGCATTAACTTTGCACCGCAAAAGCCCGAAAGGGCGGCGCAAAGCCTTGACGCCAAAGCGGACGATGCAAGAGCAGAGTCAAAGAGGGCGCGGGCAAAAATGCTTCAATAGCTCAGTTGGTTAGAGCATCTGACTGTTAATCAGAGGGTCGTTGGTTCGAGTCCATCTTGAAGCGCCAAAGCTCCGAAGTAAATGCGCTTCGGAGCTTTTAATTCATAATCGCATACCTCTCGATATTCCATACATTGTACAACTATGACCGCAAATCTGTCTCCCAACGATAACAACGACAACAAACCGGTAAAGCGCACGGTGCTCGATTGTGAGGACGTCATCGCCATGGTGCCTCGTCTCGCAGGACACGAGAAACTTGTCAACCGTTTGTTGCACTGGCTGAGTGTCGACAAGGTTAACGATGTGCATTCGCGCTATTTTGATACTCCGGGTCCGGCGTTTGTACACTCGTTGCTCAAAGAATTTGACATCACCGTGCGCATTGACGGCGAAGATGTGCTCAACAACCTGCCCGAGGGACCGTTTATCACGGTGAGCAATCACCCCTTCGGCGCTTTGGACGGGATAACGCTCATCGACCTCATAGCCTCACGGCGCCCGGAGTATAAGGTCATGGTAAATATGGTTTTGGGACGCATCACCGCCATGCAGCCCAACTTTATCGCCGTTGATTCTCTGGCTTCTGACGATCCGGCAAAGAAAGCCGTGTCGATGCGCGGAATCAAGCAAGCCATCGAGCAGGTGAAAAGCGGGCGTCCTTTGGGATTTTTCCCTGCCGGTGCTGTTTCAAAAGTAAACTTCCGCGGTCGCCTTATGGATCGCAAGTGGCAAGACTCGGTGATACGCCTCATCGATAAGCTCAAAGTACCGGTTATACCGATATACTTCCACGGCTCAAACAGCTGGTTTTTCAACTTTTTGGGTGTGGTATGCTGGCAGGCACGCACCCTACGCCTACCCTCAGAAGTGTGGCGCAAATGCCACACCACACTTCACGTCTCGGTCGGCGACCCCATCAGTGTCGATGAGCAACGAGCCCACGCCGGCACGATTGACCAACTCGGCGAATATCTCAAAGTCCAAACATATAAACTTCGCGAACGCAAATGAGCAGCAAACTCTCCACAACAATTGTCGGTGCGACACCGGCGCTCACGCCCGAAGTGCAGCAAGCCAAGTTGCGTTTCGGCATCGTCGGCAACGCTCAGGCACTCATCGCCGCCGTGTCGCGCGCCGTGCGTGTGGCGCCGATAGACCTCTCGGTGTTGGTCACCGGCGAGAGCGGTTCGGGTAAAGAATTTTTTCCGCAAATAATTCACGCATATAGTCCGCGCAAACATGCCCGCTATATTGCCGTGAACTGTGGCGCCATACCCGAGGGTACGATAGACTCAGAGTTGTTCGGTCACGAGAAAGGCTCGTTTACCGGAGCCGTAGCATCGCGCAAAGGATACTTTGAAGAAGCCAACGGCGGCACGATATTTCTTGACGAAGTCGCCGAACTGCCCATGACAACACAGGCGCGACTGCTGCGAGTTCTCGAAACCGGCGAATTTCTCAAAGTCGGCTCCTCGACGGTTCAAAAAACCAACATACGCATCGTTGCCGCCACCAACGTCGACTTGCGTCGCGCCATAGACGAAGGACGCTTTCGCGAAGACCTCTACTATCGTTTGTCAACGGTGCAAATCACCGTGCCGCCACTACGCGACCGCGGTGCCGACATCAACCTCCTTGCGCGCAAATTTGCCACCGACTTTGCCGAACGTTATCACATGCCCGAAGTGACATTTAGCGATGATGCCCGCGGCATCATAGAGCGTTACCGCTGGCCCGGCAACGTGCGCCAACTCAAAAATGTCATCGACCAGATGGCTCTCTTCGAAGCCGGCAGCGTAATAACAGCCGAAACCATCGAGAGTTACCTGCCAACGCTCAACACCCTGCCGGTGAGACAACAATTTGCAGGCAACGACAATGCCTCATCATCTCCGGCATACGAGCGCGAGCGCGAAATGCTCTTCAATATGATATTCAACCTGCGCCAACGCATCGATGAGTTGACGGCTCGTCTCGACGATAACAAGCCCCACATCGAGCAACCGCGTATAACCCCCTCCTTTGAAGTCATCACCGCGCATGACGAACCCGGGACAGACGAGCGAAACGAGATGCCAATCATCACGCAAAATCTGCCCACAACACATGCCAATGCCACCCTCGCCGCCGGTGAGCGCGAACTGATACGCCAAGCTCTTGCCCGCAACGAAGGACGCCGCAAAAATGCCGCCCAAGAGTTGAACATCTCGGAGCGCACATTGTATCGCAAAATCAAAGAATACGGTCTCGATTAATTCCACCGCCAACACGACAACAGAGATGAAAAAAATACTGACCTTCGCCATAGTGATAATCACAGCCGCCATTTGCGCCTGCAAACCTACTTATACCCTCAACGGATCGGCTATCGACTATACGGTATATAAAAACATCTCCGTGGGCAATTTCCCCATACGCGCATCTTTGGTCTATGCTCCTTTGCAACAAACATTTGAAAATGAGCTTTTAGACTATATTTCGCGCAACACGCGCCTGCAAGTCGTCGACAACCCCGCCTCTGACTTGCGCATCGAGGGTGAAATCACCGGCTATGCTCTCTCGCCACAAGCCGTCAGAGAAGACGCTTATGCCTCCAAGACCCGTCTGACAATCACCGTGCGCGTGAAATACACCGACAACCACAAGGAAACGAACAATATCGACCAATCATTCAGTGCATACCGCGACTTTGATGCCACCGAACTTCTTGTCGATGTTCAAGACCAACTGTGTCAGGAAATATCAAAAGAAATTGTCGAATTGATTTTTAATGCCACACTCGGCAATTGGTAGACCTCAAATTCAACGACCATGAATCGTACTCCGCTATACTACATATACGACGATATGGTGACGCTCAAAGAGCATTACCACGAACTTGACGATGATGAACGCCGTCAGCTTAAAGCACATGTTGCCCTCAATGCGCCCGACCCCATCGCCGTGACAATGTTTACGGACATCGCCGATGACGATTGGGCACATATATATCCGCCAACACCTAAAGCCGAGCCGATAACCACATCACAAGCCATAGACACTTTTCTTGAAACCTATGGTCACTCGTCCCCCGAAGAAGATGCGTTGCTCGAACGACTGATTTTCAACCCTACCCCTGACTATTCGAGCGTGCTCGAAGCCCAAGCCGCCACCGAGCCACAGCCTGCCGACAAAGAAAAAGATCTCACCTCATCACGCATTGACTCGTTTATGGAGGCTCACGCCCCCACCCCATCTCGCGGCACAAAATCCGACGCACAACCACATACAACAACCGATCGACATGAGTCTCTGTCGCCGAAAACAGACACTGCTCACAGTAAAAAGAACGATACCGACTCAAGCACAACAAAAAAATCGCCGACAACATCGATCAAAACACGTGTCACAGAACCGCCGGCAGGCACTTCGCTATCTGAAAGTCTTGCGAAAATCTACATCAAACAGGGACGTTATGAACGTGCTTATGAAATTATATCTGACTTAAATTTGAAAAATCCGCAAAAAAGTATTTACTTTGCAGACCAATTGCGCTTCCTCGAAAAGCTGATGCTCATTGCCAAGGCTCGCGCCAATCAACAATGATGCGTCACTATCGCTTTGAGTGTTAATCAATTAGAAATATAAAAATATAACAAACATAAAATTCAAATAAAAGATACATGCTTACCCTATTACTCATTCTGGCAGTGATCATTTCAATCCTCCTCATCGGTATTATCCTCATCCAAAAATCAAAAGGTGGAGGTTTGTCATCACAGTTTGGCAGTGGTAATCAGGTGTTGGGTGTACGTGGCACAAACAGTTTCTTGGAGAAGACCACATGGACACTCGCCATCTTGATCGTTATCATCTCAGTGGCTTCGGCATACGCCGTACGCAGCAAAGATGGCAGCAGCGATCAAGGTCGCGCCGATGCGTCAATGGTCGACACCAAACAAGTTCCGGCACAACAAGCAACCAACGCCTATGACAATCAGGCAGCGCCCGCCAAAGCAGCTCCTGCCACTCCTGCCACTCCTGCAAAGTAATCACTCACGATAGTGTCGCAAGAGGAAAGAACGTGAACATCACGCATCACGTATTGCGACTCAGGCCGACAACACAGGCCAATAGACTTCGCGGCCTATTGGCCAATGCTTGTTTGCTGACATCTCACTCTGAGTATAGTTGCTGTTAAAACGCGGTGTCATTGCTCGCTTATCAGTGATACCAAACCACAGTAAAGACAATGAAGCGAAGTGATTTTGAAATTATGGCGCCGGTTGGCTCTTTTGAGTCACTCCATGCCGCCATCAATGCCCACGCCGATGCCATATATTTTGGTGTCGGTCAATTGAATATGCGTGCGAGGTCGAGCATTAACTTCACTCTCGAAGATCTCGCCGACATAGCCAGGGAATGCCAACAAGCAAATGTCAAATCCTATCTGACACTCAACACCGTGCTTTTTGACGAAGACCTCGATGCCGCGCGTGACGCCATCGATGCCGCACGGCGTGCCGGCATCTCGGCGATAATCGCCTCTGACATCGCCGCCATCATGCTATGTCGTGCCGCCGGCGTTGAAGTGCATATCTCGACACAAGCCAACATCACAAATTATGAGGCGGTGAAATTCTATGCACAGTGGGCAGACGTCATGGTCTTGGCGCGAGAATTGTCGCTTGACAAAGTCGCCGCCATCACTGATGCCATCGCCAAAGATAACCTTTGCGGTCCCGGCGGACAACCCATACGTGTTGAGATGTTTTGTCACGGAGCCTTGTGCATGGCGACTTCTGGCAAATGCTATCTATCGTTGCATCAAATGAATACGAGTGCCAATCGTGGCTCTTGCACACAGATATGTCGCCGGGCTTATGATCTGACAGACCGCGAAACCGGTCAACAGCTCACAGTAGACGGTCCCTACATTATGTCACCCAAAGACCTCAAAACCATACACTTCCTCAACAAGATGGTTGATGCCGGTGTCAGAGTTTTTAAAATCGAAGGACGTGCACGCGGTCCCGAGTATGTGCGCGAAGCTGTCGAGTGTTACTCTACGGCGCTCGATGCCATCTGCCGAGGCACGTATGACGATGCGCTTATAGCCACGCTTGATGCTCGTCTTGAAAAAATCTTCAATCGCGGATTTTGGGACGGCTATTATCTCGGACAGCGGCTTGGCGAATGGTCGTCACACTATGGCTCATCGGCAACACGCGTAAAACATTATGCAGCCAAAGGTGTGAAATACTTTTCAAACATCGGTGTCGGCGAATTTTATATGGAAGCAGGCGAATTGAATGTCGGCGATGAAGTCGTTGTCACCGGTCCTACAACCGGAGCATTAATATTCACCATCGAGGACATACGCGTCAACCTGCAATCTGTGGCGAAGGCAGTCAAGGGCGACTCGTTCTCAATAGCCGTGCCGGCAAAAATACGCCCCGCCGATCGTCTGTATCGTTGGGTCGAGACTGACAAATCGCCACGCCACAAACGTTTTTAGTCACACAACGACGATTTCTCACAAACGACAATCACTCATAAACTCATCGTCACGATATGAACTCACCGCTGATACAATGGTTGCGCCGCTACATCTCGATACCCGGAGTATTGGTATTCGGCTCACTCGCCTATCTGTTCTTCTTTCAAGACAACTCCGTATCACGCATACATGAGAACCGACGTCAACGCGACTCTTTGCAGATAGCCATACGCCAATATCAAGACACGGTGAAATATTATCGCGAGCTAAACACTCGTCTCGACAACCGCGACCCCGAGTTTATCGAGCGCGTGGTGCGCGAAAATCACGATATGAATATGCCGGGCGAAGATGTATATGTGTTTGAATAGGCATCATTCATTGCGCATGACAATACTATTCACTCTCACCCGACACTACCACTTATAATTCGTATCATCGTCTGTACATCACCCCCCATTATCACATAGACAAATCACCAAACAATGAAAAAAAATAAAATCTCTCTCGCCCTCTCTCTCACGGGACTCGCAATAATCGCTCTCGGTGCTCTACTGCCCCTGCTGCTCGGTCCCAAGGATATATATGCCAAAATAGTGTTCTCTGTCGGTGCCGGCATATTGCTCATTGGCAGGTTGTTCACGGTATATGATGGTAAAGTGTTTCGTGTCAAACGTTTGTTTGCCATCGAAAAGTGGAGTGCGATATTCTTTTGTGTGGCGGCATTCTTCCAATGGTATTCGGACAACCCTCGCGATTGGCTCGCCTTTGTGCTTGCCGGCGCATTCATACAGCTATACACATCGATAGCCATTCCTCGCGCTCGCATCAAAGCTCAACGCCGTGGCGAAGAATAGATCTCGGCAACAATTCATAAACAAGAAGTATAAATTTTAATATAGATATGGGCAAATTTCTCAAAGAATTTAAAGAATTTGCGATGAAGGGCAACGTGGTTGATATGGCTGTCGGTGTGATCATCGGCGGTGCATTCGGCAAAATTGTATCATCGCTTGTCGAAGACCTTATAATGCCGCTTTTGGGTGTGATCACCGGCGGAGCCAATTTCAGTGACCAAAAGACCCTGCTCAAAGACGCCGTCATCGACCCCGCCACCGGCGAGACCACCGTCGATGCCGTATACCTGCAATGGGGTGCCTTTGTACAGACGATTTTTGATTTTCTCATCATTGCCTTCTGCATCTTTGTTGCGATAAAATTCCTCAACAAACTCAAACACGAGAAACCGGCAGAACCGGCAGCTCCGGCAGGGCCTACTCAGGAACAACTGCTCACCGAGATACGCGACCTGCTCGCCGAGAATAAGAAGATCGACAAAGAGTGATATTGATGCGCCCATTGTTTCTCATCGGCTTTATGGCTTGTGGCAAGACAACTTTGGGCACGGCGGTCGCCGCTCGCACCGGTTGCAGTTATGCCGACCTTGACGATACCATAGAGCGCGATTGCGGAATGTCGGTGAGTGAGATTTTCGCCACCGAGGGTGAAGCCGCATTTCGCCGGCGCGAGACCATAATGCTCAGACGCCTTGTCGCCACCGGCGTTGCAATCATATCATGTGGCGGAGGCACACCGTGTCGTCGGGATAACATCGAGTTTATGCTCGCCACTGGCACCGTGGTGTGGCTCGTAGCTCCGATAGAACGTCTTGTCGAACGCATACTCCTCGGCGGTGACTCTCGTCCTTTGGCTGTCGGCAAATCTCGCGAGCAACTCATATCTTTTGTTGAACAAACATTGGCAGAACGCACCTCTTATTACGAACGAGCCAACGCACGTTTTGACTCCTCACATCTCGAAGATGCCGAGCAAATCGACACCTCGGCACGAGCGTTTATCGCACAGTTCATGACTAACGAACCACAAAACGGCTTACAGCCCCAATCATAACACGCATGGCACAAAGACGCAAATTCTATGTCGTATGGGAAGGGCGCAATCCCGGCATCTACGACTCGTGGGAAGAAGCAAAAGACCAAATCGACGGCTTTCCGGGCGCGCAATATAAATCATACACCGACCAAACCGCCGCTACCGAGGCATTCCGCCGCTATGGCGAAGACCCTATGGCATTCTTCCGCGCCATGAAAGAGCACAAGACCTCTCAGATCGTCAATTATGAGGCATTCCCCGAAATTGACCTCACTGCCATCGCTGTCGACGCAGCTTGCGCCGGCAACCCCGGACCGATGGAGTATCGCGGAGTGCGTGTCGCCACCGGCGAACAGCTGTTCAGAGTCGGTCCCTTGCAGGACGCCACAAACAACATCGGCGAATATCTCGCAATAATACACGCCGCCGCCATGCTCAAAAAGCTCGGCGACACAAAGACAAAAATATATACCGACTCACGCACGGCGCTCGCGTGGATACGCGCCGGGCACGCACGCAGCAAAATCGTTGCGACACCCGCCAACGCCTATGCCCGACAGCTCTTATCACGCGCCGACACATGGCTCGCCCACAACTCGATAGCAAACCCCATAGAAAAATGGAACACCGAGCTGTGGGGCGAAATACCTGCCGACTTTGGTCGCAAATAGCCGCCGGACATCGGTTTTTGCAGGTAAAGTTTTTTTGGCGATGTCGTGGATTATTCATACCTTTGCGCCGTCAATAAAAGACACAGTGGACAAATTTGGCTGCTTGCAACCACTCGAAAAAATGCTAAAACCGCTCGGAAAACCGACCGATTAAATAGCGTTGTCACCGTCGTGGATTTAGCCGCAGTCGCTAAATTTCCACGATTTTTTTTGTGTCCTGACGGCAGACATTCGCCGGTTTAGACTGCTATCAGAGATATCATCATCGGTTTCATAACCACATAATACAGATTAATCAACAAGTTTAACAATACAAATTGCAATGAATCGTTTATTTACATCAGAATCAGTATCGGAAGGTCACCCCGACAAAGTCGCCGACCAGATTTCCGACGCCATACTCGACAACTTCCTCGCCCTCGACCCACAGTCAAAGGTCGCATGCGAAACCCTTGTCACCACCGGGCAGGTCATCATCGCCGGCGAAGTATCATCAGAAGCATACATCGACCTGCAACACGTAGCACGCTCGGTAATTGAACGCATAGGCTATGACCGCTCAGACCTGCAATTCGACGCCAAATCTTGTGGTATACTCGTGGCTCTGCACGAACAAAGCCATGACATCAACCGCGGTGTCGTGCGCGAAAATCCCGACGAGCAGGGTGCCGGCGACCAAGGCATGATGTTTGGCTATGCCTGTGACGAGACCCCTCTTTACATACCGCTATCACTGGCGTTGAGCCATGCCATAGTGCGCGAGCTCGCCGACATACGCCGACACACCACACTTATGCCTTACCTGCGCCCCGACGCCAAATCTCAAGTAACAGTGGAATATGACGAGAACGACCGTCTCGTTCGCGTAAACACCATTGTGGTGTCGACACAACATGACGAATTTATCACTGCCGACGACCACACAACACAAGACGAAGCCGACTGTCGCATGCTCGAGACCATACGCCGCGACGTGCGCGACATCGTCATACCGCGCGTGCGTCAAAAAATGCCCGCCGCCCTGCAACCCCTGCTCGACGATAACTACATACTCCATGTCAACCCCACAGGCAAATTTGTCATCGGCGGTCCTCACGGCGACACCGGTTTGACAGGGCGCAAAATCATCGTCGACACCTATGGCGGCTATGGTGCTCATGGCGGAGGCGCATTCTCCGGTAAAGACCCCTCAAAAGTTGACCGCTCGGCGGCATACGCCGCCCGCCACATCGCCAAAAACCTCGTTGCTGCCGGCGTTGCTCGTCGCTGTCTCGTGCAAATAGCCTACGCCATCGGCTTGGCTCACCCCGTCAGCGTCAATGTCAACACCTATGGCACCGCCGTCAACGGACTCAGCGACGATGTCATCTCGCAAATCGTTGCCGAGAACTTTGATCTGCGTCCCGCCTCGATCGAGAAGACACTGAAACTGCGCGCCCCGATATACGAAGAGACTGCCTCATACGGACACATGGGACGTGTGCCGCGCACCATCACCAAACACTGCAAAGACAGCAACGGCAAAGACAAAACCATCGATGTCGAGTTGTTCACATGGGAAAAGCTCGACGAAGTCGACAAAATGCGCCGACTCTTCTCCTTATGACAACACAGCGATAAACGCCGTCACCGAATTTTAAACTTTTCACAAAGTCGCCCGAGGACACCAACCGTCCCGGGCGACTTCTTTTTTACAGCAACGATAATTATATGACATCGATAAAAGTAAAATTTCGCCCCTCTCTGTCCGCTGAAGACGAGGGAACTATCTACTATTATTACTTTCTATTCACTTTGACAGGGTGATTGATGGGCGGTGGAGGTTTCTCTGCCGCTCATTGATTTGTGAAAGGGGTTGTGGCGAGGGTGGGCGGAGGGGGTCAAACGGTGAGGGCAAGTGGCGGGAATTGGGGGAGATGGCGAATTTTTTTCTTTGTATATTGTCAAAAAAGACTTAACTTTGTGCGATTATTGCCCGCGGTTTTTGCCGTGTGGCAGTGGTAATGTCGCCACAAGCACCGACATATCAGACGTTTGACCATCAGAATGTGATAGGGTTGTGCGTTCTCAGTGTGTGTCGATGGGCGGTGGTGACAGGCTAAAAATGATAAAATTATAAACTTAACTCTTAAAAATATCAATGGCAACCTTAGAAAAAATCAGAAAAAGATCGGTGCTGCTTGTTGTTGTAGTCTTCGCCGCTCTTCTTGCATTTATCCTCGGAGACTTTTTCAACTCGAGCCGATCATTCTTCGGTCCCGGTGACACTGTCGCCAAAACCAATGGTGCAAAGGTTACACTCCCCGAGTACCAAGCTCTCTTCAATAAATATAATGAGATTGCAAAGCAGTCGACTCAGGCTCTCAATCCTGATATAGTAGAGCAGACAGCCATACGTGACGGTTTGCGCAACGCTCTTCTCGAAAAAGAGTTTAATCGTCTCGGCATCGCCATCTCAGATGATGAATTATCTCAATTCATATTTGGTGAGAAAACGGCGCCCGGCGTTATGCAACTGTTTGCACAAAAAATCGGTGCCGAACCTCAATTTCTTATGCAACTGGGGCTTGTGTCGCCATTGCAAATTAAAGATGCCATCAAAAACCCCGGCAAATATCAACTTAATGCCGAGGTGGCAGCACAGCTTAACCAAGCATGGCTTGATATGGAAAAAGACATCAACGATGGTCTTCGCTTAGAGACATACGGCAACCTCGTCAGCGGTCTTTTCACTGTCAACGCTCTTGATGCAAAACAAACATACGATGATCGCAACGTTGTGACAACATTTGACTATGTGTCAAAAGACTTCACAGCCATCGCCGACAAAGATGTAAAACTCACCGATGATGACTTCAAAGCCGTTTACGATCAACGTCGCGGCGCGTTCAAGCTCAGCGAGGAGTCTCGTTATGTGTCTTATATCGTCGTCAATGTCGCTCCGTCAGAGGCTGACCGCAAGGCTGCCGACTCAGAGGTTCACGACCTCGTAGTCGAACTCGGCAACAGCGAAGGCATCGATGCTGTCAACACTCACCGCGACTTCAACTCGCGCACGGCGACATATACCAAAGCATCTTTGGTGCAAGACAACGAGTTGCGCACATTGGCTATCAACGCCGACTCACTGCATACGAATTACGTGCAACTGTTGCCCAATGTCGGCACACACTATGCCATAGCCAAAGTGCTTGAGACATCGACCGGTATCGACACTGTAAAATTCTCATTGATACCCGTTCCCGAGTCCCAAGATACGAAAGACGCGAAACTCCGCGCCGAGGCATACAAACACGATGTGGACTCAGTGATGGCAAAAGCCACCATTGCCAATTTCGACTCTCTCGCCTCACTCGCCGGACAGTTTGCCGGTGTGACAACATCGTTGGTTAATCCCGATCAACGTTTCACCGAGAAAATTCTCGGCAGCTTGGCAGATGCTCCCCTCAATCAAATCTACACCGTCGCCGACACTATTACCAACGGCAACGAAAGCCTGCCCGTGACATTCATCATCAACGTATCTCATCGCTCGACACCCACAGCGACATACAAGATTGCCACCGTTTCATACGACCTGACACCGTCAGACGCCACCGGCAACGACTTGCTCAACAACTTGCGCAAATTTATCGGCAACAATGCCACCGCCGAAGCATTTGAGAAAAACGCAGAGAAAGCCGGTTATCACATCAACCACGCTCTCGTGTCGGCAACAGAAATTTTTGGAGATCTCGCTCCCGGTTCTATGTCAGCACTCAAATGGGCGATGAATCATGACAACGGCGATGTGTCAAACGTGTTCACATTGACACGTCCGGCAGCCATCGACGGCTCAAATCAATATCTCCTCGCCGTGGCTGTTCATGAGGCTTATGACGGCGATTATATCCCTGCCACCTCTATGTACGTGAAAGAGATGCTCAAACCGCTTGTCACTCTCAACAAGAAAGCACAAATGACCATCGACCAATACAAAGGCAAAGCCAAAACTCTCGAAGGATATGCCTCATTGTTCAAAACACAGGTAAGCCAAGGCTCATCGGCATTCGGCGATAACGTCATACAGGGCACCTCATCGAGCCCCGAACTCATAGCCGCTGTGGCAACAGCCAAACCCGGCGAGCTCGTAGGTCCGATCAAAGGCAATGGTCAAATCTACTACATCAAGGTTAAGAGCTCACGCAAAGAGGGACGTCCCTACAACTTTGCAGAGAGCGCAGCCAACTTTGGCAGACGTTTTGCTTATCCGTTCTTTGAGCAGAGTCCCACCGGCCCCACGATATCATACAGAATGCTCCGTGGCGACAACCGCGTCGAGAACAATATCCTCGAATTTAAATCAGAGGGCGACCAAGAATAATCACAATCATTCATAAGCAGCGGGCGGCGCACCACTCCAACAACGAGAGATGCGCCGCCTCAGCATATCATCGGTTCTCAGACAACGAACTTAAAGCCACACACATCGTAAAACGACAAGCCAAAACCATTAAACGACAAACTAAAAACCAAGGAGCAACAATGACATATAGCACACTCATAAAGCGCGTGGTCTTCGGGGCAGTATCGCTCATAATCGCCGGCATGGCGCCTGCTCAGCCTCAAATTGCGTGGATAGACACCACTCATAATTTCGGCGCCATAGATGAGGAGAACGGGCACGTGACATATCTGTTCAAGTACACCAATGTCGGCGACCAAGACCTTGTGGTAATTTCGACACGGGCATCGTGTGGTTGCACGAGTGCCGCTTTTGACCGCGCACCGCTGGCGCCGGGCGACACGGCGGCGATAAGCGTGACGTATGACCCGGCACGCCTGCCCGGACGTTTCAAAAAAAAGGTCACCGTTGACACCAACACCGAGCCGTCACGCACCACACTATATATCACCGGAGTTGTCGTTGGCGCCAAGAAAACTGTAATGGCACGGTTTCCCCACGATATGGGACCGCTGAAATTGGCACATAACACCGCTCTGCTCGGCAAGGCTCGCAAGCATCACTCAAAGAATATGTTTATCGACGGCTATAACCGCTCGACAGACACCATAGCACCGCGCGTGGTGTCATCACCGTCGTGGCTAAAGGTCGGCGTCGCGCCGGCGGCAGTGGCGCCGGCAGAGCGTATGTTGCTGAGCTTTTACGTGTATCCCGATTTGACTCCGCTTTATGGCGTTGTCACCGACACCATAAGCATCAGTCCCGACCCCGGGCACTCCGATGAGGTATATCGCCTGCCTGTCGTTGTCGACATCGAGGAGGACTTTGAGCGCCTCACCGCCGATGATTATCGCCTCGCGCCGGTCGCCCGGCTGTCTGCCGACAAGATAATACTTGACAAGAGTGCCGATGGCAAAACGCTGTCATCGTCGTTCACCATCAACAATGACGGCACTTCGCGCCGTCTCAACATAAGGCGCATTTATTGCACCAACCCTGCCGTATCACTGACATACAAGGACAACAAAATTAAAAAGCATAAATCGCTGACTATTGCAGTCACTCTACGCCCCGACAAGCTCACCGGCAGTAATATGCCTACCGACGGCATCATCACCACGGATATCACAGTTATCACCGATGACCCTGTAACCCCTGTGCAACACGTACGCGTCGTCGCCGATGTTGGCAAGCAGTAATGGCGATGGCTGTTGCTACAAAGAAGTTCACAGCCGGCAAAGATAAAGGAGGCAGCGTCGCCCGACGTCGCCTCCTCTTGTTTTAAGTATGTGCCTAACACAGTTGATTAAGAAGCGTGGGGAATAGCCCCATGAGGTTTAAATGTGTATTTACAATTAACCTTTTTATGTATCATTACCAATTAAATCAGATAAAGGATTAAGGAATGAGCTATATGGGAGAGAGGAGGGGGCTGAGTTGTCTTTTGCGGGATCAGATGTCGGTGACCATCATGTCGTCGCCACAGAGACCGTCGTCAAGGCATACACCTTCGTCATAATTAGATTCGGGAACATCCATCTGAGATGCGATGTCGTCCATGGTGAGTCCGGTGTCAGAGACATCGATAGGACTGTCGGCGTTAACGAGACCATCGCCATCAGTGTCAACGAGGGCAATGTCAACCGTGCCGTCACCGTCAACATCGACGAATGTCGCGTGAATGTCATTGATGGTGACATCGGCGTGGTTCATAACAGAGCCGTCAGCGTTCATCGTCGAGCCGATAGAGTTGATTTCGACTTGTGGTTGGACGATGGTTGCAGCCTCCTCAGCGGCATGAATATTGTTTATGTCTGTGGCAGCAGCGTCATGCTCGGGGTTTACGGTTGTTGCACTGCCATCTTCGGGCCATGCCTCGGTATTTGTTCCGTCTTCGGGCCACGCGTCTTGAGCGGGAGCGTGGTCGGGCCATGCCTCACCGGTGTTTTGTGTGGCGGGAGCATCGATGCGCGAGTCACCTATGGGATTTTCGCCGATAAGTGTGGCTTGTTGTTCGTCACCGGCGGGTGTTGGTTGAACGGTTGTCGGCTGTTCGGCGGTGGCGTCTGTTTTAGGTGCCGGCTCGGGCCATGCCTCGCCGTTATTGGTGTTGTCGCTGTGGTTAGCGTTAGAGATGTTTTCATCTGATGCCGGAGGTGTCGAGGGGTCGTCGACATGCGCATCGGTGGCAGCCTGCTCGGGAGTATTCTCGTCATCGGGAGTGGCGGCTTGTGCAAGCTTTGAGTCTGATGTGCTCTCGTTGTTCGATGATGCAGCGGCTGAAACGGCAGCACCGGCAGCTGCGCCGACAACAAAACCTCCGGCGGTGAAGGCTGCCTTTTGAGTCACGCCTTTCATATCGGTTTTCTTTTTGGAGGCGGGAGCGGTTTCACTTGGCGTTGCATCGGCTGTGGGTGCATTGTCGAGATATTGGTTGTCACTGATGATGGCTGTTTGCTCGTCATTGTTGAGATAGCGGGTGTCGTCGTTCTTGTTCATTGTTGTATTTATTTTTATTGATTTATAATCGGGTTGATGTCTGATGACGTTGCAAAGGTATAAAGCGAGAGTATGTTAATGCAAGTATTTTTTGGAATAATGTACAAAGGCCGCCGATTAATCCACAAAACAGCCTTATCTGCCGGTTATAATCGGTTTGCGCTCCATCGAATTCTATTGTTTGACTCTCCGGTTAGCTTTTGGTTTGGCTCACGTTTGCCCCACCCTCGACGAATGACGTCACGCGCGACCGAGCATGTCACTCGGCATACCATCGGAAAAAGAAGTCATACAGAAAAAAATGAAAGTGCGCTACTTCACAGTAACGCACCTCCCTCATAACCAAAATTCAAGTATATATGTCTAACAAAACGTTATCAAAAGATTTCGTATTATCGGTGGTATAAACGCGCCTTATCAACGGCACGTTTGTGAGACAAAGTTATATAAAAGTTTTGGAAAAATGGTGTATATAACCCTTAATAAACGTTAACCGACAGCGACTATCTTGTTCCGTACGAACTCTCTCGGTCACAAACATAGTCAAGCGACACAAAGCACTACATATCAATTCTCATATCTGTCTTATGGAAATATCAGAGATAATGACGAATATAATAAGGCAGCCGACCGGAGCGCGGGCTTCGGTCGGCTGCTTTATTAGGGAATGTGGGGTTATTTCATGAACGCTTTTTTGACTTCTTTGGTGCCATCATCATAGATGGTGACAATGAGGTTAAATCCGTCAAACGGCGTTTCGCTAACTTGACCGCTCACGTTGTAGTATTCAACTTTTGCGATGGTCTTGGCGGTTGCCGGCGTGTCGACGCCTGAGGGTTCGCCGGTATTAATGTCGGTGAACACCCATCTTTGTGCCACTGAGCGGTTGCCCATAAAGCCTTGGATGTTTGTACCGGCGGCAATTGTGCCGTTTTCGACATCGAGGAAGAGTCCGTTTTTGTGTATGATATAGAACTCTTTGTCGGCGGCTTCGCGGATTATCCATTGTTGTGCCACGTTTGTGGTTGCGGTATTGTCATATTGTTGGACGTTGCAGTGGTTTTCAGTGCCGGCATTTTGCATGTCGAGAGCTTTGTCTGAATGGACGGCGACGATTGAGTAGTAGCCGTCACCGAGATAGCTGACGCGCCATTTTTGGTTGTCGCCGCCATTTCTCGTGCACAGTTGAACGTTTGCGCTGTTGTCCATAGACGCCAAATCTACGTCAAGCACATAGTCGCGATTGGCGGCGCTGCGAATTTCATACACGCCGTCATCAATGGGTTGCGAGCCGTCGACAGCTACAAATTTAAATTTCTGAGCATCGCTTGAGTTGCCTGTCCAGCCACCGATGTTGGTGCCGTCAATAAAGTTGCCGTCGAGGACGTCAAGGTAACGACCGAACTCATTTATAATGTAGAAGTTGCCATCGCCGGAGTCTTTAATTATCCACACTGAGGCTTCGTCACCTTCTTCAAACGGGTGTTGCTGCACGTTGGGGTTGCCTTTGTAGGCTTTACCGTCAAGATTGAGAGCCATGCCGCTGTGTTTGGCGCGGATCGAGTAATATCCGTCGCCGAGGTACGTCACAGTCCACTTCTGGTTTTCTGTGCCATTGATGCGTTGCAGTTGTACATTCGCGCCGTTCTCGGTAGAAGCGCCTTGGACGCCTATGCCATATCGAAAGTCTCTTGACAGGCGTATCTGATAGTCTCCATCGGGGATTGATTGAACGCCGTTGACGGCTATGAATACCCATTTTTGGGCATTGCTTTGGTTGCCGCTATGACCTTGAACGTTTGTGGAGTTAGCAATCAAGCCATCGGTGACATCCATGTAAAGACCATTGCTGTTGACGACGAAGTATGTGCCGTCGCCGGTAGCTTGAAGTTTCCAGTTTTGGACATCTGTGCCATCGATATAATATTGTTGGACATTGGTGCCTGATGCCGAGCCTGCCCGGTAGAGGTCGATGTTTTTGCCCGAGTGCACGGCTTGCAAGTTGTAGTAACCGTTGTTGTAGGTCACGTTGAATTGTTGATGTTTGCCGCCGTTGTACTCGTATATCATCACGTTGGCTTCGTCGGCGGTAGATGCGTCTGCCACATCGAGTCCATAATTGATGTTGCTGTAGCAGGCGATGCGGTATGTGCCGTTGGGCAGTCTGTCGGGATTGTTGCTTTCGAGGGGAACTTCAATCTCGCCTGCCGACACGCCGGTCATATTGCCAAGGTCATCGTATGCGTAGATATGAGTAAGGTAGACGCCCGACTCGTTGTTGTGGTTGGCGGTCTTGATGGTGCACGTTGCGGTATTGCCGTTGAGTGTAGCCACGTACCACTGAATGTCATCTTGGTCGTTGGCGACGCTCCACGTGGGCATGCTCACGGACGATACTTTTTCGTTGTCGGTGACGGTGCAGGTCACGGTGTAGCCGGCGTGACTGATGTTTGTGATCTTGATGTCGGTGATTACCGGCGGTTCTTGGTCAATGTCGACGGGGGTGAATATCCACTTCTGTGCGTCAGAGCGGTTGCCCACATGTCCGCGGATGTTTGTGCCGTTTGCCAACGTGCCGTTTTCAATGTCGAGGAAGAGACCGTTTTTGTGGACGATATAATACGCTCCGTTACCGGCATCTTTGAGCAGCCATTGTTGTGCATCGTTTGAGTCAGCACTATTGTCGTACTGCTGTACGTTGCAGTAGTTGTCGATGCCGGCGTTCTGCATATCGAGAGCCTTGCGCGAGTGAGCGGCGGTCATTGAATAGTAGCCGTTGCCCAAGCTCTTGACATACCATTTCTGGTTGTTATTGTTCGACGTGCTTATCGTCCACAAGTGAACATTCGCGCTGTTTTCCTTAGAGCGTTCTGCCACATCAAGACCAAAATTGTTGTCTTTGGCACTGCGTATGGTGTAGTAGCCGTCGGCGATTGTCTGTGTGCCGTCTACGGCGACGAACTTCCATTTTTGGGCATCACTTGAGTTGCCACACCAGCCTCCGATGTTGGTGCCGTTCGTGATTTTGCCGTCGAGAACGTCAACGAAGAGACCGTTTTTGTTTACAATATAGAAACTACCGTTACCGGCTTCTTTGAGCAGCCACATAGATGCCACATCACCATCGGTGTATGGGTACTGTTGAATGTTGGCATAGCCTTTATATGCCGCATCGCTGACATTGAGAGCCATTTCGCCAAGTTTCAGGCGTATGGAGTAATACCCGTTGCCGAGATACTTCACGTTCCATTTGTGGTGGTCAACATTGCCCACTGTCCACAGGTGTATATTGCTGTTTTTCGTTGATGCTCCGGTCGATTCGACCATGCCATATGTAAAGTTCTTTGCCAAACGTATTTGGTAGGTTCCGTCGGGTATCGATTGTCCGCCGTTAACTGCAATGAAGAACCATTTTTGGGCACCACTCTTGTTGCCTTCATGACCTTGGACATTGGTGCTATTGGCAACCGTTCCGTCTTTGACGTCCATGTAAAGCCCATTGTTATTTATGATGTAGTATGCACCCTCGCCGGCATCTTGAAGCACCCAATTTTGCACATCTGTGCCATCGATGTAATATTGCTGTACGTTGGTGCCGGATGCCGAGCCGGCTTTGTAGAGGTCGAGGTTCTTGCCCGAGTGCACGGCTTGGATGTTATAGTGGTCGCCTGAGAAAGTCACATTAAATTTCTGCTGGTCACCGCCACCATATTCCCAAACCTGTACGTTTGCCTCGTCAGCCGTAGACGCTCCGGCAATATCAAGACCATAATTGATATTGTTATAGCAGGCAATGCGATAGGTGCCGTTTGGCAGGTTCTGTCGCTCCTGAGTGATAGAAGTCTTTGTGTAATTTGTGTTTGCCGGCACGTTGTAAGACTCGACATACCAGTAGCTTGTTACGTTGCTCAACACAGTGTACTGATTATATCCGCAGCATTGTCCCTGATAAGTGTTGGCGAGGGGACGACGCCCAAAATAGGCGGCACATGACGAGTCGCCACTATAAACCACGCCGTTTTCTATATCGGTCACCCATTGGGCATGGGGAATGCTGGTGACGTATATGCACACGCCTTCGGGGTGAGCCGCCAAGATGCTTTGCAGTTGATCTATGGTCAGTCCATTGACGTACGCTTGGTTAACTGTGTAAGAGCAGTTGCCAAACGTTGCCGAATAGCGAGAACGTTGTCCGGCGCCATTTATCCAGCCAAAAGGTTCGAGTGATGCCTCGGTGATGGCTGTCCAGTTGGTATTGTTGCTAAGATATGTGCGCGCACGCAACATCATTGCATTCGATACGAGCGTACATGTTACATCTGATTGTTGAGTCAGATAGAGTTCATTGGGGTATGGCACTCCCGCTCTTGCCTCGGGCAGAGTGAGCAATCCCATACAGACCAAAAAAGCAGAGAGTGCAACCCGCACTCTCCTCAGGTTCAGTTTAAATTTCATTATAGTTTATTGTTTGCAGTTTTGAATTCTCTACTAAAATCAAGGCGTATATGTCTGTATCGTCAGAATTTACAGACAAATAAAACATCGCCACGATATAGAAACTCATCAGACACGCAGGACCGGCAAGTAATATCTATGGTGGCGAAGTCAATAAGTGAGCGCAAAGATACAATTTTTTTCGCTAATGCACCTCACTGAATGGCGATTTATTTGACCGGCGACGCGTTTTTTTACTTGGGGAGGAGGGTGACGCGGAGGAGTTCGAGACGGGTGGCGGATTTTTTGAGGACTTCGATTTTGAGGTTGCCGAGGATGAGTTCTGCGCCTTGGTCGGGGATGGTGCCGGTGGAGTGGAGTATGTATCCGGCAAGTGTCTGGTAATCGTCGTCTTCGGGAATATCAAGGTTGTATGTCTCGTTGATGTATGGAATTTCACAGCGTCCCGAGAATTCATAGACGCCGGGGGCTGTGTTGCGGGCGATGAGTCGCGCTTTGTCATGCTCGTCTTGAATGTCGCCAAAGATTTCTTCGACGAGGTCTTCGAGTGTGACGAGCCCGGCAGTGCCGCCAAATTCGTCGACAACGACAGCCATGGAGCGTTTTTCGGCGAGGAGTCGACGCATCATCTTGTTGGCGAGGAGTGTTTCGGGAGCGAAGAGCACGGGATTGATGTGTTGTCGCCAGTCGTTATCGGGGACAAAGAGTTCGCAAACGTGTATATATCCGAGAATATTGTCGATGTCTTCGCGATAGACGATGATTTTTGAGCGTCCGGTGGAGGTGAACAGTTCGGAGAGTGTTTGTCGCTCGGTGGTGTCGATGTCGACGGCAACGAGTTCGTTGCGCGGTGTCATGCAGTCGCGCAGGTGTGTCGAGGAGAAGTCGAGGGCGTTTTGAAATATTTTGACTTCGTTTTCGACGGTTTCTTTTTTGTCTTCGAGGGTGTCTATCGTTTCTTCGAGGTAGTCGTTAAGGTCGCCGACAGTGATAAGACTCATTGGGGTTTTGTTTGATTTTATGCCCACGAGTTTCATCATGCGTCGCGAGAGGGCGGCAGCAGCGAGCGATATGGGATAGAAGAGGAGATAGAAGATGTATATGGGCAGAGCAAAGAATCGCAGCGAGGCGTTGGGGTTTATGCGAAATATGGTTTTGGGGAGAAATTCGCCGGTGAGCAGTATGATCAGCGTCGAGAGTATAGTCTGGGTGAGTAGTAGCAGGGCATCGTTGGTGATAAATCCGGCGAGCCACGGTTTGATGAGGGCTGCGAAGCCGATACCATAAACGACGAGCATCACATTGTTGCCGACGAGTATCGAGGATATGAAGAACTCGGCATCGGCATAGAAGCGTTTGATGATGCGAGAGATGACACCGCCGCTGTGGCTGTCAATTTCGGCGCGCACGCGGTCTCCGGTGACGAAAGCTATTTCGGAGCCTGAAAAGAGCGCGCTGAATATCAGTGAGATGATTGTTATCGCAAGTGCTATGTGCGTATCCATATTATGGTTGCTTATCTTTTGATTTTGGCGCTGACATCACTCTCATTGACGCGTATGACGGCAGGCGAGGCTTTGCCGGCAGCTGTGGGTTCTCCCGAAATGTAGTCACGCGAGCGGCGATAGCGCACCGATGCCGGCTCGGGAGCTTGGGGTCGCCCTGAGGGGTCTAAGCCGGGGGCGGCGGAGTCGTCAGTGTCGGTGGCAGGCGCCGGGGTTGGGGAGGCTGTTGTGCGGTTGATGGGAATGATGGCGGTAGGACGGTTAACGCGATATGCGCTCATCGTTTGGTCTGAGGTGAAGCCATATCCTTCGATGATGTGGTTTGTGCGCACAATGTGTATGAACGAGTCGCAATATACCTCGGCGCGGTTTTGATCCCAAAACAGTTGTTGTGTTAGGAATGTGTCGCGTTTGACATTGACCATGACGATGTTGCCGTCAAGCCGCCACAGTCGGCGTTTTGAGTAGTATGTCGCCGAGTCACAGACAAGGGTGGCGGCGGGGTGCATCAGCAGGTCATAGTTCTCGAGTTGCAGCCCGTGAGGAAATATCCATGTGGGGTCTTCGATGTCGTCGTATATGTCCCACCGGTCGGCGGTGATGTGGTAGCGCGTATAGCCGGAGTCTGAGATAAGTGTCGAGACGTCGGCGGTTGACATTGTCGGCGTCTTGGCGGGGTCGGTGATGTTGGCGACATAGCTGTGGTGTTCGTCATCGCTACACGATGTCACCGTCGCGGTGGCAACCGTAACCATAAGCATAACTTTGAATGTCAGGCGCAGTGATGACATCTCGTGAGTGGTGACAGCGGTTTTATCGTCAGTGGCGGTGTGTCAACGTATCTTGCTCTTGTGGAACCACATTTCGTTGAAATTGATGCCGAGTGTGATGTTAAAGAAGTCCTCTTTGATGAGAGCTGTGGGGTGACACTGACGGTGACGCCATTCGAAACCGATGTTGACAACGGTTTTAAAGCCCGGAACCGGGAGACCGACACCGGCGGTGAGTCCGTATTCGCGAACGTTGTTGCCGCGTATCATCAGATAGTCGTGGTTGTAGTATGTGCCGAGACGATATTGTATGCGTTTGCCATATCCGCCGCGAGGATTGGGGGTGTATTGCGAGCCGAGGGCTATGCGCCAGCGGTCGGCGAACTCGGTGTTTTCAAAGTTCTCGATGGGGGCATATTTGGCTTTTGACCATGGTTGGTAGGTAAAGTCGGCTTCGACCATGAGCTTGCCGTCCCACATATAGTTGATACCGGCGCCCCATGTTTCGGGCAGTGAGTAGAGTCCGTTGAGTTTCGTGTAGCCCACAGTGTCGGCGTTATTCGTGTCGACAGAGGTGTCATAGTAGACGCCGTATGTGTTGCCGTGGAGGTCTTTGCCGGGTGAGTATGTGAGTCCGAGGGTTACATAGTTGTGGCGACCTATGAATGTGCCATATTGAATACCGAAGTCGGCACGCCAGTCGCGTATGACCATTTCGCGTTTAAACATTGACACCGAGCCGGTGGTTGTCGAGGCATAGAGGTCGTTGACGGTGGTGCCGAACAGATAGGCGATGTTGGCACCGACGGTAAAGCCGCGGAAGGGTTTGCCGGCGACTCCGAGGTATAGTTGGTTGTTTGAGCCTGAGCCGCTGCGGCTGGTATAGCCGTTGTCGATGTCTGAGCCAAACGAGTATCCCGTCGAGGAGAATGGCAAGACGCCGAGTGACGCACCCATATATTTGCCTATGGGCACTTGGAGGGTGATATAGTCGAGACCGCCGCCAAAGTTGTTTTCCTTGTTGCCGTTCTCGTTTGACCAGATGCAAGAGAGGTCTACGCCCATGTCAAAGAGGAAGGTCATAGAGTCGATGGCGGCGTATGATGCGGGGTTCATAACGTTAATCTGACGTCCTGAGCGCATGGCATAGCCGACAGAGCCCATCGCGCGTTGTGATGATGAAGCGTTGTCGCCGAGCATGCCGTATCCATATCGTGAATAGGGGGTGAGTGTGGCGTTTTGTGCCGTGGTTGTGGATATGCCGGCAAGCATGAGGAGCGCGGCAAGTGTTGTTTTGAGTATTGAAGCTTTACGTTTCATTTATAGTGTTTTATTGTAATCAATAATAGTGTTGAGTCCAAGACTGACGAGGTCGGGGGTCACCATCGGTACAAATGAGAGTCTCTCGGCGACAATTGTCGCGCCACCGCCGGTGAGTATGACGGCGGCATCGGTGGCGAGACGCGAGCGATAGTATTCTATTTCACCGACAACGCCATCGACGGCACCAGAGCGCAGGGCTGAGGCGGTATCGCGTCCCCACGTTTCGACTGTGCCACAAGGGTCAACGAGTGGCAGGCGCGCGGTGTAAGCATTGAGGGCACGCAGACGCATAGCGATGCCGGGGGCGATGTTGCCACCGACAAACACGCCGTCATCACTGATAAAATCATAAGTGATTGCCGTGCCGAGGTCAACGACCAATGTCTCGCCTTTTGTCAGGTGATATGCGCCAACGGCGGCGGCGAGACGATCGGCGCCAAGGGTCTGTGGTGTGTCGTATCCCACACGCAGCGGTGTCGGCGTTGTCGCCGGGTCAAGTATAATCATATCATCACAGGCGGCGGCAATCATATCACGCATATCGCCATCGAAATCGACAACCGAGCAATATGCCGCACACGAGGGTCTGTGCCCGCTACACATCGCTTCGATATCAGTGCCACAGACAGTGCGCAAAGCCATCTCACGCCGGGGGTGCAACTCTCCTTCGTGCCACAAAGCCAACTTTGTGCGCGAATTGCCGTGGTCAACGGTCAGTCGCCACCGGTCATCGTCAGACATACTTATGTTGCTCATTGTCAAGCGGTGATAGTGATTTGTTTATACAAGTGTACAATCGGCGCAAAATTACTCTTTTTTTGTCGTATAATCTCAATTTGCGACGACATTTTACAAATAAATAACATAATCACAGCTGAGATCGTCATTATAGATAAGAGCGCATTTTTGTCAACAACTGTTTGAGGGATTTTTTGTAACTTTGTCTCGGCGTCAGCCCGAGGGCATCTGCGACGTCATTATCGTATAATATTTTGCATAGCTTTATGAAACAGTGTGATAGCGCGTTGGGGTGTCGCAAGACCACGAACGGCAGAATTAATGTGTTGCTTTTGGGCAGTGGCGGACGCGAATCGGCAATGGCATGGAAGTTGTCACAGAGCCAACTTTTGGGGCGTTTGTACATCGCTCCGGGTAATGGCGGCATAGACGCTTATGGCGAGTGTGTGGCATTGAGTCCTATGGATTTTGCCGGCATCGGTGAGTTTGCTTGTGAACACGATGTGCAGTTAGTGATTGTCGGCAATGAAGATCCGTTGGTCGGCGGCATCTATGATTATTTCACCATACATCACCCCGGGATACGTGTGTTGGGACCGTCACGAGCAGCGGCACAACTTGAAGGCTCAAAAGACTTTGCCAAGGGTTTTATGGCTCGCCACGGTGTGCCGACAGCGGCATATCGCACGTTTGGCATCGAGGAGGAAGACCGGGCTTGTGATTTTTTGACAACGCTCGCCCCACCCTACGTGTTAAAAGCCGATGGTCTCGCCGCCGGCAAAGGTGTTTTGATTATCAATGATTTGGCAGAAGCACAAGCATCGCTGAGAAAAATGCTCGGCGGTATGTTTGGCGATTCGTCACGACGTGTCGTTATCGAGGAGTTTCTCGATGGCATCGAGTGTTCGGTGTTTGTGCTCACCGATGGTGCCGGCGACTATCGCATTTTGCCGGTAGCCAAAGATTATAAACGTCGCGGTGAAGGTGACACGGGGTTAAACACCGGTGGTATGGGTGCGGTTAGTCCTGTGGTGTTTGCCGACACTGAGTTTATGGCTAAGGTTGAGGAGCGGATTGTGCGCCCGACTGTTGAAGGACTGCTTGCCGAGGAATTGACGTATCGCGGTTTTATCTTCTTCGGGCTGATAAAAGTCGGAGACGAGCCCAAGGTTATAGAATATAATGTGCGCATGGGAGACCCGGAGACGGAAGTTGTCATGAGACGTCTGCACGGTGATCTTGTCGAACTGACGATGGCAGCCGCCGAGGGTAATCTCGGCGATGTAAAATGTGAGGACGAGGCTTTTGCCGCCGCAACGGTAATTGCGGTGTCGGGAGGCTATCCCGAGGCTTACGGTAAGGGATATGAAATTACCGGCGACTTGTCACCGGAGAATGCTTTATTGTTTCATGCCGGCACTCGTCGCGATGAGCATGGTCGTCTTGTGACATCGGGAGGGCGTGTGATTGCCGTCACGGCAGTGGGCGAGGATTTGCCCGAGGCGTTGGCACGCAGTTATGAAGCCTTGTCTCATATCGCTTTTGAGGGTATGGATTATCGCCGCGACATCGGTCGTGATGTGCTGAGCATGGCTCACGAGTAAGTATTATTTATTGTTGTTTAGCGTTATACATTTATAAAACAAGATATACCCGAGAGATGATTAAAGAGACGGATATTGTGCGCGTATTGCATTCGCGAGGAGTCACAGTGCTTATGGTATTGGTGATGCTTGGCGGCATCTATTGGCTTTATTACAACGGCGTGCGCCCCGAGCCGGTGGCAAATCGCGGTTTGTTGTTTGGCGCGCTGAGCAATTTGCCGCTGTCGCCGGAGGCGATGTTGGGCGTGACATGTGGCGCGAGCTTGTTGGCAACAGTGGCAATGATGTTGATAAATCGCGGGTTCAACATATTTCGCACAGTGTCTCAGTTGGACGGCACATTCTTTATTGCGATGCTCACGGCGACACCATTATTATTGTTTGAAGGCGCGGACGGTATGTTGTTGGGCATAGTATTGTTGTTGTGTATGACATTGATGTTTACGAGTTATGGCGACGGTCATGCCACACGCAAGGTTTACACGGTGTTTGTGCTGCTGTCGTGCGGAGCTATGGTGCACTATGCCTATATTTTTTATGTGCCGGTGTTTTTGACGGCATTGGTGCAGATGCGCATCATGGGGTGGCGCACGCTATCGGCGTCATTGTTGGGATTGTTGACTCCGTGGTGGATAGTTCTCGGTCTCGGCATTGTCGATATCGATATGGTAAGTCTGCCCGAGAGCAACGGCTTTTTTGCGCTCATCGACGGCAGTGATGCGTTGTGGTGTCTGATCGGTTTTTTGGTCATGGGTGTGATGCTTGTCGCCGGTTGGTGTCTCAATTTTATGAAGATGCTCAGCTATAATGCTCAGATGCGAGCCTATATGGGTGTCATCTCATTGTTGTCACTGATGACATTGTTGGCTATATTTGTCGATTTTGGCGATGTCTCGGTCTACCTGCCGATGTTGTATTTGTGCGCGGCGTTTCAGTTGTCACATTATTTTGCCAATCGCGGGCGCAGCAATACGGCTGTGGCAATAGGCTGTATCATTGCTGTGTGTTGGGGAATATATGCGCTGAGTGTATTTTTGTGATAATCAAATAAAAAGCAATATTTTATGAATAGTCTGCGGATTATCGCCGAAAGTCATATACCTTTTATCACCGGTGTTTTTGAACGTGCCGGCTGTCGTGTTTCTTATCTCGCATCGTCACAAATCACACACGCGGCGGCGATGGAGGCTGATTGTATCGTCACTCGCACTCGCACACGTTGTGATGCCTCATTGTTGGCGGGCACGCCGGTGCGCCTTGTCGTGACGGCGACGATAGGCACAGACCATATAGACACAGCGTGGTGTCACAGTGAGGGAATAAAGGTTGTGAATGCGCCAGGGTGTAATGCTCCGGCAGTGGCACAGTATGTATTGTCATCGTTGGCGACATTGGCAAATCGGCGATTGTCACAATACACGCTGGGTATTATCGGCGTGGGACACGTCGGCAACATCGTCTGCGATTGGGCACGAGCTATGGGTATGGAGGTGTTGTGTTGTGATCCTCCGCGTGAGCGCGCCGAGGGTGGCTCCGGGTGGTGTGATATGGCTGAAATTGCCGAACGCAGTGATGTCATCACCGTGCACACGCCGTTGAATAACAGCGGCATTGATGCCACTTATCATCTTATAAACGCTGATTTTTTGTCACAGTGTCGTCGCTCACCGATAGTGGTAAACGCCGCTCGCGGGGGCATTGTCGATGAGGAGGCGTTGTTACAGGCAATGGATTGTGGCGCCGTTCACAAAGTGGTTATGGATTGTTGGGAGGGGGAGCCTGACATCAATCGCGAGTTGTTGTCGCGAGCGGCGATAGCCACACCTCATATTGCCGGATATTCGCGACAGGGCAAGGTTCGCGCCACGGCTGTGGCTGTGGAGGCTGTCAGCGAGTTTTTCGGTTTGGAAAATGTAGGTCTCGATGTCGATGTTGAGCGCGGTTGGGCGCGGCAGGTGAGCGTTGGCACGCTGTTGGCGTCATACAATCCTTTGGCTGACACCATGATGCTGAGGCGCGAGATCGCCGAGCACGGCGCAGCGGGATTTGAGGCTATGCGCAATGGTTATGCTTTGCGTGAAGAGCCGAAATGCGCCCGCCTTGATTGAGCTGTTGCAAGTCGGAGGAAAAGAAAAATTATGGCAAAGTGATTTTTTGTGCCGTCAGGGGTGTGCCGAGAAACAGCGCGGCTTGATGTGAGAATTGTGTAACATCGCCGGTGGTGAGGAATGTCATTACGGCTTGTCGGCTCAGGCGGCAGTCCATCTCGGGGTGGCGATGGAGGTAGTCTTGTAGCGAGTCGGCGACAATATGCCCTTGTTTCAGAACATTGATATGCGTGGGCACGGCATTGCGTATAGCATTGTATAACAAGGGGTAGTGTGTGCAACCGAGTATTATTGTGTCAATGTCGGGATCAAGAGCGAGCAGTCGTTGCATGTCGCGATTGACGAAGTATTGCGCACCGGGGGTATCTGCCTCGCCGTTCTCGACAAGCGGCACCCAAATGGGACAGGCAAGAGATGAGGTTTTAAATTGTGGTTTGAGCCCGGCAATTTCGATGTCATAGCTGTGTGATGCGACGGTGCCGGCAGTGGCAACGATGCCGATGTGCCCCGATGGGGAATGGAGAGCGACATATTCGGCAGTGGGACGTATGACGCCGAGAACTCGCCGCGTGGGGTCAGCCATCATGGGGAGGTCGTGCTGTTGTATGGTGCGCAGGGCTTTTGCCGAAGCGGTGTTGCAGGCAAGTATCACTAACGGACAGCCGAGGTCAAAGAGGCGGTTGACGGCTTGGAGCGTAAAGTCGTAGACAACGTCAAATGTGCGCGGACCGTATGGCGCGCGAGCGTTATCGCCGAGGTATATGTAGTCGTAGTCGGGGAGCTTGCGCCTCAGTGCGTCAAGGACGGTCAGCCCACCATACCCCGAGTCAAAGACGCCGATGGCGCCTTGACGCGGAAGGGGTGTGGGGTTATCGTTGACGCTCGCGGGGCGTGTCATTTTTGTTGCAGGCGTTGTTTGAGCTGTTGTGTTTGGTCTTCGTATCCGGGTTTTTCGAGCAGGGCAAACATATTGCGTTTGTAGTCTTCGACGCCGGGTTGGTTAAAGGGGTTGACGCCAAGTATGTAGCCTGAGATGCCGCATGCTTTTTCAAAGAAATAGATGAGAGCACCGATGTTATAAGCATCGACTTGTTCTATTGTGATGTTGATGTTGGGAACACCGCCATCGATATGGGCGAGGCGTGTGCCCAACTCTGCCATCTTGTTCACTTGGTCTATTTGTTTGCCTGCGATGTAGTTGAGAGCGTCGAGATTTTCGTCGTCACGCGGTATTGTCAATTCGTGGTGAGGTTTGTCGACGGTGATGACGGTCTCAAAGATTGTTCGTTCGCCGTCTTGTATCCATTGTCCCATTGAGTGTAGGTCTGTGGTGTTGTCAACGGCAGCGGGGAATATGCCTCGATGTTGTTTGCCCTCAGACTCGCCATAGAGTTGTTTCCACCACTCGGCGAGGAAGTGAAGTCGCGGGTCGTAGTTGACGAGGATTTCGATTTTTTTGCCTTTGCGATAGAGAGCGTTGCGCGTGGCGGCATATATAGCGGCAGGGTTTGTGGCGTTGGCATTCACCGTGGCGCGTTGCATGTCGGCGGCGCCGGTGAGCAGTTGTTGTATGTCGTAGCCGGCAACGGCGATTGGAAGGAGCCCGACAGGTGAGAGCACCGAGAAGCGACCGCCGACGGTGTCTTCGATGACAAATGTTTTGTAGCCTTGTTTGTCGGCGAGGGTGCGTAACGCGCCGCGACGTGCGTCGGTGATGGCGACGATGCGTGATGCCGCCAGGTCTTTGCCGACTTGTTTTTCGAGGAGTTCGCGCAAAAGGCGGAAGGCTATCGCCGGTTCTGTCGTGGTGCCTGATTTGGATATGACAATGATGCCGAATTGTTTGTTTTGCAATAATTTGCAGAGGTCATAAAGATAGTCTTGTGAGATATTTTGACCGGCAAACAGTATTTGGGTTTTGTCTGTGTCATAGCAGGCAAATGTGTCGTCGAGCGCCGAGATCACGGCTTTTGCACCGAGATATGAGCCTCCGATGCCTATGCAGACAACGATTTGGCATTGACGACGCAGGTCGGCGGCGACGGCGTTGATCTCGTCGATGAGCGATTGGGGTGTGCGAGTAGGCAGGTCGAGCCAACCGTGATAGTCGTTGCCCTCTCCGGTGTGGTTGTGCAGTTTTGTCAGAGCGTCGGCAACGTCGTTGTCGAGACCGCGCAAGTCGGCGATGTTGATGGTGCCGAGGGTGTCTTGAATGTTTACTTGAATTTGTTTCATATCGTTATGGTTTGTGGTGGCTGTAAAACTGTTACAGCTGTTTAGTTAAAGGTGTCGCGCATTTTTGATATGGCTTTTGCCGGCGATATGCGGCGGTATAGTATGTCGTAGACGCCGTCGAGTATGGGCATGGTGACGTTATAGTTTTTGTTGATGTCGTGGATACATTTTGTGCCATAGTATCCTTCGGCAGTCTGTTCCATTTCCATCTTGGCGGCAGCCACTGAGTATCCTTTGCCAATCATGGCGCCAAAGTTGTGGTTGCGCGAGAAGCGCGAGTATGCCGTGACGAGAAGGTCGCCGAGGTAGACGGAGTCGCAGATGTGGCGTTCGCGAGGTTTTACGGCGTCAATAAAGCGTTGTGTTTCGCGTATGGCGTTTGAGACGAGCATAGCGAGGAGGTTGTCGCCCATTTTTGAGCCGTGGACGACACCGGCGGCTATGGCGTAGACGTTTTTGAGAACGGCGGCATATTCTATGCCTTCGACATCTGACGATGGTATGGCTTTGGTGTTTTTTGACGTTATGGTGTCGGCAAATTTTTGTGCGCGCTCGATGTTATGTCCACCGATAGTCAGAAAGCACGGACGCGAGAGGGCGACTTCTTCGGCGTGGCATGGTCCTGAGATAACAAGGATGTTGTCACGCTGACAACCAAAGTGTTGCATCATATAGTCGGTGACGAGCATATTGTCATCGGGGACTATGCCTTTGACGGCAGAGATGATTGTTTTTTGAGAGATGTCGACGGTGATTTTGTCTGTATGGCTTTTGAAGTATGGTGAGGGCACGGCGAGCAGGAGGGTGTCGCAGCGGCTGCACATTTGGTTGATGTCAGACGAGAAGTATATGCGGTTGACGTCAAAGTCGACATCGGTGAGATATGCGGGGTTGTGCCCGAGGCGTATAAACTCTTCGATGCGATCGTCGCGACGCATATACCAGTTGATGGTCTCGCATTTTTGCAACAGGAGCTTTGCGAGAGCTGTCGCCCACGAGCCGCCACCGAGTATACATATCTGACCGGGAAATTGTTGTTCCATAATGGTGTGATTATGACTGTTGGGACTCTGATGTTTGTGTCGTGGACGCGGGTTTCTTTTCGGGGCGCATTTGTGGAAAGAAGAGCACTTCTTGTATCGTTGTTTGTCCGGTCATAAGCATCACGAGACGGTCCATGCCTATGCCCATGCCTGATGTGGGGGGCATGGCATATTCGAGGGCGCGGATAAAGTCTTTGTCGATGATCATAGCTTCGTCATCACCTTTTTGGGCGAGTATCATTTGGTCGACAAAGCGTTGGTATTGGTCGATTGGGTCGTTAAGCTCGGAGTATGCGTTGGCGAGTTCTTTGCCGGCGACCATAAGTTCGAAACGTTCTGTAAGTTGCGGGTTGTTGCGATGGCGTTTTGTCAGGGGTGACATTTCTATGGGGTAGTCGGTGATAAATGTGGGCTGTATGTATTTGCCTTCGCATTTCTCGCCGAATATTTCGTCGATGAGTTTGCCTTTGCCGAGTTTGGGGTCGACGTCGATGCCGAGATCGCGGCATGTTTGGCGCAGGGCGTCTTCGTCCATGCCGGTGATGTCGATGCCGGTATGTTCTTTGATGGCGTCAATCATGGTCACGCGGCGATAGGGGGCTTTGAATGATATTGTGTTGTCGCCGACCTTGACTTCGGTCGTGCCGTTGACGTTCAGGCATATACGCTCAAGCATCTGTTCGGTGAATGTCATCATCCAGTTGTAGTCTTTATAGGCGACATAGATTTCCATGCAGGTGAACTCGGGGTTGTGGGTGCGGTCCATGCCTTCGTTGCGGAAGTTTTTGGAGAACTCGTAGACGCCGTCAAAGCCGCCGACAATGAGGCGTTTGAGGTAAAGCTCGTCGGCGATGCGCAGGTACAGGGGTATGTCGAGGGCGTTATGGTGGGTGATGAAGGGGCGTGCCGATGCTCCGCCGGGAATGGCTTGGAGTATGGGTGTCTCAACCTCGATGTATCCGTGAGAGTTGAAGAAGTCGCGCATGGTGTTGTAAACCTTTGTGCGCTTGATGAATATGTCTTTGACGCCATCATTGACGATGAGGTCCACATAGCGGCGGCGATATCGCAATTCGGGGTCGTCGAAGGCGTCGTATGTTTTGCCGTCTTTGGTTTTGACGATTGGCAGCGGTCGCAGTGATTTTGACAGCAGCGTCAGCGATGAGGCGTGGATTGTGATTTCGCCGGTTTGTGTGCGGAAGACATAGCCGGTGATGCCGACGATGTCACCGATGTCGAGAAGTTTTTTGAAGACGATGTTATAGAGGTCTTTGTTTTCTCCGGGACAGATTTCGTCGCGAGAGAGGTATATTTGTATGCGTCCGGCAGAGTCTTGGAGCACGAAGAATGAAGCTTTGCCCATGATGCGACGAGCCATGATGCGACCGGCGACTATCACCTGACGCGGCGGTTGAAGATTGTCATCAAAGTTGGCGATGATGTCGGCAGTGGTGGCATTGACGTCGTATTTGGCTGCGGGATAGGGGTCGATGCCCATTTGGCGCAGGGTTTCGAGAGATTGGCGGCGTATGAGCTCTTGCTCACTGAGTTGGGGATTATTATTCATATCCGTAGAGTTTTTTTATTGTCAAAATGGGTGGTCGCGCCTCGCAGCGGTTGTGAGAGGGCAACATTCGCGCAAAGGTAGTAATTTTTGTCGTTTTGTGCAACAGCCGTGCAATAAGGCGGTGGCGACACGCATTGTGTTTGTCGCGAACGTGAGTATCAGAGGCTGATTATACTGAGGCGGGCGGCAGCTGTGCGTGGGTCGGTAGCGACTTGTATCTGTGTGGGTATATGGTTTTTAAGTTGCTCGATATGTGAGATGACCGCCACGCGACGTCCCGAGATGCGGTGTAGGCTTCGCAGCAGTGTCACGGCGTTGTCGAGGGGTGTGCCGGAGAGTGTGCCGAAGCCTTCGTCGATAAACAGTGTGTCAACGGGGTTGTCGGGGTTTATTTGACAGAGGGCGAGAGCAAGGGCAAGGGATATCATAAATGTTTCACCTCCCGAGGCGGTGTTTGCCGAGCGCGGAGGGTTGCCGGGTTCGCTGTGGTCGATGATGTCGATGTTAAGTGTGCCCGGTTGGGTGACGAGGGTATACCGAGGGGTTAGGCGGCGCAGGTATGTGTTGGCGGCATTGAGCAGTGTTTGGAGTATGAAACTTTGGGCTATGCGGCGAAATTTGTCACCCGAGGCTGAGCCGAGGTTTGTGTCGAGTGTTGACCACGCAAGGTATTGTTTGTCGGCATCTGACCGCTTGGCATTGAGTTTTTTAAGTTCTTCAATGTCGCGAATATGGTTGTTTTGTATTTGTGTGAGGCGGCCGAGATCGCTAAGGGCTTGGTCGTGGAGCGCCGTGGTGTCGGTGAGTTTTTGTGTAAGCTCGTCGACGGTGAGATCGACAAGAGCGGTGTCGTGAGGTGGGTTGTCGCGATGGTGATTAAGTTTGTCTCGGGCGGTTTTGTCGTTGTGGTCGGCGAGGGCAAGTGTCTTGTCGGCAATGTCAAGCCGCCGGCGAGCAGCGACTATTGTGGCGTGTGGCGTGTCGGCGAGGACTGTGGCACGGGCGAGGTCGATGTCGGGGAGAGTGTCGAGCCGAGAACTAATGGCTTTTTCGAGAGTGGTGATGGTATGGGTGTCGTCGTGGAGCACCTGTATGTATTGCCTTACTTGCCCCAAGAGTGTCGCGCCGGTGGTGTCATTGTTGGTTGTGACGGTTGTCTCGTCATTCTTTTGGGTTATTGTGGGGAGTTTTTGTGCTATCTCATCGAGATTGTCGGTGAGTGCCACGAGGTCGTCGCGCAGATGTCGGAGGTTGTTGTTGGCGAGAGCGAGGTTTGTGTTAAGTATGTCGACAGCATGTATAGCATTTTGCAATGCCTTCGCGTCTGTATTGCGGTTTTCTCGGAGGGTATCGGCGAGAGCGCGCAGAGAGTCTTCGTCGGGAAAGGGTGTGGCAATGGTTTGGCGACACAGTGGGCAGGTGTCGCCGATATGGAGGCGTGCACGCATATTTTTTGCCCATTGATCGGTAGCACCTTGGAATGTGTCGTAGGCTGTTTGTGAACGCTCGGCGGTGGCTCGGGCAGTGTCAACCACGGTTTGAGCTTGGGTGATGGAGGCTGTGATGGCAGTGATTTTTTGCTCGCAGGTGGTGATTTTGTCAAGGAGTCCCTGTCTGTTTAGCAGTAGAGAGGCATAGCTTTGACATAGCGTGGGAAGCAGTCGCTGTTGCTCGGCGAGTCGTTTACGGGCAGCGCGGAGGGCGATGATGTCGTCACGCACCGTGGCGGTGGTGTCATAGTCGACACACAGTCGGCGGTCGGCGGTATATTGTGGCGTGCGAGTGGCGGCGAGGGCTTCGCGCAGGACAGCGGCTGTGTGTTGAGCCTCTTGTGTGAGGGTGATGGTCTGTTGTTTGTAGTTTAGTGTTTCGCTGATGGTTTGGCGCAGGGAGGTGAGATTGGCGGCTTGTTGTTTGAGTTGTGATATTTGCACGGCGAGAGCAGCGGTGTCAACGTTAGCGCCATCGCTGTCCTCCATGCGTTTTGTGAGTGTGGCAATTTGGGTGTCAAGGACGTCGAGGGTTTGTTTTTTTTGCGCCGTGCGTGTATGTATCTCTTGGGATATGCGTGAAAAGATGTCGCGCGAAGTGATTTTTTCGAGTATGCGTGCTTTTTCGTTGTCACGCGCTTTGAGAAATTGTGTGAATTGTCCCTGAGGGAGCATCGTTGTGCGACAGAATTGGTCGTAGTCGAGCGAGATGAGTTGTGTGAGGTATTGTTGTGTCTGTCGGGTTTGGGTGATGATTGTGCCGTCGGGGAGCGTGAGGGTGTGACTGACGGGGTTGTATGTTTTATTGCGCGTTATCGATGCCTGCCACGTGGCTGTGTATTGTTGTCGGTCGCCGGCGATAAATGTCAGTTGAGCCATGGCGTGTGTCTGACCGCGGCGTATCAGTTGGCGCACGTCGTTGGGGGCGATGACCGTATTTCTTTTGTCTGTTGGCGGCATTGTGGTCATGTCGGTCGATTGCATGCGCGGTGCCTTGGCATAGAGGGCAAGGGTTATGGCGTCGAGGATTGTGGTTTTGCCGCTGCCGACATCGCCCGAGATGAGTATGACGGGGGCGGAGGCGAGAGGCTCGGCGGTGAAGTCTATGGTAACGTTGTCGTATGAGGCAATGTTTGTTATGGTTAGGGTTTTAAGTTGCATGGCAGATGTTTTTGTCTGTATGTCGGTGGGCTATGACAGGTCTTTGATGATGTCTTCGAGCATTTGTCGTGTTTGGTCAGAGAATGTGATGCCACGACTGTTGTAATACAGACGGGCGATGTCTATGGGGTCGGTGTCGACAAATGTTTGTATCGAGAGGTTGGTGGCGGCGTTGTCGCTGTTGTCGGCTTTTTCGGGCTGTGAGGTAAGTATGTGTGCAAAGCGACATTTCTTACCGGCGACTGCTTGTCGTGCGCGAGCGGCGGCATCGGGGGGTATTGTGCCGTCGTCAATGACGCTCAGACGTATGTAGGCGTCGAGCGCAGGCTCGAGGGCGGCGAGAGATTGCAAAGCCTCGTTCCAAGGTTGTGGCTGTGGGGGTATTGTGAGCAGTGGGCGCATTGTGGTCAGTGGTATGCGACTGACTTGTGGCAGTGCTCTGCGCGTGGTGAGTGTCACAAGGTTTATGGTGTGGTCGGTGTTTTGGTCGAAACTTATGGGCAGTGGGGTGCCGGGGTAGCATGCACGATGCCCGGGGTCGAGGTCTTGACGCAGGTGTATGTGTCCGAGGGCGGCATAGTCATATTCGTCGCCGAGTGTCGAGAGCGGTATGGCATCGATGTTGCCAATGGTGATGACCGGCGCATCGGGGTTGGCGGAGCCTGTGCCGGGAAGAACGGCGAGGTGGGCGGTGATGATGACGGGGAGGTCGTCATCGGGGAGTTGTGAGGTGAGGGACTGTATCAGTGCGCCGTTTATGGGTCGCGGTGTGTATGGTATGGCGATGATATGGGCTTTGCCGGGTATGGTGATGATGTGTTTGGCGGCGAGGGCTTGTGGGTCGTCGCCTGGGTGTATGGAGCCTATGGTGATGACGTTGGCGAGTTGCCACAGTGGTGTGTGTGTTTCGTGGCGCGAGGGTGAGTCGTGGTTGCCGGCGATGAGTATTGTCAGCGTCGAAGGTGAACGGCGGTTGATGTCGGTGAGTGTTGTGGTTAGTGCGCGCACTGCCCCGGCTGTGGGCTGAGGATTGTCATAGATATCGCCGGCGATAATCAGCGCGTCGGGTTGCTCGCGTGCGGCGATGTCGGCGAGTTGTTTCAGGGCGTGAATATGGTCGTCGAGTCGGTCATATCCATACAGCGTCTGTGACAGATGCAAGTCTCCGGTATGCAACAGCTTCATAATAAACAGTTTTAATCTTTGAGTGTGGCGAGAGGTATCACTTTGACGCCATCTGCTCGCGTATATGCCATATTTGAGCCGGTAATAACAATAAGCAAATCCGGTTCACGCAAAGGCACTTGTTTCTCAGATTTGTTGTATTGCCTAATGAGGTTTCTTATTTGTAAGAGATGTGTCGCCCCCTCTTCGATTTCGCGAGATCCCAGTTTGCATTCGATGAGGGCATATCTGCCGTCTGAAAGATGTAACACGAGATCGGCTTCGAGACCGTAGCGGTCACGATAATATGATATATGACTATCAAAATCAGGTGTATATGCCTTAAGATCGCGCACACACATCTGTTCAAAAATAAATCCAAAGGTTTTGAGTTGGTTGAGTAGCATTTTAGGCGTCAGTCCCAAGGCGGCGACAGCCAACGACGGGTCAACAAATGCACGTTTGAGTCCGCTGCGAATGGTTGTCTTACTTCGAATGGCAGGACACCACGCATCAATATTTGTAATCACGAACAATTTTTTCAATGCGGTGACATAATCCTCAAACGTGCTCATTGTCATTGTTACTTCGCCACCTGAAATAATATCAGCCATTATTGAAGTGTTTTTTGCGAGCGTTGATATGTTGCGGGCATAAGAGCGCAATATTGCGCGTGTTATCAGTGCATCGCGTTTTGCGCCATCAATACGGGAAACATCTTCGCGACACACCGAGTCGATATAATTTTTTGCCACCAAGAGCTTTGCTCGGTCTGTTTTAAGATTTAAACATGCCGGCCAACCTCCGCGACAGGCAGCAAAGATGAGATCTTCGATTTGCATATCAGAGGTAATGCCGTCTATATCAAGTAATGGATTATCAAAAAGGTCTTTAAGTGATATTTTACCATTAGACTCCTGTGTTTCCCACAGACTCATCGGCAGCATGCTCATACGAGCTATGCGCCCTGTGCCGGAGTGCCGAATTTTTGTATGATCAACAGAATTAGAGCCGGTAAGGATGAATTGTCCGGGCATTTGCCGTTGGTCAACAGCTGTGCGCACAGCGTCCCATATCGTGGGTATATCTTGCCATTCGTCAATAAGTCGCGGTGTCTTGCCAATGAGCAATAACGATGGTTTTGTCGCGGCAGTCATAACATACTCATCTCTCATATCGGTGTCTTGCAGACGTATAACGCTGCCTGCCTGCTGAACGGCGGTTGTTGTTTTTCCACACCATTTCGGTCCTTCTATAAGAACTGCGCCAAAAGCCTCAAGTAGTGCCGTAAGATGATTGTCAATAATACGATTTTTATATGTCATTTTGTGCAATTTTTATCATGCGACAAAATTAAACATAAATATTTAAACCACAAAGTAAAAAACAATTTTTTGATGCGTTTTATTACTAACTTTTGGGGTGTTTTGGTACGATGTTTTGGGGTATTTTAGTACGATGTTTTGGGGTGTTTTGGTGCTAACTTTTGGGATAAGGAGACAAGAAAGGCGATAGAGTGAGGAGGAATATATCGGCGATTATTGTTGTTTTTGGAAGATGGTGAAGTTTACCGAGCCGTATGTGCGATGGTCGATGCAGTGTGGCAGGAATGTGAAGTCGTAGGCTCGCGAGTGTTCGATGATGAATGTTGTGCCTATGCCCATAAGTGGTGAGGCAAGGACGGCGGGGGGTATGTCTCCAAAGTTTTTGAGGTCGTAGGGCGGGTCGGCAAATATGATGTCAACAGGGGTGTTGGCGGTGGCAATGTAGCGCAGGGCATCGGCGCGAAGTATGTGCCAGTGCGGGTCGCCGAGGGTAGCGGCTATGCGTCGTATCAGGTTGTATTGCGTGGCGGCTTTTTCGACAGAGGTGACGAGGGCACAGCCGCGCGAAAGGAGTTCGGCAGACACGGCGCCGGTACCGGCAAAGAGGTCGAGTGCCGATAGCCCTTGGAAGTCGAGGAGGTTGTTGAGGACGTTAAAGAGGTTTTCGCGCGCAAAGTCTGTCGTGGGTCTTGCGGTGATGTTTGAGGGTATGTCGAAGCGGCGGCGAGCGTATTTACCTGAGATTATGCGCATAGCAACATGTTGTTTGGTTTTGTTGTCAAGGGTGAAGAGATGCCTGTTATATTGTCGAGGCGAGGAGTTCGAGGGGGGCGTCGGGGGTGCCGTCGCTGAGTCGGATCGTTTCGACGGGATAGTTCAGGGGCATAACGTTGGCGGTGTATTGTCTGAGTATCGTGGCTGTCGCATCGCGGTGTGTGGTGTCTCCGGAGAGGATTATGCGGTCGGTGTCGACATCGAGGTTCAGGGCGCGAGCGGCGGCGAGGGTATAGTAGACAATGTCTTGTGGGGTGTCGATGGCAAAGGTGTTTGCCATGAATATTTGTTGGGCGGCGATGGCGATGATGTCGAGGCGATGTGGGGCGAGGTGCAGGTGTATTTTGCCGGCATTGCCCATGCGCACACGCTCGCAGAGATACCGACACAGGGGTGTCAGGCGGTGGGTGATGCGCGGATTGGTGAATGTGCGACGCAGGAATGTTATCGTCTGTCGCGAGACGGCGGCGGCGAGTGTCGCGCCGGTGTTGTCGAGGGTGTCGAGGGTGGTTTCAAACCGGGTGTCGGGGTAAAGGTCGGCGAGGATGTCGGGGGCACAGGAGGCTTTATCGGGAGGAAGGAGCAGGTATCGTTTTGTGTCGATGAGTATGTCTGTGCTTTTGTATGGCAACAGTATCTGTGGGTTGTCGTATATGGTGTTTTGGAGAGCGATGTCGCTGTCGGGGTCGCCGCCTGACAGAGGTATGCGTGTGTAGATGAGCGAGGCGTCTTCGCCGGGAATGAATGTGGCGAGGCGTATGTCGTCATCGCCGATGAGGAGTGATAGGCGACGACGCTCGGGGTCGTTGATGTTTTTTATCGCCGTTTTTGTCATATTGCAGTTTTAGGGTGTTTGTCAGACGAGTCGCACAAAGCCCGATGGCAGGGGTGAGTTGAAGTTCATGTCGCGTCGTGTGACGGGGTGTATGAAGCGCAGAGTGCGCGCATGGAGACAGAGGCGGTGTATGGGGGAGGATTTTGCGCCATATTTGCGGTCGCCGGCTATGGGGTATCCGAGGTGGGCGAGGTGGGCGCGTATTTGGTTTTTGCGTCCGGTGTCGAGAGAGACGTCGAGCAGGGAGTATGCTCCGCGAGTTTTGAGTGTTTTGTATCGTGTGACGGCGCGCACGGCGTCTTTGATGCGCGGGTCGTCGTCTTTGGGCACGTACATAAGGTGGTTGATGTTCTCACACAGAAGGGTGTCAACGGTGCCTTCGCGCGGTTCGGGAGCACCTTCGACGATGGCGGCATAGCGACGATCAAGAACCATGTTGTTCCAGTTGTGTTGGAGGGTGTCTTTTGCCTGAGGATTTTTGGCAAAGAGCATGAGTCCCGAGGTGTGTTGGTCGAGGCGGTGAACGATGAAGAGTTTTTGTGTGGGGTCTACGCGTTTAAGGTAGTCGCGGAGTATGGTGTAGGCGGTGAGGTCTCGGCGGCGGTCGGTGGCAACCGAGAGGAGTCCGTAGCCTTTTTCGACAACGAGTATGTCGTCGTCTTCGTAAATGAGTTTGAGCCGTGGGTGTGATAGGGTCTGCCACGGGCGCGAGGTGTTGACCTGAACGGTGTCGCCGGGGGCGAGGGGCAGGTCAAAGGCGGTGACTATTTGTCCGTTGGCTTTGACTTGACCGTATTTGAGCCATGCTTTGGCGCCGGTGCGTTTTACCGGGGCATAGTTTTCGCAGAGGAATGGCAGCAGTGTTGTCTCATCGGTGACCTGACGGGTGACGATGTGGTCGGGGGTGGCGATGCGTGGGTTTGCACCGGGTTTGTGGCTTAATTGTCGTGGCATATTCGTCGGGTGTTGTCAGGATTTTTTGCGTGAGGCGGTAGCGCGGCGTGTTGTGCGTCGCGGTTTTGTCTCTTGGTTGTTTATGATGTCGAGCACTTGGTCGTGTGTGAGGGTTTTGGGGTCTTGAACGGTTTTGGGCATGCGATAGTTGTTGCCTTTGTAGGCGATATAGACGCCATATCGACCGTTGAGTATCTGCATGTCGGGGTCGTCGGGGAATGTGGCAATGATTTTCGAGAGGTCGTCGGCGCGTTTTTGCTCGATGAGGGTGATGGCGTCGTCGAGGGTCAGCGCCGTGGGCTGCATGGTTTTGGGTATTGAGACGTATTTGCCGTCGTGGTGCAGGTATGGTCCGAAGCGACCGATGCCGACGGTGACGTTTTTGCCTTCAAACTCGCCGAGTTGGCGTGGGAATTGGAATAGTTTGAGGGCTTGTTCGAGTGTAAGTGTTTCTATAGACTGTCCTTTTTGCAGGGGAGCGAAGCGCGGTTTGTTGTCGGGGTTGTCGGGATCAGCGGTGCCGATTTGCACGACGGGACCGTATCGTCCTATTTTGACGGTGACTTCATGACCGCTGACGGGGTCGGTGCCGAGTATGCGCTCGCCGACTTTGTGTTCGAGGCGCATGTTTGAAGCGGCGTCGACTTGTGGGTGGAAGTTGTCGTAGAATGAGGCAATCTGCTTATGCCAATCGAGATTGCCATCGGCTATTTGGTCAAATTTTTGCTCGATGTCAGCGGTGAAGTTGTAGTCGAGGATGTCGGGGAAGTATTGAGTGAGGAATTTGTTGACGATGACGCCGGTGTCGGTGGGGAGGAGTTTGTTTTTCTCGGCACCGTATGTTTCGTTGTGTGACGATGAGGAGATTTTGCCGTCTTTGAGGGTGAGGGTTTGCAGTCGTCGCGAGGCACCGGCTTTTTCGCCTTTGACAACGTATTCGCGTTGTTGTATCGTTGAGATTGTCGGAGCGTATGTCGAGGGGCGTCCTATGCCGAGTTCTTCGAGTTTTTTGACGAGGGCAGCCTCGGTGTATCTCGTGGGTTGTTGGGTATATCGTTGGTTGGCGATGATGGTGTCGACAGTGAGAGTCTCGCCGGGGGTGAGAGCGGGCAGGAGTGTTGTGTCGTTGTCGCTGTCGTCGTCAGCCGTGGTGTTGTACAGGTGCAGGAAACCGTCAAATGTGATAACCTCGCCGGTGGCGGTGAAGTGCATATCGGGAGTTATCGGTGAGCCGACGGGGTTTTGTGGTGTGACGGTGATTGTGGCTGTTGTTTTTTCTATTTGTGCATCAGCCATTTGAGATGCTATTGTGCGACGGCGGATGAGGGCATAGAGCCGTTTTTCTTGGGCTGTGCCGTCAATGGTTTCGCGGTCGATGTATGTGGGGCGTATTGCTTCGTGAGCTTCTTGTGCGCCCTTTGTAGCGGTGTGGTAGTTGCGCGTTTTGAGGTATTTGTCGCCGAGGTGAGCGCGTATGTCGTCGGCGATGGTGCCGATGGCGAGAGATGAGAGGTTTAGCGAGTCGGTACGCATATAGGTGATGTGACCTGCCTCATAGAGTCGCTGGGCAATCATCATCGTTTGTGAGACGGTAAAACCGAGGCGGCGAGCTGCTTCTTGTTGGAGAGTTGAGGTTGTGAATGGCGGTGCCGGGGATTTGTGCAGGGGTCTGACATCGATGTCGCCGACGGTGAATGTTGCGCCGGCACAAGCGTTGAGCAGGTCGCGGGCGGCGTCAGCGCCGGTGAGGCGGTGATTGAGGTCTGAGCGGAGTGTGGCACCATCAGGAGTGGTGAGGGTGGCGACGACGCGGAAGTAGGACTCGGGGGTGAAGTTTTTGATCTCGTCTTCGCGCTCGACGATGAGGCGCACGGCGACAGATTGCACACGTCCGGCAGAGAGTGAGGGTTTGATTTTTTTCCACAACACGGGTGAGAGTTCAAAGCCGACGATGCGGTCGAGCACGCGACGTGCCTGTTGGGCATCGACGCGGTTGAGGTCTATGGGGCGCGGGTGTTTTATGGCGTCGAGTATGGCGTTCTTTGTAATCTCGTGAAAGACAATGCGCTTGGCTTTTGTGGGGTCGATGCCGAGCACGTTGCTCAGGTGCCATGCTATTGCTTCTCCCTCGCGGTCCTCATCGGATGCGAGCCAAATGGTTTGTGCTTTGGCGGCAGCGGCTTGCAACTCGGCGACGACGTGTTTTTTGTCTTCGGGGATTTCATATATCGGGTCGAAGTCGTGGTCGACGTCTATCGAGAAGTTTTTTTTGCGCAGGTCGCGAATATGTCCGTATGAGGACATTACTTTGTAGTCGTTGCCGAGAAAGCGTTCGATGGTCTTGGCTTTTGCGGGAGACTCGACGATAACGAGATTTTTAATCATGCTGTTATGCAGTTAATTTGGTGTTTTATTTTAGTGCCGGCGGTGTCACAATCTGTGGATCGGGGGTTGATGATATATATAATGTGTGTGGCGCCGCTATGGCGGTGCAAAGGTAGTAAAAAAAAATAATTTGCAAAGTGCCCTATGACATATGACCATATCTATCGCCACCGTCATTAGTCATAATCGACTAATAGTCAGAGAATAGTTTTGGCTTAATAACTATACCGACGCGCAACTGTGAGTGAAATTTGTTATACTCGAGCAGTCCCTCGCCATAGCCGTTGTAGTATTGTAGAAAGAGGTATTGATTGTCGCGACGCCACAGGCGATAGGCGAGTTCTATCGTGGTGTTGTAGTTTAGTCGCCAGCCGCGACGTTTTGTGAGTATCACCGAGCCCGAGAAGCGGCGGTTTGGCGAGAATACCTGCATGCCGACTTGGTATATGCCGCAGTAGTCGAGGATGTCGGGGTTGTTCTCGCCGTCGACAATGGGTATCCAGAATTTGCCGTGCACCATAAGCAGGGGGTCGATCATGATGTTTGCGCCAAACGAGATTTTGTTCCACGAGCGAGATTCTTTGTGGTCGCGACCGTTTGACTCGTGTTCGATGCAGGCTATGAATTTGCCGATGTATCGGTTTTTGACGAACAGCGGTTTGGCGATGCCGATGCCGGGGTTAAAGTTGAGGTCGGTCATGGGCATGGACTCTTCGAGGACGTTCCAAAAGACTTTTTGTGTATAGAAGAGGTATAGGTATGAATTGAAGGGGAGTGTCGATTTTGTCAGTCGCTGAGAGATGGAAATCTGAAATTTGACGTTGGTGTTCTCGTTTGTGGGGCGTGGTCCTATTGCGGGACCGAAGACGAAGTAGTTGTCTTTGTATAATCCGAAGTATGGCTGTTTGTCAAAGTCGCGCCGCAGTGAGTCGACGTCAAATTTTTGACGTGGCTCGGAGACTATCTGTGAGTTGACAGACGTGGCACAGATAATGATGCAAGTGACAAGAGTCAAGAGTTTGCGGAGCATACGCTTTGTTTTGGATATGAGTTTCGTGTTTGTTTGTGCAAAGGTATGTGTTTTTTTGTTATGTCTGCGAGTGGCTGTGTCATCATAACAAGTGAAAGGGGTGGTTTGTGGAATTTTTGTATAAATTTTGGCACTTTTTGCACAACTTTTTTTATGATTAGGGGTGAATTTTTTAATTTCGCGGTATCAAAATTCAACATTTGCCCCGATGGGGTGTTTTTATAATGGCAACAGCAGCCATAACAGCAAATAGTATTATGAGATTATCGTTATTTTTTGCGGTGTTGACGCTGGGAGTGTCAACGGTTTTTGCCGACGATGTAGCCCCGGGGACAACGTTGTCTTTGGAGGATTGTCGCACGTATGCTTTGCAGAATAATAAGGATCTGATGATAAGCCGTCAGCGCATGGCAAAGGCTCATCACAACAATCGTGAGGCTTTTGCGGCATATCTGCCGGCGTTGGATTTCACGGGTGCGTATGCATATAATCAAAAAGAGATGAGTCTTTTTGACGGTGACAAGTATTTGCCGATAAAACGTTTTAATGCGTCGACCGGCGGATATGATTTTGCGTTGGTGACCAATCCGGCGACCGGTGAGCCGGTGTTGAACCCGGCGACGGGTCAGCCGATACCCGCCGAGGTTGCATACCTGCCCAAAGAGGAGGTGACGTTTGACACGCACAATGTGTTTTTCGGTGCGGTGACGCTGACACAGCCCATATATATGGGTGGCAAGATTGTGGCGATGAATCGTTTGACACATTTTGCCGAGGAGCTGGCTCGCGAGCAGCATAATAGCGAGGTTCAAAATGTTATTTATGCCGTTGACGCGGCATATTGGCAGGTGGTGTCGCTTAAAGCCAAGTATGATTTGGCGGTGTCGTATGTTTCGCTCGTTGACTCGCTGGCACAGAATGTTCGCAAGATGATGGCACAGGGTCTGGCAACGCGTGCCGACATGCTGAGTGTCGATGTGCGCCTCAACACGGCTCGTGTCGATCTGACCAAGGTTGAGAACGGTTTGACGCTGTCACGCATGGCGTTGGCACAGGTGTGTGGCTTGCCCATTGACGGTGGCTATCGTTTGGCAGACGAGGGTGTCAGCGCCAAGGATTGTGTGTTGAATGAGAAGACGCGTGACGCCGACATCAACACGGCGTGGTCAAATCGCTCAGACTTGCGCTCACTGTCGCTGGGCATAGAGATTGCCGACCAGCAGAAAGTTGTAGCGCGATCGGCGATGTTGCCGCAAGTGGCGTTGGTAGGGTCGTATTCGTTCTCCAATCCCAATGTTTTTAACGGCTATTCTCAAAAATTTGCCGGACAATTCTCTGTCGGGGCGTTGGTAAAGATACCGATATGGCATTGGGGCGGCAATTATCACAAGTATAAGGCAGCCGAGGCAGATGCCGAGATATTGCGTCTGCGCTTGGAAGATGCTCGCGAAAAGGTTAATTTGCAGCTTTCACAGGCATCATACCGCTCGGCAGAGGCGTCAAAGACTTATCGCGCGACGCAGGCAAATCTGGCGTCGGCAGATGAGAATTTGAGGGTTGCGTCATTGGCGTTCCGCGAGGGTATGATAACATCTGATGATGTGTTGGCGGCTCAGACGGCATGGCTCAAAGCCAACAGCGAGTGTATCGACGCGATGATTGACGTGCATCTGTGTGACACGTATCTGTCAAAGACTCTCGGCACATTGGGTCAGTAACAATATGATTGTAAAAAGACGTTAAGTAAAATAAGGTAAAAAAGATTTATGAGTGACAAGGAATTGCAACCCTCAGGAGCAGAAGTGAAACGCGCCTCGCGCACGTTGGTGGTGACGGTGATTATCATCTCGTTGGCGGTGGCGGCTGTCGCCCTGTTCGGCTTTTTGTTTGTAAATCGTCCGGCAGACAGCCTCGAGGGTCAGGTCGAGGGTCAGTCGGTGCGCGTGTCGGGCAAGTTGCCGGGACGTGTCGTGCGTCTGTATGTTTCAGAGGGCGATAGTGTGCATCAGGGTGACACCTTGGTGTATATACACTCATCGGTTGTGTCGGCACAGCTAACACAGGCACAAGCGATGGAGCAGGCGGCTCAGGCACAAAACACCAAGGCTCGCGCCGGCACTCGCTCACAGATTGTCGATGGCGCGCGTGATTTGGTGGCGCAAGCCGAGGCAGCACTGACAATCGCCCAAAAGACTTATGAGCGTGTCAACAATCTCTATGAACAGGGCGTAGCCACGGCGCAGAAGCGTGATGAGGCTCGCGCGGCTTTGGACGCGGCAACGGCGGCACGCGATGCGGCGCAGTCAAAATTGCGTCTTGCTCTTGATGGCGCTCAGCGCGAGGATATCGCCGCCGCCGATGCTATGACGTCGGCAGCCGCCGGCAGCGTGGAGCAGGTAAACGCCTTGTTGGAAGACGCATATCTGTTGGCGCCTTGTGACGGCACCATCGACCAGATATTTCCCGAGGAGGGCGAGCTGGTGGCTATGGGTGCACCGATAATGAACATTCTCAAAGACTCGCGCCACGTGGTGTTCAATGTGCGCGAGACGATGCTCAAAGATGTGAGCATGGGCACAGAGTTGCAGGTTTTTATTCCGGCATTGGACAAGACGATAAAAGCCAAGGTGTATTACATACGCGACAAGGGCAATTATGCCACGTGGCGGTCGACAAAATCGTCGGGAGATTGGGATATGCACACGTTTGAAATCAAAGCGCGCCCGACAGAAGACATCAAGAACCTGCGCCCCGGTATGACGGCATTGCTGCCGCAGGGTGAATAAAACACCCGGCGACAGGTCTGAACGAAACATATTTATGCAAAACATGCGTAGCATTTGTATTAGGTTTTGTCATAGCCAAAATTCAAGTATTTTTTTAATTCTGTCAGAGAAACATTGTCCCCTACCCCAAGCCCTTGGCAAATCACAGCGATTATGAAATTTTTCACAGCGACAATAAAGCGAGAACTCAGAGAGCACATGCGCCGGCGTCTTTTGTTGGCGGCGATGATTGTCGTGCCGTTGCTGAGCGTGTGGTTTTTCTTGTCGCTGTTGTCGCCGGGACTGCCCGACAGGGTGCCGACGGGGGTTGTCGATATGGATCACTCACCGTTGTCGCGCCAGATGACTCAGATGTTAGAGTCTGAGCAGGTTGTCGACATCACCGGTTATTATGACGGGCAGCGTGAGGCGTTGGCGGCGATAAACCGTGGCGAGATTTATGGTTTTTTTGTCATACCTCAGGATTTTGAGAAAAATACCGTCGGCGGACGTCAGCCGGCGATAGATTATTATGCCAATATGACGTATTTCGTGCCGGGGACGTTGGCTTTCAAAGGCTTTAAGACCACGGCGGTGATGACGGCATCGGGCATGGTAAAGACTCAGCTTGTCGACATCGGAGCGACAGACGCGCAGACGGCGGCGTTGTTGCAGCCGGTGGTGTTTGACACTCGCATGCCCGGCAATCCGTGGACAAACTATTGTTACTATCTGACGCCGTCGTTTGTTTCGGCATTGTTGGCGTTGATGATAATGTTGGTGACGGTTTATGCCGTGACCATGGAGTTTAAGGCGGGAAGTGCTCGCCGGTGGCTCGCCACAGCCGGCGACTCGATAGTGATAGCCGTGAGCGGCAAGTTGTTGCCTTATACGGCGGTGTTCACGCTCGTGGGGTGGATAATAGAGTCGCTGATGGTGGGTTGGAGCGCATTTCCTTTTGCCGGCAGCGTGTTAATGATCGTGGGGGCAATGTTTTTGTTTGTCGTTGCGTGTCAGGCATTCGCGCTGTTTGTGTGTTGTTTGTTGCCAAATCCGCGCATGGCGTTCTCGGTGTGTTCGCTGGTGGCGATATTGTCGTTTTCGATCACCGGATTTTCGTTCCCCGTCGAGAGTATGTATGGCGGTGTGGCGGTGTTTTCATATATCGTGCCGGTGAGGTATTTTTATCTCATATATACGGGCGAAGCCTTGTGGGGCGCGGGTGTGTATTATGCCCGGCTGTGGTATGTGGCGCTGATATTGTTCCCGATAGTGGCGTCGTTGGGATTGCCGCTGTTGAAGCGTGCGTGTCGCCGCTCACAGGTTTATGTGCCATAAGATGTTAGGTAAAGCGAAGTGATAATGAAGGTTTTTCATAAGATATACACTTGGTTGCGTGACGTGGGTCGTGTCATCGGCGATGAGACGCTCACGGTGGTGCGCGATGGTGGTGTGTTGTTGTTTTTCTTTGCTTTGCCATTGTTTTACCCCATAGTCTACACGTTGATATATGACCCCGAAATAGTCACGGATTTGCCGGTGGCAGTCGTGGATCGCTCGTGCAGTGTGGCATCGCGTGATTTGATACGTAAAATCGATGCTACGCAGTCGATGGCGGTGACGGCTCAGGCTGTCGATGAGTCTGAGGCTCGCCGTATGCTTTATAGCCACGAGGTGACGGCATATTTTGTTATAGATGAGGATTATGCGCGCCGGCTCGGACGCATGGAGCCGGCTCATGTCGGCGTGGTGTGTGATATGTCGCTGTTGTTGCGCTATCGCGCGATACTCTCGTCGCTGACCGAGATACAGCTTGACTTGGTTGGCGAGGTGACGGCAGAGCGAGCTGCGAGCCTCGGTGTGTCGTCATCGGGCAGTGCCATGCCGGTGACATCAAATCAGCATATTATGGGCGACCCGACACAGGGTTTTGCGTCGTTCGTGATGCCGGGTATCTTTGTGATGATATTGCAGCAGTCGATGTTGTTGGGCATAGCTCTGTTGGGCGGTTCGCGTCGCGAGGGGCTTGTAAGAAGTCTGAGTTCGGTCGGTGTCGTGGCGAGTGTCGTGGGTCGTGCTCTGACATACGTCCTTATGTACCTGCCGGTGACGGTATATATAACGATGTGGGTGCCCGAATTTTTTGCTTTGCCCCATGAGGCGCAGGTCAGCGATGTTTTGCTGTTCATGGCACCGCTGTTGCTGGGCGTGGCATTCCTTGGGCAGGCGTTGAGTGGCTTTATGCGCCGACGCGAGACATGTTTTGTGGCGATGGTGTTCACGTCGGTGATATTTTTATTTCTCTCGGGCTTGTCGTGGCCGCGCTATGCAATGCCTGCATTTTGGCAACGGCTCGGCGACCTGCTGCCGTCGACATGGGGTGTCGAGGGCTTCATACGTATGAACAATAATGGTGCCGGCATGGGAGACGTGAGTCGCGAGCTGACGGCAATGTGGATATTGACAGGGGTTTATATGGCGGTGGCGATAATCATTGCCAAAGTCAACCGTCGTCGCTGTCAGGGGTAGGGTCGGCGGATTTTTTTTATTTGTTTTGCCGAGATAAAATTGTCGCGAGAGGTGTGTTTTGCCGCCTTTTTATTATCTTTGCACCACGATGATTATACTTAACGACATACACAAGTCTTATAACCGCCCGGCGCAAGGCTCGCGGCGCGAATCGGCAAGTGGCGGCAGTCGCTCGCACGAGGTGTTGCGCGGCATCACGCTTACTATCGCTGACAGCCGCATAACTGCCATACTCGGGCCTTCGGGTGCCGGCAAATCAACATTGCTAAACATCATCGGCACTCTCGAGCGTCCCGATTCTGGTTCGCTGAGATATGACGACATCGACCCTTTCGCGCTGAGTGACAGCCGTCTGTCGGCGTGGCGATGTCAAAACCTCGGTTTCATATTTCAAAGTCATCGCTTGTTGCCCGAGTTGACCATTGAGGAGAATATCGCCCTACCCGCCCTCATCGCCGGCACATCGCGCAGCAAGGCTTTGGAGCGCGCCCGCAGTCTCGCAGCCTCGTTGGGCATAGACCCATTGTTGTCGGCACACTCCACAACGTTGTCAGGAGGCGAAAATCAGCGTGCAGCCATAGCGCGAGCCCTCATCAATGACCCGCGCATACTCTTGTGTGACGAGCCCACGGGTAATCTCGACAGCGGTGCGCGTTCACTCCTCGGCGACACCCTCAGACACTTGTGTGACGAGCGTGGCGTGACGATATTGCTTGTCACTCACGATCCCGATTTTGCCGCCGCCGCCGATGTCACCATCAATCTGTGTGACGGCGTGGCTGAATTATGATTTATGCAACATCAATAAATTTTTACTAACTTTGTCACAAACAAAAATCACTAAAACACAAAAAATGACAATGACAACCAAAATTCGCACCCTTATGCTCGCGCTCATCACACTTGTTGGCGCGGCGACATTCACCTCATGCTCTGACGACAATGACGGTCCCGACTTTCCCTCCAATACCCTCTATGACATCGTGACCTTCGAGTCTTCAAACGAGAGTGGCACAACATTCACCTTGCAAAAAGACGGCGACTCACCGCTGATCACATATCACAGCTCACGTCAGCTCGCCACCGACGACAACGTCAAAGCCGGTGCCCGTCTGCTCATCGCCTATACCCTGCCCGACTCGCGTCAGGCTTATACCTCGGGTGAAATCAACCTTTTGGGCTATCGCTCGGTGTATAACGGCGACATCATTGTCGGCGAAAGCGATGATTATGCCTCATTCCTCACACAAGACCAACGCATAACATATCTCACGCGCACCGGCAAATATATCAACGTCGGCGCCGAGATTTATGTGCTCAACGCGCCCAAGACTTATCAACTCGTCGTTGACAAGGCGACGTTGGGCGAAGCCTATCCCACGGCATACATCATCTTTATCTCAGACACGACCGCCGACGGCACCATACATCAAGGCTATGGCTCATGGGATATTTCGGCGGTATGGGATCTGCCGACATGCAAAGGTTTGACCCTGCGCGTTTCCGATCCTTCGGGACAGAGTGAGTATAAATTTGAAAAGACTCCCGACATAACACCCATAGATTAAACCCACCCGGTGCATATCGAAACCCGCCTGTAACCAAGTAACCAGAACAATAAAACCAATAACAATGGACAACAACAATAACAAACCCGCCAACCCCGGCGAAATCAAAATCCAACTCACACCCGAGGTTGCTTCGGGCACATACGCCAATCTCGCCGTCATCGCCCATTCACCCCAAGAATTATTTATCGACTTCATCGCGATGACACCCAACACGCCCGAGGCAAAAGTGCTCTCGCGCATCATTATGACCCCGGAGAATGCCAAGAACCTTCTGTTTGCTCTTCGCGACAATCTCCAAAAATATGAGGCGACGTTTGGCGAGATACAACATCGCACGCCCATCAACCAGTCAACACCACAGACGCCGTATAAAGCATAACGAGAACGACCTTGTGCCGGCGGCACGCTCGCGCACGCCGAAGTCGGCAAAGCGTTTTAGTCCACGGCAATAACAACACTTGTATATCCAAAATCATATCTGACAATGATACGTCCCAACGACCTCCATCTCTATGACACGCTCACCCATATGAGCCGCCCTTTTGTGCCCCTGAATCCGCCACATGTGGGTCTGTATGTTTGCGGACCCACGATGTATGGCGATGCGCACCTCGGTCACGCTCGCCCCGCCATAACGTTTGACGTGCTCACGCGTTACCTGCGCCACCTCGGCTATCATGTGCGCTACGTGCGCAACATCACCGATGTCGGACACCTTGAACATGATGCCGATGACGGCGATGACAAGATACAAAAGCGTGCGCGTCTCGAAGGTCTCGAGCCTATGGAGGTTGTCGATTACTATCTCAACCGTTATCATCACGACATCGAAGCTCTCGGGTGTCTGCCACCTTCGATTGAGCCACATGCCTCGGGTCATATCATCGAGCAGATACAATATGTCAAAGCCATACTTGATGCCGGTTATGCCTATGTCACCGCTGACGGCTCGGTGTATTTTGACTTGCAAAAATACACCCGAGACCACCCCTACGGACAACTTTCGGGACGACGCATAGAAGAGTTGCTCGCCACCACTCGCGAGCTCGACGGACAGAGTCAAAAACATCACCCTGCCGATTTTGCGTTGTGGAAAGCCGCTTCGCCCACTCACATTATGCATTGGCCATCGCCGTGGGGTGAAGGATATCCCGGGTGGCATCTCGAATGCTCGACGATGTCAGAGAAGTATCTCGGCACGACTTTTGACATACACGGCGGCGGTCTCGATCTGATGTTTCCGCACCACGAGTGTGAGATTGCCCAATCGACGGCGCATAACGGAGCTCCCGCGCCCCAACTGTGGATGCACAACAACCTCATCACCGTCGACCACCGCAAGATGGGCAAGAGTCTCGGCAACTTCATAACCCTCGAACAGCTGTTCACCGGCAACCACCCCTTGCTGTCGGCACCGGTGTCACCGATGGCAGTGCGCCTGTTCATACTCATGGCTCACTATCGCGGCACCCTCGATTTTTCAGACTCGTCATTGCAAGCCGCCGGCACGACTCTCAGCCGCATACAAGCAACGATGCAGACCGCCCAAAAGCTCACAGCCACAGCCGAAGAGGACGACAGCACGCTCACCGGCGAGCTCGACACTCTCGAGCGCGAATGCTATGCAGCACTCGATGACGACCTCAACACTCCGGTGTTGCTCGCCACGCTCCAAGGGGCGTTGCGCATCGTCAACAACATTGATGCCGGGCGTCAGAAAGCGTCGGCGTCACAAATCACACGTCTGAGGGATATGCTAAAAACGTTCCTCGGCGATATTCTCGGCATTTCTTATGGCAACGCGGGGGTGAGCGATAGCAACGGCGCCAACGCCGAGTTGCTCGATGCCGCTATGACCCTGCTGTTGGATATGCGTCGTGATGCCAAGGCTCATAAAGACTATGCCACCGCCGATCGCATACGTGATGCGCTGACTCCTCACGGTGTCAAAATCAAAGATAATCCTGACGGCACCACAAGCTACACTCTATCGTAAACCGCTGAGCGCCGTGCAACTATTCAGCCACAACGCCGCCTTTGACTGTTAAATAACATTAAAAGACGATGAGGCTCACAAAAAAGCCATACCTTTGCACCCGGGTAAGTCCTACACGACCAGCTCCCTCCAACTCCCCCAGGTCTTGACCGAAGCAAGGGCACGAGGTTGTAGCGGTGCGATGTAGTCAGCTTACCCTTTTTTTATTGGCAGGATAGGCAAATCAGGTCGGATAGGCATATTAGGCATAATGGGCAGGATAACTTGAGGACTTGATGGCTTGATGGCTTTTAAATAATACTTGTGACAATGAGATCGCTAAGCATCATAGCACTGATGATAACACTCACTGCTTGTGGTGGCAACAGCACCGCCGGTAGCGAGACCCGGACACCGGACGCCGACGAACGGTCGGCAGAGACTCAGACGCCCGAATTTGACGGCGAGGCGGCACGCGAGCTTGTCGCCATGCAGCTTGCTCCGGGACCGCGCGTGCCCGGCAGCGAGGCTCACCGCGCGACAGCCGACACGCTAATCGCCATACTCCGTGATCTCGGGTGCTCTCCACATACACAAGACGCCTCGGCAACGCTGCCCGACGGCACAACAATACCCATACACAACATTCTCGCCTCGCTTCACCCCGAGAAAACACGGCGTGTGTTGTTGTTGGCGCATTATGACACGCGTCCCGTTGCCGACCAAGACCCTGATGAGAGTCGGCGTCACACGCCGATACCGGGAGCGAATGACGGCGCCTCGGGCGTGGCAGTCATCGTTCAACTCATAAAACATCTCAGCGCCATACCCAAGGACTCACTGCCGGTGGGCGTTGACATCTTGTTGACCGATGCCGAAGACTCGGGACAGACGGCACCCGAAGGCGCCGACATGCAGACCGTGCGCCACTATGAAGACTCGTGGGCACTGGGAGCACAACACTTCGCCGCCGGCACATATCCTTTCAGCCACGCGCCGATGTTTGCCATACTTTTGGATATGGTTGGTGCGCCGGGAGCGACGTTCACACCCGAATACTATTCACTGCAATCCGCGCCTCGGGCTGTGGAGCTTGTTCGCCGTGCCGCCACCGCCTGCGGACACGCTTCGACTTTCCCACCGGCGACAGCCAATGCTCCGGCTATAAACGATGACCACCTGCCGTTGATACGTGCCGGCATTCCCTCAATAGACATCATACACACCACACCCGACGGCTTTCCGCCGACGTGGCACACGGTCGCCGACAACCTCGACGCCATATCCACAGCCACACTGCAAGCCGTGGGGCAAACATTATATCAACTGATTACCATCACGTTAAAATAGCATTTATCAGTCATAATACACCCATGACCATACAAGAAAGACAACAAGAGATAATCGATGACTTCTCCATGCTTGATGATTGGATGGATCGCTATCAGCAGATCATCGACATTGCGGCGACACTCGCGCCCTACCCCGAGTCGTTGCGCACCCCCGAGCACCTCATTGACGGCTGCCAGAGTCGTGTGTGGATCGATGCCACTCTCGACGAGCACGGACACATGCACCTGAAAGCCGACTCCGACGCCATCATCGTCAAAGGCATCGTAGCCCTGCTCATTCAGACTCTCGACGACCAGACTCCCGACGACATACTCGCCGCCGATTTGCACTTTATTCGCGACATCGGTCTCGACGAGCATCTGTCACCGACACGTTCAAACGGACTGTTGGCAATGATACGCCAAATTCACAACTATGCCATCGCCTATCAAGCCAAAGGCGCGAGTGGCGCCAATAAATAACAGCATCAACAGCAATTCATAATCAGCATCTTCAAATTCGCTATGCGTCAACTCATCACACTCCTCATCGCACTGGGCGTTTCTGCCGGTTGTTACAGTTATAGCCCGGTGACACGAGCCTTACAGGGTGACACCTATAACAGCGTGCTCAGCCCCACGGACACCATACGCGCACGTCGCGCACTGCAAGACAGTCTCACCCGTGATGTCACCGCCACCGATTATTACACCACGGCTCTGCGTTTGGCATTGACATATACGCCCGGGAACCCGGGCGAGGCACTGTCGCGTCTGCGCGCCACATCGCCGGCGGCACTCACTCCGCGCTTGTTGCCGTTGCGCGACTATGCCACGGCAAGCACGGCTTTGCAGTTGCGCCAATACACCCTTGCTGACTCGGCATTGGTTTCACTCACCGGCGACACACGCAATCCGCTGTACACACCGGCGTTGCATCTCGATGCGCTGACCTCTCACAACCTCGGGCAACCACAAAAGGCGTTAACCCGGGCACGTCAATATGCCAAGGCGACAGCCGGCACCGGGCGCGACGACTATAATGCCGCACAGACAAACCTCATCGCCGGAGAGTCGCTTGCCACACTCGATTCGCTGTCGAGTGCCGTGCCCTATTTCAAGCGTTATCTCGAATATACACGCCGTGAGCATCTCAGTCCCGACACCACAGCGCTGTTGGCACTCGCCATAGATGCTTTCAATACCGGTGATTATGTCAGTGCCGCCGACTACTTGCGTGCGCCGTCACTATCGACACGTCCGCTGACGTCAGCCACCGCCAATCTTCTCGCCGCCCACACACTTCTCGCCAAGGGAGACACCGCCGCCGCCATACCACATCTGACGACGGTCATCGACCTCGACGCCGACAAAGACCTCACACAGAACGCTCTCTTCAACATCACCACCATAAAGACCTTGCAAGCCTCGGCACCGCGTGCCGCCATCATTGCCCTGCAAACCTATCTCGAACGCTATCCGACATCGCCCCGAAGCACGACATTGAGGCAGAACCTCGCCGCGCTGCAACTGCGCACCAACAATCCCGGTGCCGCACTCACGACCCTCGACGCCATTCGCGCCACCGATGATGCCACCAAAGACTTGCGCGCCGCCGCCCTTCTGAGATTGGGATTGACAGCCATCGACCAATCGCGACCCCAAGACGCTGTCGACACACTGCAAACTGCTTTGCAAACAGCACCGCGCACATCATCACTGACAGCGCCAATACATCTCGCTATCGGACGTGCGGCACTGCTGAGCGATGACGCAACGACGGCTCTGAATCATCTCACCACATATTGCAATTCAGGCGACTTTAACAATCAGACGCCCGGCGACCGCGCCACGGCACTCTACAACCTCGCATACGCCCAGTTGCAACTTCAAAAATTCCCTGCCGCCGGACAGACGCTCAATAAACTTCTCGGCACCGCCGCGCTGAGTCAAACGCTGACCACGGCTCACCGTGCCGACGCACTGACGCGCCTCGGTGACGCTCAATATGCACAATCTGCCTTTGCACAAGCCTCGGCGAGCTATGCCAAAGCTGCCGACATGTACACGCCGGCGGCAGCATATCCGTTGATACAGCTCGCCACGATACAAAACGCCGAGGGCAAGTCGGGCGATGCCGAAGCAACGCTCAAAAAGCTCCTCAGCGCACATAGCGACAGCCCCTTGCGCCCGCAAGCCATGCTACTGTTGGCTCAGACACAGACATCGCTCGACGACAAAGACGCCGCCATCGCCACACTCAGCGATATCGCCTCACAATATCCGCAAACGACATATGCGCCACAGGCTCTCGACGCCCTCGCCATGCTCCAATCGTTACAGGGCGACACTCAGGGGCAGACCGAGACCCTTCAAGCCCTCATCAACAAATATCCTCACACGCCTCAGGCTCAGGACGCATTATCTACGCTCCAAGACCTCACACGCGGAGGTTCAATCACCACCGAGACACTGACCGAAATCATAGACCAAGCCCCCGACGACATCTCCATCACGCCCACCGAGCTTGACGACACGCGTTATGCCGCCGCACTGGGTCAGTATCTCGACAATGACAATCCCGCGGCGTTGCGCGCATACCTCGCCCAAAATCCCGACACGCCCCACACTCTCGAAGCTATGCAATACCTGCTCCAATATGCCGTATCCGAACACGACTATGACACAGCCACGGCTTTGGGCACGCGCATCATCAACCAATATCCCGACACACCCGAATCTGACGACGCTCTCCAAGAGCTCGCCGACATATACGCCGACACAGACCAGCCGACATTGCTGCTGCAAACACTGCAAGCATTGAGCGAGCGTGCCTCATCGCCACAGGAACTGCGCGACATTCGCCTGCGCATACTTCAAACGACACCGCCGCTGGGCTTGAACCGACAGACCATCGCCACCGCCGACAAACTGTTGGCAGACCCCTCGTTGCTCACACCCGAACAACACAACAAGACACTGTTGCTGAAAACCGCGGCACAAGCCGCCGAGGGAGACTCGACGACATACGTCGCCAACCTCACGACGCTCTCGGCATATCCCCAAGATGCTTCGGGCGCACAAGCTCTCGCCCTGCTCAGTCAATACTATCTTGACCACGGACAGGCAAAAAAAGCCTCAGACACCGCGCTGCGCCTCGTCGATGCCGCTTCGCCCCACCACTATTGGGTAGCTCGCGCCATCATCACCCTCGCCGACTCGTGCACGGCACTCGGCGACAAAGATCAGGCACGCCGCTATATCATCTCCCTGCAACGTCACTATCCCGGCAAAGACCCCGACATTCTCCAAGCCATCAACTCGCGATTATAACAACCATTGTATATCACCAAAAATTGACGCGGGCACAAACCGCCCACACAAATAACATATTATGCGCCACCTCATCATAATTCCGGTTCTCAGCCTCATCGCCGTTAGCGCCGCCGCCCAACGAGCCGACTCGACACTCACCGGCACCATCAACATACAGACACAGATAACACCCACGTTGCAGCCCCTGCACCTGCCACAAAGTCTGCCACAGCAGACACTACCCGCCACACCGGCGGCTCCGCGCCCCCACACGGCGACACCCGAAACCGTGCCGGCACCCGAGGCTACAATTCCTCTCGACCTGCGCCCCGACACTCTGCGCCAAGCCGCGCCCTCGCCTTTTGAGCTGACTCTCGGCTATCTGCCGAGCCATAATGCTCTCGCCGCGCTGACACTGCGCCCGGTGCAGAATGCTCGCCATAACCTCGCCATAGACCTCTCTTACAGTATGACTCTGCACAACACCATTTCGCCATACGAGAACTCTGACGGCGGCAACACCGCTTATGACTATGACACCCACGCTCTGCGTGCCGCCGCCCTCTATCAATTGACGTTGGCGAGCACCGCCACCCTCGATGTCGCCGCCGGTTATGATTACAACCGCCGGCTGTTGCCCACCGGTCTCAACAGCGACCTGCGCCAAACCACCAACACCGTGGGACTGAGCGCCGTCTTCCACAATCCGCTGAAAGCGAGCTTGCCGTTGACACTGAGTCTTGCTCTGCAACATCACGGCACGCCCCTCGACCATTATTACAACAACGACTCGCCGGCAGCGACACGCTATACCGACTATGACAACAGCGAGACGACGCTCGACATCGCCGCCACCGCCACGATACCCCTTAAAAACAAGAATACGCTCAACATCACCCTGCGCAATGTCCTGCAACACCAAAGCGAGCACATATCGCTGTTAGACAGCTATTTTGTCGGCAACACCGGCGCGAGCAATAATGCCAACATCACCACACTCTCGCCGTCGCTGACCCTGCGCCCGCGCCACGACCTGAGGTTGAAACTCGGCGTCAGCCTCGACTATGCCCACACGACGATCGACGGCGGCACTATGCACATCGCTCCCGATGTTGTCATACAATACACGCCGCGAGCCACCGTCGCCGCCCAGCTCACCGTCACCGGCGGCACGCGCCTCGTGACACTGCCGGCATTGCTTGCCACCCATCGCTATATTATCACGCCGGTGACTCCCGACCCGTCATACACGCCTATGGACGCGACCTTGAGCCTGCGCCTGACACCCCACCCGCGATTCAACATCCGCCCATATGTCAACTACACCATAACCCACGACAATCCCACGCTCGCCTATGATGCCTCGACACAAAACACCGGCTATCACAGCCTCGACACTCACGGCGCACGCTATGGCGTCACGCTGACATACGCCCCCTGCAACACCCTCGACATTCTCGGCGACATACACCTGATGAGCCACACCGACGCTGACGATGCCAATCCTCGCAACAGCCACGCCTCAAACTATGACCAAGCGCCGTTGCAAACACATATCGCGCTCAGCTACAAGCCCATCGAGTCATTAAATCTCTCACTGAGCCATACATACCGACCCAATCGTCACACGAACAACATCACGCGCATGGCGCTACCCGTGCCCGCCGACGGCTCCACGCTCTACTATGCCATCGTGTCTACCGGCAACACCACCGACCTTGGGGCAATCAACGACCTGAGCTTCGGCGCCGACTATGACATCACCTCACGCCTGAACCTCGGTCTGCACCTCAACAACCTGCTGTGTCGCCGCTACCTGCTGACGCCGTCAGTTCCCTCCCAACGCCTGAACGGCATGCTGACACTGAGGCTGAGGCTGTGAGGCGGCGAGGGCGTGAGAGAGGCGAATATTAGGCGGTTGGGGTGAAAAAATGATAAAAAAACCTCACTTTTAGAAAAAAAAACACTACATTTGCAAACTCAAATCACGCTTAAAAAAGTAAAAAAAATAAATAACAAACCCTAACAACATGCAAAACAAAGGAAAACTCGGCTCAGTACTCGCCGGAGTAATAGCAGTCTTTCTCATTTTAATTTGCGCGTTTTATCTCTCGTTCACCTATGTGAACTCGAAGTATGAGGATCGCGCAGACACTTATGCCAAAACACAGTCAGCCCATGCAGCCAATGCCGATGAGGCTTATAATCAAGCCTATAAGCATTATATGGACTCGGTTGGACAACAAAAAGTTTATCTCGGTTACACCCTTGACGAGGTGCGCAAATGGGGCGTAAACCTCGGTCTCGACCTTAAAGGCGGTATGAACGTCATACTCCAGGTCGACATGCCCGACATGATACGTCAACTCGCATCGGTGCACAACGACTCGACCATCGAGCGTGCCATCGCGCTGACTGACACGATAATCAAACATTCTCCCAACGAGGACTATGTGAAACAATTCATCGGTCAATACACCACTCTTGCACCACAAGCCGACCTGAGTGTGATTTTCTCACCGACGGTTAAGACCAACAATGCCAAAGCCGCAGCCTCAGAGTTGAGCGCCGCCATCAACGACATCGTTGAGACGTCAGCCACGAAGACCCTTCGCAAACGTATCGACCAATTTGGCGTTGTATCACCCAACATCCAAATTCTCGAAGGCAAGACGGGTCAGATATTGCTCGAGCTCCCCGGTGTAAAAGATCACCAACGTGTTCGCGAACTTCTGCAACGCTCAGCCAACCTCGAGTTTTATGAGGTATATCGCTATGACGCCATCGCGCCCTCACTTATCGAGGTTGTGAAACGCGCCCAACAAGACTCGGTTGCCACGGCAGCAGTGCTCAACGCCGCCATGCACCCGACGACCGGCTTGCGTCCCGACTATGGTATCGTAGGTTTTGTGGCTGACCAACAAGCCCAAAACCAAATCAATGAGCTGTTTGTGAAATATGCCAACCTGCTGCCTCGCGACCTCAAACTCGCTTGGAGCGTAAAGCCCGAGACTCACCCGGAGAAGGATCCCAAGACCGGCAAAGTCACCGAAGTTTCAGATGGCTATGCACTCTATGCTCTGCGCCTGCGTGACGGCGGTCCCGTGCTTGACGGACAAGTTGTCACCGACGCCACCGCCGACCGCAACACCAACTCTCTGCGTCGCGACATCGAGGTATCGATGACAATGAACTCTGAGGGCGCACGCAAGTGGTCACGCATCACCGGCGACCTCGCTGCCCTGCGCGGTGTGCAAAACAGCAATGACCAACGCGCTATCGCCATCGCCATCGTGCTTGACGACCAAGTATACTCTGCACCCAACGTCAACGACAAAATCGACGGCGGACGCTCGTCAATCACCGGCAACTTCTCGATCGACGAGGCACAAGACCTTGCCAACGTGCTCAAAGCCGGTAAAATGAAAGCCAAAGTCAACGTCATCTCTGATATGGTCATCGGTCCGTCTCTCGGTCAACAAGCCATACAAGACGGTATGATTTCGTTTGTTGTCGCATTGGTATTGTTGATGATCTTCATGATTGTCTTCTACGGACTCATTCCCGGCTCGATCGCCAACTTGTGCTTGATATTCAACCTCTTCTTCACGTTTGGTATCCTCGCATCGTTCCAAGCCGTGCTGACGATGTCGGGTATCGCCGGTATCGTGTTGTCGCTGGGTATGGCAGTCGATGCCAACGTGCTCATCTTTGAGCGTGCCAAGGAAGAATTGCGTGCCGGCAAGACACCGCGCAACGCTATCGCCGACGGTTATTCTAACGCATTCTCGGCAATCTTTGACTCGAACCTCACATCGGTGATCACGGGTGTCATTCTGTTGTTCTTCGGCACAGGTCCCATCAAAGGTTTTGCCACGACGTTGATCATCGGTCTTGTATGCTCGTTCTTCACCGCCGTATATCTGAGTCGTCTCGTGTTCATCGCCTTTGGTCACACCAAAGCTATGCAACGTCTGACGTTCACCACCGTGGTATCACGCCACATGTTCCATAACGCAAAAATCAACTTCATAGGACAACGCAAAGGCGCGTTCACCGTTGCCATCGCCCTGATCGTGGTGTTCATCGCCTCATTGTCACTGCGCGGACTCGAATCGGGCATCGACTTCTCGGGCGGTCGCAACTATGTTGTCAAATTTGACAAGCCGGTAGATCCCGAAGCTGTTAAAAATCAACTGCTCCCCGCCTTTGATGATAAGATATCGGTAATCACCATCGAGTCGTCAAACCAAGTGCGCATCTCGACCAACTATAAGATCGAGGCACAATATGATGGTGAAACGACCGAAAAAGAAATCACCGATAAACTCTATAACGGTTTGCGTGAGGGTGGCTTTATCTCAAAAAGCATGACTCCCGAGCAGTTCTCGACCACCGATGCCTCACAAGGCATTGTGTCGTCACAGAAGGTAGGACCGACGGTTGCCGACGATATGAAGACCGAGGCATACATTGCCGTGACTTTCGCGTTGATCGCCATGTTCCTGTACATCTTGTTGCGTTTCCGCAACATAGCATTCTCGGTAGGCGCACTCGCCGCCGTGGCTTTCACGGCATTCGCCATCATCGGTATCTATTCGATATTCAAGAAAGGCGTCTTCCCGTTTGCTATGGAAATAGACCAAACATTTATCGCGGCAATCCTGACAGTCATCGGTTATCAGATTAACGATACGGTGGTAGTCTTTGACCGTGTTCGTGAGAATATCGGCTTGTTCCCCAAACAAGACTTCTTCACAACGCTCAACAAGTCAATCAACTCAACCTTGGGACGTACGATTATGACTTCGGCATCGACCTTGCTCGTGTTGGTAGTAATCTTCATCCTCGGTGGAGACTCGATACGCTCATTCATCTTTGCCATGAGTCTTGGTGTTATCATCGGTACACTCGCCACCATCTATGTGGCATCACCGGTGGCATACCTCATCGGCAAACGCACAAAGAAATAAAGTTCTTTTTTAAAGATTGATTTAACAATTAAGCCGCCCGGGACATAGTGATTGCCCCGGGCGGCGTCTTTGTCAAGAGATCAAAAGAGTAAGATAGTGATGAAGGTTATTTATGGGGTCTGTTAGACATAATGGGCATTGGGGGTGGTGGGGTTGATTAGGTTGGCGGTGTGTGGTGGCTGTTATGGTGATTTTTATTATCTTTGCACTATGATATGATTAACGACATCAATGATCAAGGATAAATCACAAATACAGCCAACAGGTCAGGCAGCGTTGGGCGCCGGGCAAGTGAGTCCGGACGCCGGGCATCGTGAGGTGGCGTTGTTGGGAATGACGCCGGCACAGATGCGCGAGCTGACGGACGCCGTGGGATTGCGCGGGTTTGCCGCTCGTCAGTTGGCGCATGCCATATATAGTGAGCATGTCAGCGATATTGACCGAATAACGACCTTGCCCAAGGCGGCACGCGCACGCCTCATCGCCATGGGTGTCACCACGGGGTTTGAGGCTCCGTTGAGCAGCAGTGTGTCGTCGGACGGCACGGCAAAGTATTTGTATCGCACGTCGGTGGCGACACCGGTGGAGACGGTGCTCATTCCCGAGGAGGAGCATCGTCGCAACACGTTGTGTATATCATCGCAGGCAGGTTGTCGCATGGGTTGTCGTTTTTGTCACACGGCGACGTTGGGTTTGCGCGGCAATCTGAGTGTGGCGCAGATCATCAATCAGATAGTCATGACTCCGACGCCGGGAGACACGCCTTTGACCAACATCGTGCTTATGGGCATGGGCGAGCCGACAGATAATCTCGATGCCGTGCTCGCGGCATTGGAGGCGGTGACTGCGCCATGGGGCTTGGGTATCTCGCCGCGCCGCATAACGTTGTCGAGCATAGGCAAGCCTGAGGGACTGCGCACCATCTTGGAGACCACGAATGTCAACCTCGCCATCTCTTTGCATGCCACAGACCCGGCGTTGAGGTCAAAAATCATGCCCATAGAACGCGCCTACCCCATCGCCGACACTCTTGATTTGCTCAGCCGTTACAGGTTTGACGACCATCGTCGTCTGACGTTTGAATATCTGTTGTTGCGCGGTGCCAATGATCGTGATGTCAATGCTCGCGCCCTCGCCGACATTGCGCGGCGCATACCGGGGTCACGTGTCAATTTGTTGACGTTGCACCCTCGCGAGGATTTTCATTATCAGGCGACGGAGCATGGGCGGGCGGTGGCGTTTCGCGATATGCTCAACGATATGGGTGTGACAGCGACATTGAGACGCTCGCGCGGTCAGGACATCAAAGCCGCCTGCGGACAGTTGACGGCTCACAGCATCACATCGACACAAAAATGTTAAGGTCTATAACTTTATAAGACTTTACAAACAAAGGACTTTAAAGGCTTTTTAGACAAAGAATTTAAAGGATTTAAAGACTTTAAAAACAAAGAAATAATAACAATTATCACAACGATTGCATAACAAATAATTTATCAAGGCGTTCTTCAAGAGCTTAAAATCTTTGAAGACCTTATAATAGTAACGACAATGGCAAAAAAACCACGCATAGCCATCACTCAGGGTGATCCCAATTCGATAAACTATGAGATTTTGTTGCGCACGCTCGCCGATGCGCGATTGTTGGAGTTATTCACTCCGATCATTTATGGGTCGGCGCATATTGCCGGGCAGTATCGCCGACTGTTGCAGCTGCCGCCGGTGCCGATGACCGTCATCAATGAGCCGCGTCAGGCTCGCGAGCAGAATGTGTCAATCATCAATGTCACGGGCGAGGATTTTCAGCTCACGCCCGGCAAGCCGTCTGCGGAAGCCGGGGCGGCGGCGCGTGCGGCGCTGACGCTTGCCACCGAGCATTTGCGTCAGGGAGCGGTCGACGCGCTGGTGACGTTGCCCATAGATAAGAATACGATAAAGTCTGATGATTTTCCGTTCACGGGACACACGCCTTATCTACATCATGCGCTCAATCCCGAGGGTCCCGAGCCGTTGATGTTGTTGTGCTCGGAGACGTTGAGGGTGGCGACGCTAACCCAGCATATACCACTGAGCCAAGTGTCGTCGCAGATCACCGGCGACAAGATTGTGCAGGCATTGAAGACTCTGCATGAGACTTTGCGCCGCGATTTTGCCGTTGAAGACCCACATATCGCCGTGCTCTCGCTCAATCCTCACATCGGTGATGGCGGACTCATCGGCGATGAGGAGCAGACCGTCATCATTCCGGCGATAAAGCAGGCACAGGAAGAATGTCGCATTCATGCTTTCGGACCTTATTCGTCAGACGGATTTTTTGGCGCCGGGTCTTTCAGCCGCTTTGATGCGACGCTGGCGATGTATCATGATCAGGCGTTGACGCCGTTCAAGACCTTGGCGTTGTCGACCGGTGTCAACTATTCGGCAGGGTTGCCATACGTGCGCACATCGCCCGACCATGGCACGGCATACGATATTGTAGGGCAAGGCATTGCCGACACTCAACCTTTGCGTTCGGCGATATATACAGCCATTGACATTCTTCGCCGTCGCCGTGTGTATGACGAGGCATGTGCCAATCCGCTTAAAAAGCAGTATTATGAGAAGGGGCCCGACAATGTCGTGCTCGATCTCACCAAGGACGACCAACCCGAGGATATGCCGACACCGCTGTAAAGTGGTGGCGTGAGCCATTTGTCGCGGTTTGTTGTTATAATAATAAAAGACCGGCGCGGACGTCATCTGTCGCCCACATAAAAAATAAAATCTGTCGTCCCCGTAAAAATAAAAAAGTTGAAGAAGATGTCACATCTGTTGTTGCTTGACGCTTATGCTCTGATATATCGTGCGTATTATGCCACGTTGTCACACCCGCGGCTCAATCCCGAGGGTATCAACACGTCGCCGATACACTCGTTCACGATGACACTCGATGACTTGTTGAAGCGTCTTCGCCCGACGCATGCCGCCCTTGTGCTCGACCCACCCCACGGGATAACGTTCAGACACGATCTGTTTGAGTCATACAAAGCCAACCGTCCGCCACAGCCTCATGACATCACCGTCGCCGTGCCCCACATACTCGACATCACTCATGCTCACGGCATACAGACGATACAAGTGCCGCTGTATGAGGCAGATGACATCATCGGCACCCTTGCTCGCGAGGCGTCGAAGCAGGGGATAAAGACGACTATCATCACTCCCGACAAGGATTATACTCAGTTGTTAGACGACAACATCACCATACTCAAGCCCTCGACCGCCGGTTATCAGACACTTGACACGCAAGCCGCCATCGAGCATTATGATTTGTTGCGCACGAGCCAAATCATCGACCTGTTGGCTCTCGCCGGTGACAGTGCCGATAATATCAAGGGTTGCCCGGGCGTGGGACCCAAGACGGCGGCGACGTTGTTGCGCACGCATGGCGACATTCCGGCGATAATCGCGGCGGCGCGCGAGGGACGTCTGTCGCCGTCGCTGAACAAGAAAATCACCGATGCCGTCGACGACATACTGTTGGCGCGCACTCTGACGACGATAAAGACCGATGTGCCTCTGCCCGAGGGTGTCACGCCGTTGAGCCTGAGCATCGCCGAGCAGGATACCGCCACTCTCACGCGCCTGTACACCGAGCTACACATGCCTCAGCTGTTGAGCCGCCTCGGTGCCGTCAAGTCCACAGCCAAAGCCACAACCAAGAAAACCACGGCACCGGCGGCGCCTTCGCTCTTCGACGTCTTTGAAGACAGCACCGCCGACACCGCCGACAGCCATGATGACGGCGTGGAGGACACGATAGCCGATGATGTCGTCACCGACCTCAAAGAGCATCTCCACGACTTGCATCGCCGGGGGTTGCCCGACCCCTCGCCACTGCCCTTTGACACGACGATAGCGCAGTATCTGATAAACCCCACGGCTACGCCTCTGAGCCCCGAGAATGCCAAGACTCTCACGGCACTTCGCGAGCGTCTCACGCGCGAACTTGACGCTATGGGTTTGCTTGGTCTCTACGATGAGGTGGAATTGCCGTTGAGTGCCATACTATGCGACATCGAAGAACAGGGTATTTGTCTCGACACCAAGGCATTGAGCGCGCTGCACGACAGCACGGCGGCACAGCTCGAGACTCTCACAGCCCAAGCCGGCACGCTCGCCGGACGCACGTTTAACCCGGCATCGCCGACACAGGTTGGAGAGATACTCTTTGACGCTCTCGGCTTGCAGCCCACGCCGCCGCGCACGCCCACCGGGGCATACACCACGACCGAGGAGACCCTGCAACGTTATGCCGAGGCACACCCCTTGGTGCCGGTGATTTTGCGTTATCGCCACATACGCAAGCTGTTGACGACATATATCGATGCCCTGCCGCGACTGATCGACGCCACGAGCCAACGTCTGCACACCACGCTGTCGCAGACCGGCACCGCCACGGGACGTCTGACGTCGACGCGACCCAATCTTCAAAACATTCCGGTGCGCACGCCACTGGGACGCGAGATACGCCGCTGTATCGTTGCTCCCGAGGGGCACACGTTGTTGTCGATGGATTATTCCCAAATCGAAATACGCCTGCTCGCTCATTACTCGCAAGACCCGCTGTTGTTGGAGACTTTGCGCGACGATAAAGATATGCACACGATAACGGCGTCACAAATTTATGATGTAGCCCCCGAGGCGGTGACCGCCGAGCAACGCGCGACAGCCAAGACCGCCAACTATGGCATCATCTATGGCATCACCGCCCATGGTCTCGCCGCCCAACTCTCGATAAGTCAGTCACAGGCGTCACATTTGATACGCACGATACTCTCGCGTTTTCCCGGCATTTCGCGGTATATCGACACGACGCTCGAACAGGCGCGCACGACAGGCAGTGTCACGACTCTCGCCGGGCGTGCGCGTCCGATAGCCGACATCAACTCAAAAAATCCGACACTCGCCGCCGCCGCGCGGCGCATAGCCATCAACACGCCCTTGCAGGGGTCGGCGGCAGACATCATCAAGAAGGCTATGGTTCAGATACATCGCCATCTGCTTGATAGCGGATTGCGCTCGCGGATTATACTTCAAATACACGACGAACTGTTGTTTGACGTTTATCCCGGTGAGCTTGAAAGATTGTGTCGCGAATTGCCGCCACTGATGACCAATCCATACGAGTTGAGCGTTCCGCTGACTCTGCATGTCGCCTCGGCACAAAACTGGCTCGATGCCCATTGACACTCGCCGCAAAAAAAGACTAAAACAATGATTATGCGCAACAAGCTCCATATCTTGACATTTGCCGTGGTCGCCACGGTCATCATGTGTGCGTGCGCCTCTATCGGTCACCCCGAGGGAGGTCCTCGCGACTATATGCCTCCGCGCCTTGTCGCCTCGTCGCCCGTTCACCGTTCGTTGGGAGTCAATCCCAAGCAGATAACGCTCACGTTTGACGAGAATATCGAGGTTCAAGACCCGTTGACGAAAATCACGTTGTCGCCGCGCACAGCCTCGGCACCGATAGCTCGCGCTCTCGGCAAGAAGTTGACGGTGACGCTGCGCGACACGCTCGCGCCCGGCACGACTTACACGCTTGACCTTAGTGATGCCGTCAAGGATCTCAACGAGGGCAATGTTCTCGATGGTCTCGCCATACAGTTTGCCACGGGAGACACATTAGACACGATGCGCATTTCGGGTATTGCGTTTGAGGCGTTGACGCTCGAGCCTATCACGTCGCTGACGGTTGTGGCGTCGCCCGACACGACAGATACGATTTATGAGCGCAAGCCCTTCTCGTATATCACGCGCACTAATGCGCGGGGTCAGTTCACCCTGCGCGGTCTGCGCCCGATACCTTATCGCTTGTATGCCGTCGCCGACAAGAATAACGATAACCTGTGGGATATGAGTGAGGATATAGGCTTTCACCCCGTGGCAATCACGCCGTGGACTGCGCCCACGATACACGCCGACACGCTCCAAGACCACCTCGGTCGCGACTCGATAGTGACGCACCCGGCGACGCTTTACCTGCCCAACGACATCATACTCACGGTTTTCAATCAGGACAAGCCCAAGCAGTATATACAAAATTATCATCGCCCGGAGCGCGAGCAGATAACGTTGCAACTCGCGACACGCGCCGACACGCTGCCGACGCTGACGCTGTTGAGCGACAGTCTGCCCCCCGAGCCATTGACGCCGCCGACGGCTCTGCTCGATGCCAACGCCACGTGTGACACGCTGACGCTGTGGCTCAGGGATCGCCGACATATCGATGCCGACACGTTGAAGTTGGGTTTTGCCCTGCGTCTGAGTGCCGACTCGACGATGACAGACACGTTGACGCTGACCTACAAGGCACCCAAGAAGAATAAGAAGGACGAGGCTCGTGACAGCCTGCCGCCCACGCTGTCAATCAAGGCGTTGAGTCAACCCACGCATGACATCGGACAGCCACTGCGCTTTGCGTTGACACAGCCCATAGGTGTAATCGACACGGCGATGTTTCATTTTGAGACACTCGATGACACCACGTGGGTAGCGCTGCCGATGCCGCCGTTGAATGCCGACCCGACGCACCCGCTGACACAGTTTATATTGCGCCCGACGTTAAAGCCCGGGGCAAAATATCGTCTGAGTGCCGACTCAGCCGCCGTCAGGAGCATTTATGACATACCGGCGAAGGCGTTGCGCCATGAATTTCAGATGCGCCGCGAAGAAGATTATGCCACGCTCGGCGTGAGTGTCACGACGACAGACACGACGGCGATGGTGTTGCAGCTGCTCGATCAGAACGATAAGGCTGTGCGCACGGTGGCTCTGCCGCCATCGGGAACGGCAACGCTGCAATACATCTCACCGGGAACGTATTATGCGCGTATTTTCTTTGACACCAACGGCGACACGCTCTACACCCCCGGCGACATTCACCGGTGGCAACAGCCCGAGGCGTCAGCATATTATCCGCGAGCCTTAAAGTTGCGCGCCAACTGGGAAAATCAGATCACGTGGGATCCGTATGCGATACCACTTGACGGGCAGAAGCCTCTCGACATACTCAAAAACAAGCCTAAGGGTGTGAAAGCCAAGAAGGACGACAGCAGTGAGGACGGTGAAGAAGACTATGATCCCAATGATCCTTTCGGCACCAACCGTCGCTCGGGGTCGGGTTCACTGTCGATACCCGGCATAGGATCGGGGTCGCGCCAACAGTCTACGGGATTGGAGGCAACGCCGCGCCGACGATAAATGTTGAGGCAATAATGTTAAAGTTGTCAAAAAAATCACTATCTTTGCCAAAACTCCCCACACTATGACACCCATCGATGACAACACTCTGATTCAAGACGCTTATCGTCACCTGCTCGACACTTATCTGGCGACCAACCATCGCAAGAAGGTCGAAATCATTGACCGTGCATTTAAATTTGCGCGTGCCGCCCACGAGGGTGTGCGCCGTCGTTCGGGCGAGCCGTATATTCTTCACCCGATAGCGGTGGCACAAATTGCTTGTCAGGAGATAGGTTTGGGGTCGACGTCGATATGCGCGGCGTTGTTGCATGATGTCGTCGAAGACACAGAATATACCGTTGAGGACATACGCCGCCATTTTGGCGACAAGATAGCCATCATCGTTCAGGGTCTGACAAAAATCTCGGGCGGCATTTTCGGCGACAAGGCGTCGCTGCAAGCCGAGAATTTTCGTAAGCTGTTGTTGACGATGAGTCAGGACATTCGCGTGGTACTGATCAAGATGGCTGACCGCCTGCATAATATGCGCACGCTGGGGTCTATGGCACCGAACAAGCAATATAAGATTGCCGGCGAGACGCTTTATATTTATGCGCCGTTGGCACATCGTCTGGGTTTGTATGCCATCAAGACCGAGCTTGAAGATCTCGCCTTTAAATATGAACACCCTGCGGCATATGAGCAAATCACGGCTCAAATCGCGGCGTCACAGCAGAGTCGCGATGTGATATATGAGAATTTTGCGCGCCCCCTGCGTCACAAGCTCGACCAAATGGGTTTGGACTATCAGGCGCGCGCGCGTGTCAAGTCGGTGTATTCGATATGGCGCAAGATGCAGACCAAGCATGTGCCTTTTGATCAGGTTTATGATCTGTATGCCGTGCGCATAATTTTTAAGTGTGACGACCCGGCAAAGGAGAAGTCGACTTGTTGGTCGATATATTCGGCGATCACCGACCTCTATAAGCCCCACCCCGATCGCACGCGCGATTGGCTGACGACGCCCAAAGCCAATGGTTATCGAGCTTTGCACCTGACGGTTATGGGTCCTGACGGCAAGTGGATAGAGGTTCAGATACGCTCGGAGCGTATGGACGCCATCGCCGAGAAGGGTTTTGCCGCCCACTGGCGTTATAAGGTCGGTGAGGGTGACGAGGAGACAGAGCTTAACGTGTGGCTGAAAACCATCAAGGATATTCTTGACAATCCCGAGCCGTCGGCAATAGACTTTCTCGACACGCTCAAGCTCAATCTTTTTGCCTCGGAGATTGTGGTGTTCACGCCCAAGGGCGAGCTGATCACGTTGCCGGCAGATGCCACGCTGTTGGATTTTGCTTTTAATGTGCACACCGATCTCGGTTTGCATTGCATAGCCGGCAAGGTCAATCACACGCTTGTGCCGTTAAATCATACATTGCAGTCGGGAGACCAAGTCGAGATATTGACTTCGCAGTCGGCACAGCCTCAGGCTGAGTGGCTGACGTTTTTGAAGACCGCCAAGGCTCGCTCGCGTTTGTCGCGCACCTTGCGTCGTGCTCGCACGGCAAAGATAGGCAACGGGCGCGAAGTTCTCGACAAGTTTCTCAGTGACAATAATGCGCAACTCACGGTGCAGGTGCTCAATAATTTGCAAAATCGCTTGGGCGTGCAGACGCGCGATGATCTCTGTCTTTTGGTCGCCGACAACCCCGAGGTGCTGACTCCCGAGTTGTTGTTGCCGCCGGCGAAGGGCAAAAAGCAGGGGCGTTTGTCAAAAATCATCGGTGCGACGGTAGCCATCATTCCGGGTATGGGTAAGAAGCATCCTCACGAAGATGAAGCCGCCACCGGGGACGCCGGCGAGGTTAACGAGGGCGGTGACAATGCCAAGCCCGTGGTGTTGCCTGACACTCATAAGACGTATGTCTTGCGCAATGATGACGGCAAGCCGAACTATATCATAGCCGATTGTTGTTGTCCGATACCGGGCGACGATGTCATGGGCTTTATCGATGATGACGGGCGTGTGGTGGTGCACTCATTGACGTGCCCGCGAGCTCTCGTGCTGAAAGCCGGCTATGGCAACCGCATTCTTGAGACGCGGTGGGCATCGACACCCGACGCGTTGTTCCTCGCCCATATACAGCTCGACGGCATCGACCGCCACGGCATACTTCAAGAGATAACACTGACGATAGCCACTCAGCCATCGATAGATCTGAGACAACTCAACATACAAGCAGACAACGAGATATTCCATTCTGAGATATATGTCAAGTTGCAAAACATACAGACTCTCGACGACCTTCTCAATCGTCTCAAAGAGATACCCGGCGTTCAAAAAGCCACCAGAGTATGACTTTCGGCGGGTGTCGTCATAAACAAACGCTCAACAACACATGAAACGTCCTCTAACAATAGCCATAGTTTTGAGCTTGGCGCTGACGGCGCTGATAGCTTATACATATCCCAAGCCTTCGGCAGACAATTATAAGTATGCCGTGGGGCAGCCGTGGAATTATCCGACGCTTTATGCGCCGTGTGACATCGACATTTATCCTGATGCTCACGCCGCGCAGGATTCTATAGACTCTCTGACGCGCAATCACACGCCGGTTTACACGCGAGTGGCGGTGAATGTCGATTCGGTCATCGAGGCGGCAGTGGAAGCCATCGGTGCCACTCCCGACTCGTTGGCAATGTCGTCGAGCGCGTTGTTCAGTTTTCCGCGCCCGTCGCAGTTCATACCGCGTTTGCGCGAGTGTCTTCGCGAGGCATACGCCGCGGGCATCATTTCTGACAGCAAGCAGACGACAGCCTCGGACATATTGTTGCAGACGTCGCCGGGCGAGCTGAGACGCATCGCGCGCACCTCGCTCGCCACGCCTCGCGATGTATTCATGCGCCTCGACACGATAGCTCGCGAGAGTGATTGTCACGCTCTGTTGGTGCATTCTGACATCGCTCGCATTATCACGCCCGACATCGATTATGACAGTGAGCTTGACGCTCAGATACTCTCACAGGAGAAGGCTCGCTATACGGCAGCAACGGGGCGCATAATCCGCGGTCAGACGATCATCGAGAGGGGGACGATCATCACAGCGCAACATTATACGAATTTGCAGAATTATCAGCGCACGTTGCGCGAGAGTCACACGGGCGACAATAATCGTTCGGAGTGGCTGACGGTGTTGGGCGTGGCGTTGTATGTGTTGGCGATATTGTTGTTGTTGCTCACCTATCTGTGGGCTTTTGAGCCGCAGATATTGCGCACTTTGAAAAAGACGTTGTTCTTGTTGTTGTTGATCAGCGTTTTCTATTTCATAGCTTTGGCGTTGAATGTGACGATGGCGTCGCTGGCGCCTTATCTCATACCGTTGGCGATAGCGCCGATCTTGACCAATGTTTATTATGGGGGTCGTGTCGCCATCGCCGTGTCGCTGACGCTGACATTGTTGACGGCGCCGTTGGTGACGTTGCATTTGGAGTATGTTTTTGTGCAGCTTGTCGCGGGGACGGTCGCCGTCTATTCGTTGCGAGATCTGACACAGCGCACGCAGTTGTTGCGCACGTCGGCGGTGACGGCATGCGCGCTGTTGCTCGCCTATGTGACGGTGCATTTGATTGCTGCCGGGTCGCTGAGTGACATACAGTGGCGTCCGCTGTTGGCGTTGGGTATTGCCGGCATGCTCACGACTATCACGTATATTTTGATGGCGGCTGTTGAGCGCACGTTCGGTTTCGTGTCGCCGGTGACGTTGGTGGAGCTTGCCGACACGGGTTCGCCGTTGTTGCGTCAGCTTTCTGACGAGTGTCCGGGGACGTTTCAGCATTCGATGGCGGTGTCGGCGTTGTGTGCCGACGCGGCGGCTCAGATTGGCGCTGACACGTTGTTGGTGCGCACGGCGGCTCTTTATCATGACATAGGCAAGCTCACCAATCCTATATTTTTCACTGAAAATCAGCGTGGCGCCAATCCTCATGACGGTTTGTCGCCGGAGAAGTCGGCACAGATCATCATCGCTCATGTCGCCGATGGTCTGAGGCGTGCCGATCGCGCTCATCTGCCGGGCATACTCAAAGATTTCATAGCTCAGCATCATGGCTGTGGCAAGGCTAAGTATTTCTATATCACGGCTCAGAAGCAGCACCCGGGGGAGACGGTGGATCCCGCGCCTTATACTTATCCGGGACCTAACCCTCAGACTCGCGAGGCGTCGATATTGATGATGGCTGATGCCGTGGAGGCGGCATCGCGGTCGTTGAGTGAGCATGACCCGCAAACGATAGAGCGTCTTGTCACCGGTATCATTGACACTCAGATTGCCGAGCATCTTCATGATCAGTCGACGTTGTCGTTCCGCGACGTGCATATCATCAAGAAGGCATTTACACGGAGGTTGACGACTATCTATCATTCGCGCATAAAGTATCCGGGTCAAAAGTGACCGGACGACGCGGGTAAGGTCGTGGTTCTTTTGGCTTTTGTTGTGTCTTTATTAATAAGCGGAGTGGTATGGAGCTTGGCACCGAGGATTTGATATTGTTGTTGCTGTTGGCGGCTGTTGTCGTGGCGTTCACGCTGAGACCTTCGGGAGAGGCGGCGGCTGTGACGACAAATCTCACTTTGCGTCTTTTGACATCAGATGAGACCGGAGCATCGGGCACCGGTAACGTGTCGTGTGTCGGGGCTGATGATGTTTCGGGGGCTGAGCGTGTGACGGTGAGCGTTGGCACGGGGGGTATGTTGAGGCTTAGGCGTGAGGGATTATCGGCGTTGCCGGCACAGACGGCACTTCATTTGGCGGCGGTCAGGGTCAGGGATCGGTTGACGATACATGAGCACACGCTCGCGAGTGTGCCGCCGGGGGTTGTCGGTGGCGGTATCAAGTGTGGCGAGGTGGTGTTGACGTTGTCTGAGCCGTTGCCTCACACGTTGTATGTGAAGTATTTGTCTGAGCCGACGACGACTTCGGGGTCGGCGACGGTGAGGCTGAGGGAGGGCATCAGTATCACAATCGCGCTAAAAAACTGACAGCAAACCTGAACAATAAGCCTAAAATAATGGGCAATAAGCCTGAAAACGGGCGACAGTCTGAAAAGACGAACAACAAGTGGGGCTGTGTCAAAATATGCGCAGCCTCTTTGTCATAAGCCGGTGTAAAACATAAAGGGCTGTGTCGCAATTAATGTTTTGCGACACAGCCCCTTTTGTTGTTTTGAGGGTGTTATAGGGAGAGTGTTATCAGTTTGAGGTGTTTTGGGAGGGTTGTCCTTGGAGGTCGTCGTTGGTGATGCGGTTTTTGACTTTGTTGACGCTTGCTTTGAGTGAGCCGAAGCGGTATGAGATGCCGATGACGAGGGCTTGTCCGTGGTCGCGCGTCATTTCATACATGCCGGTGTATGAGCCGTTGAAGGTTTCGACTTTGTAGCACGGGTGGGCTTTACCGACATTCATCCATGTCAGGGAGAGTGTGAGTCGGTCTTGGTCGAGGAAGTTGCGTTTGAGAGAGAATGAGGGGTATAGGCGGTCCCAGGTGCTGCCGGCGTTGCGAGTGTAGACGTCGTTGAGCCATGCGGGTTCGAGCCATGCCCAGCATTCGCCTTCGATGCCGAAGGGTAGTTTTTGGTTGACGGAGGCAAATCCGCCCCAGCACCAGCGGTGAGCCGAGAGCCCTTCTTGACTGAGGTATTTGTACATGGCTTGGAGGTTGTATGTGACGCGGGTTTTGGTGCCGGGCGACCACATACCTGAGGCGTTCCATGAGACGTTGCGTTCTTTGCCGATGTTGCCGTATGAGCTGTATATGACGTTGTCGCGGACGAAGTTGTAGGCTGAGATGGCGTTGTCGGTGAATTGGTATTGTGTTGAGAATGAGAGGTTGAATGAGGGTTTTATGAGCATGTAGGAGAGTTTGAGTGATTGGTGGCGGGCTGAGGCGAGGTCGGGGTTGCCGTATGAGACGCGTGTGGGGGTGTACATGTAGGTCGGTTTGAGGTAGTCGATGCCGGGGCGGTTTATGCGCGTGGCATAGTTGAGTGAGAGGGAGTTGCGGTCGTTGATTTGCCATGAGAGGGCTGCCGAGGGCACCCAGTCGTTGAGGTCTGTGCCGAAGGGGGTGTCGTCGGCAGCGGGCACTGATGGTTGGGGGTATGAGGCTTTGAGGTGTGAGTATTCGTAGCGCAGTCCTGCCATGGCTGTCCAGCGTCCGAGTTTGACGCCGTATTGGGCGTAGACGGCGGCGATGTCGGTGACGTGGAGGAAGTCGCCGGTGCGTGTTTCCCAGCCTTGGTATGTTGAGTTGTCTTGTGAGTGGTTGCGGCGTATTATCCATTTTGCGCCGAGGTCGAGGCGGTGTATTGAGGCGAAGGGTCGGCTCCAGTCGCCTTGTATGGTGTGCTCGATGAAGTGGAGGTTGTATATGTTGTCGCGCGAGGTGTAGGGGAACATGTCGCCGACGATGTCTGAGTATGTTTCGGTTTCGTGGTTGTCTTGCCCGGTGGTTGAGATCATGTATGATAGTGAGAGTGTCTCGCCGGGGCGGTGTGTCGAGTGTTGGTAAGAGGCTGTGCCATTAAACATCAGGTAGTTGTACGTCGGGTAGTGAATGGCTGAGTTGTAGGCACTGAGGGGGCTGCCGTCAGCGGCGCGCATCGTGACTGAGGAGGTGCCGTCGGGGACGACGTTGAAGTACATAAAGTTGGCGTCGACGTTGAAGAGGTTGAGGGAATCCATGTCGTATGAGAGTTCGAGGCCTCCCCAGCCTGCCCAGCCTTTGTTGTCGGTGTGGGTGTCGCTGGTCATTTGTGTGCCGTTGTCATAGGTGAAGTCTGAGGTTTGGCGGTTTTGACTGTTGGGCTTGCTTACATATTGCACGCCACCGTTGACTGAGAATGTAACTTTGCCTATTTGGCTCATGAGGTATAGCATGGCGTTTTCGAAGGGGTTGAGTGAGGAGCCGCGCACGGTGGCGTTGCCCATAACGCCTGAGAGTCGTGAGGTGTCGGAGGTGACGATGTTGAGGATGGCGGCAACGCCTTCGGCGTCATATCGCGCGCCGGGTTCGGTGATGACTTCGATGCGTTTTATCGTCGACGCGGGCATTGCGCGAAAGAGGTCTTTGGCGTTGTTTGAGAGCCCGGTGTTTGGTCGTCCGTTTTTGTATATGAGGAAGTTTGTCGAGCCGTTGACTCTGATTGTGCCATCGGCGTCAACTGAGACCATAGGTACTTTGCGGAGGATTTCGCTGACTGTCGATGTTTTTGAGTCGTCGTCGGCGGCGACGTCATAGCCCAGGCGGTCTATTTCTTTGACGACGAGTGGTCGTTGGGCGGTGACAGTGACGGCGGCGAGTTCTGAGACTGATGTTGTGAGTGTGCCGAGGTCGATGTCGGCGTTGGTGGCAGTGAGGGTGAAGTCACGGCTCAGGGTGGGTTTGCCCATTGCTTCGACGTTTAGGCGGTAGTCGCCGGCGTGTGGCAGGGTGGCGGTGTAGATGCCGAGGGTGTCGGTGACGCCGCCGTTGATGGCGTGGAGGGTGTCGGAGGGTGTGAATATGCGCACGGTGGCGTATTCTTCGGGGGTGCCTTCGGTGTCGATGACGCGCAGGCGCACGGTGAAGGCGCTCGCACCTGCCCATATCGTCAGGGCGAGGAGCATGAGCGCGAGGCGGCGCAGTGTCGCGCCGTGGTGTTGTGTGTGTTTTTTGGGGGTGCCGGCTGTGATGTCACCGGGGGTCAACTTAAAACAATTCATTTTTCTAACTTATTTTTTTGTACCTATTGTTTTTTTGTCTGTTTTTTGTTATATTTTGAGGGCTGTGGCTTTTTGGGCACAGCCATTATCTAAGACGCGTGTCGGGGGTGATAATTACAGGGTCGAGGGTTAAATTTTCTTAATGAGGTGGGATTGGAGTTATTGGAACTATTGGAGTTATTGGAGTTATTGGAGCTATTGGAGTTATTGGAATTATTGGAGGGATTGGGCGCCGATAGAAAAATGGCGAACGCCCCGAGTCTCACGACCGGAGGCGTCCTTGTTCCTAATCAAATGTTATTATTAAATCTAATACAAACAAATATGACGAAATGTTTGTTTTATTTGGGATTTTGTTTGGAGTTTTATTTGGGGGTTATTCTGGGTTATTCTGAGTCATCGTCGGGCTCGCGCATGTTGTGGAAGACGTTTTGAACGTCTTCGTCTTCTTCGAGTTTTTCGAGGAGTTTGTCGATTTTTTCGCGTTGTTCGTCGGTGACGTCTTTGAGGTCGTTTGGTATGCGTTCGAATTCGGTGGAGATTATTTCGTAGCCGTTTTCTTCGAGGTGTCGTTGTATGTTGGCGTTTTCTTCGTATGCGCCATAGAGGACGATGTGTCCTTCGTCGTCTTGGTCGAGTTCGTCAACGCCATAGTCGATGAGTTCGAGTTCGAGGTCGTCGAGTGAGACGCCGTCTTTGGGCATGATTTTGAAGACGACTTTGTGGTCGAAGAGGAATGTGAGTGAGCCTTGTGTGCCGAGTGAGCCGCCGAATTTTGTGAAGTATGAGCGAACGTTGGCGACGGTTCGGGTGTTATTGTCGGTGGCAGCTTCGACGAATATGGCGATGCCGTGGGGCCCGTAGCCTTCGTATGATATTTCTTTGTAGTCGCCGGCGTCTTTGTCGGTGGCTTTTTTTATTGCGCGTTCGACGGTGTCTTTGGGCATGTTTGCGGCTTTGGCATTTTGCATGAGTGCGCGCAGGCGTGGGTTTGTGTCGGGGTCGGGACCGCCGGCTTTTGCGGCGATGGTTATTTCTTTGCCTATGCGGGTGAATGTGCGTGACATGTTGCCCCAGCGTTTCAGTTTGCGTGCTTTGCGATATTCAAATGCTCTTCCCATTGGTTTGTTGTTTTTTTATTGTTGTTTGTTAATATTCTGTGGTGGGGGGTTATCTGAGTTCGGCGCCGAGTTGTTTTTTGAGGTTTGTGATGATTTTTGTCATCACGGCGTCGATTGTTTTGTCTTGGAGGGTTTTGTCGTTGTCTTGGAGTGTTATGGCGACGGCGTATGATTTTTTGCCTTGCGGGAGTTTGTCGCCTTCGTAGACGTCAAAGAGTGTGATGTCGCGCAGCAGGCGGCGTTCTGAGGTGCGTATGATGTTTTGCACTTGGTCGAAGGTGACGGCGGTGTCGAGCAGCAGGGCGAGGTCGCGGCGCACGGGGAGGGTTTTGGGCAGGTCGGTGTAGGTGATTGTGCGTCGGCGTGTGGCACCGAGGAGTGCTGCCATGTCGAGTTCGGCATACCATACGGTTTGTTTGACGCCGCATAGGCGTGTGTATTTTGTGGCTACCATGCCCATTGTGCCGAGGTTTTTGCCTGAGCGGTGGGTGATTGTCAGGGCTGTGGCAAACAGGGGTGAGTCTGAGGGGGTGTACGTCAGCTCGGCGGGGTTGAGTCCGAGGCGTGTGAGTATGTCGGTGACGTCGCGACGCAGGTCGTAGAATGTGGCGGTGTCGGCGGGGCGCAGCCATGTGGCGGGGCGAGTGTCGCCGGTGAGCCAGAGGGCGAGGCGCGGGTGTTCGCTGTATGGGGCGAGGGGGCGCTCGGCGGTTGATTGTGCCTGTGGGTTGCGTTCGTAGACGTTGCCGGTTTCGTAGAGGGCGAGGTCTTTGGTTTTTCGGTTGATGTTGTGGGCGAGGGTTTCGAGGCCGCCGAAGAGGAGTGTGCGGCGCATGACGCTGAGGTCTTGACTCAGGGGGTTGAGGAGGGTGACGCAGCGTTCGGGTTCGAGGTCTTGGTAGTAGGCGACGGCTGTCAGTGAGTTGTTGAGGATTTCGTGATAGCCGCGAGCGGTGAGGGTGTCGGCGATGTGTCGACGGGTGTCTTCGTCGCTGTCGGTGGGGGTTTTGAATGATAGTGAGGCGTGGAGGGCTGTGGGGATTTCGACGTTGTTGTAGCCGTAGATGCGGAGTATGTCTTCGATGACGTCGCATTCGCGGGTGACGTCGACGCGGTATGTGGGGACGGCGAGTTGCCAGCCTTCGGTGGTTTTGTCGTTGATTTGGATTTCGAGGGCGTGGAGTATTGTTTCGATGGTGTCGTCGTCTATGTGTTTGCCCACGAGTTTGTCCATATGTGTGCGTGAGAGGGTCACGGGGTATGGTTTGATTTCTGTGGGGTATATGTCGACGGTGTCGCCGATGATTGTGCCGCCGGCGAGTTGTTTAATCATGAGGGCGGCAACGCGCAGGGCGTAGGGGGCGAGGTTGGGGTCGACGCCGCGTTCGAAGCGGAATGAGGAGTCGGTCGAGAGGGTGTGGCGACGGGCTGTGCGGCGCACGCGTGTGGGGTTGAAGCATGCGCTTTCGATGAAGACTGAGGTGGTGTCTGTGGTGACGCCTGAGTCGAGGCCGCCGAAGACGCCTGCCATTGCCATTGGTCGCTCGCTGTTGCAGACCATGACGTCGCGCTCGTCGAGTTTGTGTTCGACGCCGTCGAGGGTGGTGAAGGGTGTGCCGCCGGGGCATGTGGTGACGTGTATGGTGTCGCCGGTGATTTTCGCGCGGTCGAAGCAGTGGAGGGGTTGTCCGAGGGCGTGGAGTATGTAGTTGGTGATGTCGACGATGTTGTTGATGGGTCGCAGTCCGATCATGGTGAGGCGTGTTGCGAGCCAGTCGGGAGAGGGGGCGACGGTGACGCCGGTGATGGTGATGCCGCTGTAGCGTGTGCATTGGGTGGCGGGGTCGACGGTGACGCTCACGCCGGGGGTCGCGGGGTCGTTGATGGTAAAGGTGTCGACGGGCGGAAGGTGTAGGTCGCCACAGCCGCCGTGGGCGGCGAGGTATGCGCGAAGGTCACGGGCTACGCCATAGTGGCAGGCGGCGTCTATGCGGTTGGGGGTGAGGTCGACTTCGATGATGTAGTCGTCTTTGATGCCGTAGTAGTCGGCGGCGGGGGTGCCGGGGGCGGGGGCTGTGGCGGGGTCGATGACGATGATGCCGTCGTGTGAGGTGCCGATACCGATTTCGTCTTCGGCGCAGATCATGCCCATGGATTCGACGCCGCGTATTTTGGATTTTTTGATTTTGAATTCTTTGTCGCCGTCATAGAGGGTGGTGCCGACGGTGGCAACGACGACGGTTTGCCCGGCGGCGACGTTGGGGGCGCCGCAGACGATTTGTTCGGGGGCTTCGCCGCCGAGGTCAACGGTGGTGATGTGTAGGTGGTCGCTGTCGGGGTGGGCGATGCAGGTGAGCACTTTGCCGATGACGATGCCGCGGAGTCCTCCGCGCACGCTTTCGACGCGTTCTATCGAGCCGACTTCGAGTCCGATCGAGGTCAGGGCGTCAGCCACTGCTTCGGGGGCGAGGTCAAAGTCTACATAGTCTTTTAACCAAGAGTATAGTACATTCATTTGATTGTTACTATTTTATGTTAGGGTTTGTGGGGCGACACACGGTCGCGACACTGCAAAGTTAGTCAATTTTTTTGAATTTGTTAAGGGGTCTGAGGGTCATAGGGGTGTTAAGGGTCTTTATGTCCTTTGGCCGTCAGAATATGTCGAGGAAGAGGAGTGATATTTGAACGTATATGATGAGCCCGACGAGGTCGTTGGAGACTTGTATGAAGGGTCCGGTGGCGAGGGCGGGGTTGATGTGGAGTTTTTCGAGTGTCAGGGGGACAATGGTGCCGAGTATGCTGGCAAAGATGACGACGACGAAGAGGGAGACGGCGACGGAGGCGGTGACGGCGAGGTTGCCGGGGAGCATGATGAGGTTGTAGATGAAGATGACGGCGGCGATGATGGTGGCGTTGAGCAGGCCGACGATGATTTCTTTGCCGAGTTGTTTTGAGAAGTCGCGCAGCTCGAGGGTGCCGTTGGCGAGTGATTGAACGACGATCGCCGAGGCTTGGACGCCGACGTTGCCGCCGGTGCCGCCGATGATGGGTATGAAGAGGGCGAGGGCTGTCACAGCTTGGATTTCTGACTCGAAGCCGGCGAGGATCATGGAGGCGAGGATGCCGGAGACGATGCCGATCAGCAGCCATGGTATGCGTGCTTTGGTTTGGGCAAAGATTGAGTCGTCGGCGTCGATGTCGCTCGAGATACCTGAGGCGAGTTGGTAGTCGCGTTCCGAGCTTTCGCGCACTTGGTCCATGACGTCGTCGACGGTGATGCGTCCCAGGAGTCTGCCTATGGAGTCGACGACGGGCATGGCGACGAGGTCATATTTTTCGAAGTCGAGGGCGACGTCGTCGATGGGGGTGTCGGCTTTGACGGCGACGGGGTCGGGGTCCATGACGTGTTTGATTTTTGACACCGAGGGGTGGGTGATGAGTTTTTTCAGGGGGAGGACGCCGCGAAGTTTGCCGTCGTCGTCGACAACGTAGACGTAGTATATTTCGTCCATGTCTTCGGCTTGCATGCGCATTTGTTTGATGCATTCGGGCATGGACCAGTTTTCGTTGACGACGATCATCTCGGTGCCCATGAGACCGCCGGCGGTGTCTTCGTCATATTTGAGGAGGTCGATGATGTCGCCGGCTTGTTCGACGTCGTCGATGTGTGAGAGTATCTCGTCGCGGTCTTCTTCGTCGAGCCCTTGTATGAGGTCTACGGCGTCGTCGGTGTCGAGGTGGTCGATTTGTTTGGCGATTTCCTCGGCGGGCATGGCGGCGAGGAGTTTTTGGCGGTCGTCGTCGTCGAGTTCCATGAGGACGTCGGCGGCGGTGTCTTCGTCAAGGAGGCGGTAGAGGTATTCGGCTTGTTCGAGGTCGAGGTCTTGGTATAGCTCGGCGATGTCGGCGGGGTGTAGCGCCGATAGTTCTTTGCGCGCCGCTTCGGCATCGTTGGCGCGGATAATCTCGCGTATGCGCTCGAGGTATTCGTCGGTATACTCTTTCATTGCCGTTTTTTTATTTGTTTGTCAACGTTGTGACGATGTTCGTAAGTTTGATGTAGTCGTCGACGCTCAGCGCTTCGGGGCGCAGGTTCATCAGGGGGTCGTCAATGTGACTGCCGGGTGGCAGCAGGGGTTTTATGGAGTTGCGCAGGGTTTTGCGCCGCTGGGAGAATGTGGTTTTGACGACGGTTTTCAGCAGCGCCTCGTCACAGCCTGCCTCGCGCCGATTGTTGCGGCTGAGGGTTATGACGCCCGAGCGCACTTTTGGTGGGGGTGAGAATACGTCGGGCTCGACGGTGAAGCGGTAGTCGACGTCATACCATAGTTGGAGGAGGACGCTGAGTATGCCGCGCGTGCGTGTGCCGGGCTGTGCCGCCAATCGCTCGGCGACTTCTTTTTGCAGCATGCCTGAGCACATCGGCACTCGGTCTTTGACTTCGAGGAGTCTGAAAAATATCTGTGACGAGATGTTATAGGGGTAGTTGCCGATAATGCTGAACTCGCCGCCGGCGAAGAGCTCGCCGAGGTCGATTTTGAGGAAGTCGCCCTCGATGATATGCCCGCCGTCGAGGTCGGCGAAGTTTTTGCGCAGGTATGCCACGCTCTCGCTGTCTATCTCTATGACGCTGAGGTTGTGACCTTTGTCGAGGAGCTCGCGCGTGAGTATGCCCATACCGGGACCTATCTCCAACACCGGTATGCCGTGGCATTCGTCGAGCGTCGAGGCTATGCGCCGCGCCACTGCCACTGAGGTCAGAAAGTGTTGACCGAGGTATTTTTTTGCTCTTACCGTTGTCGCCATTGTCACCGATATTGATGTTCTGTGCCGTTTAAGCTTACAAAGGTAGTCATTTTTTTTGAAAAGTCACCCGTAGCGGCTGCAATAGCAATTTTTGCCGTTATAATCTCAATGGTCATCGGTTGGCGATTAATCATTTTTAACGGTGCTTTAATTGCGAAATACCAATTTTTGTTGTAATTTTGCATTGTCATTCGGGCGACATCACCAAGTGTGACCGGCACTCAGTGTTTTGTTTGTCAAAATTCACAAGCGACACACTAAACAACACACTGAACGACACACTTTGTAACACACCATCGACACACTGAACGGCACACAAACAACACAGTCAACACTCTGTAATTAAGACAAATACAACGCCATCAGCGTAAATGGCAACACACCGAGTGACACAAAATCGACACACTAATCGACACAGTAATCAACACACTAAACGGCAACAAACAAGAAGATTAAGAAGAAAAGAAAAAAGAATATAAAGAAAAAAGAAAATTTAAAATCTCTCTCTCACACACGCGCGGGAGGAACGAATTTTGAAATTTTTGATTTTTGACTTTTAGCGGCGAACAAGTTCGCCACTGAGGCAGGTGAGAGCCGACAGACCCGGACGGCTGTAAAAGTTACCGAAAATGCCGCGGCAAAAATCCGTCGCCGAAAATCACCCCTAAAAGACGGCAGCCCCGTCTGACGTAAAAGCCACCTGAAGAAAAAAGGGGGCGGCGGCGCGGCGCACAAAAAAGCCCCGGCGGCTGACACACGCAACGCCACGCGACACAAAGCATCGCGGCTCACATAACATCACTGCTCACAATAGCACACCACAACATACAATAACACACTATAATTCACTTTATTAACTTTAAATTACCATTCATTATGCGTAAAATCACACAAATCATCATTCATTGCTCGGCGACACCTCGCGGACGCGACGTTTCTGCCGCCGACTTCGACAGTTATCATCGCCGCATAGGCTTTGACATGATCGGCTATCACTATGTCGTGCGTCTTGACGGACGCATCGAGGTCGGACGCCCCGAGTCGCGCATCGGCGCTCACTGCCGCGGACACAATGCCGAGAGCATCGGCGTGTGCTATATCGGCGGCGTCACCGCTGACGGCAAGACACCCATGGACACGCGCACCGAGTCTCAACGTTGGTCGCTGCGCAAACTCCTGTTCCGCCTCAAACGGCGTTATCCCGAGGCGACGATACATTCACATCGCGACTTCGCCCCCAAATCGTGCCCCTGCTTCGACGCCACCGCCGAGTATGCCGACATCTCCTCTGCCGACCCCGAACACATACCGCTAATCAAAAACCTTTAAACTCCATTTAACCCCCTCTAAATGCTATGATCAGATTTTCGATTCTCGCGCTGTCAGCCATTATCCTCACGGCATGCCACAGCTCCAAGACCGCCACCACTGCCACCACAGCCGACGTCACCGACATCACTGCCACCGAGGCTCTCATCGGCGAATGCACCGACACTTTGGACATATCGCTGTCGGCACTAATAACCTCACAGACACGGCTGTCGCTTGATGCCGATTCGGCAGTTTTTGTCACCATCGCCGGCGACTCCGCCTCAACACATGCACCGAAACGGTTCGCGCTGTATCGTCCGCGGCTGACATTCACCGCCGATGTCGCCGACACCATCACGCTTGACGCCCACCATAGCGGCACCGCCAACATTGCCGTGCAAGCCGAGAGCCGCGTGGCGAGGTCTGCAACAGTCACCGAGCACACGAGATACCGTCCGCGACCGGCACAGGTGCTCACCATCATCTTCGGCGTGGCTCTGACCATTGTTCTCATCGTCAGACTTCGCCGGTCAAAACAAACCGACTAATATCTTTAACTTACTTATTCACAACCCGAAAAGACTATGACACCCGATTCAAATTCAGCCATGATACTGCGCGCCGCCGCGACCTCTGTCACCGCCGCCGTCGTGTCGTTTCTCACCCCCACCCTGCCCGCCGTCACCCTCTGCACGGTGATGATACTCCTCGACGCCGTCACGGCGATAACTCTCTCACGGCGAGCCGCGCGCACCCTCATCAAACAGGGCAAAACGCCGACAAACAAGAGCAAGATTTCTTCGCGACGTCTGCTCAAAACCCTCACCACGCTCATGCGCTCGTATGTCGCCCTGCTGTTGGCACACGCCGTCGATTTGGTGATACTCGTGCCCGCGGGGTCGTCATTCTCAGTCCTGCGCTTTGTCGCCGCCGCGATATGCTTTGCCCAGCTGCTGTCAATCTTGGAAAACGAGGCAAGCCTCAACGGCGCGACTTGGGCTCGCCGAGCACGACGCTATCTCATCGACAAGGCTTCGCGACACCTTTGACGGCGAAATAGCTAAAATCTGTTAAGTTTACCAATCTAATGCGCCAAACTTGTTAATAGTTCGTTAAAATACTGCCATCAGATTGACAACACCCCAACCGATATGCTAACTTTGCATCATCATTAACCGCTTAACCAATCAATACCAAACACAATGAACGACACAAACACCAATTCAATCACCGATTCTGCCATCGAACAGAATCAATCACAAAACCAATCACAAAACCCTCAAACACCGCCACAAGATGAACCGCAAACCGAACCTCAAAACGCCGACCGAGACCGAGAGCCGTCTCAAACCTCGCGACAAGCCCCGACGTCAACCGCGACGGCTGCCGACACCGCTACCGACGCCACAGCCGATGCTGCCGACCGCCTGAGCGCACTCTTGCAGAGCGACCTTTTCAACCGCCGTCTCGACACCGCCGAGTTTAACATCGCCGTCAAAAACGCCTACAACCGCGGATATAAAGCTGCTCTCGACGCCCTGACTCCTCTGTTGCAGCCATACGGCATGACGCCGACACCAACGGCAACGCCTCAGGTACCCTCACACGACACCGGGCGCGACGACTTCCTCGCCGACATCAAACCCGGCTTCTGGGATCAGGCACACTCGTTCTAAAAGCCTTCTTAAACCTTTCAGACCATTACCAACAACCATTTTAACCCTTTTAATTCTTTAAAAACCATGCCAATCACACAAACCCCCAACGGCGCCCAAGTTAACGCCGAACCGCTGACCACCACCCTCGCCAACGCCGCTGCCCCCGGGCTACTGCTCACCGACATCGACGAACGCATCGTGCGCATACGCCCTATGGCGACACCCCTCGACCAGATTTCACGCTGTGCCGGCGCCAAAAAGTGCGACTCGCTAAAAGTCGGATACTATGCCGTAGACCTCAAAAAGACGTCATCGAAAACCACCGCCGCCATCGCCGACAGCGTGACACTCGTCGACACCGACCCCAAATCATTCTACCTCCCGGTGGCAGACAGCGCCATCTTCGCCCCCTCCGAGACACTGCTCCTGCCAACGGTGAAAAACTCTGAAGGCACCGCCCTTGCGCTCTACGTCATCGCCGTCGATGCCGAGCGCGGACTCCTCGTCACTCCGCTCAATGCCGACATCATCATCGACGAACCCTCTGACGACGATGACCCCGGAGTCTCTGACGGCTCGGCAATCCCCGACTTCACCATTCCTGCCGCCACCGAGGTCGTGCGCATGGCTCGCGCCGCCGCCGAGCTTGACGTGCAGACAGCCCAATTCGAAGCTCTGCCGCGTCGTGCCACCAACAACTGCCAAATCTTCAAGATGCAAGTCGAGCAGTCAACATTCCAAAAACTCGCCAACAAAGAGGTGAACTGGTCATTCTCTGACCAAGAAGAAGTCGCCGTCATCGACATGCGCCTCGGCATGGAGAAAAACTTTCTCTTCGGTCACCGCGCCGTCATCACCGACCCGCGCAAAAAGCAAGAAGTATATCTCACCGGCGGCATCTGGAACCAGACAACCCACGACTTCACCTACGACCCCGACACCACGCTGGACAACGCATGGCTTCTGAGCCTCACGCGCCACGCCTTCACCGGCACTGCCGCCGGCTCGCCGCGCAAAATACTCATCGCCGGCTCGGGTCTCATCGAGCGCATAGCCTCGATACCCGTCACCCGCACCATCGACGCCTCTCAGACCCTGACGCGCTATGGCATAGAGTTCCGCGAGCTGCGCACAAACTTCGGCTCGCTCTACTGCGTGTCGTCAGAAATCTTTGACCAGTGTGACCACAGCGACGACGGCATCATCATCGACCCCGACTGCCTCACCAAGTATGTCCACGTTCCCTTCCACACCGACCGCCTCGACCTGCGCTCTGCCGGCACGCGCAACACCGACGCCATAGTCATCACCGAGGCTTCGTGCCTCGTGCTGCGCCACCCCACGGCTCACACGCGCATCATCGCCACGCGTTCATAACCCCGGCACACGCTCTGATACCACCGAAAAACACACAACGTCAAAGCCCGGCAACCCCGTCGGGCTTTGACTCTAATCGGCAATTTTAACACCTCTGTTCCTTTAAACCACTCAAACAACAAATGCTATGATCATCACCCTCACCCACGACCAAATGCTCGACCTGTGGCGGCTCGCCGCCGGACTGTGTCCGGCAGCCGTCGACGCCTCGATTGAGAGATTTGACAGTCTCGACATCAACCGCCGCCTATGCCTGGCGATGCGCCACTGGTATCTCGAACTGCTCGACAATGCACCGCTGAGACTCCTGAGGCAGACAGACATCACCGACCGCCTCAACTTCAAACACACCGGCGACCTCTACTCGGCACGCATACCCGTCGACACGCGCCGCGTCACCCAAGTCACCCTCGGAGGCATACCCGCCGAGATACTGCCCTCTCCCGTCCCCATGCTCACCGACACACGCCTGCCGCTGAACCGCGACACCTTCTCTCCCTCAACCGACGACTGCCGCCCCGGCGCCACAGACGCCACAGACATAACACTCTCGCCACGCGCTGCCGTCACCCCAACAGCCGTATACGTGCCGCCGACAGCCTCCGACATCGCCGTTTATGCCGTTCTCGACCCCGGCGAAGAGACATACGTCCTCGACGAGTCACTGCTATCACAAATACCCGTTAACAACCCACTTCCCACACTATGACACCACTGAGCAAAGACCAAAAGGCCCTCGACGCCGCGCGCACGGCATGGCAAAACCTCGCCCCACTGCGCACCGCTCGCGAACGACAAAAGCGATACACATACGGCGACCAATGGGGCGACACCATCATCGACGGCATCGGGCGCCGCATCACCGAGTCCGAAGCCATACGTCAAAGCGGTCGCCGTCCCCTGACCAACAACCTCATACGCCGCCTCGTCAAAACCGTCATCGGACACTATCGCCAAGACCCCCAAACCGCCGCCGACCTGAAACCCCTGCCTCGCGAACTCACTCGCAACAACGCCCTCGGCGAACTCGACGCCCGCGCCCTCGAAGAGTTCCTCATCTCAGGCTGCGCCATACAGCGCGTGTACCCCCAACGCCGCCCCGGCTGCCCTGCCGCCGTCTACATCGACAACATCTCGCCCGACCGCTTCTTTGTCAACGACTTTCGCGACCCTCGCGGTCATGACATCACCCTTATCGGCCGTCTCCACGATATGCCTCCGGCTCAACTCATCGCTCGCTTTGCCCACGGCGACCGCGACCGCGCCCTTGCCCTGACACGGCTCTACACCGGTGCCATAAACGTCACGCCCGACGACATCGACCTCACGCCGACACCCCACACCACCGGCACCGCGACAGACTTCCACCGCGCGCCCCAAGGGCTATGGCGCGCAATCGAAGTGTGGTCACTGACGCCCCACGAACTCACCATTGCCGTGCCCGGAGACGTCGCTGCCAAAGACCTGTGGTCACTGCAATTCACATGGACCTGTCGATGGCTCGCCCCCGACGGCACTGTCCTCGACACCTACACCTCGCCATACCGCCATCGCCGCCACCCCTTCGCCGTCAAATTCTACCCCCTGACCGATGGCGAGGTGCACTCGTTTGTCGAAGACATCATCGACCAACAACACTACATCAACCGCGTCATCGTTCTCATCGACAAAATGCTCGGCGCCTCGGCAAAAGGCGTGCTCCTCTTCCCCATAGGTCAAAAGCCCGAGGGCATGTCTTGGGAACACGTCGCCCGCACGTGGGCAAAAGCCGACGGCATAATCCCCATCACCGACAACACTCCGCGCCTGCCTCAACAAGTCATCACACCACCGGCGGCTGACGCCTCGGCGTTCAACCTCCTGTCGCTCGAACTCAAACTCTTTGACGAAATTTCGGGTGTGACCTCGGCTCTGCGCGGACAAAACCCCGACTCTGCCACCACCGGCGCGAGCCTCTATCAAGCCCAAGCCCACAACTCGGCTCTTGCCCTTGGCGACATCTTTGACTCTTTCAGAGCATTCACCGCCGACCGCAACCGCCTCGCCCTCAACACCTGAGAGAACATACCGAACAGACAAGCCCGAGACGACTACCCCACCAATCAATAAAAACCTGAGACGACACCCCCGATTTTAATTCTAAGACAAAAAAAAGACTTTAACGCCCTCAAAAACATCAAGGACTTTAAAGTCTTTTGTCTTTTTATCGATTTTTGGCGATTAATTCTCGCGCGAGATCACAAAATCAAACAGCGATGCCAACGCCCGACGCTCCTCGCTGTCGTCAAACACCGACAGCTCGGCGACAGCCTCATCGCGCATACGCGCCATGACACCATAGGCATAATCCACGCCACCGCTCTCACGAGCATACGCCAACAGCCGCGAGATGTCGTCCTCGCTCAACTCCTCCTTGGCGACAAGCGTGCGCATATCCTCAGCCTCAGCCCCCGAGCCATGCTCCAAGGCATACAACAGCGGCAGTGTCACCTTGCCCTCACGCAAATCGTTGCCCACGGGCTTACCGACACTCTCAGCTCCCTGAGGATAGTAATCGAAAATATCGTCACGTATCTGGAAACACATGCCCAACAGCTCGGCAAAGCGACTGAGGCGCGCCACACGCTCGTCAGCCACGCCTTGGGCATAACAGCCCATACGTGCACATGCCACAAACAGCGACGCCGTCTTGCGCGAAATCACACGCATATAACCATCTTCGCTCAACTGATGGAAGCGCGCATTGTATATTTGATCCAGCTCGCCCAACGACAACAGCTTGCCCAACGAACACAGAGCCTCGATAATTCTCACGTCGCCCGTGTCTATCGCCAGCTGCATCGACGATGATACAAAAAAGTCGCCGACAAGCACCGCGATGTGATTATCCCACACGGCATTGATCGTCGGGCGTCCGCGACGCTCATTTGAGGCATCAACAACATCATCGTGTATCAGCGACGCATTGTGCAAGAGCTCGACAGCGGCGCCTGCCAGCAATACCCTGTCGCTTGCCGCGCCAAACAATCGCGACGACAGCACCACCAACACCGGGCGTATCATCTTGCCCTTAACCCTAAGATAATTGTCTATAACCTTTGACATCAAAACATTATCCGTGGTCAGGCGTGCACGCATCAACGCCTCCAAAGCCTCAAGCTCGGGGGCAATCATCAGGCGTATGTCATCAAAAACGCTCATCGTTTAATTTTTGTCGCCACAAAATTAGCAAAAATCTCCCAAACCACCGCTGTAAAGGGTTAAGGACTTTGTCTCTTTAAGGCAGAAAGACCTTAGCGTCCTTAATGTCCTTAAAGTCCTTAAAGTCCTTAGTGTCTTTAGCGTCCCATATCTTAACTCATAAAAAAGATGATGGCGTATGACTCTCGTCACGCGCCATCTCTTTATGTTTGCCCGCATGTCAATAAATAAACCATGAATAACTAACATAAAAATCTTTTTATAATTTGCGAGCAAACAAGCATAGTATTATTTTTTCTTAATCTGTTATCAATCAGTCCCAGCCAAGATCTTTTTCAGCCTCTTCGAGGGCTTTTAGCAATTCTTCTTTTTTGGCTTTGATTTTCTGTTCGTTCTCGATCAGGGTTTCTTTTTTGGCTTTATATGCATCAGACTTGGCAACATCACCTTCGTGTCCACCTTTATAAGCGACGTCCATACCAACTTCATAAGCCTTCTGCTCAAGCAAGAGCTGCTTGCTGTCGCTGATTTTCTCATCAAGATCGTCGAGCTGTTTTTCTTGTGCCTCGATAGCCCAATCAAGAGCCGTGGCAATCTGATCTTCGGTGAGTTTATCGGTGTTGTCACCAATGGTTTTAACCAATTTGGGGTCTTTGCCGCCACAAGCGACAAGCCCGACAGCCAGCAACATACCGGCACACATTGTCATAAATTTCATAATCATCTATCTTTTATTGTTTATAATCAATCGTTGTTTGTCACCGTTAAGGAGGTTAAGGTCATTAAGGTCGTTAAGGACGTTAACGCCGTTAATGCCAAGCACCCTCGGGCTTAAAAAAAGGTGGCGGCAGGCGCCCCTGTCCATCGTTTTCTCGCACCGCCTGCCGCCGGGTTTTGTGCCACACATCGTCTCGATATCACTGCCTAAACAGCTTTCACGTGACTCTGCTACACCTGAGCACAAAACCATACGCCTAAATATCAAATACAATTTATTCCAAGATTTACACTTGGTACCATCATGAAACTAAACCTTGGTGGCAAATATACAGACTTTTCAGCCTATCACCAAACCAAAAAATATGTTTTACAACAGCTTTTAAGCGAGCAAAGCCAAGGTCATAAGATCTTTAAAGACATTAAGGACCTTAAAATATTTAAAGTCCTTAATGTCTTTATTATTTAAAATATTGTCAGCGAGTGACTTTGAGAGTTTGGGTGGCTGCGCCGGTTATGCGCACGAGATATACGCCGCTCTCAAGGTCACAGAGTATGTTGCTCTCGGTGCCGGTGACATCGCTATCGGCGATGGTGGCGCCGGTGAGGCTGTAAACGGTGATGTGGCGTGCATCGCCCCCGAGGTGCAATATACCCTCGGCGTCTACCCATGAGGTGGCATTGCCGTCGTCGGTGATATCACTGACACCAAGCTCTGACGAGTAGACAAACGAGCGTGTCGTGATGTCGGTCTTCTTTGTTGTGCCGTCCAAGAGGGTGTATGTGCCTTGTGCCTTAACGTAATATGTTTGTCCGTCGACGAGGGCTTTGCTGCCAATCTTGATTTCGCCCATATCGGCGGTTTCGCAGAAGTATCCCTTATTAGCATCACTGGTATACACTTTTGAGCTGCGCGAGGGGAAGGTGTTGCTTGCCGACAGGGTCACGGTGATGGTTTTCAGTGCCTGACTGCCGGTCGCAATGAATTTTTCGTTACTGTAAACCTTTTCGGCTGAGGCTGAGGGGAAGACGAACTGCGGTGCCGGGACGTTGTCGACGTCTTCGACGACAAACGACACGACAGCCGATGTCGATGATGCCGTGCCGTTGACAGCTTTGACTTGGCAGTAGTAGCGGCAGCCGCTGTGCAGAACAATTTGTTCATCATCGTCATTGGGATAAATCCAATTGTGTTCATAGTCGCGCTCAGAAGTTACTATGGGGTTGCTCATATCGGCTTTTTCTGAAATGGTGAAGGTGTAGGTCGTGCCTTTTGATGCTTGTTGGCATTCGATGCGCACGCGTTCGCCTTGTTTGAATGTTTGACCTTCGGTGGGCTTGGTGATCTTGATGTTGGAGGGTATGAACGACTCGACGGCGCTGACAGCCTCGGTCATATCGGGACCGCCGGTGCGCACGCGCCAGTAGTATGTTTTGCCGTCGGTGAGTTTGGGCATGTCGGCAAGGGCGCAGCTGTTGGTGTTGGTCTCAAACATTGCCAGGGTGTTGGCAAATGTGGGCTCATCGGCGAGTTCGACGACATAGCGCGTGCCCTCGCCTTTCCATCTGAAGTCAAACATAAAGCCTGCCTCGATGCCGCCCGTGGGATATGTGAGGGTCGGCGCGGTGGCTGTCTTGACGCTGTGACCGACAAACACAGGTGAATATTCGTTGCCATAGCGGTCATAGACGGCGACGGCAAAGCTGTATCCCGAGGCTTTGGCTGTGGGTATGTCGTAAGAGTTGGTATATGTGACGCCGTCGAGATATTCGCGCTCACCGGCAAATGTCGCTTCCATACCTTCGGGAACGGCATACACGGTATAGCGCATACCCTCGATGTTGTCCCAATTCAGGGTGTTGCCCGAGCGTGACAGGGAGGTCACGGTGCGCGCCTCGCGTTTGTTTGCCCACGGGCGCAGGGGCGTCAGGGCTTTGGTTGTGAACGCGCCGCGAGCAAAGTTGTCGCCAAACGACAGCGATTTATCATACAGTTTCTCATAAAAGTTGATAAACGTGCCATAGTGGAAGAACACAAAGCCGCCGGCATCGCGTGCCGTGGTCTCGCGCGTATAGAGTGCCTCGCGTATGTATTCCTCGGTTTGTCCGCTCTTGATTGAGGTGATGTCTACCGAGGGATAGAGATGACGGTTATATTTCTGTGTGGCGGTGTTCCACCATGTGCACAGTTCGTTGTAGCGTGACGGCCAGTAGATTTGGGGCGAGATGAAGTCTATCGTGCCCGATGCCACCCACTCGACGGGATTTGAATATATCTGCGCATATTGCCAATCGCCGTTGATGGGATCCAAACCATAGCGTGACTGTATGTTCTCGGGCGATGAGACGCCGGCGGGAGCGATGCCGAAAGGCACGTAGGGTTTGATCTCTTTGATGGCTTTGTTTACGCGTGCCACCATTTCGTCGATGTTGGCGCGACGCCAATCGCCGATAGAGAGCGATGTCTTTGACGATTTCCACAGCTCGTAGTCGTCGGCATCACTGCCCTCAGACATACCGCCTTGGGGATAGAAGTAGTCGTCATAGAGAACGCCGTCGACGTCATAGTTGCGCACAATCTCTGAGATAACATCGACGATGCGCTGTTTGACAACTTCCAAACCGGGGTTGAGAACCGTTTGACGTGAGTTTTTGATAAGCCAGTCGGGGTGCGAATTTTCATAATTCAACGGCGAGGAGCCTTGTGACGTATTCTCGGAATAGCGATAGGGGTTGAGCCACGCATAGACCTCGATGCCCTGTTTGTGGGCTTCGCGAATGATGATTTCAAAGGCATCTGCCACAGGTTCGCCGCCACGCTCGCCGGCGACTTTTGCGCTCCACGGCTCGTAGGACGATTTGTAGAGGGCGTCGCAATAGGCGCGACAGTGAAAGTAGATGACGTTGATATTCTGGTCTTTGAATTTTTTCATGCGGTTGGCGATGATCGTCGTCTGTGACTCGACGGCAGAGGCTGTTGTCAGCGGTGCCGATGGCCAGTTGTAGTTGACGTATGGCGACAGCCACAGGGCGCGATGCTCGCGAGCACCGGTATGCTCGGCGTTGACTGCCGGAGCGAGTGCCATTGCCGACACCATCGTCGCAACAGCCAATACGCTTTTTATTCTCATTCTCATAGTGTTAAATCTATGTTTGTCTTTGTGTTAATTCTTTTGGTGTATTTATGATTGTATAATCGGCAACAAGGAGGGAGGTGGCAGCCCTGTGACCTGAGTTTGATTTGTGACGCGTCACGCGAGCCGTGTAAAGAACGGCAGCCCCACCCCGCTCCGGGTTCGAGCGCGTGTGAGGCTGCCGGTATCGGATAGAGCGGTTAAGGTCTCAATGCGTTTTGTTGTTTTTTAAGGATTTTTCAAGTCGCCGGTTGGCGTTTCTCACCGGCGTCAATATCCTTAACGCTTTTAAAACCTATGCTCTCGGTGTCGGTTTAGAACAGCTTGGTGGGGTTGGGGTTGATGCAGATGCCCATACCGGCATCGTTGCCGTCACCAAAGTGGTGTACCTTATGATCCGTGGGGTCATAGTATGATACGCCGGCAGCCAAGCCTGAGGTGTCGCCATCGGCGGGACGATAGCAGAAGAATACACGTCCCGTGGTCTTGTCGAGAGCGAGCTGGCAAACGAAGATACCTTCGTCGCCGGTGGTGTTCTCGGCTTTACATGAGAGGGTCACTGACTCGCCGGTGCGCGGTTTGTTCATGTCGCCGCCTTCGGCGTCACCGGGAAGGTCATAGACATAGAGACCTTCGGGAGTACCGATGCGATATACATAGAGCAGTTTGGCGTTTTCGTCGATAGCCATAGCGCGGGGTTTGATACCGCTGAGAACTACGGGATAGGGACTCTTGGCAGCACCTGCCTCGTCGGCTGTCTTATAGATGTCTTTGTCGGTGAAGCGATAGATGCCGGTGCCCGAGTAGTTCTTTGCCCACCACCACATACCTTTTGAGTCTTTGATCATGGCTGTGTGGATAGCGCCGTAAGAGATACCGCGGTTATAGTAGGGCACGGTGTTGTTGGTGAAGTAGTAGTTCTCGCGGTTGTTTGACGAGTTCTTACCCTCGACTTGTGCGCGGTCGGTGAGCTGTATGCGTGACACACCGGTGTTGCGGTCTGAGTAGTAGAGGTATTCACCGTTGGCAAGACCTTGGTAGGGGTCGTTGAAAGCGGGACCGCCGACATTGGTGATGACGGTGTTGACACCGGTACCGTCGGTGCGCATTGCCGTGATCATACCGTCGCCGAGGTTGCCGGCTTCGTCATTGATATAGTAGTATTGTTTGCCGGCATCGAGGATGTAGACAAAGTGGTCGGTGGTGACATTGCCGTCATCGTCTGTGCCTTTGACGTCTGAGTAGACGAGGTTAAAGACGGTGTTACCGGCTGAGACGCCCATGTCGAAGGGGAAGTTCTTAACGCCGGGATATTTTGCCGGGTCGATGAGCTTCATGGCTTTGATGTTGCCGCCTTTTTCGGCATAGTAGATTGTGGGGCAAGGATCTGAAACACCTACTTGAACGTTGATGTATGCGTCTTCGAGCTTGCGGTTTTCGCCATCGAGGTCAAAAATCGAAGACACTTGCACGCGTTGCGAGCCGATGTGTTTAAATTTCACGGCGGTGGGATATTCAACGTTGCCGTTTTCGTCGGCATAGCCCTCAAAGGTGGTGATGGGATTGCCGTCGGCGTCTGTGGTGCCCTCGGGGAATGTCCAGATGTATTTAACTTTGAGGTTTTCGGGGTTGGGAAGGTCGAGTTTGAAGGTCAGGGTTGTCGTGCCACATTCGACGATTTCGGTCGACTGGGTGTCGATGCTGACAACGGGGGCGATGTCATAGATCATCACGGGATAGGTTTTTGAGCCTACGCCTTCGATGGTCAGTGTCACCTGATAGATGCCGGCTTTTTCAAATTTGTGCACGGGGTTGGCTTCGGTCGATGTTGTGCCGTCGCCAAAGTTCCACGACACGTTGCCGCTCTTGGCTGAGGTGTTGGTAAACTGCACGGGAGTCACCACATAATAGTCGAGCGTGTATTGGTCGCCGTCTACGTTATAGACAAAGTCCACGTCGGCATTGCCAAAGTGCTGGAAGTCGGGGTCTTTGTCAACACAAGCCACAAAAGCCAGTGCAGCGGCGGCAAGTATGCATTTGTTAAGAAATTTCATATTACCTTTTTATTTCTATCGCTATGCGTGTTTGTTATTATTTTGTTTAAGTTTTCTCGGGATCCCCTCCCCCGTGAGCCGTCGCCACGTTGTGGGGGCTTGGCTGAGGGGCGGAGGTTGTCGGGATTATCTTTTTTTCAGTTGCAACCACTCCCGACAATCACGGCTGTAATTGGGGGCGGGGCTCCCGAGTTTTTTTTGCTTGTTGAGTGATGACGATCAGTTTATCGAGATTTCGTGTTGGTCTGATGCGATACCTTCCTCGCCGTTTGAGTCATAAACTCTGAACGATGTCGTCAGCGAGTATTTGCGCAAGAAGTCTACGCGATAAACGTTCTCTGTCGAGTCAAATATCCATTCTGAGAACGAGATTTGCTCGATGAGCTCTTTGAATGCCGGCATATAGGCGGGGCGCACGCTCGAAACGATTGAGCCGGTGTTGTCGTCATAGCGACAGAACACCCAAGCCGCAGATTTGTAGACGGGATAGCAACGTTGATCGTTATATGTCACGCTGCCGTCTTCGCCGATGGTGACATCATCTTTTGCCACTTCGTGGTAGATGGTCTCATCGCCTTCGAGCGTGGTGTAGTAGTAGCCGGTGAGGTTTTTGGTGTTTGCCTCTGTTGTCGAGAACCATGCGTCAGATTTGTCAGACTGCATCTTGCCGGCATCACTCTCATCAAACTCACAGGGCAGGTCTGTGCCATATTTGGCATTGACGGCGGCGAACTGTGCGTTGGTAAACGGATAGTTGATGTAGACTGTACGCAGGGCGTTATAATAAGAGTCTTTGGTGAGCATGTCGACGACTTCGGTGCAGAATTCTTTGTCAAAGCCTTCGGGATAGTATGCCTGATAGAGACGGTCTTCGTATGTCTTGGCATCGCGCCATGTCACGGGAGAGAGTGTGCGCGATACGGGCACAGAGCCGATGAGTATGAACTCGTGACCGTCCCACGTTGCCTGTGAGTGAGGGAATGTGGCGATGGGCGTGAAGTCACGCATAACGTTCTCTGAGGTCACGGTTTTGGTATAGCTCAGCGAAGTGCCGGCGAGAGCCACCGAGGCTGCCGCGCTCTCCGAGCGATTTACGCGATACCACACTTGGGCGTGGTCGGGGGTGGCGCCGTCATAGCCTACGGTATATTTGCCCTGGAACGTGAATTCCTCACCTGCCTTGCAGGTTGTCGAGCTTACCTCCCAATAGGCGGTGGGCACTTCCTGACCCGGCTCAACGATCTCGTTGAGGATGTCGTGTTTTGCGCACGAGGTGGCGACCATGCCGAGCCCCAGTGCTGCAATCAGAAGTTTATTATTGATTTTCATTTTAGTCTTTTTGCTGTTAAGTGTTTGACTGTCTTTGTTTATCACTTGTTCCGGGGTCATTATTATTCGGCTGTCAGCGATGTGCGTTGTCCGTAATCCAATGACCAGTTCATAGGTTTGCGCAACCATTCGTGGTTGTTGTAGGCGCCAAGGCGTTGCAACTCTTTGATGTTGTATTTAACCTCGGTTTCGGGGTCATAGTTGATGCGTTGAACCCATGCGTTTTCTTTCTCGGCAGTTGTCAGACCGTCAACCCAGAATGCCTGATAGAGGTTGTAGGGACGGCGAAGTGCCGGATAGACGATTTCGCGAGCATCGCCGATGCCATAACCGTTGCGGTTGTTTGAGTAGTGATAGCGACGAAGGTCGGTCCACTGCTCGGGCTGCATATACATGGCGATGTATTTTTGCATCATCAGGTCTGAAAGGGTATATGCCGAGGGGTTGAAGAACCAGTGCATGTTGCCGATTTTGGTGCATTCTTTAACCTTGCCGGCTTTTTGGTTTTCAAAGAAGGCGATGAGTTGGTTGTCAAAGCGTGTCTTGTCGGTGGCATCACCGGGAACGCCGCCGACTGTCGGGTAGCAACCGTTGTGGTCGTCGAGATAGCGTTGGAGGTGACGCTCGATGTTGTATTGTGTTGCCTCTTTTGCCAATTCACAGGCTTTAACTTTGTCGCCTAACCAATAGTAAGCCTCGGCTTGGATAAAGTAAAGCTCTTCCATGGTGAACAGCGGTGTGTAGGCATCGTTACCTCCGGCAAATGCGCCGCAATAGAGATCGGGGTAGTGAGTTTGTTTGAATGTCGAGCCGGCGCCGATGTTGTTTTCGAGATAGCGCAGCTTGATGGCTTTTTGATCGGGTTTGGCTGCGGTGCGCGGACCCTCTTTGGGCAAGAACAGAAGTGCGAGGCGCGGGTCGCTGCCATAGCCGTTGCTGCGGTCAAATTCGCCTTGCGAGCTCTCCTTGCCTTGGTTGATGACGCCGAGGCAGTCTTCCATAAAGAATTTTGAGGGCACGGCTTCGGTCAGACGGTTGTCGCGGCTCTCCCAAGAGTTGATTTTGGGCTGTGCCTGTGACCATTGAGCATTTTGCTCGCCGGTGCCACCGTCAAATTTATAGCGAGGCTCGTTGCCAAACCATGCGCCATAGAGCAGTGAGCCTTTGCGCCATTGGTCGATGGCTTGTTGCGCCGTGGCGATGATTTTGTTGCAGGTGGCTGCCGAACGGTCAATGTTGGGCAGGTTGCGCAACAACAGACGGGCTTTGATGGCATACACGAGTCCTTTCCATTTCTCGAGGTCGCCGCCATAGACGCGGTCAAGAGCCTGAGTGATTTTATAGTTGTTGGGGTTGTTGACAACGGCGTCGTCCTCATACATGGCGATCAAGGCGTCTGCCTCGTCAAACATCCATTGATAGATTGATGCCTGTGTGTCATATTTGGGTGAGTTTGACAGATATGCCTCTGAACGCGGCATATCGCCGAAGCAGTCTGTTGTCAGCTGTGTCGACATCAGGATTATCGTGCGGGCGATAAGCTCAAAGTTGGGTGAGCCGATGGCTTGTGAGTTCTCGATAAGCTCTTTGCCGTTAAGACCGATGTCATAATAGTGGCGACGCCATTGGGGGTGACGGTTCATGGTCATAAACTGCCAACCGCTCTTGTAGGCGTACGAGCCGGTTTGGCTCTTGCCCATGGTCGTCAGACATTGTGACAGATAGATGCCATATTCGGCGTGGTCATAGTTTGTCTGTGATGCATAGAACACCAAGACCGGCAGACCAAGCTCGGCGGTGTTGGTATGTGCACTGTCAGGGTTGATGTTCTCATAGAGGGTGTCCTCACATGATGACATTGCAAAGCCCATAAGTGCTGCCAATGCTATATATTTTATCTTTTTCATTGTTTTGTCGTAGTCTTTATTGTTTTTGGGACTTATTGTTATCTTTTATCACAATGTCAGAATGTGACATTCACGTTAAAGTTAAAACTACGTGTGTTGGGCACCGAGTAGTTGTCGATACCCATAGAGCCGGTACCGTTTGATGCCGAGGGCATTACTTGTGGGTCAGCGCCGGTATACTTGGTCAACAAGAAGAGGTTGCGACCGGTGAGCGATACTTTGACGCCTTTGACCGGATTGTTTGAACCCAGACGTGAGAGCAGGTTGGTGAAGTCGTATGCCAACGTAACATAGCTCAGACGCAGGTATGATCCGTCTTCAACAAAGTTTGACGACACATTATATACATAGTTGTTAAATGTCGTTTGGTCGAGGATAACCGGTTTGCGGTTGACGCTGTATGTGCCGTCTTCGTTCTCGGTGACGCCTTTGAACACCACTTTGTGGTTGCGATAGTTCAACAGACCGGCTGACATACCGTTTGACATAAGTCCGCGACCGGTGATGTTGGCGACTTCACCGCCGACACGTCCGTCGAGCAAGAATGACAGCGAGAGGTCTTTCCATGAGAATGTCGAGCCGAGACCTATCAGGCATTTGGGCTCGCGGTTGCCGATATAAACCTCTTTTTGTGACGAGATGCGGGGATAACCGTTGGCGTCGATGAGGATTTGTCCGTCGGGAGTGCGCTCATAGTCGTTACCTGCCAAACCGGTTGTCGATTGTCCGAGGTATGCCACGGTATAGATGTCGCCGTATTGCGAACCTTGGATAAGTGCCACGTCTTCGGGAAGGGCTTTAACCTTGCCGCGGTTGTATGAGAAGTTCAACGTTGCCGACCAGTTGAAGTCTTTGCTGCGAAGAATGTCTTGTGTGGCGGTGATTTCCATACCTTGGTTTTCGATAGAACCCTCGTTACGTGTCTGGAGGATTGTACCCGATGAGGGTGACACGCGCACGGTCACGATTTGGTTGTCGACCGTCGTGTTATAGTAGGCGAGATCCAAACGTGTGCGGTTGTCAAAGAAGCGCAAGTCCATGCCGACCTCCCATGATTTGGTCATCTCGGGTTCGAGGGTCACGGCACGCGACATCGTCGGGTTGACGCCATAACCGCCGTCGGGGAAGGTTGACCATTGTTTATAGTTGTATGAGAACTGGTTGGCGGGAGCGTCCTTACCTACCTTTGCCCAGTTACCGCGGATTTTACCATAGTTAAACACGCCATGTGAGGTGCCGATGTGGAAGAGCTCGGAGAAGATCACACCACCGGTGAATGAGGGATAGAAGTATGTCGAGCTGACTTGTTTGAGTGTCGACGAGCCGTCCAAACGTCCGGTGACAGATGCTTGGATCACGCTCTTATAGTCAAAGCGCAATTCGCCGAAGTAGCCGAATTTGTTGCGTTTGTTGTGGTTGAGGTAAACGTTATAGTCGCCGGTGCCATATTTGAGGTACTCGTTGTCGAGGTTGTTCATCGACACAAAGTCACCTGCCAACATGAAGTGGTAGCCACCCATGTTTGCCGAGTAGCTCTTGGTCTGCGAGTATTCGCCGCCGACAAAGAAGTTGAGGTTATAGTCGTTGGTAATCTTCCAGTAATAGTTACCGAGGATTTGTGCAGTGGCGCGCTCTGAGCGTGAAGGTGTGAACACATACGAACCCATGCGTTGGTCAAACGCTGCCTTGATGGCGCTCGGGAACTCGGTGCCCGTCACATTGCCGTTTTCATCATACACATTATCAAAGATGAATTCTTTGTCTGTGCCGGCATAGCGTGCAACTGTCGCTGCCTCATATGTCGACCAACCTTTATCATAATTGATCTTACCGGTGAAGGTCAGGTTTTTGATCGGCGTCCACGCGATAGATCCGTTGACGATAACACGTGAGCTCTCGGTCTCTGATTTATCCATATAGCGTCCGTAGTACGGCGACAAGGTCGCTGCCACACGTTGGTCGTTGGTCAGCAAATCCCAATCGTCATAGCGGTTTGACCAGTTGGGAAGTCCGTTCTCCAACTTATAGTCTGCCATATCTTTGTTGATTGCCCAACCATAGACGGTTGACATCGAGTTGCCAAAACCGCGAGACTTGTTATCGATAAAGTTTGTCGACAACATAATCTTCACAGCCTTCGAGGGGTTGAACTCACCCTTGACGAAGACACCGAGGCGTTTCTTGTAGTCATTGGGCACAACACCTTGGTTGTCCATATAGTTTGCCGAAGCGTATGCCGAGTATTTCTCGTTACCGCCCGAGATTGACAAGTCATATTTCTGCATGAAACCTGTGCCGAGGAAGTTGCCGACATTATCATAATATGTGTCGTCGGCACTCATGCGCGGGCCCCAGCCACCTGCCGAGTTAGGCGTATATATACCACTGGCGCCACCGATATACTGATCTTGCAGGCGCGGCGTGCGTGCTACGTTTGAGAACTCCCAGCCACCGCTGGCTGTCACGTTGATTTTACCGTCTTTGCCCGACTTGGTGGTAATGAGGATTACACCGTTGGCACCCTCCTGACCATACAGCGCCGATGCTGCCGCACCTTTGAGCACTGACATCGTCTCGATATCGTTGGGGTTGATGTCGCCGATTGACGACGCACCGCCACGCACGGGCATACCGTCGATAACGAACAACGGCTCATTGCTCTGAGCATTGTTGATTGACGAGATGGCACGAATCACGATCTGAGATGCCGAGTTGGGCGAACCACCGGCATTTGACACTTGCAGACCCGCAACCTTACCTTGCAGCGAGTTCACAAAGTTGGCAGACTGTCCCGCCAACACTTCGTCAGACTTCAATTCTTGCACACCAAAGTTAAGTTTTGACTTGGCTTGGCTCTGTCCCATGGCGGTGACAACAACCTCACCCAAAACCTCGGTGTCACTCAAAAGCTTGACATCGATCACCGAGCGTCCGCCGACCTTTATGCTTTGGACCTTGTAGCCGACCGACGTGAATGTCAGCGTCGCATTGTCATCAGGTACATTAATCACGTACTTGCCATCGATATCGGTGCTCACACCGGTTTTGGCGCCCTTCAATGTCACCGACACGCCGATTATCGGCTCGTCATCGGCATCTACTACCGTACCTGTCACGGTGCGTGCCTGAGACACGAGAGCTACGATGGAAAATAACAGTAGAAATAGCTGTTTTCTCATAACTACGTTTTTTTGTTTATATTCAAGGTAAATTATTAATTTGCTTATTGTTATAGGCATCTGTATCTGTCAGCAATCACAGCCTTGTCAGCCGTCATCACCACAAAAACCACACCCAAAAACCGGCTACCACAGCCTCTGTGACTGACATAGCCGCCCTTTTTGAGCATAATTTTGTACAAACTTAATGCTTTTTTCATTATCCCAACCTTATTTTAACATTCATTTAATCCTTTTTAAGTATCAACAACCATTTTTAACCGTCGACACAACAACCGCCGTCAGTGTGGCACGCTCGCAACCAACGTCATTAACGCTCCCGCCACACATCGCCCACCCGCCATACGTTTTTTTTTACTACCTTTGCCGTCACATTATATATACTGATATGCGCATCGACATCATCACCGTGCTCCCCGAGATGCTACAATCGCCTCTCGGCTGCTCAATCATCAAACGCGCCTGTGACAAAGGACTCGCCGAGATACACGTTCACAACCTCCGCGACTATACCACAAACCGCCATCGCAAAGTCGACGACTACCCCTTTGGCGGCGACCCCGGTATGGTTATACAAATCGAGCCGGTAGACCGCTGCATTGCCGCGCTTAAAGCCCAACGAGAGTATGACGAAGTCATATTCACCGCCCCCGACGGCGAAATCTTTAATCAGAAAATGGCAAACTCACTCTCGCTGCTCGGCAACATAATAATACTCTGCGGACACTACAAAGGCATCGACTACCGCATACGCGAGCACCTCATCACCCGCGAAATATCCATCGGCGACTACGTGCTCACCGGTGGCGAAATGTGCGCCGCCATCATCGCCGACGCCGTCATACGACTGCTGCCCGGAGCTATGGGCGACGAGCAAAGCGCACTCTCCGACTCATTCCAAGACAACCTCCTCGAACCCCCGATATACACACGCCCCGCCGAATACAACGGCTGGCGCGTGCCCGACATACTCCTCTCGGGACACCTCGCCAACATCGACAAGTGGAAACAACAACAAGCCCTCGAACGCACCGCACGACTGCGCCCCGACCTCCTCAAAAAATAATACGCACAACCGACACTCCCCCCTCCCCAAAAACAAGACACCCTACCATAAAAAAGCTTACGAGGAACTTCGTGAGCTTTTTCATTCTTAAACCAGACACCTTTCAGACAATTACAAAAAATGTCGACAACCTCACGGCTGCCGACACCAAACTGTTTAAAAATTACTTAATGAAACCCCCGGTGTTTATCACCGGGTAACTTACGTCTAACTTATTCGCCGGGCACAATCTTGGTCAGATACCAATATCCGCCCTTTTGGCGCGTGAACTCAAAAGTATGTTCATCATACGAGTCAACCCAGCCACAGCTCAAATAAACCTTGTTATACTGCAACTCGCCCCACGACTGATAATACAACTCACCATCACCCTCCTTGTCATACGGAGTCACGATGGTAAACGTCGACGGTACAAGCAACTCGCCATACTTCTCTGACTGCTCGTCGCTGAGCATAATGCGCTCTGCCATAAACGTCGAGTCAGTCGCAAACTTGGCAATAAACGTCTTGAACGCCTCGGGCGCACCGTTACACGGCGTGCTCGCAGCCATCATCTTACGCTGTGTGGCTTCAACCTCCTTGGCTGTCTGAGCATTAACACTCACAACACCAAACACAGCCACTGCCAATATCAATAAAATCTTTTTCATTTCCTTTTAAATCTTTATATATTACCGAATTACATATTCATAAGATAATACACCACGCCGACAACAATCAACACATCGACAATGAGCACCGACGACGCCACAATGCCCGCGATCGAGAGATTGCGCACAGCCCCGCGCTCACAGCCCATGCCGACGATACACGCCGCCAAAGCCAACACGCCAAACGCCAAAGCCGCCCACTGATTCAGCAATAACATGCCCCAGCCAATGACCGCCATGACAAAACCGGCAACTGCCGCCTTACGCGAATATTTCTTTAAAATCATAATATCATTTGTTTTAACTTAATCTCAATCATCTGCCACAGCAGACATTCTCTTCGCGGCGATCACAAGAACCGCCCGAGCGTCACCGCAAATTTAACACATTTTTACCGATAACACACAACCTTTTGACCCCTTTATTTCCAAAAAGTTTAATCCCCCACCCGTTTATCACACAATCGACAGCGCAATCGCCTAACCAGCCACACACCCGCCAACGGCAACACAACACCGGCAACACTATACAACACCCAGAAAAAATCAAGATGATTATAATGTATGACCATATGACAACCCACCTGATGCCAATCAAGACCATAATACCAAATCTTCAACACACTCACCACCTTAAACGCAATGATGTGAAAGATAAATATATACAACGTGTTATTGCCAACATACACAAGCCAGCGACGCACACACGACCCCAAGCCACCGCCACAAATAAACTCCGACACACGATAAGTCACAAAAAAACCGATGACCCCGGTCAGAGGCAACGTCAACACATCTATCATCTTACCACTATTATTCATTCCGCTCAGATGCAACACCGCCGCCACACACATCAGCACAAACAACAACAATGTGAACCACACACGGCGGCACACCCACCCACCATAACGACTCAACAAATAACCCACGCCAAAGAAAAACAAACCCCAAATCTCACGCATACCGCCATTGGGTATCGTTGAAATGCGCAAATCAAAATATATGCGCATCGCCGTGAAAGCCACCGCCGCAACACATATCAACACTACGCCTCGATCACCACGCGTGAGTCGATGCCTTTCACACAACTTAAACAACACCAAAAACATCAACGACGCCACCAACAAACCCCTGAAAAACCAAAAAGCCCCTGCCATAAACTCATCATACCCCGACATCGAAAACACCATATAAACCAATCGCTGCATCGCGCCCTGCCACGAATAGGCGTGCGTCACGCCTCCCGACCAATTGCCATAATCCTCATTCAAAACCCCAAAATAAAAAAACACATTGTGCAATGCCCAAAAGACCAACGCCCACGTCAAAAACGGCACATACAATCCCTTAAACCGCCGCACACAAAACTCCCACGGCTGCGACAACCACTTGCGCGTAAAAAAATATCCCGCCGCAATGAAAAACAACGGCATGTGAAACGTATATATAAAATTTGTCAACAACTCGGGAGCCTCAACATGACCCACCACCATCAAAATTATGGCTATTCCCTTACACACTGACATCGTGTGATCACGCTCGCCGGCGGCGAGTGGTGCCGCAAGCGGCTTGACCGTCAACCTCATACTGCTATATCATTAACACTTTTACCTATGATTTTTATCAGCCACAAATTTAATCATTAACTCCGCCACCGCCAAATCACACCACCCAATCACACCACAAACTGGTGTTTTTTACCCCAAAATTCAACCTTCGTCACACAAAACAAACAATATTCAGACAAAATGTGTTAATTTTGCGACTTCAAAACAAAAACACCAAGACATTATGAACAAAAAACTAATCCTCGCCGCCTCGATGGTATCACTGCTGACAAGCCTCACTGCCGGCGCCGAGACCTTCGAACTCATAAAATTCGGCAACTTTGACCAATGGATAACCCGCAACATCAAAGAATCAAAACTCCTCGGCGGCAAAACACGCCAAGTCTACGCCATCGGTCCCACAGCCACCGACGACTCCGGCAAAGCATACACCAACCGCGGAGGCTCACCATGGGCGACATCTAACGTCCTCGCCAAACCAGCCGGCATCACCAAAACCTCAAACGCCGTCTACCCCGAAGCCCGCGGTGGCGGCAAATGCGCAAAACTCGTCTGCGAATACGAACACTGCAAAGCCGCCGGCATCGTAAACATCGACGTCATCGTCGGTGGCTCGATATTCCTCGGCGAAATGCTCGAACCCATCAAATCTACATCAAACCCATACTCCAAAATGAATATGGGCATACCATTCACGCGCCGTCCCAAAGCCCTGCGCTTTGACTACAAAGTATTCATGCCCTCGACAAACCAACGAATATACTCATCAGGATTCGGCAAAAAGAAAACCCTCGCCGGCAACGACAAAGCCGAAGCCCTCATCATTCTTCAACGCCGCTGGGAAGACGCCAAAGGCAACATCTATGCCGCACGCGTCGGCACCGGTCACGAATCATTCTCAAAATCAACATCAGGCTGGGTCAACGCCCACAAAATAAACATACACTACGGCGACGGAGCCTCATACCCCCTCATTCCCGAAAAAAAATCATACTACGCCCGCAACTCAAAAGGCAAAATGGTGCCCGTCAAAGAACAATCATGGGACAAAGCCGACGCCACACCCACACACATGATAGTAATGTTCTCAGCCGCCGGCGGCGAACCATACGTCGGCACTCTCGACCTCACCCTTTGGATAGACAACGTAGGGCTCGTCTACTGACAACAATACTCACGCCGCGCACAACAAAAAACACCCCCGCCATCACCAACACTATCAATGCCGATGGCGGCACATCCATTCCCGCGCCGACAAACAACCCCACAACCGAACATACTACCGAGATGGCGGCACTTGCCGCCATCATCGTTTTTACACGATGAGTGAACGTCTCGGCAATCATCACCGGCAACGACAACAGCGACATCAACAACATCACGCCCACCAGCCTTATCGTCAACACTATACACAATGCCGTCATCACCGTCATAACCATCGTCACCAACCCCGTGCGCAACCCCGCGACTCGCGCAAAATCCCTGTCAAAAGCACACGCCACTATCTCCTTATACCACAACCCGAACACCGCCAACAACACAACCGTATAAACACCAAACGCCACCAAATCACCGACACTGACAGTCAAAATACTGCCAAACAAAAACGAATTAAGCTCAGGGACATAACCCTCGGTCATAAACACAAACAACACACCGACAGCCATGCCCACACCCCAAATCACCGCTATCGCCGAATCACTGCGCAACCTCATGCGCCCCGACAACCACTCGACACCCAGCGACGAGAGCACAGCAAACACCCCTGCCATCAACACCGGATTGACTCCCAGCCAATAGCCCAAACCCAAACCGCCGAAACACGCATGCGTCAAGCCGCCGGCAATCGCCGCCATACGCCGCGTGATGATATACACACCTATCACCGCCGCCGCTACCGAGATTATTGCCACGCCACACAGCGCAAGTCTGAAAAAATCATAATCCAACAACTCTATCATAACTTCCTAATCTTTATCATATTAATTCTTAACGACCGACATTCTGCATTTTGTCGCCTAACCGGCATCACCGAGCAACAACAACAACTCATCACGCACTTCATCGGGCATCGTCACTCCGCGCCGTTCAAGACTCCGCGCCCACGCCACACGCTCACCCTCGGCAAGCGTCGTCAACACCTCCCTGAACTGCTCAGCCTCCTCATCGCTATACTCACCGCCACCACGACCGGCAAACACATCTAACTCCTCATCATCAAAATACACGACATTGCCAACATCCTCCAACCCACGCTCACATACCAAATGCCGCCCACAGCACACCACGTCATCAGCCGATGCCGAAGCGACAGCCGCCGACTCACCATGCTCATCGCGAGACTGCGACTCCGAGTCAGCCCCCGCGTGCCGGCGATGACACAGCCACAACACCGCGCCAACGCCCACAATCACCAACGGCAAAACCACAAGAGGACCCACCATCAATACAAGCCCCCCTTGTCAAGCATTTGAGTATCATCACTCCCCGACACCACACCACCGGTCGGTGCCTCAGGCACTGCCCCCGACGACTCCTTCAACTCCTCGTCAAAATCGCGCAGTGTAAAACCCGCGCCTCGCAAATCCTCCCAGAAACCGGGATAAGACTTACTCACCACCTCAACATCCTCGATGACAATTCCCGGAACATACACACCACACATCGCAAAAGCCATAGCCATACGATGATCACCGTATGTCGCTATCACCGGCAACTCCCTGATGGGCACACGGCGACCCTCCCACGTCAGCACATCAGCCCCCTCGCTCTCAAACACAAAACCCAACTTCAACGCCTCAGCCGTCAACGCCTCCACGCGATCAGTCTCCTTATCATGCAACGTATGCACACCGCTAAACCTGAACGGCACACCCAACATCGCCGATGCCACGGCAAACGCCGGCACCAAATCAGGCGTCCCCGTCATATCCAAATCAAGACGCGAGAACACCTCGGGCGACGCCGACAACTCGACATCACCGGCATCATCGACATCTGTCAGCACGCCCAGACGCTCGCCATACTCCACACACGCCCTGTCACCTTGCAGCGACTCACGCTTCAACCCCTTAAACGTCACCCAACCGGCAGTCAACGCCGCGATGCCATACCAATAAGACGCCGCCGACCAATCACGCTCGACCTCATAGCCCTCGATGAGGCGCGGACGCCATTCGGCGACCGACACCTCACAACCCTCCAACGATGCCGGCACACCACGCTCGGCGAGCATGTCGACAGTCATCTTGACATAAGGCAGCGACACCGGCACATTATCCATAACTATGCGCAGTCCACCCTCCGTGCGACAACCCACAAGAGCCAACGCCGAGATAAATTGAGAGCTCACCGACGCATCGACATTCAACACGCCACCTTTGAGACGATGACCGCACACATGCAACGGCACATGCCCCGGCTCACCCATATACTCTATATCTGCCCCCAAGCGGCGCAACGCCTCCACCAAAACGCCCACCGGACGCTCACGCATACGCGCCGAGCCATCGATGACAACATCAGCCCCCGGCTCCGTAGCATAAAATGCCGTAGCAAAACGCATCGCCGTTCCCGCATCACCGACATTCACCGACGCCGTGCCACCGACACGCCACACCGTCAATGCCTCACGCAAAATACGAGTGTCATCACAATCTGCCAACTCACAACGAGTCTCAACTCCCGCCAAAGCATCAAGCATCAACACTCGCGCCGACACACTCTTTGACAGCGGCAAAACGACACTCGTCTCCAAAATCTCCTCGGGACCAAAAACACGATACCTCATAACTAAATCTTTATTATAGCAATTATTGCTGTTATGTTTGTTATAACTATTACGGCTTAATCCGTATGGTTGTTACCATTGTCATAGCCATAACAACCGTTTATTTATATCATTAATCTCACACGGCTCACGTCAAACACGACTGTCACTTATTATGCAACCGCCGCCGACAAAACCGTCCCCCAAAATTACAAAAAATCCTCCAACACACCACCAACACCATTAAAGTCCATAAAGTTCTTGCCACCGACAACCTCTCGCCTCCACCAACCCCAAAGCCCATGCGCCACTCTTTCGGCTTGCGCTCTTTTTCGACTTGACCCCTCGAAGTCATTATTTTTCCGTTAGCGACAAAAAAAAGAATGAGTAATTGTAAAACACCTAAGCATTTAAACGATTACTCATTCTCCTCTCTCCTCTGGCGGTCAGGACGGGACTCGAACCCGCGACCTCCTGCGTGACAGGCAGGCGTTCTAACCAACTGAACTACCAGACCAAGGTCATTTAGAGACACAAAACTCAGCTTTGCCGGTCATCTTTGATGCTGCTCTCGACATCGTCACCGAGGCATTACCTCTGTTTTGCGGTGCAAAGTTAACCCCAAATTTTTTATCCACCAAATTTTTCATCATCTTTTTTCAAAAAAAATTTCAAAATCGCCTTCAACCAAGCCCTTCAACACTCTTAATATCCCTGATGTCTTTAATATTCTTAACGCTCCAAACGTCTCTTTAAGGTTAAGCACGTTGGAGCAGTCACCGGCATGAACACCATTATGTCGGTCATCACCCACCCTGCCTGTCGTCTCTCAACTTGCTTGTCGCTCGTCATCAAAAGACAACCGCGCCGGGGTTGTCCTCGGCGCGGTCGCGTTATTTAGGGTCTGTATCGTTTATTTAACGACAATCTTGGTTGAGGTCTTACCTTGGTTCTTGATATAGATACCGGGGGTAAGGTTGTCACCGTCAACGCGGATACCTTGCATGTTGTAATAGATAGCGGGTGCGGTCTCGGCATCTTCTACGATGCTTTCGACTGCCGATGCGCCACTGATGGCATAAGTTGCCATTGCCGGTATGGTAACAACAGGATTTTCACGTGCGATAGAGAATATGCGATAACCATCGCTGGGGAAGTATGCGTGGAGGTTGCCGGCATAGTCAAAGCGCAGGTGAGTGTAACGCGGGTTGCTGCGAACGATATTGCAACGGAAGGTCATTTCGGGTTTCGTGCCGTTCCATGTAACATCATAGATCGAGATTTTGCCTGTTTGTGCCACAGCGAACATCGAGCCGTCGGGAGTGATAGCCACAGCGTCTTGCGATGATGTCATGCGGTTGGCAAGAGTCTCGTCGGCGAGCACCGATGAGTTGTATGTCACGGCGTTGTCCGTGGCGCTGTAATAGATGAAGCCCGGAACAGAAGCGGCGTTGTTGCCTTCACCGCGGCATTGCACTGCAAAGAAGCCGTTGCCATAGGGGCAAAGGTCTGCCTGACCGTTAGCCAACGTCGATTTATAACCATTGTTGGGAAGTTGGGTCGGAGCTTTGCTTACGCGCATAGCCGTGCCGATGTTGTAGCACCACAGTGAGTTCTCTGTTGTGCCCTTACCGTTCTTGCCTTCAACGTCTTCGGCGAATGTGTACAGACGGGTGTCTTCGCCGTCACCGAGGATACATGCGCCGGCTGAGCCACCACCGAGGTTTACACCGTCGAGAACGTAGTTACCGGTGCCGTCATTTGTACCTTGGAACAAGCCGAAGGGTTCTTCGTTGAGGTCGTTGACATTGATACCGACAACGCCGGCAGCTTTGTCACCCCAGCACGGGAACACTGCATAGCCCTTATATTCCGAGCCACGGAACGGGTCTGATTGGTTGGTGAATGCAGGCGAGATATTGGTGTTGTGACGGAAGATGCGACTTGCAACAACTTTGTGCATCGGGTCAAATACATCAAATCCTTCAACTTTACCATAAGCTACAACAACTTTACCGAATGAGGGTTGTGTCGGGTCGGTCATCGGAACAACACCACCGCGCACACTCAAGCCGCTGGCATTGTTATAAACTTGTCCTGATACGGGCACGGTAGCGCTTGCTACTTCGATAGCCCAGTTATAAGACTTGCCGGCTTCAAGCTCGGTGCGGTCAACCTCAACGGTTTGTTCACCGGCTTCCATAGCGCCGAGTTCTTTGCGGATAACATCACCTTGGTCGGGAGTCATTACCAATGCCACAGCTTTGGCTTTGCCCGAGAGGTTAAAGGTAACGGTTGCCGTTTGATCTGCGAGCACGGCTTTAAGATCGTATGCCATGGGCACTTGCTCTGCCTGAACGGTCACACCGCGTGTTGTCAGATAAGAGATCTTGCCGTCGCGCACTGCAAACATATTGAGATATGCGGCGGTGACATTGCCGTCGTCATCGCGGTCGGCAGTTACAGAGGCTGCGATACCGCTGTTGCCGGCTTCGGGAAGTGTGGCGTTCACGAGACCTACACTCTTGGCTTTGTTGAGACCTTCGGTGATGTCGGTGAGCGCAAAGCCTGTGTTTTTGCCGTCAACGGTTGCGCCGGTGACAACAAAGGCATGTCCGTTATAGCGGAAGAAACCACCGGTGTTCGAACCGTCGGCGATTCCGCTCGGCATCAATGACGGCGTAGCCACGCTGTTAAAGTTATACTCGGCGGGAGATATTTTTGACGACAGAGTGATGAATTTGTCATCATCGAGGGGTGATGTGGTGAGCGTATAGTTGTCACCGACAATCTCAAGCGTCATCATCGAGTCGTTAGCCTTATTGTTTATGGCTTCGCCAACGAGAACACTGTCTGTCACATTATATATATTATAGAAGAATTTGTGGCTTGTCGTCGTAGCGGCGGTGTATGCCGGCACGACAATCTTACCTTCTGCCAAGGTGCCGGAATATACCATTGAGCTACCTACGTATGCACGATAGAAGTTACCGCTAAGCATTGATGAGAGGAACTGTATCGGGTCGCCCGTGGGCACGCCGTTTTCATCGTTCTCCCAACGATAGATGCGGTTTTCACCACGCACCTCACCGTCTTTAACCTGACTTGCATTAAAGTGGTTGAGATTTTCGTTCGTTGCGATGAGCACGCCGTCAGCCGTCACTTGGATGTCTGAGATGGCTTTTTGTGTGCCTTGGGCACCGTTTGTCGATACCTCGGCGAGCACTGCCTTGTTGGCGGCGTCATAGACAACGATTGTCGGCGTGTTGTCGGCTGCGAGAGCGAGGATGTAGAGTTTCTCGCCACGAGCGATGACACGGCGAACAGTCTTGCCTTCGAGTGCCGGAACTGCCTCGTCCACATATTTCTGAGTTAACTCATAGCTGTCAGCCACGTATGTGCCGGGCACTGAGATGTCCTCATAGTTGCTGTAAACGACTGTCGGGGGTGTCCAATCTTTATCGACGAGCGAAATCGACGGATATACGTCGGCGTTGGCTTTCACCTCGACTTCAAGGGGAGCGTCCATGGGCAGGTATTGCTCATTTTCGCACTCGATGGTGTATTTGCCGGGAGCAAGTTCGTTGAACACGAAAGCGCCGTTATAATAGTTGTCGGTGGTATAGGTGGCAACCTCGACACCGTCTTTTTTAAGAGTGACCTTGATACCGTTCAGCGGCTTGTAGGCGTCTGCCGATGTGCCGTTGGGGGTATAGGCTGCTTCTTTAAATTTGGTGTATTTGTCGCGCACGATACCATAGATAGTACCCGTGGTCTCTTTGTCAAGACCGAAGTAGTCGGCGATACCGCGAGCATAGGCGTTGCCTTCGAGGCGGCATACGTCCCAGTTCATAGCGCGGTGACGTGCCGGCTGATAAGTGTGGAAATAGCCTTCTACGAGGAAGCCCGGGCTGTGATGTTTCAACACGCCGAGATAGCCGGTGCAACCTGTTGCCGAGCTTGTCGATGAGCTATGATAGAAATCAATGTCACCGCGCAAGTTCATGCTTGTGAGCGAATATGCCGTCCACACTGCGTGTGTGTTACCATAAGCATAAGCCCAGCAAGCTTTTGCCATGGCTTTTGATGTATCTTGAATGTCTTTGGGCACGGTTTGTCCGTCTGCCGGAGCATCAAAACCGCGATACAAGAACAAGGGATAGTTGGTGTTACCACCCTCGGTGGCGGCATTTGAGTGAATCGAGATGAACATATCGAAGTTGTTGTCATCGACTTCCTCACAAATCTCCGTCAGGTTGCGGTTAAAGACATAATAATTCTCGGGCAGAGTCTTGCCGTCATTCTTATATTGATTTTCTGTGCCGTTGTCGTCGAAGAACGGACCATTCTTCACGCGCGACATCACGATGTTGTTCTCCATGTCACGAGCTGCACCCGTGGTGTTGTCGTCACCCGTCTGGTTGAGAGTGCGGTCAAACACGAGACCCTTCTTGATGAGAGCTTCGAGTGTGCCGAAACCTTTCTCCAAGTCGGTATTTGATTCAAAGAAACTCAATGTGTCGGTCTTCGTACGCGAATATGCGCCATGACCCACGAGCGTGCAAGGACGGTCATTAGGTGTCCAGCCACCGTGTCCGGGGTTGATATAGATACGTAATTCGCTCACATCGACTGCTTGCGCGCCAAATACGGTGGCAGCAAGCGTAAGTGCCGTAAGTAATACTTTCTTTTTCATAACGTCGACCTATTATTTTGTGAGACTGATAATGTAAACAGCGCCTTCGGGAGTCGTAAATGCTATACGGCTGCCATCAGCACTTGCCGAGGGGAACAACGCAACAACGTCGTCCGAGGTGAGCTGTTGACGCACACCGTCAGAGATGCGTTTTGCCACGATGGCTGAGTTGTCTGCTTCTTGGGTTGTCGAGCGCATATCCATGCCCACGACCATATCGTTGCCTGCCCATGTGGCGGCACGCAGATTACCCATGGCTTTGGCATCGCTGCCATCGAGATTGGCTACGAAGCAACCTTTGCCCACGAGCCAATACACAACCTTGGTACCATCGGGAGATACCGAAGGCCACAAATAGCTGCCGCGACCTTGGGGGTCGATAGTCTTGGTCTCGCCATCAACGGTGACTTGCAGGTGACCATAGCTGATTGATGCTACCGGTGTGGGTGTCGAGGCTGTCGCACCGAGAGTGCGCACTTTCACGCGACCGTTCTCGACAGCTGCCACCGTCGAGCCCGAAATAGACACACCGGCATTGAGCTTACGCGTCGGTTTTACCAACACCTGTGACTTGCCGCCGGTCAGAGACACGGCTTCAAGCGAATTCTTACGCATGTGCTTCTTGTCATAATTCGCACGCGTAAACACTACACTCTGATTGTCGCCCGTAAGACGCAAACCATAAAGGTTCTTGCCTTCCATAACTGTGCTCGTCGCACCGCTAACAGCGTCAATCTTCACAATTGCCGCAGCCTGTGGAGCATAGCCCACAACAAAGCTGCCATCAGCACTGATGACCGGTTTCTCGATGGCTGACTCTGTATTGACACGATCAACACTCGTGACCGTTGCCAGCTGAGCCGACATCGATAGCGCCGCAAACATCACTGCTGTCGTCAGAAAAATCTTTTTCATAAGACAATGATGGATTAAATCGGTTAAAGATTTAGGTAATTTATAATTTAGTTAACTGTTTATATTCAAGCTGTTTAACACCACACAAACACCTTCACGCGTCCGCCTTGCGTCAAACACCGCCTCAAAGTTAATAAATTTTCCGATACAAAACCTCCCACACCCCCCAAAAAAATCACTAACTTTGCCCCACTATTTTCACAAAACCAAAAAAACAACCCTCAAAAACCAACTCGATATGTCAACAAACACAGTCGACAACAAACGCAAAGTCACCACCGCCCGTCTCACCGAAATGAAACAACGCGGCGAAAAAATATCCATGCTCACCGCCTATGACTACTCGATGGCAAAACTCATCGACGCCGCCGGCATCGACGTCATACTCGTCGGCGACTCGGCATCAAACGTCATGGCGGGCAACGTCACCACCCTCCCCATCACCCTCGACCAAATGATATACCACGCCAAGAGCGTCATCAAAGCCACATCTCGCGCCCTCGTCGTCTGTGACATGCCCTTCGGCTCATATCAAGGCAACTCAAAAGAAGCACTCGCGTCTGCCATACGCATCATGAAAGAGTCTCACGCCGAAGCCGTCAAAATCGAAGGCGGTGCCGAAGTCGCCGAATCGATACAACGCATACTCTCTGCCGGCATCCCCGTCATGGGTCACCTCGGACTCACACCACAGTCCATCAACAAATTCGGCACATACGCCGTGCGCGCCAAAGACCAAGCTGAAGCACAAAAACTCATCGACGACGCACACCAGCTCGAAAACCTCGGCTGCTTTGCCCTCGTGCTCGAAAAAATCCCCGCCGAACTCGCCACACGCGTCGCCGCCTCACTCACCATCCCCGTTATCGGCATCGGCGCCGGAGGCGGTGTCGACGGTCAAGTCCTCGTCATGCACGACATGCTCGGCATAAACCAAGACTTCTCCCCGAAATTCCTGCGTCGCTATGCCGACCTCGCCACCATCATCGACGACGCCGTCAAACACTACATCGACGACGTCAAAACTGGCGACTTCCCCAACCAAAACGAACAATACTGATACTCGCGCCCCTATGCAAACTCTCACCACCGACGAGCTTGACCGCCAAACCATAAACGACCTCTGCCCGCGTGACCGCGCCGTCGTCGTCTATGCCGCGTCATCTCCCGACATCGACCCCGCATACATCGACGCCGCCCGCGACCTCGGCAGACTCCTCGCCACCGGCGGCTACACCCTCATCAACGGCGGTGGTGCCGGCGGACTCATGGGCGCCGTCAACGACGGCTGTCTCGATGCCGGAGGGCGCGCCATTGGCATAATACCGTCATTCATGCACGACAAAGGTTGGGGGCACAAAAACCTCACCGCCACCATCATCGCCAAAGATATGCACGACCGCAAGAAAACAATGGCTCATCTCGCCTCCGTCGCCATCGCACTCCCCGGCGGCGTTGGCACCCTCGAAGAAATCCTCGAAATCATCACGTGGCAAAAACTACACCTCGACGCCCCCAAACCCATATTCCTCAACATCGCCGGCTACTACGACCCACTGCTCGCCATGCTCAACCGGGCGGCAGAACAACACTTCATGTCTGCCACCGACAACCTCTACCACGTCTGCCAATCCCCCGACCGGCTGATTAAACTGTTAAAACCCTGACAATCCGACTCTCCTTTTCAATCACCCGATGCCCGACTCCCTGACACATCAACACCACACCCACCACGACACCGTCACCGATGCCGGCATCTCCGCCATACACCCCGCGAGACAAGACACCCTTCACGACACCGCCCTGCGAGACACCATCGACACCGTTCCACTCGACACACTTGACTCCATAGCCCCACAACCCATAGTCCTCACCACACCGCCACCCACCCCACAGCCCCCGGCATGGCACACCGGCATCACCCCCGAGCCACGCCCCGACAGCCCCTCACACAACCCCACGATAATCACCATATTCCTCGCCCTGTTCATCATCGTCGCACTCACCATGCGACAAACACGTCACACCCTCAAAAAAACACGGCGAGACCTCACCGCCGCCCGTCCGCGACCAAACCCCATCGACGACCACACCCCCGCCGACCACCGCATCGTCGCCACCCTCCACATACAACTCATCGTCTTCGCCGCCCTCCTCACACAAACCCTGCTGCGCCACACCCTTGCCATCGCCGAGTGGTCCCACACGCTCACACTCATACTCATCGCCATATTCACCGCCCACATCACCGTCACACAAATACTATACCGCATCGCCGCCGCCACCTTCGCCCCCAATCCCCCCGCCGCCTCACGACTCATACGCTCACTCAACGCCTCACAAGTCTACACCGGCTTCGCTCTGACAATCCCCACACTCCTCGCCGTCTTCTGGCCCGAGACAACACAACTCGCGCTCCTCGCCGCCGCCACCCTCGCCGCCGGCATACGACTGATGTTCATAACAACCGCTTTTAGAATTTTTTACACCAACTTCGCCTCCACTTTTTACAATTTTTTGTACCTTTGCACCCTGGAAATCGTCCCGATCGTCATAACTTGCCGCATAATACTCCACACAACAACCCCCTAACCATCGGCAAGCCACGGGCTTAATCCAAAACGTCATACATATAACCAAAACCATTCACAGCCGTGAACATCAAGAAGATACTCATCTCACAGCCTCGTCCCACATCAGAGAAATCTCCCTACTTTGACATAGCTCAAAAATACGACATCGACATCGTATTTCACCCGTTCATAAAAGTCGAAGGACTCTCAGCCCGCGAATTTCGCCAGCAAAAAGTCTCCATCACAGACTTCACCGCCGTCATTTTCACAGCCAAAACAGCCGTCGACCACTTCTTCCGCATCTGCGAAGAAACACGCTACAACATCCCCGACACGATGAAATACTTCTGCACCACAGAAGCAATATCACTATACCTCCAAAAATACATCGTATTTCGCAAACGCAAAATCTTTGCCGCCCAAACCGGCAAAATCGCCGACCTGATGCCATACATCACCAAGCACAAAAAAGAAAACTTCCTCCTCGCCGTCTCTGACGTCAACAACTCTGACGATGCCAAAATACTCGACACCGCCAAAATCAAATACACACGCGCCGTCATGTACCGCACGGTGCCCAACAACTTCAACCCCGACGAACCCTTTGACTACGACATGCTCGTATTCTTCTCGCCACAAGGCATAGACTCCCTGTTCAAAAACTTCCCCGACTTCGTTCAAGGCGACCGCGCCATCGCCACCTTCGGTGCCAACACCGCTCGCGCCGCCCGTGACGCCAACCTGCGCCTCGACATCGAAGCCCCCACGCCACAAACACCCTCAATGGCTGCCGCTATCGAGCAATACCTCAAAACAAACAACAAACAATAACCATCCCCCACTATGGCTGTGACCCCACCCTCACAGCCATAATACTATCTCAGCATACCCGAATGACCGCCCGACTATACAAAAAAGAAAAACTCTGTGGCGACATCGCCATAGCCACACTCTTCGACTCGGGCGATGACCAAAACCACTCGGCACTCGCATACCCCGTGAAAATCATTTGGCGACAAAACACACGCCGACACAACGACGCCGACATACGCTTCCTCATCTCCGTGCCCAAACGCCGACTGCGCCACGCCGTCGACCGCGTGAAAATACGCCGCCGCATACGCGAAGCATACCGCCTGAACCGCCCCTGCTCTCCCATCGCCACCGATGCCGTCCACCCCTCGCGACACCTCGACATCGCCCTCATATACGTCGCCCCACGCCTCGAACCATTCGCCAAAATCAACCGCGCCATCCGACGCCTTCTATCACAACTTCCCAGCCCCGTCACCGACAACCCCACACCCGCCACTGACCGATGACAACCATCTCTCGACGCCTCTCACGACTCCTATCCCTGCCCATACTCTTCTATCGCGCGGCAATATCACCACTGCTGCCCCCATCATGCCGCTTCACCCCCACATGCAGCCAATATGCCCTCGACGCCCTACGCCTGCACGGACCCCTGCGCGGCACCTACCTCGCCCTGCGACGCATACTCCGCTGCAACCCCTGGGGAGGCTCGGGATACGACCCCGTGCCACCGCCACGCGACAAAAAACGTTAAACTATGCAAACCAAGCACTTTTTTACCTCAAAAACACAACAAAAATATGCTTTAAAACATACTTTTCTCATAAAAAAACACTAATTTTGCGGTCGTAAAACAGGCATTTACGCCCCTTTTTCAAACACAACGACAACAAAATCAATAACATAACCACATTTAAAAACAAAAACTATGACAAAGATTGGTATTAACGGTTTTGGACGCATCGGTCGCTTCGTCTTCCGCGCCTCAACCAAACGCAATGACATCGAAGTTGTCGCCATCAACGACCTCCTCCCCGTAGACTACATGGCTTACATGCTCAAATATGACACCATGCACGGCAAATTCGAAGGCACCGTAGACTATGACATCGAAAAATCACTCCTCATCGTTAACGGCAAAGAAATCCGCGTTACAGCTTGCCGCGACCCCAAAGAAATCGCTTGGGGCAAAGTTGGTGCCGAATACGTAGTTGAATCTACCGGTCTCTTCCTCACCAAAGAAAAAGCCCAAGGTCACATCGAAGCCGGCGCAAAATACGTCGTTATGTCTGCCCCCTCAAAAGACGACACCCCCATGTTCGTTTGCGGCGTTAACGCCGAGACTTATGTCAAAGGCACTCAATTCGTTTCTAACGCATCTTGCACAACAAACTGCCTCGCCCCCATCGCCAAAGTCCTCAACGACAAATTCGGCATCGTTAACGGTCTTATGACAACCGTTCACTCAACAACAGCCACTCAAAAAACCGTTGACGGCCCCTCAATGAAAGACTGGCGCGGCGGTCGTGCTGCCTCAGGCAACATCATCCCCTCATCGACAGGCGCTGCCAAAGCCGTAGGCAAAGTTATCCCCCAACTCAACGGTCTTCTCACCGGCATCTCGATGCGCGTCCCCACCCTCGACGTATCTGTTGTTGACCTCACCGTCAACCTCGCCAAACCCGCAAGCAAAGAAGACATCTGCAAAGCTATGAAAGAAGCTTCTGAAGGCGAACTCAAAGGCGTGCTCGGATACACCGAAGACGCTGTCGTTTCTTCTGACTTCCTCGGTGACACCCGCACATCTATCTTCGATGCCAACGCCGGTGTTTACCTCACACCCACATTCGTTAAAGTCGTATCTTGGTATGACAACGAAATCGGCTACTCTAACAAAGTGCTCGACCTCATCGCAACCATGGTTAAAATCAACGGCTAATCACCAACAAAACCATAAAACTCAAGGAGTGTCGCCATCAGCGACACTCCTTGTTTTTAAGCAACGCCGGTGACAATCCACGCCGACCACAACAACGACAACAACCGTTATGATCATAACCCTCACCAACCTTCTTAAAGACCTTAATATATAAAACCCTTATATTCAAAAAAAATTACTACCTTTGCCATCAACAAAACAAAACCACTTAAAAACCAACAATTATGACTCCCGATAAATACATGCAACCCCTTCAAGACTCGACAGTCAACATCAACGCCACAGCCATTGACGCCGACATCAAAAAAATCATTGCCGACGAGTTGCCACAAAACAACACCCCCGAGACACTGCGCTTCCTCCTCAACACCATAGACCTCACAACACTCAAAACAACCGACTCACCACGCTCTGTCGCCGACTTTGCCGAAAACATCAACACCTTTGATGCCCAATACCCCATGCTCCCCAACGTCGCCGCCATCTGCGTCTACCCCTGCTTCGCACCCATCGTGCGCGCCGTCCTCGAAGTTTCGGACGTCAACATCGCCTGCGTCTCCGGAGCATTCCCCACGGCACAATCATTCATCGAAACAAAAATCTCAGAAACAGCACTCGCCGTCCAAGCCGGCGCTGACGAAATCGACATCGTGTTCCCCGTGGGCAACTACCTCGACAACGACTACGAAGCCGTCGCCGACGAAATCTCAGAACAAAAACAAGCCGCCAAAAACGCACGACTCAAAGTCATTCTCGAAACCGGCGCACTCAAAACACCCGAAGACATTCGCAACGCCTCGATACTCTCACTATACTCCGGCGCCGACTTCCTCAAAACCTCAACCGGCAAAGAATACCCCGGCGCGACACTCCAAGCCGCCTACGTCATGTGCCAATGCATCAAAGAATATCACCAAAAAACCGGCATCATGGTCGGCTTTAAAGCCTCAGGCGGCGTCTCCACAACACAAGACGCACTCGCCTACTACACAATCGTCAAACACATTCTCGGCGACCAATGGCTCACAAATAAATACTTCCGTATCGGCGCCTCACGCCTCGCCAACAACCTCCTCTCCGACATCCTCGGCAAAGAAACAAAACACTTCTAATCCACAAAATATAAACCCTCCAACACACAACGTATGCAATACTACATCGTTTACAACGGACAACAAGTAGGACCGTTCACCAAAGAACAACTGCGCGCCTACAACATCAACGCCCAAACCCCCGTGTGGTACGACGGACTCCCCGACTGGACACCCGCCGTCCAAATCCCCGACCTCATCGACATCCTCACCCCCACACCACCACCATTTGCCTCGGCGCCACAACCCACACCACAATACACAGCACCGGCACAAGACCCACAACAATACCTCGCGCCACCGGCATCACACCTCGCGTGGGCTATCGTGTGCACAATACTCTGCTGCGTTCCCTTCGGCATCGTCGCCATCGTCTATGCCTCAAAAGTAAACAGTCTGTGGTCACAAGGACTCTACGACCAAGCCTATGACGCCTCGCGCAAAGCCCGAAACTGGGCAATATGGTCTGCCGTCATCGGTTTCATAGCATCGGCATTATACGTTGCACTCAACATTGCCGGCACCATAGCAATGGCACCTTACGGCTTCTAAACCACAACACGTGACAAAAAAAACTCGCAAAACAATAATGATAGCGGCGGCGACAACACTAATCGTCGCCGCCATCATCATTATATACACCTTTGACCCCTCGACAACAAACATCTACCCACGTTGTCCCTCAAAACTCATCACCGGCTATGACTGCCCCGGCTGCGGCTCGCTGCGCGCACTCCACGCCCTATGCCACGGCGACATCGCCACCGCTTGGCACTTCAACCCCGCGCTCTTCTTCGCCATCCCCCTTATCATCATCTACATCATCGCCGACAACTACCGCCCCTCAAACCCCACACCACGAACAGCCCGAACCCTACAACGCCTGCACCACGTCACACACCACCCCCTCACACCCATACTCCTGCTCATCGCCATCATCATTTGGACTATCACACGCAACCTCTGACAAAAAAACTCTCACACACACCACCACTTACAAAAAAAAATTATAACTTTGCACATTACAACCAACCCCTAAACAAAAACTCCTATACACCTCAGACATAAATGAGAGTCAAAATACATCACGAAGGTCGCACAATACTGATCGTCCTATTCATCATCATCGTCGCTATATGCCTGCCACTATGGCTTTGCGTCAGACCCCTGACACTCGCCATAGTCATCACCGCCGTCACCGGCACATTCTACCTGCTCGTCGCCAACTTCTTCCGCTCACCACGTCGCCAATTCCCCGGCGACCCCACGAACGCCGTCGTCTCAAGCGCCGACGGACGCGTCGTTGCCGTCGAAGAAGTCTATGAAGGCGAATACCTCAAAACACGCTGCATACAACTCTCAGTCTTTATGTCGATATTCAACGTCCACGCCAACTGGTTCCCCGTTGATGGCGAAGTCATATATGCCCGACACCACAAAGGACGCTTCCTCGCCGCATACCTCCCCAAATCATCTACCGAAAACGAACGCTCGACAGTCGTCATAAAAACCCACGGCGGACAACAAATACTCATGCGCCAAATCGCCGGCGCCGTCGCCCGCCGCATAGTCACATACGCCCACCCCGGCATCGAAGCCTCGATCGAAGACCACATGGGATTTATAAAATTCGGCTCACGCGTTGACATATACCTGCCCCTCGGCACCGACATCCTCGTCAAAATCGGCGACAAAACCACCGGCGGCGTCACCCAAATCGCACGACTCAACCCCAAAAACAAATAACACCATCACCTCCCCAAAACAGCAACCACAATGAAACCCCTCAAAAACCACATACCCAACGCCCTGACATGCTGCAACCTCCTCTGCGGCTGCCTCGCCATCATCTTCGCCTTCTCAATGTATATTTCTTATGATGGTGACAGTTGCTTAGGCTTGCCATATTGGCAGTGTTCTTGCATTCTGATAGGACTCGCCGCCGTCTTCGACTTCTTTGACGGCTTTGCAGCGAGACTTCTCAAAGCACCATCAGAAATCGGTCGCGAACTCGACTCTCTCTCAGACCTCGTGTCCTTCGGCGTCGCTCCGGCAATGCTCCTATTCGTATTATTGAGAGGCTATGGAATTTTCAGCCTCATCATTCTCATAGTTCCTGTTTGTGGCGCACTGCGACTCGCACGCTTCAACGTCGCCGATGCCGGCAAAACAACTTTCCGCGGACTCCCCATTCCTGCCTGTGCCATATTTCTTATAGGACTTGCAGGCTGGATTTTTAACCACTGGGATATACTTGACGGAATCGCATACCTTATCATTTTCGCCGTCATCATCCTCATTGCCCTCGCCATGGTGTCAAACATACCGATGTTCTCGCTCAAATTTAAAAACTACAGCCTGCGCGACAACTTCCGCCGCTATGTCATCATCATCGCCGCCATAGCATTCTTCATCCTCTACGGCGTCGAAGGTCTCATGTGGACAATACTCCTATACATCCTCATCTCACTCTTCACTCGCCGACAGACAGCCGCCGCCTGACATGGAAATCCTCTCCACACTCCTCATCATCGCCCTCATCATCTACTTTCTGTTCCCACTGCTGATGAGGCTGCTCGCCCGACTGCTCGTGCGCCGCGCCACTCGAAATATGCAACGACAGGCACAACAATTTGCCGACCAATTCGCCGGCAGGCAAAACCCCGGTGCCTCGTCCTCTGACGACACCCCACGACGTCGCAAAAAAATCGACCCCTCGGTCGGCGAATACATCGACTTCGAAGAAATCACAACAACCCAAACCGCCACAACGACAACCACAGACGACAATCACACTCGCCGCCGCACGACAAAACAAATAAAAACCCAAATCACCGACGCCGAGTGGGAAGAAATCTGACACCCCAATGGCAATACAAAAAAGAACTATTGGCAACATCAAAAACTATAAACTCATTAATAACCTCAAAGACAAAAAACAATGAAAAAACTATCATTCCTGCTTATGGCGGCAATCATGATCCTCGCCTGCGCATGCAAACAAGAACCCCGCGACGCCAAAACCCTCATTGAAGAAATCGGCAAAATCGGTCCCAAAATCGACAAAGACGAACCCGCCGACGCCGACCTCAAAACCGCCTCAGACCTCCTTTTTGAAAGCCTTGCCGCCCTCGAAAAAGGCGTCAAAGAAAAAGACCAGGAAGACATGCTCTCTTTTACCACATACGTCCTCTACACAACCCTCCTCAAAAAAGAAGACCAAATGAGCGAGGAAACAAAAAAATCATTCAACGACCGCGGTCGGGCTCTCAACGACAAACAAGGCGCAATCCTCATGGAACTGCTAAAACAAGCAAACCAACCCCAAGAAGCCCTCACCCCCGACACTGACGCAGCAACCATCGACGACGTCCTCGGCGAAACCCAAGACAAACTCGAAAACGTCATCGACGAAAGCGAGCCCGACTCAGACATCGACCTCTAAACAACCAACCCCGCTGTTGCCGACACATCACAGACAACAGCAATAACCCCACAACAAGCCCGACGTTTTTTGCGCCGGGCTTGCTCTTTTTTCAAAACGGCGACCAAAGCGACAACACCACACCAAAACGACAAAAAAATCACAAAAACACCGTCACTTTGAAAATAAAACACTAAATTTGCCGTCAAAGACAACTCAAAAACTCCCCTTTATGAAAAAATTAATTACCCTGACACTACTCTGCGCCGCTTTCGCTCTCAGCGCCACGGCACAACCACAACCGGCTCAAATCACCCCCAAACAACTGAACCGCGCCACAGTCACCCCAAAAACCGCCGACCACAACTGGCCCACCGGCGAATACAAATCACTCGGCACCGGCTCAATGACCGACGACATGGTGACAGCCATCTACAACTACAAACCCGTGCAATTTGACGTCGAAATACAACAAAGCGTCGACGACCCCAACTTTATACGCGTAATCGCCCCATACGGCGCAAACTTCGCCAAAGCGATGCTCAGCACCAACAACGCGACCCTCGCCGAAGACAAATATGACGCCGAAGGCAAATGCGTACTCAACATCGACCTCACAAACCCCGATGACGTCTACTTCCCAAAAACATACATCGGCTGTGACTGGGGTCACGGCGAAATGTACATCGGCATACCCACATCAGCCAACGTCACCTATGCCGACGGCGTCATCACCGCTCCCGTGCGCGGCGTTGCCGTGGGCGACGACGACGGTGCCACGGCACAAAACACCCACCAAATGTTTCGCATCGTGATGCCAGGCGTCACACCATCAGACTATCGTCTCGAACTCTCAGACTGCTCCAACTGCCTGACAACACGTGACTTCTCGGCGACAATCACCGTCGGCAACGACATCGCCACCGTCAAATACACCGTCATCCCCAACATGCAAGAAGACGAAATGTCATCATACATCAAATCAGTCGCCACTTCAAACTCGATATTCACACCTCGCGACAAATTCTCCTACGAGATGGACAACGTCAACAAAGAGACACTCATACTCGTGGGTCTTGACAAAAACGGCAACACCGTCGCCAACAAATGGCTCTCATACTACTACATCGACAATAGCGAAGATTGGCAAGACGTCGGCACCGCACAACTCACCGATGCCATACTCAAAACCCTCTACAACACCGACATTAAGACATTCCCCTGCACCATGCAGCAACACAAATACCGCCCCGGCTACCTGCGCCTCGTGAACCCATACAGCCAAAGCCCCTACAACCAAGACCGCTATATGGAGTCAGGTCACAACCACTACATATACATCAACGCCGATAACGTCGAAACAATACACCTCGACGAGTCACCCCTCGGACTCAACTTCGGCCACGGCATGTGTCGCGTATGGTCACAAATCGGCTACTGGGTTGCCGCCGGTGAAACCCTTGAAGACGCCGCCGCCGTTGCTCCGCCTGCCACCGTCGACGGACAAAAACTCACTTTCGACGACGAATCCCTCCTCTTCTCAGCCATGGACTACTCAAACGGCGACTGGTATATGGTAAAAGCCGGCACCGAGATCACCCTCCCCGACGGCTTCACCCTCGGCGTCTCAAACATCTCTGCCGATGACGACACTATGGCTCCCGCCACATACTACAACCTCCAAGGCGTCCAAATACAAAACCCCACCTCAGGACTCTACATCAAACGCCAAGCCGGCAAAACAACCAAAATCCTCGTCAAATAAACAACCGTAATAACGGGTGAGGACGTTAACGCTCAAACACCTAACGCCCCGACACCCCTACCGCTACAAAAGGGGCTGTGTCAAAATAGGCGCAGCCCCTTTCTACAACCTGTTGTAAAACATAAAGAGGGTGTGTCGTAATTGAGTTTTACGGCACGCCCTCTTTTTATACCCCTCGCCAACATTAAAAACCTTAGCCCCACCCGTCACAACGCTATTTAAACCTTATTTTTTGATTTTTTCAAAAAATATGACCAAAAATTTTGTCGATAACGACAAAACAGCTAACTTTGCACCCACAAACCCCGACACCACATCATTGGAGAGATGGCAGAGTGGTCGATTGCGGCGGTCTTGAAAACCGTTGAGGGTCACACCTCCGGGGGTTCGAATCCCTCTCTCTCCGCCACAGAGCCGACAACAAGGCAACAACGAGTCTTCCGACAACCTCGGAAGACTCCTTTTTTATACCCCCCACTTACCTCACGCCCCGAGCCTAAAAATATGTCTTCACGGCAAATAAAAACTGCTCTATAAAAATTTTCTTAAATGCAGCTATGTTGTTTTGTTCATAAAACATAAGCATCGCCTTTTTGTAGTCAATAGAATCCACCGTGCGGAAAGATATCGGACAATAGCCGTTTGCAATAAGTATGGCATTACTCGTTATTCTCGCAGTACGCTTGTTGCCATCAACAAATGCTTGAATATACGACAACAAAACCAACGTTAATATAGCTTTTTCAAAGACATTATTTTTCCCGTTAATCAAGTCACAAGTATCTTCCAATGCTTCACGAATTTGAAACTCATTATCAAGCGGACGATAATTAGTGCCGGTGATGCCCACACGACGATGACGAATATTCCTGTCAACCCCCAACTCCTTTGTCAAAATAGAATGAATATCCTCAATTCTATGCACAGATAGATCCCTCAAATAATCAGGTTCATCAAGCACAAAATCAAGTGCATCTTTATGATTAAGCAACATAACTGCTTCTTCTTTGGTCTTTCCTGATGCCGTCTGCTTATCTCTTAATAATCTCTCTGTTTCCAAAAGCGAATAAGTATTACCTTCTATTTGTGATGACTTCCATGATAAATCTACCCCAAGACGCTCCATTTCCTTGCGGTATTCCAAATCTGTCATACCACTCGTGTTTCTTTTAAACTCCTCTTGCGCCGCAGATAACACAGATAGCTCTTCTTTTGTGAAAATCTCAACTTTTGGTAATATTTCGCAAATCAAATCAAAACGAAAAGACTCCTGAACTTCACGTTCATCAATATCCCTGTCAAAATAAGTTTCCAACTCCAAAGGCATAGTGACTTGGGCTTGTGGCGTAAGTCTATACTTAGTCGCAGGTCCGCGTCCGACAATCTCAATATTCCCGGCTTTGACTGCCATCGAAAGCAACCTTTTCATAGAGCTATCACTTGGCGCATCAACGAGACCTGCCATTATTTCCGCCCTATTAGACAAGGGGTGATAGTGTAAAAACTGTAATATTTCTATATCTATCGTCATATTTAATATTTATTAATCGGCTCAAAAATACTTATTTTCTCTCAATAATCAGACCAACATGAGCCGATTTTTGCGCATATTTAACAACATTTGAGCCGATTTTAATATAATGGAAAGATTAGCGTCAACCGGAAACTTCTCAATTCCAATGACTTTACGCTTATTTTTCAGCAATAATTTTTGACGACACATTCCTACACAAAACGCCAAATATCACGATGACAACTGCCACATTAACAAAAACTATTTGTATATTTGCAAGTTGATAACGACAGCTGCGCCTTTGCAGTCATTTATCAACACAAATCTTCACCGACAACAAAATTATGACAATCAGAAACATAATTCTAACCATAGTCCTCTCTGTCTCACTCGCGGCATCTGCCGTGCCGGCACGTCGCGACACGCGCGTCGTCACCCAACCCGACGGCACGACGCTAACTGTGAGCCAAATAGGCGATGAATACCTCCACTATCTTATCACCGGCGACGGCAACATCATCACTCGCGGCGCCGACGGATACTACCGCTATGGCAACGTCGACGCCCAAGGCTGCGTAACACCCACAAACATCATCGCCACAAACATCACACCCGCCAATGCCGGCACCAACATAGCCGACATCGACCTCCGCGCCCTGCACCGCGAGCGACTCGACAAGCGTATGGCAAAAATACCCACTAAAACCGGCATCGCTCCTCAAACCGCTCCAAGCACACAATCCGCCGACAACCCATATGCCGGCTTGGGACGTATGTCAACAACATTTCCCACCACCGGCGACATACGCGGACTGGTGATACTCGTGCAATATGCCGACGTCCCCTTCACCCTCGACGACCCCTACGACTACTTCAACGACATGCTCAACGGCGAGAATTTCACACAATACGGTGGCACCGGCTCGGCAGCGGCATACTTCCGCAAGTCCTCCTCCGGCGCCTTCCGCCCCACATTTGACGTGCTCGGACCCGTAACCCTGCCAAAAAACCGCGCATACTATGGCGGCAACGACACCAACGGCAACGACCTCGCCCCCGAAGATATGCTCATCGACGCCGTCAACATCCTGCGCGAGACCACCGATTTCTCAAAATATGACATGGACAACGACGGATATGTCGACTATGCCTACATCTTCTATGCCGGACAAGGCGAAGCCTCTTATGGCTCGGAAGACACCGTGTGGCCTCACGCTTGGTATCTTTCAAGCGCCGGCAAAACGCTCTCTGCCGGCGGCAAATACTTTAACCGCTATGCCTGCTCCGACGAATGGCAAATATCAAAACCTGAGGGCTTAGGCACATTTGTCCATGAATTTTCACACGTCATGGGGCTCCCCGACCTCTATGACGTCAGCTATGGCAGTGCCGCGCAACTCACGCCAAGCTCTTACGACGTTCTCGACTATGGCCCCTACAACAACGACGGGCGCACGCCCCCCATCTACTCGGCATACGCGCGCAACGCCATGGGTTGGATAACACCTATGATCACCGGCGATGTCAACACCATAGCTCTCGCCCCCCTCGAAGACTCAAATCAATGCATTCTCCTGCCAACAGCCTCCGACACCGAGTTTTTTCTGCTCGAAAACCGCCAAAATCACGGCTGGGACACATACATCCCCGGACATGGCATGCTCGTTTGGCACATAGACTATACTCGCAGCTTCTTCACCTCCAACCGCGTCAACACCCTCACATACCACCAATGTGTCGACATCATCGAAGCCGGTGGCAAAGCCTCGGCAAAAGACCAAAGCACCTTAGCCACATACCCCTTCCCGGGAACCGCCAACGTCACCTCTCTGACACCCGAAACATCACCCTCCCTCACAACATGGTGTGACGACAAGCCCCTCGACATCGACATCACCGACATCGCCGAAGATATCGACGGCACAATTCTCTTTAACGTCGGTGGCGGACTCGATCCCCTGGCAACACCCGTCCCCACAGACAACCCCGCGGCTGACGCCACACACTTCACCGCCGCATGGCAACCCGTGCCCGGCGCCACTGACTACACCCTCCAAGCAATGTATGTCATCGAGGGCACCCCTGAGACTCAAACCGCCGACATGGGCTCGGACACCGAGGCTGTCACCCTGCCCGACGGCTGGACAGCCTCCACCACCGACACTTACACCCTCGCCTCAAACTGTGGCGCCGCCATACCGTCGCTAAAATTCAACATCAACGGCGACTGGATTCAGACTCGCGACTTTGTCGGCGAAATCACCTCTGTGTCATTCTGGCTGCGCGGTGTCGCCAGCATCGGCTCAACACTCTCCATTCTCGTCAAAGACAACGACGGTTGGTCTCCGTTTGAAGTCATCAAAGTCGAGAACAAAAGCACCGTCTACACTTTTGACAACATTCCTTTGGGCGTCCACGCCATAAAATTCATCTACAACCGCAACAAAGGCAACATCGCCCTCGACGATATCACCATTGCGACCGACACCCGCGAGCGCGTGCTCGACGGCTACGACTTCATCAACACCGGCGGAGCCACATCGATGCACATCGATGCCCTCCCCGGCATCACCCACTACCGCTATCGCGTGCGCGCCCTCGACGGCATGCGCCGCTCGCCGATTTCTGATTTTGTCGACGTCAAAATTCCCGACGGCGTCTCAAACATCACCATCGACAATGCCGACACAACGCCGACATACTACGATATTCACGGGCGACAAGCAGATGCCGACAACCTCACTCCCGGCATATACATACGCCGCGCCGGTGTCAACGTCTCAAAAATCATCATTCGATGACCCACAACAACAAACATTTTAGCAAAAAAATCATAACACAATAAACACATTAGATCATGACCTCGTCACAAGACCTCAAAACCCGATTTTTCGCAAGCCTGAAATCGCGCACCTCCGGCATACGCAAAACACGCTGGTGGCGCTTTGGCATCGTCTCGTTCATATACCTGCTGTGGGTAATATGGATGAACAACTACTGGCTGCTGTTGGGTCTCATCGCCCTCTTTGACATATACATCACCGGCTATGTGCCCCTCACGTGGTGGAAACACACCAAAAACCGCGTCGTCTACAACATAATGTCGTGGATCGACGCCATCGTCTATGCCCTCGTGCTCGTGTATTTTGTCTTTAACTTCATAGGTCAAAACTACCAAATACCATCTTCATCTTTGGAAAAAACTCTGCTCACCGGCGACTATCTGTGGGTCAACAAGTTTGTATATGGCCCGCGCGTGCCGATGACTCCCGTGCACTTCCCCTTGGTTCACAACACAATGCCGTTTATCGGCACTCGCAGTTATCTCGACAGCCCTTCATTGTCCTATCACCGTCTGCCGGGTCTGCGCGATGTCGAACTCGGTGACATCGTCGTCTTCAACTTCCCCGCCGGCGACACCGTGGCATCGAAATACGAAGAAACCCCCGAATATTACGAACTTCTCGTCGACAGATACGGCTGGCGCGAAGTCAACACCAACAAAGAGCAATTCGGCGAAGTCTTCTATCGCCCCGTAGACCGCCGCATGAACTTCGTAAAACGCTGCGTGGGTCTCCCCGGACAGCGCATAAAAATCGCCAACGACATCATCTATATCGACGGCAAAGCCCAACCTCTGCCCGAGAACGTGCAATTCCGCTATGCCGTCGCCCTCACCCGTCCGCTGACCGAGGATTATTGCCACGACCTCACACTCAACGCCGAAGACATATTCATACCCTCTGCCGATGACCGCGCCGCCCTGCTCTCACACCTCACACGCGCCCCCGGTGGCAGCTCGGTGTATGTCGTGCCACTGACAAAGACGATGATTAAAACCCTCAAAGACGACGGCATGCTCGCCGACTATGCCAAAATCTCCGACCTCGGCATCGCCACTGCCGACAACCTCTTTCCCAAAGAATTGTCACAAGGTTGGACTCTCTCAAACTATGGCGGCAGCCGCGGACTCCTAATCCCCGCCAAAGGTATGACCGTGAAACTCGACCCCGAAACATGGTATATATATCGCCGCGCAATACACAACTACGAAGGTCACACAGACTCATACCTCGGTGCCGACGGCAAGGTTTACATCGACGGCAAAGTCGCCGAAACATACACCTTTGCCATGGACTACTACTTCATGATGGGCGACAACCGCGACCTCTCACAAGACTCTCGCTTCTGGGGCTTCGTTCCCGAAGACCACATCGTCGGCACCCCTATGTTTGTCATCATCTCCTTCGACAAAGACCGCTCGATTTTTAACGGCGGCATACGCTGGAACCGCCTCTTTATCGACGCAAACCCCGACAAATGACCACAGCCGCCACTCCATACACTCTGCCCTCGTCACACTCTGTCGAGGGCAGAGTCGCACTCTTGGCACCGCTATATCTGGCGCCAACCGCGTGGTATGCCTTGGTCTCACGCTACTCACGCGTCATAATCGACACCTCTATGCCATACGACCGCCGCATGAAGGCGACACATCGCACTACAATCATCGACCACGGCATACCCCAAACCCTCACCGCCGCCATAAACAAGGCGAGTCATCGACAACCGCTGTCGTCAGTCACCCTCTCGTCACACGGTCGCTGGTGGCACACCCATCGCCAAACTCTCGCCACTGCCTATGGACGCACACCCTACTTTGACTACCTCTTCCCTCTTATCGCGCCGCTCCTCGACGACAATTGCGCGGGTAGGTCGCTCACCGCTCTGACACTGCGCCTCGATGCCGCGATACGCCAAATCATCGGCATACATACCCCTGTAAGTATCACCTTTGGCGACTCATACGACGACTCCGCCTCAACGCCATATCTCTCACCGGCGACACATCTCGACGCCCGAGCGTTAGCCATCGCCGGCGAGTGCGTCGATGACGTCGATGACCTGCGTCACTGCCCCTTTGACACCCTCCCCGGCTCACAATCGATACTTCACACCCTCTTCTCTCTCGGTCCCGACGACACGCGACAACTGCTGCTGAAACAATAACAGCCGCCACAGCCATATAGCCGTGACAGCCGTTATCCTTTTTGACTGCTGTCGTTCTATTACTTCGTTGTCATCTTATAGATGTCGTGAGTCTTGCCCTCGGCGCCGAAAGCCAAAGCTTCTTTCGATCCGCGTTTAAGCACCGTGATACCGGCAACTTTATCGACTGGAATATTGGCAATCTCTTTATACGTCACACGTTTGCCGTCAAGCACAAATATCTTGTTTTCGATTGTTGCCTTGGTGAACACCTTCATGACTCCGTTTGTGCCCTTCTCGCCATAAGACTTGGCTACTTCTGACCCGGGCTTATAAACCGAAATCGATGCTATGTCGTCTGACTTCAACTCGCTGAGCGCACCTTCATAAATCTCGCCATCGACAACAACCAACGGCTGTCCGCTAATCACCGACACCTCTGACGTCACCTTATTTTTGTCAGCCTTTCCGGCGGCGGCATCTTGATGATAAACCTCGGTATGGCTGCCGACCACGCGATAAGATTTATCTTTGAGGTTGTCGGGCAGCGAGCTGTCGGTGACAACGCTGTACAGCTCAGTATCTCCCACCTTGTTCACATTAAACGATATTATCTTCTTGCCGGTGAGTTGCGAGCCGTCAAATTTCTCAACACGCTGTCCATCAATTACAAATACCGGACTTTGGGCATAGGACACCATTGTTGCCACCAATGCCACAACTGCTAATGTTACTAATTTTTTCATCTTACAAGTTTTTATAAGTTATTATAATATATTCTTTTATACATCACTAATCATTCAGAGCCACAAGCATAGTGCCACCCTTATCATCTGTGACGGCAACGATATATGACTGCGATGTCCCATCGTCATAATGCTTGGTGACGATGCTCGCCTCGCCGACATTGCGCACGGCATAGCTCTCGACTTGCTCGCCGGCATCTGTCACACATGCCATCATCTTATCAGCATTGCCGACTGCCGACACACGCACATCTTCAACGCGCAACGTCTTGCCACGATGAGCGTTAACCGCACCGGCAGTCTGTTTTTCGTGTTTAGGCAACACCATCGGCTTATTATCATAAACCACCGTCTCCTCAGGCTTTTCGCTCACCGCCGTCAATTCGGCGACAGCCTGCTGCCCGTCACCGACGCTCAAACTCTCACCACCGTCACGCATCACAATGACTATCGCGAGGACGGCAGCCACGGCACACGCCGCCGACAACCAACGCCAAACCACGGCGCGATGTCTCGCCGGCGCGGTCGTTGGGTTCAAGCGCAACGCCTCAGCAAGCTCCTCAGCGTCAAAATCATAGATATCGGTCGAAAAGCTCTCAAACAACACCTTATAACCCGACCATCTTTTCGGCACATCATCTGTCATGCCGAAATACTCGGCGAGCTCCTGCTCCTCGGCTTCGCTTGTCGTGCCGACATCAAACTTTTTCAACAATACGGCAATATATTCTTCATTATATTTCATGACTTCACACTGTTTATCACATTCAACAACTCGCGGCGAGCCTTACAAGCCATACCGCGCACCGAACTCTCTGTCGCGCCCATAATTCGGGCAATGTCAGCATATGACATTCCTTCGACATTACGCATACGGATAATCGCACGATATTTGTCGCCCAAGCCACGAATGCCGCGACGCAACACCGCGAGACTCTCATGCAATTCCATATCCTCCTGCACAGAGCTCACAACGTCTGTCGGCTCAACATCATCGAGGCGAGTCAGCGGCTTGGCATCACGCAACATATTCAACGACGTATTGCGACACACCACAGACGCCATACGCGCCATACACGAATCGTCTTCTATGCGCTCGCGCACCGCCCACAACTTCACCAACGACTCCTGCACGACATCTTCGGCGTCATCTCTGTTGCCGAGATAATGCTCGGCTTGCGCAAGCAATTTCTCACGCAGCAACTCGACATTATGTGCAAATTCTTTGATGTTCATGACTCTGTCATATCGACATTGTTTGTCGCTTCTACAACAATAACACAAAAATGCAACTTTCGCTACCAATCTCCCTCAAAAATTATTTTAAGCTTTAAAATCCTTAAAGGCCCTATCAATTAAAAAAAGTTGACTAACTTTGCACCAAACATTCACCCTCTCTCAGGCGTAGTATATATCAAGGCACAATCTATTCATTAAGAATAAGCATTATACCTCATAAACCAAATATCTAACCGTTATGGCAGAAATCAAAACCATTGGCATATTGACATCCGGAGGCGATGCTCCCGGCATGAACGCGGCAATACGCGCCGTCACTCGCTCGGCAATATTTGCCGGCTTGCGCGTCAAAGGCATCTATCGCGGTTATCGCGGACTCATCGCTGATGAGATTGTCGAGTTTCACACACAAAACGTCTCTAACATCATACAACAAGGCGGCACGATACTGAAAACCGCCCGCTGCAAAGAATTCATGACCCCCGAAGGTCGCCAGCTCGCATATGATGTTCTCCGCCGCCACGAGATCGATGCCCTCGTTGTCATCGGCGGCGACGGCTCCCTGTCAGGAGCCCGCGTCTTTGCCAACGAATTTAACTTCCCCATAATCGGTCTCCCCGGCACCATCGACAACGACCTCTATGGCACAGACTGCACCATAGGCTATGATACAGCCCTCAACACCATTATGCAATGTGTCGACAAAATACGCGACACCGCCACCTCTCACGAACGCCTCTTCTTCATCGAAGTCATGGGACGCGACGCCGGCTTCCTCGCCCTCAACGGCGCGATAGCCTCAGGTGCCGAGGCTGCCATAATACCCGAAATCTCGACACAAGTCGACCAGTTGGCTGAACTCATCCAAAACGGCTTCCGCAAAAGCAAAAACTCATCTATCGTCCTCGTTGCCGAAAGCCCCGTCACCGGTGGCGCAATGGGTCTCGCCGAGCGCGTGAAAAACGAATACCCCGGCTATGACGTCCGCGTCTCAATCCTCGGTCACCTGCAACGCGGCGGCTCACCGACAGCCTTTGACCGCATCATCGCCTCGCGCATGGGTGCCGCCGCCATCGACGCCCTCATGGAAGACCAACGCAACGTTATGATTGGCATCAAAGACGACGAAATCGTATATGTTCCCTTCTCAAAGGCTATCAAGAACGACAAACCCATAAACCGCGACCTCCTGTCAACACTGCGCCGCCTCTCAATCTGATTGACAGACGATTAATGTCTTCAAGATATTAAATACCCGGCATTTAAAAATTTTTCAGTAATTTTGCACCACAAATAACAGCCAACAACTGTTGCCGATATTAAGAATATGATACAACATCAACTTACAACCTCGACTATGATGTCGATGATGGTCATGCACAGCCGACTTATGCCGGGTGTGAGTTGATTTGTATACATCATACAGACAACATACAACCGGCACGCATCAAACGCGAAGCCGGTTTTTGTTTAACTATATCTCACCCTATCGACAACAGCAAAAGCCGACAAAAACAATTCGCATACCCCATACATACAAGTTTTAAAAATGGACAAAAAAATTGACTACTCAAAACTAAGATTTCAAACCCGACAAATACACGCCGGACTTAATCACGACGAACCCACCGGCGCCCGCGGCTTGGCAATATACCCCACGGCGGCATACCGCTTTGACACCTGCGACAAAGCCGCACACCTGTTTGACCTCTCCGCGCCCGGCAACATATACACCCGCCTGCAAAACCCCACGACAACAGCCTACGAAGAGCGTATCGCCGCCCTCTACGGCGGTGTCGGCGCCCTCGCCACAGCCTCGGGTATGTCGGCTATCGTTGTCGCCCTCACATCACTATGCTCCAAAGGCGACAACATCGTTGCTTGGCAATACCTCTATGGCGGCACATACAACCTGTTTCGCCACACTCTCAGCCGCCTCGGCATACAAGTGCGCATCGCCGGTCAAGACTCTACACAAGCCATTGCCGACCTCATCGACGACAACACCAAAGCCATCTTTGTCGAATCTATGGGCAACCCCACATGCGCCGTTCCCGACCTTCAAGCCCTGGCAACCCTCGCCCGTCAAACACACATGCCCCTGATCGTCGACAACACCTTCGGCGCCGGCGGATACCTCTGCAACCCAATCGAGTGGGGCGCAAACATCATCGTTGACTCTGCAACAAAATGGATAAACGGTCACGGCACAGCTATGGGAGGCGTCATCGTCGACGCCGGCACATTCGACTGGCGCGCCTCGGGTCGCTTTCCAAATATCGATGGTCCCTCAGAAGGCTACCACGGTCTCAACTTCGTCGACACCTTCGGCAGCGCCGCCTTCATCGCCAAATGTCGCGTAGACGGTGCTCGTGACCTCGGCACATGCCCCTCGCCTTTTGACTCATACCTCATGTGCCTGGGTTTGGAAACACTGGCGCTGCGTGCGCGACATCAAGTCGAATCGACACGTCGCATTGCCGAATTTCTGCGCGACCACCCAAAAGTCAAACACGTCAGCTATATCGGCTTTGCCGACCACCCGTGGCACGCCCGCGCACACAAATACTTCACCCTCGGCGCCGGCGCCGTTCTCAATGTCGAACTCGCCGGCACCCTCGAGTCTACCGTGCGCTTTGTCGAATCTCTACGTCTCGCCACCCACATGACCATGATCGGCGACTCCGTGACCGTGGTCACTCACCCCGCATCGACAACACACAAACAGCTCTCTGACGCCGACCTACGCGCCGCCGGCGTGACACCGACACTGCTGCGCATATCACCCGGACTCGAAGACCCCGAATACATCATCGACGACTTCATCAGCGCATTCCAAAACATCTGACACCAAACAAAACAATCCTCTCGTGACTCAATACTACCACCACAACCAGCCATTCACTCTCGAATTTGGCGACACCCTCCCCTCGCTGACTATCGCCTACGACACATACGGCACTCTCAATGCCGACGCCTCCAACGTCGTCTGGGTGTGCCACGCCCTCACCGCCAACAGCGATGTCGCCTCATGGTGGCAGGGCACAGTTGTCCCCGGCGGCTTTCTCGACCCGGCACACCGGTTTGTCATCTGCGCCAACATCTTAGGCTCACCCTACGGCTCCACCGGTCCCATGTCAGCCAACCCCGAGACCGGCGAACCATACTACGACACATTCCCACGCCTGACAATACGCGACATCTGCCGCGCCCATGCCCTCCTCGCCGACGCCCTCGGCATCACTCACATCGACACCCTCATCGGCAGCTCTGTCGGCGGATTTCAAGCCCTCCAATGGGCTGTCGACCAACCAAACCGCTTCAACCGACTGATACTCATCGCCACAGCGCCAAAAGCCTCTCCTTGGACAATAGCCCTCGACGAAACACAACGCATGGCGATAAAAGCCGACAACACATGGGGACAACATCGCCCCGACGCCGCTCGTGCCGGACTCGCCGCCGCTCGCGCCATAGGACTCCTCTCATACCGCGGACCCCGAGGCTACAACCTCACACAACAAGACCCCACGAGTGACTCCACCCTGCCACCCGACACCCACCGAGCATGCACATATCAACAACACCAAGGCGACAAACTCGTAAAACGCTTTGACGCATACTCATACCTCACCATCCTCGACACCTTTGACACCCACGACATCGGACGCTCTCACGGCGGCGTCACCAACGCCCTCGCAAAAATCACCGCACAAACACTCGTCATCGGAATATCAACAGACATCGTCTTCCTCCCCGACGAGATGCGCGCTCTCGCCGATGCAATACCCCACGCAAAATACGCCCAAATCGACTCCCCGATGGGACACGACGGCTTTCTCATCGAACACCGGCAACTCGCCGACCTCCTCATACCATTCATGACAGCGACTCCCGGCGACAAACAACAAAACCGATAACACCCCAACAACACCAAACACAATGAACAACAAAGACATAAACATAGCCCTGTTCGGTCTCGGCACCGTCGGCAAAGGCTTCTATCAAGTGATAGCCCGCGCAAAAAACGCTCACGCACACATACGCCACATCTGCGTGCGCTCACTCTCAAAACCCCGCGGACCAGCCATTGACCCCACTCTCATCACCGACGACCCCGAAAAAATCTTCGCCGACAAAAACATAAACCTCATTGTCGAAGTCATCAACGACCCCGACGACGCCTTCGACATCGTCAGCCGCGCCCTGCGCCAAGGCATCGATGTCGTCACCGGCAACAAAGCGATGCTCGCCGCACACCTCCCACGGCTCATCGCCATATCTCGCGCCAACGGCGCCGCCCTCCTCTACGACGCCTCCTCCTGCGGCTCAATCCCCGTCATTCGCAACCTCGAAGAATACTACGACAACGACCTCCTGCTCGAAGTCAAAGGCATACTCAACGCCTCGACAAACTACATACTCTCACGAGTCTTTGACCATGGCGAGCCATACACCCTCGCCCTCCAACACGCCCAACAACTCGGATTTGCCGAGAGCGACCCCACACGCGACATCTCAGGTGCCGACTCACGCTCAAAACTCGTAATCATCACACTACACGCCATGGGCGTGTACGTTACCCCCGACGACGTCTTCACCGTCGGCATCTCAAACATCACCGAACACGATATACAATACGCCCGCGAAAAAGGCTACAAAATAAAACTCGTCGCACAAGTCGTCAAAGTCGCCCCCGACCGCTTCACGATGTTCGTCATGCCCGAATTTGTCGGCCGCGACAAATACATCTATGCCGTTGACGACGAATACAACGGCGTCGTCATACGCGGCGAATGCTACGAACGCCAATTCATGTTCGGCAAAGGCGCCGGCGCACTACCAACAGCCTCCTCCATACTCTCCGACGTCATGGCTCGCCGATACGACTACCGCTATGAATACAAAAAAATGGCATTCACCGACCGTCCCACATACACCGCCGACGTCCTCCTGCGCGTGTATGTCAGCTATGCCACGACAGACATCTCAGCCCTCCACTTCCGCGAAATCACCGAGCGCTACCAAGGTCCCGATCGCAACTACCTCATCGGCACCATCACCCTCGCCGACCTCATCGCCGCCCGCCCCCTCTTCGACGCCCCCGACGTCTTCCTCACCAACCTCACCCGCTTCTTCTCCTAACCCTCAAAGGGAGATGCCGGGGTGACTGAGAGGATATGTGGTTTTGTGTTAAAAAAGCCAAGTTATGGAGGAGTTTGTGTTAAAAAGGCGTTAATTTGTCGGGAGCGTATTGCGGTGGGGGGTGGGTCGGCGGTATTTTTGTGATGTCGCGCAGGTGTTTGCTTGATTTGTGAAGATGCTTGTTCGGCTCGCGCAGCGCGCTTGTTCACCTTTCACGGAACACCCGTTTGATTGGGTTCTTATCCGACTCTTATTTGACTTTTATTTAACCTTTTAACCATAAACACACTGCTATGATTGTATCACAAAAAGACCGCTTCGTCGGCGCCATGCGTGTCGCCGAGTGCTTCAACCTCAGACCCGTTGATGGTTGTGCCGACCGCCTCGCCGTTGCCCCCACACCTTTGGTGCTTGCCTCGGGGGCGTGGACACCGCTATCCATAATTATAACCCCGACAGGCGAGCGTCGCCTGATTGTCGCCGACGGCAACACCTTGGCTCAAATTTTCCTAAACTCAGACGCCGACACTTCTACCGGTGGCAATGATGAAACTGACAGCGATGATGACGCTCTCGCCACACCCACTGTCATCGCCACGCTGCCGGGCAGTCCTCGCACCGTTCTGTGGTGTGACAACATCTTGTCGGTGATGACCGAAAGCGGATTGTGGACGGCAACCCTCAACGATGACGGCTCGTGGCTCGTGACGGGTTTGCGTCCCGACTACCCGGCTGTCGCCATCGTTGCCGATGATGCCGGCGAGTTTTCGACTGTCATTGACCCTCCCGCATTTGCCGCGGCATACACCTCTGACGACACTCCCTCCGCCGGCGAAATCAAAGCTCTGACCTCTGCCATACAGACGGCTTACGAGCATATCGCCGACGACGCTCGCACTGCCGGCGCACTCATTGCTCCGGTTTTTGCTCGCGCTCGCGTGCTTGATGACGAGGGAAACGTCATACATGTCTATCCGCCGACACTCCTGCGCCCCACGGCGACGAGTGACTTTGACACCACGATAACTTTTGCCTCCGACGATCGCCAAACGATGGCTCGCCGTCAGGTCTCGGCGCGAGCATTCCGTCCGCGTGTCATCGTCACCGACAGTCTCCCTGCCAATATGCGCCACGATGCCTGCAAACTCGTGCTCGACATCACACCATGCTTTCACCCCATAGACCTTGACGGCACGGCTCGCGTGTCATTCGGCCGCGTGACGGGCACGGATTATGTGCGCGTGACGCTCCCTTCTGCCGGCTTTGGCATGTCTCCCGGACGCGCTGTCACAAACATTGCCACCACGCGCCGTGTCCTCGCTCGTTTCGATGACATCGTCACAAGCGTGCTGACAGTCAACGATCCCTTCTCCTCTGCCGGCTCATATCCTGCCGACATCGTGGTATCACCATTGGGAGTACGCACCGAAATACGCACCCTCACACAAGCTCTGCAAAAAGACACAGCCGCCACAGCCGCCACAGACCCCATACTCGCCACCATCACCGCTCCTCACAACTTCACCGCCGCCGTTGGCGATGTCGCCGCCCACAGCACGCTTTGGGGGAATGTGCGTGCCCTGCCTTTTGCCGGATATTCGCCGCTATGCTTTGCCACTGCCTTTGACAACAAAACATGGCGAGCACGCGCTATGGTGACATTTCAAAACGGAGACTCTGCCGTGATATGGCAGGGCGAAGGCACAAACTATGCCCCTACAGCCTTTGCCCCTCTTATCTCATATCCTCTCGCCGGTGCCGACGCCATCACCGTCATTGTCGAAGTCGATGGTGTCGACGGTGTCGATGCTATGACATTCACACGCCGGTTGTATTCGACACCCGATGTCGCCATATCATGGTCACTCGAAAAGAACCTCGCCGGTATCACCTGTGAGACGCCCGACGAACTCACTCTGCCCTCACTACCAAAACCTCAAACCCTACATCTGCCGAACGGTATAGTTGCCACGAAAGCCTCATCTCCCCGAGCCGTCTTGTCCGTTGCTTCTCTCTCGGCGACACCCACGGCAATCCTCACCGCCCCAGCGCGCAGCGGAGCATGGGAATTCGGTCGAGAGCGATTTTATGCCTTCACTGCCGGCGGCACACGTCTGTTAACACTCTCCTCAGACCACAAACACATCGTGTCAAACATCATCGACAACCTCGCCGTCAATTCGCGCCGCTTTGTCACCAATGCCGGCAGCGCCGTTTATGCCTCAGATGGCACAAGCGTCAACATCATAAACACAAACCACAGTCACATCACAATAGCCTCACCCGGCGACATTCGCGCCATCGGTTGGGACGCCCACAGCCGCCAACTCCTCGTCGCTCGCGGTGGTGGCGTGCGCCACTATCTGCCCGATGACGGCTATCGCTACTATGACTGCGACCCCGAAAGCGGCGATATGTGGCTGTCGCTCGGCGGCGACGTCTTTGCCGGCGATGGCGAGCGCATTATATCTCTGACACAAGGCGTCGTCAAAGACAACACCGCCATTCGTTGGCAGGCATCAGCCATAGCAAACTCTAAACCCGGCGCATGTCTCGACTCGGTGACGTGGCATATCGATGCCTCTCGGGCAGATGTCGAACTCCGCGCCGCTCGCAACTGGCTCGGCATACGTCACGCCTCCTTCACGCGCACACACTTCACCGGCGCCATACACACGCCTCTGACACTATCGGTCGCTATGCATCGCTTCGGTGCCGCCGATATTTCTGTCGACGGACGTGTGTCTGCCGATTTTGTGATGACCCTGCCTTCAATCTCCGAGTGCAAACGACGCGTCGACTCGCGTCTCCACAAAAGACTCCCCAATCCTTTCACTTCTCCCTTCTACGACCAATGGCAATGAACTCACACACCACACCCCCATTCCCCGAAGATGCCATGACGCTCAGCCTCCAACGCAACAGCCGCTTTGACACCCCCTATGATCCTCTCTCGGGTCTGGGGTGCGAGGGCAAGCGTGTCGAAGTGTCAGCTGCCGCTATCGGCACGTCAAACATACCCGTGTCGATGACAATCGACCCCGATTTCTTTGCGGCAAGCAGGGACATCAACATGTGGGAGCGTTTGCGCTGTCGCCACGACTTTGAATTTTGGTGCGCTCGCTGCGTCAAAATCAAAGATAAGCTCACCGGACGGCACATACCCTTCGTGCTCAACCTCCCGCAGCGCAAAGTCCTCGCCGTGCTCGAAGACGACCGCCGGCACCGCCGCCCGATGCGCATCATCATGCTCAAAGCCCGACAATGGGGCGGCTCGACATTGGTGCAAATGTATATGGCGTGGATACAGCTCACACAATGTCAAAATTGGCATTCGTTAATCTGTGCCCACCTCAAAGACTCGGCAAAAAACATTTTGGGCATGTACACCACGCTCATCGACAACTACCCCAAAGAACTGTGTGATGACGACACTCCTTTTGCCTTCAAACCTTTTGAACGCTCGACAAACATACGTCGCATCGTCGGCCGCGACTGCCGTGTCACGGTGTCTTCTGCCGAGAGTCAGGAAGCCCTGCGCGGTGCCGACATAGCTATGGCTCACCTCTCCGAAACTGCCTTCTGGCCCGAAACATCACAAAAATCACCGGCAGACTTTATGCGCACGGTCACCGGCACCATCGCCCTCGAACCGCTGACGCTCCTCGTTATGGAATCCACTGCCAACGGCACCGGCAATTTCTTCCACGACGAGTGGCAACGCTGCGTTGCCGGCGAGGGTGACAAACACCCTGTATTCGTGCCGTGGTATGACATTGCCATATACCGCAAATCTTTGTGTGATGAGGACGAAGCGCGTCGTCTGTGGTCTACTATGACTCCCTACGAATACAGCCTGTGGTTTGACAAACAGCTGTCACTCGAACAAATCAACTGGTATCACCACAAGTCTCGCGAATATCCCTCGCCTGACGGTATGCACGCCGAGTTTCCCACAACTCCCGACGAAGCCTTTGTCAATGGCGGCGCCAATGTCTTTGCTGCCGCCGACATCGAGCGCCTTCGCAAAAGCTGCCGCCAACCTTCCACTCGTCACGAAGTGTCAAGCGATGGCGAGATATACCCCTGCCACAACGGACGCTTGTCGATATGGGACGATGTCGACACCGCCAAAAGCTACCTCGTCACCGTCGATGTCGGCGGTCGCAGCGACAAAGCCGACTTCTCGGTGATTGCTGTCTTCGAGCGCACGAAACCTCTGCGCGTCGTCGCCCAATGGCGCGGACACTGTGATCACGATATTCTTGCTTCGCGTGCCATAACCATCGCCCGACGATACAACAATGCCCTGCTCGTCATCGAGTCTAACACACTCGAAACCGAGCGCATCGACACATCGGGTGTCGGCGTCCTCGACGACGTGCGACGTCGATATGCCAATCTCTATTGCCGCACCGGCGACGACAACACCGCCGGCATCTCGCGCCTGCGCCCCGGCTTTCACACTAACCGAAACACCAAAAGCGTGATGATAGACCTGTTGATAAAAACCGTGCGCCACGGATATGACGAGCGCGACAATGAGGCGTGCAACGAACTCGCCGCGTATGTCTGTTATCCCAACGGCTCATACGGCGCCCGCGTCGGCAAACACGACGACATTCTCATGACTCGCGCCATGGCTGTCTATATCCTCAACCGCGTTCCGGCAAAAATCGACACCTCGTCACTATCATCATTGGCAAAACCCTACATCGTGTGGTAACGAGAAAAAACACCCACCGGCTATGCGTTAAAAGAAAATAAACCCCATCAGCGGAAAAACCCCGCGCGATAAGAAAGTTAACAAATGTAAAACAAATGCCCACGGAAAAACTTATACCAAGATAAATACCAAACGTTCCACATTTTACATCTAAATTTGTGAACTCGTATTCCCCAATAATCCAATACCGACACACAATCGGTTGGTCAGGCACAAAACCAAAACAAATCAGCATAAAACGAAAAAACGACAACCAAAAACCGTGACAAATGAAAATAAGAACGACAACACTTCTTCTGCTTGCGATGTCTCTCGCCGCCTGTGCCGGTGACGAGCCGCAAAACACCATCGATGACACGTCATTAGATGTCAAGCTCTCGGTGAGCGTTGGCAGCCTCTCGCGCTCCAACCCCATAGGCACTCCCGAGCAACAGCGCACGTTCAATGCCGGCGACACCATAACCATGAGCGACGGCAAAACAAAAACCAAGTATGTCTACGATGGCACCGACTGGGTGGGACTCAACGGTGTGTATCTCAAATGGTCGGGTCAACCGATGACATTCTCTGCCCGCCACGGATACAGTATGAATGCCGAGAAATACATCGACCAACTTGACGAATGGTGGGTTGAACCGGACCAATCGACATACCGCAAACTCTCTGATGCCGACTTCATGTATGGCGAAGCGCATTATGATGCCACTACCGCTGACCGCCGCGTGCATATAGTCTTGAAACGCAAAACCGCTCGAATCATCGTCCGCATTGCCGAGTTTAAAGACCAATTCGCCGGCAAGACACCAAAAGTCGAAAGTGTATATATCAATTCCTCCTTCTTTATCCCACAGGGAATGGGAGCCTCGTTTGTCTCGCCATACAAGCAAGGCGATGGCGGCGTTGGAACGACATACACGGCTCTCATTTCTCCCGGAAACGACGGTATATACGCAGAATGTAATGTAATTTGTGAAGGCAAAACATATCCGTTTTATATCAACTATGACATGACTACCGAGGAGGGCAAAAGCTATACCTTTAACCTGTCTGTCGGCAATAAGGTCGTGGCGACCGATGTCACCGTCAATGACTGGACCGACGGTGGCGTCCTTGACGAAAAGACCCTCGATGAAAACCCCGGATATGACATCGATAATGACGGCACATACCACATCTATTTCCCCAACGGTCTTTACAACATCGCCACTGAAATCAATGCCGGCATCAAGACCGACCGCAAAATCGTTTTGGAAAACGACATAGACATCAGCCAATATGCAAACTGGACGCCTATCGGCTCCGGTGGCGTGATATTTAGTGGCACATTCAATGGCAATGGCCACACAATCAGCGGTATGAATATCGATGTGGAAACGGCTCCCGAATACCTAGGTCTGTTTGGATGTGTTGCGGGGTCGCAGTCGGGGTCGGTAGAAAACATCCATGTCAGTGGAAAAATATCAGTAAAAAAAGCCAACAACGCCTCGATAGGCGGCATTATTGGTTATTCCCCCCTCGACGTACACCAATCCGCATTCAGTCGCGGCTGCCACAGCGATGTTGATTTCGAAATTGACGGCAACAATGTTACAAACTCGGCAATTGGTGGCGTTATAGGCTCGTGCAACGTTAGTAATGGAACACGTACACTCAGGACCTTTTACTACACAGGGACCATGAAAGGCTTTAGCAACGACGGCAACGACGGCAACAGCGTCGCCGGCATCATCGGAAAAATAAGTGCCGAAACATATTGCACCTTCTATTTCAAGGCTTGCTACACTCGTGCAACGATAAACCACCCGAGATATAACACAATCACAAATAAAGGCAATGGCTGTACTGTTTCTTGCACGGCAAGCTACTACGAGGCGGCTGACGAACTCTTGCCGGCTGACACCAATGGGGCAACGCGTGTATACGGTAACTGGGCTGACGCCATGAGCACGATGAACTCCGAGCTGAATGGCTCCGGCTTCCAATACATTCCGGGGCAAACCGCAAAGGTGCCTCTCATTGCCATAAAAAAATGACAACCCGACAAACATCACATAACAAGCAAAATATAAAAATCACCATAATGATGAAAAAGAAAACAATCGCCCTTATGATCGCGGTATGCCTCGGCTTATCGATGGCGTCATGCTCCGGTGACGAGCCGCGCACAGACAACTTCCCCGCCGACAATGTCGTGCGAATGTCTGTCGGCGTGTCTTCGCCTATCTCGCGAGTCGCTTTTACAAACGACAACCTCTCGGATTTCGGCATATCCATCAAGAGCAGCGAAGATCCTGCATACGCAAAGAACAACTATAACAACATCAAAGTAACCGGCAGTTGCGCCTCCGGCTGGACTCCCGAAAGACAAATGTTGTGGGACAACAAGAATCTTGAAGAAACCATTATCGCATATGCCCCTTACAACACCTCAATGCCCGACGATTTAGAGACTCAGTCGTCTGTCCCTATAAGCGTTGGCAGCGACCAATCTCTCGCCTCCGACCGGTCCGACTTCCTATACTTCAAACGCACCAAATTCATACCAAAAAACGACCTCAATGCCGACGGCAAGATTGACATCGTCTTCAACCACCTGCTGTCAAAAATCGACATTCTGTTAACCTTTGGTGGCGAGTTTGATCACAACACTCCGCTGACAAACACCCCCGTGAGCAAAATAATTCTCAAAGGCTCCAAACTCGAAGGTACGGCAGACTTCACTGCCGAAAATACTGTGACCGTTGCCGTCAAAGACGATGCCACGGCACAAGACATCACTCCCACGTGTGATGACTTTACATCGGTGACAGAGAACGGCGCCACACACAAACAAGCCCGATATAGTTGCATACTGATACCTCAGACCACCTCTCTTTCTCTGGGCTTTGAAATTAATGGCACTTTCTATGCTTGGCGTGGTAAAGACCTCGTCTTCGACTCCGGCAAACGTTACGAACTCAAACTCTTTGTCGGCAAAGACGTTGCTCTTATCGGCGAAGTCTCAGCCAAGCCATGGGTTGACGGCGGCGACCAAGACATAAAGACAAACTGACCCTTCAACCGATTTTCACTAACAATCGATAACTATAATCAATCAAAGCATACAGATTATGAACAAGATAAAACTCACGAGTATAGTCCTCGTCTCCATAGCAATGAGCGCCTGTTCCGGCGACGAGCCCAATACCGGCAATAGCAACTACCCCGCAGACAACATGGTGCGCGTCACCGCCGGCGTTGCCAACCCCACCTCACGTATGAGCTACACCACCGACAACCTCGACAACTTCGGCATCTTCATCGAAAACCAAAGCTATTCGGATTACAGCTACAACAACATCCGTGTCTCAGGCAGCAATGCCACCGGCTGGACGCTGAGAGATCCGGCTGTCTGGCGCAACGCCGAAGACCCCGTCACAATACGTGCATATGCCCCTTACAACTATGGCATCAGTTCCGACTGGGAGCTTTTGCGAATATCCGTCAACCCCGACCAAAGTCTTGACAGCGACCGCTCCGACTTCCTCATTTACTATAATCCGTCATTCGTGCCCGGCAGAGACCTCAACGCCGAGGGCAAAATGGACATCACGTTCACACACGCCCTAAGTCGCTTGGACATCATCATCGATATGGCAACGGAATTCAACACGCCGACAATACCGACGGTCAACCCCGTGAGCGACCTTTATGTCGTCAATACCTGTCTCAACGGTCTGCTGGTGTCTTACACCGACGGCATCAATATCATCCCCAACCCGACATTAGGCGCACCACATATCAAGCCTGAAAAAACTTCTTTCACACCGGCTGCATCTGTCGCCGAACACGGCAAGGCTACATACTCGTGCATCGTAATTCCACAAACAATAATAGCCAACGCCTTCACCATACAGTTCTTTGCCGGTGGCACCGCCTATGAGTGGGTATGTCCGAGCAAAATGACATTCGAAACCGGCAAGAAATATACAATCACGCTCAACGTTGGCAAAGACGTTGTCACTCCCGGCACAATCACTGCCGAACCTTGGGACGACAGTGCCGGTGTCATAGGCGCCGAGACAGATTAACTTCTCAATCTTAACACCAAAAACAGACATTCATGATGAAAAAGACAACAAAATATTGGGGCTTGGCACTGCTGACGGCGACCCTCGCCTCTTGCTCGGCTGACGAACCGATGACATACGCCACCGACCCCGACGCCCTCAAAATAACTGTGAACGTCGGCTCTCTGTCCTCACGTACGACACCCCTCGGCGACGAGGACAGCCAACGCAAATTTGATGCCGGTGACGCAATCAGCGTGCACGACGGCTCCCAAGAGATAATATACACCTTTGACGGCACTCAATGGGTACCCACCTACGGCAAGTATCTCAGATACCGCAACACCACCCTCAATGCCTTCTTCCCCGCCGACGGCAAAAACACCTTCGCAAAAGGCTATACCATCGCCGACCAATCAAACATCGCCGACATCTCGAAAGCCGACTACATGAGATGCACCACCCTCGTTGACGGCGCCGGTAACGGAACCAAGACCGTAAACCTCACCATGGAGCGACAAATGGCTCGCGTGATACTCTCAGTCGATAAATTTAACGATGGTATCGATGAGGACGACCGCCTTGTCGAAAATTTGAAAATTTACGCGCCGCCATACATGGAAGACGGAAACTATTCCGGCGATATGTTAGAGATCGCGCCCTACGTTCAAGGTGACGGCTCGGTGGGCACGACATACACCGCCCTCATCCCGCCCACCGGCGATTCAAGCCCCTCATACGTTACATTCGCTTGCGGCTACGACGATTATAAAATAGATCCGCTTCCGGCTGTCGAATCGGGCAAAAGCTACAACTTCCACATGATTATCGGCAAGGAGCGTGTCACCATCGCCTCCGTCACCGTCTCCGATTGGACTGACGGCGACGTCATCGAAGTCACACCCACCCTCAAAGACCCCGGATACCGCATCGAAGACGGCAAATACATCATCTATGACGACTTCGGACTCTACAACCTCGCGTATAAAGTCAACCGCGGTGACTTTGACGGCGAGTCTCCGGAATTCAAGCTCGACCAAGACATAGATCTCTCAGCCTACTACAACTGGACACCTATCGGCACCGACGAGCACCCCTTTACCGGCACATTTGACGGCGACGGCAACAACATAACGAGCCTCACCATCAACGAGGCATTCGAGACACGTCCGAACAAGCCGGTGGCTATCGGACTCTTCGGCGTAGTCAAAAACGCCACCATCAAAAATACCCGCCTTTCCGGCGAAATATACCTCGACAACGTCGGATACGGCACCGACAACAATGTTGACTGCGTGGGCTCGCTGGTTGGTGCGGTTGCCGACGGCACCACCACGATATACGCCTGCCACAGCGACGTTCTGATCTTTGTAAGCTCTGTCAAGGGCGATATGAATCTCGGCGGTCTTGTGGGCGCAACTCGCGGCACATCGCCCACCCTCCTTCTCTATGGCAACTTCTTCACAGGGCGCATCGTGAACTTCGGCTGGCAGTTTTATACACGCAACAACGGCTTGGTGGGCTGGTTCGACACGGACAACCCCAACAGCCTGATAGTATCGTGCTACATCGACGCATCGTTCAGCAGCCCATATCGTGTGTCTCCGTTCATACAAGACGGCTACAATGTCAAGTACGCACACTGGTGCCGTTACTCGACACGGGGCGGAAACACCGGCATCTATGATGACGGCGACGATGCCACCATCGGCGACCGTTGGGTGGCTGACGACGGCTGGGCAGACGCCATAGAATATATGAACGACGGACTCAAACAATACTGCCCCTCAGAAGTCGCTACCATCGAATATTCCACCGGAGCCAACCCCTATGAAGTGCCGGCTGTCATCACCGTCACATACAGCGACGGCTCTACGGTAACCGTCAAATAACATTACAACCGATAAAATCTATTCCTGATGCCGCGCCACCCTCTCCCGGTGAGCGCGGCATCTTCGTATATCAGCCCTGACATTCGACAAAAGTTGTTGACAGACAATAGAGCGATTGCCAAAATTTTGTTACTTTTGCCCTGACGAAAACCGCATTATAGCGCGGTTTTATTCATCACATTCCCACTAACGTTCTCATTGTCACATCGATGACTGATATACATACGCTTATAAAATTTGTGTCGACAGTGGTGATACTGTCGATGATGGTTGTGTTGGCAGGACTGTCTGTCGACAAAAGTCGCGGCTGGTGGCGCCTGCGCCTCACTCGCGCCTGTATGGTCGGAGCCACGGCAATACTCGGATTTTTCGGTATCCTGACCCTGGTGTTGGCTAACGGATATATTAATTGGTCGGCACTGATGAGCGGCACTCTCGTCGTTGCATCGTTCCAAGCACTACTCTTCACATATATCTGTATATGGTTTGTGCGCCCGCGCTATCGCAGCAGTATCGGCATCGGCATACAGACCATAGCCATAACTCTCATTGGCGGAGGCATAATATACACCGCCATTGACAACCCCGCCCTGTACACCGTCTGCCGCTTTACCGGCTGTGCACTCTATGCCATACAAATGACGATATACACAGCGATGTTCATCAAACAATACCGCCTCGGCGCCGAATATGTCGACGAGGAATACCAAGACTATGTCAGCTATCGCCTGCGATGGGTTCGCGTATGCTTTTTTTCAGCACTGCTGGTCGGCGTGTTGGCACTATGCTTTGCACTGTTCGAATTATCACAAACACTATATGACGTCTTTGTCGCCGGATACACCATATACTACGTCTATCTGTCGATATGCCTGCTCAACTATCGCACAAACGCCGAGTTTCTAATCAAAGTCAATGCCGACCAAGACACCGACAATACACCGACAAACGCCGTCGCCGACACCGCTGAAACCGAAGATGTGATAAGCGACACCGTGACCATAGCCATCGGCGAAGCGCTACGCCGCTGGGTTAGCGAAGAGCGTTATCTCGTCCCCGACACCACTATGGACGAGATTGTCGCGTATTTTGGCGTGACACGACGACAGCTGAGCACATATTTCGCCGAAGTCATGCATATGCAATTCCGAACATGGCGAAACATACTGCGCATAGACCACGCAAAACAAGTGCTCGAAAACGAAAGCGACATCACCGCCTCTCAACTCGCCGCTCGCTCAGGCTTCCCAAACGCCAGCAACTTCTACAACGAATTTCGCAAACAAACCGGCATGACCCCCGGCGAATATCGCCTCCACCACAAATCCTAATACCCCTCCCCACTTCTGCCGCCGCCACTAAACTAAAAATCAAAGTGCAAAAACGAGTAGGGTTTTAGTCTCGATTTTGGCTGTTGCGGTTTGAGATTTTTTGAGTAATTTTGTACGTCAGTTTGGGCGGCATAGCGAACATCACTCGCAAAATGCCGCGCACACGCTGTCTATATATACGTTAACATTCTGACTATTAGCAAATGAAAGTAGCAATTGTCGGCGCGAGCGGTGCCGTTGGTCAAGAAATTCTCAAAGTGCTCGACGATCTGAATTTTCCGGTCGACGAGTTGTGTCTGTTCGGCTCTCAGCGTTCTGCCGGACGCATCATACGTTTTCGCGGCAAAGATATTGCCATCACCCAACTTAAAGATGACGACAGCTTTAAGGGTGTGGATTTTGCCTTCGTGTCAGCCGGCGCCGGCGTCTCACGCGAATATGCCGCCACGATAACACGCCACGGTGCTGTGATGATTGACAATTCGAGCGCATTCCGCCTCGATGACGATGTTCCCCTGGTCGTGCCCGAAGTCAACGGCGACGATGCGCTGACTGCTCCACGACATATCATCGCCAACCCCAACTGCACGACAATACAGATGGTGATGACCCTGAAACCAATAAACGACCTCGCCGACATAACTCGCGTGCATGTCGCCACATATCAGGCGGCGTCAGGCGCCGGAGCATCGGCAATGGCTGAACTCGTCGACCAACACCGCGCCCTGGTCAACGACACTACCCCGCCCGTAAACAAATTTGCCCACCAACTCGCCTACAACGTCATACCTCAGATTGATGTCTTCACCGACAACGGATATACCAAAGAGGAAATGAAGATGTATAACGAGACAAAAAAAATCATGCACGCCCCCAACATCGCCGTCAGTGCCATGTGTGTGCGCGTGCCGGTGATGCGCGCCCACAGCGAAGCTCTGTGGGTCGAAACCCGTCAACGACTGTCGCTCGATGACGTGCGTCAAGCATTCACCACAATGCCCGGCGTCGTCCTCGTCGATGATCCGGCAAAAGGACTATACCCCATGCCCCTTGACACCGCCGGCACAGACCCCGTGTTTGTCGGACGCCTGCGCCGCGACCTCACAAACGACAATGCCATAACCTATTGGTGCGTCGGCGACCAGATACGAAAAGGCGCAGCCCTCAACGCCGTGCAAATCGCCCTGCACATCTTGAAACATCGTCCATAAAACGACATCTCTCTCAAAACATCGCCTCGCATGCCGGTAACGGCTCCGGGAGCTTAACAGCATACCTCTCCACCACTTAACAGCAAACCCTCTCACATCGTGATCCCGCTTGCACAACCATTAGTCACCCAACCCGTGTCGATATTTTTTATCGTCATGGCAATCATTTTGGTGACACCGATGGTCATGAACAAGCTCAAAATCCCCCACATCATAGGCATGATTGTCGCCGGTGTCGTCATAGGTCCCTATGGCTTCAACATTCTCGACCGCGACACCTCGTTTGCCATCTTCGGACAAGTGGGACTGTTATATTTGATGTTCCTCGCCGGACTCGAAATTGACATGTTCCACCTCAAACTCAACCTCAGACGCGGACTCCTGTTCGGCATCCTCACCCTGCTCGTGCCGCTGTCTCTCGGCGTTCTCACGAGCGTTTATCTCTTTGACCTCGATTGGCTGACAGCCATGCTGTTGGGAGCGATGTATGCCTCACACACCCTGATATCATACCCCGTGGCGGCACGCTTTGGCATCACGCGCGCACCGGCAGTGATCATAGCCATCGTCGGCACAATCATCGCCGTCATCGGCGCCCTGCTCGTCATCGCCGTCACCGTCGACATCAAACACACCGGCGAGTTCAACCCCTCGTCGCTCGCCATGCTCGCCATGCAGCTCGTGCTCTATTGCGCCTTCATTCTCTATGCCTATCCGCGACTCACGCGTTGGTTCTTCAAAACCTATGGCGACAAGGTCACGCAATACATATACGTCATGGCTATGGTTTTCATGGCAGCATGGCTGGCACAGCTCATCGGGCTCGAACCGGTGCTCGGCGCATTCTTTGCCGGCTTGGTGCTCAACCGCTATGTGCCGGCGGCTTCGCCTCTCATGGGCTCCATAGAGTTTGTCGGCAACGCGCTGTTTATCCCCTACTTCCTCATCAGCGTGGGCATGATGATAAACCTCGCCGTGGTTTTTGAGGGCGACACCCTCGTCACCACCGGCATTATGCTCGCCGTGGCTCTCATCGGCAAATTGATACCGGCTGTCATCACGCGATACACGGCACGACTCTCCGCCGCCGACTGCACGGTCATATTCGGACTCACAACGGCACACACCGCCGTGGCTCTCGCCATCGTCACCCTCGGTCACACCCTGGGCATGTTTGACCAACGCATACTCAACGCCACAGTCCTCGTGATACTCATCACCTGCACCCTCGCACCTATAATCACCGCCGCCGGCGCTCCACGCCTCAAAATCGCACTGCTTGACGCCGATGACGACCGCGACCGCCGCGACTCACGCCGCGGACGCATAAACAACACGCTGATACCCGTGGCTGATGTCGCCGGTGCCACAGCCCTTGTCGAAATGGCGGTGCTTATGCGCTCCGAAGTCGGCAAACACGAGTTCTACGCCATACACGTGCGCAACGACAATTCTCGCTCGGCAAAGCTCAACGCCGAATATGCCCTGACCGCCGCTCGTCGCACCGCCGCCGCCGCAAACGTCACCATAAAGCCCCTCGACCGCTATGACCTCAACACCGTCACCGGCGTCCTCAACGCCATCGAGGAACGCGACATCACCGAAGTCTTTCTCGGGCTGCACCGTCGAGCAACGGTCATTGACTCGTTTTTCGGCGCAAAAGTCGACCGCCTGCTCAAATCAACAAACCGCATGATGATAATCTCGCGCATGATGATCCCCGTCAGCACCATCACGCGCATCATAGTCTATGCCCCTCAAAAAGCCCAATACGAAACCGGCTTCAGCCGCTGGGTGCGCGCCGTGGCGCGTCTCACGCGACAAATCGGCTGTCGCATCATCTTCTGCTGTCCGCGTGACATGCAGCCGCCCATTCGCGGTGTCATTTATCAGGAAAATTATGGCATTCGCTGTGAGTTCCGCGAAACCGAATGCTGGGAGGATTTCATTCTCCTATCATCTCACATTAACCCCGACGACCTGCTGACTATCATCGGCGCACGTGTCAATTCCGTGTCTTTCGACAACGCCATGCAAGATATGCCGGCGTTCCTGCAACGATATTTTGCCGCCCACAATCTCATGTTTATCTATCCCGAGCAGTTTGGCGAAGCGCCGGCGGCGACATCGTTTGTCGACCCCATGGCTACGGATATCGTCTCGGCGCCATCGCCGCTGTGGCGCAAGTTGCGCTCGCTCTCTCGCCGTTTCTTGGCGCGTCATCGCCACAAGCATCACAATCACTGATTTATGAATAATAAAAAACGTTCTAAAATATCTGTTTGGGTCGAAGCTATGCGACTGCGCACACTGCCGGTATCTGTCGCCGGCGTCATCGCGGCTTGTGCCTATGCCGTCATCGACCGCGGCTTTAATCTCACGCCCGCCGTGCTGTGTCTCGTCTTTGCCGTCCTCGCCCAAATTGCCTCCAATTTTGCCAACGAATACTACGACTACAAAGCGGGGCTCGATGCCCCGGGGCGCGAAGGTCCGCGCCGTGGCGTCACCGAGGGCGACATCTCGCCGCGAACTATGCTCATCGCCACTTTTGCCACTCTCGCCGCGGCTTGCGCCGTGGGGCTGTCTCTCATTTTGTGGAGCGGCTGGTGGCTGATACCCGTGGGCGTGGGCATTGCCCTCGCCGTCCTCGCTTACAGCGCGGGGCCATTTCCCCTGTCACAACACGGTCTCGGCGAAGTCGCCGTCGTAGCTTTTTTCGGACTTATTCCTGTAAATTTCACTTATTTTTTGCAAACCGGTCATTGGAGCGCAGCGGTGTTCTGTGCCTCCGTTGCCATCGGGCTTATGGGCGCCAACGTGCTCATCGTCAACAATTATCGCGACGCTGACGCCGACCGCGCCGTCGCCAAACATACCCTCGCCGTCATCATCGGTCGCCGACTGACATCGCTGCTCTACCTCATCAACGGCTGGGTGGCTGTAATCATAATGTTGCCGGTGTGGTACGTCCTCGGCTCGTGGGCATGGCTCACCCCCATCGCATTCGCCGCCATACACACCGTCTTATGGTATCTCCTTTCAGGTCGCCGTGGCGCGGCGTTAAACCCGATGCTCGGCATCACCGCCATTCTCTTGCTGCTATACGCCGTGGGGCTGCTCGCGGCGGCAATCAGCCATTTTGCTTAATTTCACAAGAAACATATTTATACTCAACAATACAATGAAATCCCTACCTCTCAAAGTTTTATGCCTGCTGCTCTGCATAGCATTCGTGGCTGCGGTGAGCTTCTTTACCAACAATCGCCTGCTCGGTCACAGTTTTGACACTCCGGCAGACACCGACACCGTGACCATCGTCAACCAAAACACCATAATAATCCACACCGCAGCCCTCTGCGACGCCCAAGGTTTTAACGGCACAACGCCTTTGGATATCACCGTCACCGACGGCGTCGTGGACTCTATCTCGCCTCTGCCTAACGATGAGACCCCCGGCTTTTTTGCCAACGCCGAGAGTCTTCTCGCCGAGTATACCGGCAAGCCTCTCGTCACCTCGCCTCGCGCCGATGCTGTCAGCGGTGCCACATATTCGTCAAACGCCCTGACCGCCAACATCATTGCTGCCGCCACGTGGTACAAGGCTTCACCTTTTGCCGTCACCGCCGCCGATGATAATGCCGACACGGGCAAAGCCACTCCAATCTCGGTGTGGATAGCTCTCGCCGTCACTCTCATCGCCTGCATAGTGCCGTTGTTTGTGCGCAATCGCACGGTGCACACCATACAGCTCATCGCCAACGTCGCAATCCTCGGCTTTTGGTGCGGACAGTTCATCTCTTTCCAACTGATGCTCGGCGTGATGACAAACGGCATCACCGACTTCGTCATGCAGCTAACGCTCCTCGTTATGCTCATCGCCGCATTCATCTTCCCGCTGCTGGGCAAACCTCAGCACTATTGCACACACATCTGCCCCCTCGGCTCGGCTCAGCAACTCGCCGGTATGCTTTGCAAGCGCAAATTACACATGGGACCACGTCTCATCAAGGGGCTGAATTGGTTCCGGCGCCTGCTCTGGGCAGCTCTTATGGTAGCATTATTCTTCGAGGCTGTCGCCGGCTGGACAGACTACGAACTCTTCGGCATCTTCTCCGTGACCTCGGCACACACATCAATGCTCATCGCCGGCGCCGTGTTCCTCATCCTCTCATTGTTCGTGCCACGCCCCTACTGCCGCTTCGTCTGCCCCACCGGCACCATCTTCAAAGTCGCCGAAGCCCGCCCCTGATACCTCCCTCTAATTAATATTCATCCACCGCCCTATCAACAAAATCTGTCGATATTGCTCTAACCGACGATAGACTCGGCGTCAGCACCCTAACTTAACCCCAAATAAGAACAATACTTTGCCAACAAGTTTGACAAGGGCAAGTCTCCATTCTTGAACCGTTCTGCATCCAACGACAATATTCTCTCGCGCACGGGAATTTTGCCTTTATACATTGCCGTCAGATAACTAACGCCGTTACAGCTTTCTATATCGACGTCTCGAAAGAACTCTGTGATGTCATCAGAATCGTATATGATAGAATAACTCGGTCGCTTGGCACCGGGTATGTCCTCGCGCAAGATATTTTTCGCCACAAGATCTTGTATATCTCTGATAGCCGTATCTTTTGAGCATTTGCCAAGCGATGCCCACGTCTTTGATGTTATTTTTGCTTCATATCCGTCAAGAAAACGATTAAGAATGTCTGTTTGTCTTTGATTTAACGCTATTGGCGATGCTTTTTGCCAAAAAATACTTTTGTTTAATATCGTGCTGACGGCTGTCTCTGCCTCGTCAAGGGCTGTCGACAAGGTGCCGGCATACCATAATATCCACTCTGTTATATCACCGGCGCCTCGCTGCGTTTTCTCCAATATATCATAATAACGAGCTTTGTTCTTATTGATCTGCGACGATATATTATAGAGTCTAAACTCACTCTCATCGCCACGAGCCAAAATCATATCCGAAAGAATGCGCGCAAGACGTCCGTTTCCGTCTTCAAAGGGGTGTATGCTCACAAACCACAGGTGAACTATGGCTGAACGAATTACAGAACTTATCTCTTCTTCGCTGTTAAACCAATCAATAAATTTCTCCATTTCAGCTTCCACGCGGTCCGGTGCCGGAGCGATATAATGGATTTTTTCTCTGCCAAACATTCCTGATACGATGTGCTCCTCATTTGTTCGGTATCGCCCTACTTCAATCGGCACACCCTCGCTGAACCCGGTAGGGAAAAATGCCGCTTGCCATGCACACAATCTTTCTTTTGTCAACGGCTGATCATAATGATTTACCGCATCAAGCATTACCGCCACCACCGAATCAACATAATGCGTCGATGCAACGGTTTTTACTCCTTCTATTCCAAGTTTTTTGGCTATAGACGACCTCACCTCGTCCACATTCAGGCTGACGCCCTCTATTTCCGACGAATACACCACGTCATAAGTCAAATTTTCTGCCATCGCTCTCAACTTGTTGTCAAAGCCGAGCGATGCGAGTCTGCCATACAATAAACCTTGTTTACGGCTGACTTTTTCAAGAGCCGTGCCAAGTGCCGTCGCATCCCATTTGAATGCTGTCCAATTGTCTCTTTCGTGTATATACATATATCGTTAACGGTATTTATGCGACATTAAACCGATAATAACGTCGCAAAATTTGCGACAAAATTAATGTTTTTTCGCCGCACTCACAAATATACACACTCTCTTACACAACTTTTCCGCCATTTATCGCCCCCCCAATTTATCGTATTTTGTGCAAATCCGGGGTATGAGTTTTGTGTATTTTGTGCAAATCACCACCTTCTTTAAGTGTGATTTTTGCCAAATTTCACCATAAACACCTCATACTGACTCAAATAGCATTTACGGTTATCCACGACAGCCATTCCGCCTTTTTCAAACGCACAAACCTGCATAGTGACATCAGCTCTCATTGTCTCGTCACGCCAATTTCGCCCGACAAAAGCGACCGGCATCGTGGCGCGCACAGGCGCCGCGATGCCGGACTTGTTCGCTCGCAAGTTGTCGCTCCGGGGCATTTTCTGCGGCTCGTCCCTCGCCGCTCTTTATGCCCCTTCGCTATGTAACTTTTCTTTCATCGTGACACGGTCTGACGTCCGTATTTCTCTGCCTTTTATTTCAAAGATCGGACTCCGTCCGCTATTTTGAACTAAGGGCGAGCCGGAAGCCGAGGTCAATGATACGGCTGGCGGGAGTATTGCTGTAACGATGCGAGACGCGGCAGAACATCGCATAGTAAAAGTAGCTGCCACCGCGATACACGCGGTAAGACCCAGAATTAGGTCCGATAGGGTTGGTCTGCGATGCACTTGTATATATATAGTCACCTCTCCAATCTTGACACCACTCATATACGTTACCTGACATATCATATATGCCGAGTTCATTAGGAGCTTTTGTGGCGACAGGGTGTGTCTCGTTGCCGGAGTTGTTATCATACCATGCAACATCGTTTATGTTGTTTGAACCGGAATATTTATAGCCTTGCGACATTGTGCCGCCTCGGGCGGCAAACTCCCACTCGGCTTCGGTCGGCAACCGGAAGTGCTCGCCGGTAATCTCGTTAAGTCTTGTTATAAATTCTTGGGCATCATCCCAGCTAACATTTGTCACCGGTAACTCATCTCCTTGATGACCGCTCGGATTGCTTCCCATCACGGCTTGCCAAAGTGCCTGCGTTACTTCAGTCTTACCTATATAGTAGTCTGATAGTGTTATCTGATGCACCGGCTTCTCATCCACTAAAGCATCGCCACCTTGTTCGTCGGTTGCACCCATCATAAATGTACCTCCATATACCGGCACCATATCAAATGACACTCCGTTAATCGTAAACGTGTTGCCTGAACGAGTGTAGAATGCACTATCATTTGCTGCTAATTCATTATTGCCAAAGCCATTCCTGCTAATAATAACAAATCCAACCATAGCACCAGCTGCCAAAACTCCAACCAAGCATGCCCACAGCCACCCTCGCGATTTGCCTGCCTTGGGTTTATCTTCGCCTTCTTTTGTATCGGTAACAACAAGAGGATTGCGAATGCCGGCATCTGTATCGCTGTCCTTTTTTTTCGACGTGACAACGACCGTATCACCCTCTTTGTCGGTGGGTGCGATAACAATCTTTGTGGCTTCGTTAGTACTTTGAGCGCCTTCACCACTATATAATGCGCAGTATAGTGCTCCGGCATCGGCATAGCGTTTGCCGGCGCCATGGCTGAGGGCTTTCAAAAGGACGGCGCGTGCCGGCGTGGGGAGGTCGCCGGGTAGCATCGCGGCAAAGTCGGGGTCTTCGGTGGCTGCCGGCGGTCGCTTGCCGCTCAGGCAGTGGAGCATCGTCGCTCCTAAGGCGTACACGTCTGACGCCGGAGAAAAGTTGCGTATGCCACCATATTGTTCTATCGGCGCATAGCCGTCTGAATAGCCTTGTGAATTGATCGTCGACGTTGCCGAGCCGTCTTCGTTATAGTGTTTCGACAAGCCGAAGTCGATAAGCACGGGTTGCACGCCCAAGGGTGCCTTTGCATCGTCAACGAGCATAATGTTTGCCGGCTTGATGTCGAGGTGCGTAACGCGCTCGCGGTGCAAGTCTGCAACAGCAGCAATCACCGGCTCGAACAGCGTCCGGGTCTGCTGCCACGTCAGTGCGCCGTGCTCCTTAATGTAGTCGCCGAGCGAGCGTCCGCGAAGGTATTCCATGACGTAGTAGGCGGTATTATTCGCCTCAAAAACCTCGTTGACGGTAACAATCCCCTTGACCTTGCCTGCCAACGATGCCAAACGCCGTGCCTCGCCGAGGAAGTCTTTGCGTGCCCTCTCGACTTGGTCGCGCGTAGGGTTGGAATATGACATGGAATGTGTGGCACCATCGCGCTCGCACAGCGACCGCGGAAAAAATTCCTTGATGCACACCGCCTCGGGCACAACAATGTTGTCCACCCTCATATCTGCAACGTATGTGATACCAAAACCACCGATGCCGATAACGCGCCGTATTGTGTATGTGCGCCGCGGTGACACCAATACGGTGCCGGGCTGCAAAGCAAATTCCTGATTGTTCATATCCATGGCTTATTGTCTGTCATTTATTCATAAGGGGATTGTTTTTCTGCGGCAGATGCCGCCTGTGAGTTTATCTCGCCCACAAAGGTAAGCATTTATCCTCAAAAGCTCAAATGACCGGGCGCGAAGTTTTTGGCTGTTGACATGCACTATTGATAAACGCCGTTATGTACTTAATCGGTCAAGACGTTTTTTTAGCAAATCAATATACTTAACCTGCAATTCGGTGCTCACAAAAGAGTTTTTTATTACCTCTTCAAATTTAGGCAACAGCCTGACATACTTGTCTATAAAGCGTGACACTACTATGGGAGAGATATTTAGTGTCTCTGCCGCTTTAATAAAATCGTCGCGCTGCAATTTCTTCTTGCGCCCGTTCATCGTCAGTGCCAACTCTTCATCGTCACGCGGATTTATAATTGCCGCATTTAACAAGTCGTATGCCGGGGTCAACCGTATTCCGTTTTTGGTGGCATACAACGAAAAGTTTTTCAGATGCATATCGTTATTCCCGGTCAACCAACAAAACAGCACCACTTCAAAGTAGTTGATGACATCCATTTTAGGCATTGACGAGTATCTCATTATTGTCTTGCCGATGCGCTCATAGCTGCTATTGTATTTATATTCGGTCTGTCGCTCTGTCAGTTGACACATATCCTCCATAGCTATTTTTTCGCCATTGGGCGTTCGGTCTATACGTCGGGTAAGATAACATAGCGAACCGTCAGCCATTCGCATCAACGTGTGAGGCACCACTGCTATATGTGCTACCTCGGCAAGGTGCATGGTTAAATCTTCGACCTCGGGCATCATTTCGTATTGCGCGGTCTGAGGCTTGCAAATATATCCGCCCCAAAGCCCGACAATAGTCAATCGCTTGCTGCCGGCATGGTCGTTTAAATGCAACGACAACTTGGGTTGCACTCCGGTCAACGATGTTTGCTCTTTGATGATTTGCTCCGCTAAACGATCAAGTTGTTCTATCGTATAATCAAATGACGGTAGCTCGGTTGTGCAAAAAAATTTTTTCACACACGCTTGATGCATATCTTTTTCACCATTATGCAATGGTCGATAACAGAACAAACACTTACACATGGTTCACCTCCTCTTCTTCTATTCCAACGACACTCACCGCACCTATGCAGTCTTTGCAACACATCAACAACAATGACATTCGGTCAAGGATACTGATGTCGGTGTTTCGCAATGCCACATCCAACAGCCAACCCTCAGGTATCAAGCCGTCAAAAAACGGGAATAACACCTGACTCTCGTAAGCCTCTTTTTGCAACGACAATGTCAAACTGACCGGTTTTGCCGTTTTAGACGCCAGATATTCGGGCAAATAACAGAACGTATAACCGTTGTCATTCTCGGTCAAAATGCCCGCTAACATTTCTTTGTAATATATTTTGGCTCGTCTCATAGGTTGTCAACTGTGTTTGAGGTTGTGTTCTGATTGTCACGTTTGAGAGGGTCTTGACCCCGGCTTTTTGTGGCGGCAATCATTTCATAATTAAAAAAATCAAGGAGCTGATTGACTTTATCGAGGCGCAGCGTCTCTTTACCCTGCTCAAGGTCTCGCACAAAGCGCAACCCCACGCCTGACTTCAACGATAGTTCTTCTTGTGTCATTCCATACTGCTTGCGCAGCTTTTTGACCGTGGCTGATAATTTATTCATACGTCAAATCTATATCTTTAGCCAAACATATAACGCCCACAAACACGAGCATACCATATCCGAAAATGTAAATTTGGCAATCAAATTATACCTTTTCGGGTGCAAAATTACACAATTTCTTTTAATCTATACCCCAAAAGGTATAATATTTCACGGCAACCGCATCAAAATTTAAAAGAAAAGTCATAAAATCAACCACGATACTC
>CAVCBR010000002.1:0-119216 GCA_963600695.1 bacterium
GTTTTATGTTTTACAACAGGTTGTAGAAAGGGGCTGCGCCTATTTTGACACAGCCCCTTTGCTATATGATTTGGTGTTAATTACTTTTGAGCGTGGGTCAATGGTGAATAGTCACGTGAGTATCGCAACATCTGTTCTACATAACCTTCGCCATAAGTAACTTTGACGTCTACCGGATTGCCGGCGGCATCTTTGACGAGTGTATAAATCGGGTTTACAAAACCTTTATATGGCGCGATGTTCAGGTGTGAATAGCGTTCGAGGACTTCGGCGTGAAGTTTTTGATCAACTTTGACGGCATATTTTTCGACAAGGTCTCGACCGGCTTCATAGTCGCCTTCACTCTTGATGCGTTGTATCTCGCCGAGGAGGTCACCAAAGAGTTTGCGCAAAGCCTTGTAGTCGTTGATTTTGATAAATGTTTTGCCATCACGTTTTACGAGTTCGATGACGTTATCGGCACGACCGTGTTCGAGAACCCAAGCCGAGATGAGTTGGCGGTTGCGCATGTGAGACTCTTCGACGTCTTTACCCGGCTCGATGCGCATGAGTTGTGTCATCAAACCATTGAGGATATATTTGTAATATTCGGCTTTGTAGGCATCGGGATTATCTAAAAGTCCGAGTTCAACAAGTTTCGGATCGGCAAGATAATAGAGTGCAAACAAGTCGGCGCGAGCTTCTTCGAGAGTCGAGCCATGAGCTTTGAGCGCATCAGGGTCTACGCCGGGGAGCAGGCGTCCCGAGCCGTGACCGAGGCATTCGTGGAGGTCGGTATGGAGGTTATCGGTGATGAACAGATATTTATCCATAAGTTCGCGAGTCTCGGCATCGATAACAAATTCTTCGTTAAAGCCGTTGCCATGAGATGCTTCGTCATATGCCTGTGTGATATTTTCGAGTGTCACTGATTTAGAGCCGTGGGCTGCACGTATCCAGTTGGCGTTGGGAAGATTTATGCCAATAGGGGTGGCGGGATATGAGTCTCCGGCGAGTATGGCGGCTGTTATAACTTTTGCCGACACGCCTTTAACCTTATCTTTTCGGAAACGCGGGTCTACGGGCGAATGGTCTTCAAACCATTGTGCATTGTCGCTGATGACTTCTGTGCGATGGCTTGCAGCTTCATTCTTGAAGTTTACAATAGATTCCCATGATCCTGTCATTCCCAGGGGGTCGCCATAGCTTTCGATGAAGCCGTTGATGAAGTCGACTTTTGACGCGGTGTCGTCTGTCCAAATTATCGAGTATTCATCAAAGGTGCGCAGATCGCCGGTTGTATAAAACTCGATGAGTTTGTTTATCGTTGTGCGTTGAACGTCATTCTCGGCATAACCGGCGGCAAGGCGGAGGTGTTTGATAATCTCGGCTATTGCGTCCGAATAAAGACCGCCGAGACGATAAACTTCTTCGGTGAGTTTGCCGTCAACCTTAACCACGCGGCTGTTGAGTCCGTATGAAACGGGAGTCAGGTCGGTGGTGTCTTTCATTGCGCCATAAAATGCTTCGACCTCTGCTTGCGTCACACCGGGACCATACAGGTTGCATGCCGAGGTGGTGATGAGGTCGCAACCTTCGGCTTGGTTGACACGTTTTGCATAACGCGAGGGGTTGAAGATGGCATCGGTGAGATCTGCGCCGAGTGCCTTATCGCTGAAATTGGCGGCGTATTGTGTTTCAAAGAATGTGCGTGAAAATTCGGGCACAAATTTATCCATAGAGTAATGGTGATGTATGCCGTTTGCAAACCACACTTGCTTTATATATTTTTCAAAAGCCTTAAAATCTTTGTCTGTGCGGTCGCCTTTATAGTTCACGTAAATAGCTTCGAGCACGGGGCGCAGTTTTAGGTTGATTTCACAGTTTTGATCCCAATAGATGTCTCGTCCGACGATAGCGGCTTGCGTGAGGTGATAGACGAGGAGTTTTTGATTGAGTGTCAGGTTTTCGAAATCGGGCACTTGATAGCGCAACACCTCGATGTCGGCAAAGCGGTCGGCAACATAGTTGAACGATTGTGTTTCGGCAGCAGACATTGTCAGTGAAGATGTGATAGCCATAACAGTGGCAATTGTTGTTGATTTGATGTTAATCATTGATTTTATATATTGGTGAGAGGATTTATGATTTCAGTTTATTCGACATATAATATCAATCCTTTGAGATACTCGCCTTCGGGGTGATAAATATTGACGGGGTGGTCGGCGGGCTGTGTCAGTTGGTGGAGTATGCGCACACGGCGTCCGGTCTGTGCCGCCGCCGAGAATACCGCCAGTCTGAATTGTTCTTTTGTGACGGCTTGTGAGCATGAAAACGTGAACAGCAAGCCACCGGGAGCGATACATTCAAATGCCTTAGCGTTAAGACGTTGATAGCCTCGCAAGGCATTGTGCAACGCCGAGCGATGTTTGGCAAAAGCCGGAGGGTCAAGAATAATCAGGTCGTATGTGCCTTTTTCTATTCGGTCGAGGAATTTGAAAGCATCGACAGCAAATGATTTATGTGGCGCATTGTCACCGAAATTAAGGGCGACATTGGCATCGGTGAGGCTGACGGCTTTTGCCGAGGAGTCTACCGAGTCAACATTTTTGGCTCCGCCACGCAGTGCATATACCGAGAAACCTCCGGTATAGCAGAACATGTTTAGCACATTGCGCCCCTTTGAATAGTGTTCAAGGAGTTTGCGATTGTCGCGCTGGTCAACAAAAAAGCCGGTTTTTTGTCCTTTGAGCCAATCGACGTGAAATTTCAAGCCGTTTTCTATGGCAATATCGGTGGCGAAGTTGCCACGTATGTAATCATTGACGGGGTCAAGTCGCGCCTTGTAAGGCAGAGTGGTTTCACTTTTATAATAGACGTTTGAGACGCCTAATTCGACGATATCACATAGTGCATCGGCGATGATCTCACGAGCAAAGTGCATGCCCGGTGAGTGTGCCTGCACCACTGCCGTGGCTCCATATATATCGACCACAAGCCCCGGGAGAAAGTCACCCTCGCCATGTACAAGTCGATAAGAATTGTTGTCGTCACGCATCAAGTCCAAGGCTTGTCGCATTTCAAATGCCGCCGTCAAACGTTTGCCGAAGAAGTCGGCATCTATCGTTTCATCTTTAAATGACAGCATGCGCACCGTGATCGAGCCTATCTGATAGTGTCCGACACCGAGCGTGTGTCCGTCGGCAGCGATGACTTTGACAATATCGCCTTCGACAATGTCAGATGGCATTGACGCCACCGCGCCCGAGAATACCCAGGGGTGAAATCGTTCGAGTGACTCCTCTTTGCCTCGTTTAAGGCGCAATATCGGATATTGTGTCATAGCATCGGGTTATTTAAAGAAGAATCGATAAATATCGTTGCCATTGGCATATATCAGCAATGCGAACAAGAACAGCATTCCGATATATTGAGAATATTCGAGTACTTTTATAGACGGTTTGCGCCGTGTGATTATTTCCCAAAGGGTGAAGACCACATGACCGCCATCAAGAGCCGGTATCGGCAAGATATTCATAAACGCAAGTATAACTGACAGGAATGCCGTTATTTGCCAGAATGAGTACCAATCCCATTGATCGGGATATAGGTCGCCGATCGCGCCAAATCCGCCGATGCTTTGTGCTCCTTCTTTTGTAAACAACAGTTTGAGCGATGATACGTATGTCACAAGTCGGTTTGTGCCATCACTTATGCCTTTGGGTATCGATTCAAAGAATGAATATTTCACTTCTTCGACAGGATATATCTCGGTGATCGGTTTCATCTGCACGCCTATTTTCCCGGCGTCACTGACTTGACAGTTCACATCGGTGAGGGTGCCTTCGCGCAAAACCGTGATGGTCACTTGGGTGTTTTTGCATTTGGCGAGAGCGGCGACAAATTCGGTATATGATGGTATTGTGTCTTCGTTGACACGCATCACGCGATCGCCGATTTTGAGGTCTGATTTTGAGGCGGGCTCACCGGCAACAATTTTATCGATGATTGCCGGAAAACGCGGAGCGAGGACTCCTTGTTTACCAAGGTTGGCGAGAGATTGCAGTGTGCCGTCGGGTATGGTGAATGTCACTTTTTGGTCGTGGTTGCGCAACACAGTGACCTCGGCTTTATCCTGCACCATGTTCCACAACATATCGGCATCTTTTGCATCGGTCTTCAATCCGTTTACAGCCAAGGGGATATCACCGGTTTTAAAACCGGCTTTTTGTAATTGTTCGATATAATCAAAGCCTTCGTATGTGTCGGCATATTGTACTACACGGTCTCCCCAATGCCATGCGACACCGACATAAATCACTATGGCAAGAATGAAGTTGAACAGCACGCCGGCAATCATCACCAACAGGCGTTGCCATGCTTTTTTTGCTCTAAATTCCCAAGGCTGGGGTTCGGTGGCGAGTTGCGAGCTATCGGTGGTTTCATCAATCATTCCGGCTATCGAACAATAGCCACCGAGGGGCAGCCAGCCGAGACCGTAGAGTGTATCTCGCCATGTGGGTTTGGCGTCTTTATCCGCCGGTCGCGGTTTTGATACTTTGAATGTCTTGACCGCACGTGGCTCTTCTTCGACAATTTCTTCGCCATTGTCTCTTTGTTTTTTTGTTTTGCGCGTCCAAGCAAGGACTTGCAGTGTGCCTTTGCGCGGATCGTATTTGAGCAAAGAGAACCATGGGTTAAAGAATAAATAGAAGCGCTCGACTCGCATACCAAATATGCGGGCAAATATGTAATGACCAAACTCGTGCACTGTCACCAAGATGACAAATGCGAGAATAAGTTGGGCGGCTTTGATAAGAATTGTTTCCACGTGATATGTGTTATGATTTGTTTATTATGCTTTTAAAGTTTCGATATATTTTCGGGCAACGCCACGAGCGTCATTGTCTATCGACAGCAGGTCGTCAAGGGTTGGCTCGCCGGTGTGAGGCATGGTCGTGAGTGTATGCTCGATTGTATCATAGATTGTGCCAAACGCGATGTTTTGGTTTAGGAATGCGGCAACGGCGACTTCGTTGGCGGCATTAATGATGCACGCAGCACTGCCTCTCATGTCAAGTGCACGGCGAGCAAAGCCGAGACAGGGGAAGCGGTCGATGTCGGGCTCCTCGAAGGTCAGCGCCGCCATATCAGACAGTGACAGCCGCTCAACAACTCGATCAAGGCGAGTGTTCTCGCCTAAGGCAAATGCTATAGGCAGTTTCATATCGGGCACGCCGAGTTGGGCTTTCACCGCACCGTCTTTGAATTCTACCATCGAATGAACAATGGATTGTGGGTGAACGATTGCGCGTATGCGTTTGGGTTCTATACCAAAGAGATGATGCGCCTCAATAATTTCAAAGGCTTTGTTGAGCATGGTTGCCGAGTCGATAGTGATTTTTGCCCCCATCGACCAGTTGGGGTGGTTGAGGGCGTCTTGCACCGTAGCTGTGGCTATGCGCTCGGTTGACCATGTGCGGAACGGTCCTCCGGATGCCGTTATGATGAGACGGCGCACGGCGGCGGGGTCTTCACCGAGCAGGCATTGTGCGACTGCCGAATGTTCCGAATCGACCGGAAAGAGTCGTGAAGAGGAGTGTTTGAGTAGCTTATTGATGATATCACCGGCAACAACGAGTGTTTCTTTGTTGGCGAGAGCTATGTCTTTGCCGGCTTTAATGGCTCTTACTGTTGGTATCAAGCCGCTAAATCCGACTGTCGCCGTCACCACCATGTCAACGTCCGGTCGACACACAGCGTCGGCAAGGGCGTCTTTGCCACAAGCCGTATCGATGCCCAAGGGTGATAGTGCGGTTTTGAGACGGTCATATAAGTCTTCGCGTGCAATGATTGCCAATGTCGGTTTGTATCGTCGACACTGGTCAATGAGTTTATCCACACGCGAACCGGCAGCGAGCACAGTGACTTCGTAGCGGTCGCTATGATCAGCCACTATATCGAGTGTCTGACTGCCTATCGAGCCTGTTGATCCTATTATTGCAAGTCTTTTGGGCATACTCTTTGCGTTATCTCTGCAAAGATACAACATTTTTGCCAAGTGGCATACAAAACCGGCGACCGATAAATCATATCAGCCGCCGGTATGTATTGATGAGTGTTATCTCCTAGTTATACATCACATAAACATTTGGAATACCGGTGTATTCTCGGCAACCTCAAGCAACCAGTTGTAAATCGGGCTGGCAATACCGAGGAGTATGATACCGGCAACGGTGATTATCAATGCAAAGCGTTCGCCACACGATGATTTAAATTTCTCGATGACGGCGGGTTTGTCACTGATAAACATCGCTTTCACCACGAGCAGATAGTAGTAGAGCGAAATGATGGTGTTAATCAAGGCAATGAGCACTAACACATAGATGGCAGTAGAGCCTTGGTTTATCGCACCGGTAAAGATGAAGAATTTTGAGAAGAAACCGGCAAATGGCGGGATACCGGCGAGTGAGAACATTGCCAACATCATTGCAAATGCCAAACGCGGATTTGTTTTTGACAGCCCCGAGTATTCGTCCATAGATACGCGACCGGTGGCATTTTCGATAGCTCCGATAACGCCAAAGGCGGCGAGGTTTGAGAATATGTAAACGAGGATATAGTATACCATTGCTGCCGCGCCCATAGTGTTTTGTGCCACAATGCCCAACATTATGTATCCGGCTTGTGATACGGACGAGAAGGCGAGGAAGCGTTTCATATTGCGTTGACGTATGGCAAACAAGTTACCGAGCGTAATCGTCAAGATGATCAGGGCATAGAGCATCCATTCCCAAACTTGTGAGTAGAGGCAACCGAATGCTTGCACCAACACGCAGAGCAGGGCAAAAGCTGTGGCGCCTTTGGAGATTACCGACAGGTATGAGGTCACCGATGTGGGTGCGCCTTGATAGACATCGGCTGTCCACAGGTGGAATGGAACGAGTGAGAGTTTGAAGCCTATACCCGCAAAGATGAACGCCAGAGCAACGATGAGCAACATCATTGAGCCTTTCGCCGATATCAGAGCGAAGTATATGTCTTCAAATTGTAGCGAACCCGTAATGCCATAGATAAATGATATACCCATGAGCAGTACTGCCGATGAGAAGCATGCCGTGAGTATGTATTTGACAGCTGCCTCGTGACTCTCGTAACGGTTTTTGTCAAATGCCACCATCGCAGCGAGGGGCAGCGATGCGCTTTCGAGACCGATGATAAAGAGCAGGAAGTGTCGTGCCGAGATCATCAGATACATACCAAAGAGTGTCACGAGCAACAGTTCGTAGAACTCGCCGCGGCGCATGATCATCAGCTCGCCGTTTGCCCATTTGACTGATTGTATGAGCACGATTATCACACCGATGTTGAGTATGTTTTTTATCGCCATGATGATGGTCGAGCTTTCATACATGCCGCTGAATGCGGTTTCGGCTGTCGAGCAGGGGCACAACATCGCCATAAACCCGACAACGGTAAGCACGCTCATCAGTATGGCTGTCAATCCGGGCAGATATTTACCCGCACGACGAGGCATAAATGTGTCGTAAAGGAAGACTATCAAGAATATGGCAAGCAGCCCTATTTCTTGTTTCATTGCTAAAAATTGAGAATAGTCCATTGCTTAATAGTTTGTCAGAGTTTGATTATTTGGCGATGACGGCAAAGATGCCGGGATCGAATGTTGCATTAATAAGTTCGCTGAAGAAGTTGGGGAAGCAACCGATAGCGGCGACACAGACGATAAGTGTCACGGTCGAGAGGCGTTCCCACCATGTGGCATCTGTGAGCTGGCGGTGATGTTCGTCCTGAACCGGACCGAACAAGAGTTTGCCGACAACGCGCAAGATGTAAACAGCCGTGATAACGATTGCCGCACATGCTGCGATTGTTAGTATGCGGTGGAACATGTCGGGGTGTTGGAATGAGCCGACGAATATCGTCATTTCGGCGACAAATCCGCTGAGACCGGGCAAACCGAGAGATGCCATACCGGCGATAACGTAGCAGACGGCAAGGTATGGCATAATGCGCATAAGTCCGCCCATCAGACGTATGTCACGTGTATGTGTGCGTCCGTAAATCATACCGATGAGGGCAAAGAAGAGGGCGGTCATCAAGCCGTGTGACAGCATCTGCATGATGGCGCCGGTCATTGCCGTGGTGTTAAACATCAAGATTGCGAAGAGCACCATACCGCAGTGTGACACCGATGAGTAGGCATTGATGTATTTAAGGTCGGTTTGCACGCATGCTGAGAATGCGCCATAAACGACCGAGATACCGGTGAGCAGCAGGAATATCCAACCGAGTTCTTGTGCGGCATAGGGCATAAGGTATATGGCAACGCGGAAGCAACCATATCCACCGAGTTTCATCAAGACGCCGGCGTGAAGCATAGACACTGCCGTTGGGGCTGAGGCGTGACCATCGGGTGACCATGTGTGGAAGGGGAACATGGCACCAAGCACTCCAAAGCCGACAAATGTCATCGGGAAGAGGAATGTTTGCCAACCTTCGGATATGGCGTTGTTCTGTGATATTTCGAGTAGGTTCCACGTCAGTTGTTGTCCTTCGGGTGCCGAGTGGTAGTATATGCCTATGAGTCCGAGCATAAGGAATGCCGAGCCTCCCATAAGCATCAGTGTCAGCTTCATTGCCGAGTAATTTTTGTTACCCGAGCCCCATACGCCGATAAGCAGGTACATCGGAATGAGGGCTACCTCGTAGAACATAAACATTGTGAAGAGGTCTATCGAGATAAAGAAGCCGAAGACACCGGTCGAGAGCAGTATCAGCCACAAGAAGAAGGCTTTGGGATCGTCAATTTTCCATGACGCAAATGAGCCGGCAAATACTATTATCGATGAGAGCAAGAGCATAGCTATCGAGATGCCGTCAACGCCCACCGCAAGGTGAATGTTGAGGGGTTCAAACCACATCCATGAGTCGGTATAGAGCATGGGGTCTGTGTGTCCGGCGGCTCGCAGTTGTAAGAAGTCGACGAGCAACCACACCGACAGGGCTATGAGTGCCGACGAGCCGACAACGGCAACGGCGCGTATTTGTTTGATATTTCGGCTCAAGCCGAGACCTCCCAGCATCAGCAGTGGGATAATCACAAAATATATCAGAATGTTATCAAAAATCATAATTGTATATTGAGATTTTTAAGAGTCTTTGTTATTGAGTCGAATATCATATCAGTGCCCAAATGGTGATGATACCGAGAGCGAGAGCTCCGATAAGGTAAACCCAGGCATAGAGTTGTACTTGTCCTGATTGCAGACCGCGGATTGCATACGACACACGATTTGTAACGGCAGCAAAGGCGTCCATTGTTCCATCGATGATATGGCGGTCAAACCATGCTATGGGACGACAAATAAGGTTGAAGATGATTTTGTGAGTGACAAACATGTAAAGTTCATCCCAATAGAAGCGATGATAACTCCAATCCCACAGGTTTGGCAACAGGTTTTTGAGTTTTGTCGGAATCGGGTTTTCGCGCACATAAAGTTTCCAAGCGACAGCGATGGCAATAATGGCGATGACGACGCTCGATATTGCGATTGTCATGTCGAGGTGTATGTCGTAGGGCATATGGTTCCATGTCACATAGTGACCGAAGGGTATAAAGCCGGCAACGCATGATACGAGGGCGAGGAATACCAAAGGAATTGTCATAGACATCGGTGCGTCATGCGGCGTGTGATGTCCGTAGTCGGGATTTTTCCACCAGAAGATGAGGAAGTAGAGGCGGAACATATAGAACGCCGTCAGGGCTGCGACCATCGTCATCCACGCGCCCATCCATGGGCTCCATGCGTATGCCGCCGACAGGATTTCGTCTTTTGAGAAGAAGCCTGAGAACGGTGGTATGCCGGCAATGGCAAGACAGCCGATGAGGAATGTGATGTGGGTGATGGGCATGTATTTGCGCAAGCCTCCCATAGCTGTGTAGTCGTTCGAGTGAACGGCGTGTATCAGCGCACCGGCACCGAGGAAGAGCAGGGCTTTGAACATTGCGTGTGTAAACAAGTGGAACATTGATGCCATATAGCCGACACCGTGGTGTGCGACTTCACTGTTGCCAAGCGAGGCAACACCGAGGCTGACCATCATGAATGCTATTTGTGAGATTGTCGAGAATGCGAGCACGCGTTTGATGTCAACTTGTGTGCAGGCGACAACTGCGGCATAGAAAGCCGTGATGGCGCCGACTATGGCGACAAACATTGTGGCTGCACCTTCGACCATAAACAGGGGGAACATACGTGCCACAAGGTAGACGCCGGCGACAACCATCGTCGCGGCGTGTATGAGTGCCGATACGGGCGTGGGACCTTCCATAGCGTCGGGAAGCCAAATGTGTAGCGGCATCATTGCCGATTTACCCATACCGCCGATAAATATCAGGCATAATGCCCAAGTGAGCACCGAGCCGCCGAGGAATGTTGCGCCTCCGGTTGAAGCGAGAACTGCACTCGGGTCTGATGTCAGGGCTTTGAAGTCGAATGTTTGGGTATAGTATGATAGCAACAGTATGCCGATCAGGAAACCGAGGTCGGCAAAGCGTGTAACGATGAATGCTTTTTTCGATGCCGACACTGCCGAGTGGCGTTCATAGTAGAAGCCGATGAGCAGGTATGATGAGGCGCCAACGAGTTCCCAGAATATGTACATCTGGAATATGTTGGTGGCGACAACCAAACCGAGCATTGAGAATGAGAAGAGTGACAGGAATGCATAGTAGCGTTGAAATCCGCGCTCGCCGTGCATATATCCGTTACTGTAAAGGTGTACCATAAATGAGATGGTGGTTATCACCACAAGCATCATCGCTGATATCGGGTCAAGGAGGAAGCCGAGTCTGATGACAAGGTTGTCGGTGAATGCCAACCAGTCTACGTTAAAGACAACGTATTGCAGTCGCTCGACACCGCCATCGACAGCTGTTTCGAACAGTGAATTGCCACTAAAAAAGTATGTAAACGCCACAGTGTACGCCAACACGGTTGTTATGCCCATGGCTGTCGTTCCGAGAACGCCTGCCATTTTGTGGCTCATTTTGCATCCGCATATTCCCAAGAAGAGGAACATGAACAGGGGTATGCAAAGTATCAATAATGGTAATGTAAAATCCATGACGTTTAAAATTTCATTTGGTTGAGACCGGCGACGTCAATGTTTTTGACTGCGCGGAAGATGTTGATTATGATTGCTATCGCCATGGCTGTTTCGGCAGCTGCTATGGCTATGGCAAAGAGCGTGAAGAACATACCATCCAAACTTCCGGGGAAGAGGAAGCGGTTGAAGACGGCAAAGTTAATATCAACGGCATTGAGCATCAACTCTATCGAGATGAGCATTGCGATCATATTGCGACGTGTGATGAACCCGTAGACACCACAGCAAAACATGAAGAGAGCCGGAAGCAGGTAGAATATAGCTTTGATTTCCATATCTCAGTGATTATCTTTTGCGGGCGATAACTACGCCACCAATTATACATGCGAGTAAGAGTACGCCGATAGCCTCAAAGGGCAACAGAAGTTGACCGTCGCCGGTTCCCAACAGGGTCGTTCCGATTTGATCCATCGTCACCTGATCCATTGCAGGTTTTGATACAAAGAGGTTGCAACGGCTGACCAGTGCCGCGCCACAAACCAGTGCCATGGCAACAGCGGCAACCAAACCGATGAATGATGATTTTGAGGTCAGTTTTTCAGAATTGTGTCCCGGTTTGCTTGTCAGCAATATTGCAAACACAAACAGTACCACGATACCGCCGGCATATACTGCTATCTGCACGGCGCCGAGGAACTCGTATTCGAGAGAGAAATAGAGTCCGGCTGTTGCGAAGAGTGCAAACAGAAGGTATGTGGCAGCGCGAAGTATTTTGCGCGAGGTGACGGCGAGCACCGAGAATACCATCATCGCCAAAACGATGATAACGTACATAATGATACTTCCTACTGATTCCATATAGTTATTTGTTTTCTATTATTTTAGTGGTGTCGTCGGCGGCATCTGTCGATTTGCCTTCGCGCGCGGCTTTGATGGCGGCGGCGCGAGCTTTTGCTTCGGCAATTTTAGCCGCGAGTTCGGGGTTTGCAGCGATTGCGGCATCGGCTTTTGACATTGGTGCCTCGGGATTTCCTTCTGTTTTGGCAGCGGCGGCTTTTGCAGCGGCAGCAGCCTTGGCGGCGGCGATTTTTGCCTCGCGTGCGGCATTGGCTGCCGCGATTTGCTCGGGAGTGGGTGCCGGTTCTTCTTTTTCGGGAAGATAGTTGAGTTTTTTTACTAGTTTGTCTCGTGTGAAGACTGCTTGTTCAAAGTCGTTGTCAAATTCGAGAGCACCGGTGGGGCACGATGTCACACATAGTTGGCAGAATGTACAACTGCCAAGGTCGTAAATATAGTCGGCGAGTTTTTTCTTCTTGCCGGTGAGAGTGTCGACCATTTTGGTGTGGAGTGTTATGGTGCCGTTGGGGCAGTTGCGCTCGCATGTGCCACAAGCAATGCACTTATGGTTGCCGTTTTCGTCGTATTTCAGACGTAGCACGGCACGAAACCGCTCGGGCCACTGATAGGTGTCGCGGTCTTCGGGGTATCGCTCGGTGATTTTCGGGGTGACAAATTCCTTGCCGGTCACCGTCATTCCTTTGACGAGGCTTGCGATGCCCGAACCTAACGATGTGAAATATTCTTTTACACTTCCCATTGGTTGGAATTATTGTTATGTTGTTATGATTATTATTCCTATATAATATGTTTGCTGTCCCATCAGTCGCGCACTTGACCGCCGACGATGTCGAGGAGTTCGGTCGTGATTGATTGTTGACGCAGTTTGTTGTATTCGAGTTGTAGTTGTTCGAGGAGTTTTTTGGCGTTGTCGTTGGCACTTTGCATTGCCATAACGCGAGCTGCTTGTTCTGAAGCGCGATTTTCGGTGAACACTTCTTGCATCGTCGACATCAAGAACAGTGGTAAAACTGTGTTGAAGATGGCGTTGGGGTCGGGCTCAAAGATGTATGGACGCCCGGTGGCGTTTTGCGAGATGTTGTCAGCAAATGAGCTGTGCAGTACCGGCAGTAGTTGCTCAATGGCAAGGCGTTGGCGGCTAACTGATTTAAAGCTCATATACATCATATCGACGCGATCATATTTACCGGTGACAAACATGTCTACCAAATCTGAGGCAAAGGCATCAACTCTGTCACCATCGGTTTTTGAGTTGATGTCATCGAATGTCACAATGTTTGTGCCGTTGAGCGTTGCACAAAGTTTTGCCATTTTTTTGCCGATGGCGATGATGTCGATGTCTATGTTTCCGAACTCGGCACGCAGGTCTTTGACGCGTGATGCCAGTTGTTTAAAGATGTTAACGTTGTAGGCTCCACACAGACCGTCATCGCTACCCCACACGATGATTGCCATTTTGTTTATATCTCGTGGGGTTGTCAATGGTGACGAGAACTCGGCATCAGACGACAACAAGTTTGCTATTATGCCGTTGATTTGTGAACGGAATGGCACGAGGCGTTTGAGTGACATCTCTGCTTTGTGCATTTTAGCAGAAGATATCATCTTCATCGCACCGGTGATTTTCTCTGATGATGCGACTGAGCCTATGCGTCCTTTAAGTTCTCTTAGTGTTGCCATTCGGCTTGTATTTGTTTGTTATGTTTAGATGTTTATGCTTTGAAGCGTGCTGCGACGTCGGCGGCGGCTTTTGAAATAATGGCTGTGACGTCGTCTGTGAGTTTACCGGCGTTAATGGTGTCGAATATGTCGGCGTGTTTGGCGTGGAGCAGTTGCAGCAGTTGTTTTTCAAATTCGGCAACGTTTGCCAAGGGGACATCTTCGAGCAGTCCGTTTACGCCGCAGTAGATAACTGCCACTTGGTCGGCGACGGCTGCCGGGTGGTATTGCGGCTGTATGAGGAGGCGCTCGTTTTTGCGACCTTTGTCAATAACGCGAGCTGTCACGGGGTCTATGTCACCGCCAAATTTTGTGAATGATTCGAGTTCGCGGAATTGTGCTTGATCGATTTTGAGTGTGCCGGCGACTTTCTTCATTGATTTGATTTGGGCGTTACCGCCGACACGCGACACAGAGATGCCGACATTGATTGCGGGGCGAATGCTACGGTTAAATAGTGCGGTCTCGAGGAATATTTGTCCGTCGGTGATCGAGATCACGTTTGTGGGTATGTATGCCGAGACGTCGCCGGCTTGTGTTTCGATGATCGGGAGCGCCGTGAGTGATCCTCCGCCTTTCACGCGGTTTTTGAGAACGGCGGGGAGGTCGTTCATTTTCTCGGCGACTTCTTGGTTGTCGATAATCTTGGCTGCGCGTTCGAGCAGACGTGAGTGGAGGTAGAAGATGTCGCCGGGATATGCTTCGCGTCCTGAGGGGCGTTTCAAAATCAGTGATATTTCGCGGTAAGCCACGGCTTGTTTTGAGAGGTCGTCATAGACGATGAGGGCATCGCGACCGGTGTCTCGTATGTATTCGCCAATGGCGACACCGGCAAATGGGGCATAGTAGCGCATAGACGCCGAGTCTGAGGCTGTGGCGGCGACAACGACCGTGTAGTCGAGGGCGCCGTTTTTGCGCAGGGTTTCGACGAGGGCTGCCACCGATGAGGCTTTTTGTCCTATGGCAACATATATGCAGTAGACGGGTTTGCCGGCTTCGTAGTTTTGTCGTTGGTTGATGATGGTGTCGATGGCGATCGCTGTTTTGCCTATCTGACGGTCACCGATGATGAGTTCGCGTTGTCCGCGGCCGATGGGCACCATCGCGTCAACGGCTTTGATGCCGGTTTGCAGTGGTTGTGTCACTGGTTGACGATATATGACGCCGGGGGCTTTACGCTCCAGAGGCATAAGTATCAGCTCGCCGTCAATGGGTCCGCGTCCGTCGATGGGCTCGCCAAGTACGTTGATAACGCGTCCAAAAACCCCTTCGCCAACAGGAATTGAGGCAATTTCGCCGGTGCGTTTGACGGTCATACCTTCGGTCACTTTGTTGACATTGTTCATGAGGATTATGCCGACATTGCTTTCTTCGAGGTTGAGAGCCACGCCTTTAACGCCATTCTCAAAAGCGACAAGTTCGTTGGCACGCACGTTGTCAAGACCATAAACGTGGGCTACGCCGTCACCGACGTTAAGTACTTTTCCCACTTCTTCGAAAGTGACGTTTGAATTAACGTTTTCGAGCTCTTTTTTGAGAATTTCGGATATCTCGCTGGGATTAATCATTGTTTTGATTTTACTTTAAGAGGTTTAAACGCAATTGTTTAAGTTCGTTTTTGATTGAGGCGTCGAGACGCTGTGAGTCAATGGTGACCGTGAAGCCGCCGATCAATTCGGGGTCAACAGTATAGGTGTATTGAGCCGAGGCGCCGGCGAGATGTTTTTCGATCATTGCTGTCAGGCGTTTCATATCGCTGTCACTGAGGGGAGATGCGGTGGTGACGTCGACACGATAGATGTTGTTTGCCTGCCGGTATAGGTCGGTATATGCCAACGCTGTGAGACGCACGATATCAATGCGTTTGTTTTTCTTCAAGAGTTTGAAGAAGTCGGTGATTGGTTCGTCGTCAGTCGCGCCACAAGAGGTGATCAAAAGTGATGTTTTTTTGTCGTCGTCAACAAATGGATTTGACATCACACGCTCAAGGTCTTTGTTTTGATCAAAAGCGGCGATGAGTTTTTCCATCAGCGCGAAGGCTTGGTTGTCGTAGTTTTTTTCTACGGCAAACTTATATAGCGCCTTGGCATAACGACGTGGTAACAGTCCTTGATCCATCGTTTAATTGATTATTGTTTGTTGTCTTCTATCTCATCGAGATATGAGTTAACCAATCGCGATTGAGCTTGTGGGTCGTCAAGTTGTTTTTTTACGACTTTTTTTGCAATGTCGAGGGCAAATTCGCTGACTTGGTTGCGGAATTGTTGTTCGGCTTGTTTTTGTTGTTGTTCAATCGAGACACGAGCTTGTTCCATAACTTTTTGAGCTTCTTGTCGGGCAGCGTTTTGTGCTTCCTCGATGATATGGGTTTTCATTTTGTCAGCTTCGCGCAACATTTCTGCCTGCCGGCGACGAGCATCGGCGAGATAGCTTTCAGCCTCGGCGTGAGCATTGTCAAGGCGTTCTTTTGCTTCTTGTGCATATTCAACGCCTTTGTCAATAAGCTCGGCACGATTGTCTATGGCTTTCATTATTGCCGGCCATGCAAATTTCCAGAGTATCAGGAAAAGGATTGCAAAGCCAACGAACATCCAAAAAACGAGTCCGAAATCAGGTTTGAATAACTCCATTTATGAAATTTTTGTTTTGACATCGGGGCTGTGGCTTTATCATTACCGGTGGTAATAATCAAAGCTCATTTGCCTTATGCTGTCGTGAATGATTGAATAAGTTTTGACACTCTGACACGTGCAGGTGCTTGTATGCAGGCACACACAGCGCGTCAAAAGGGTTAAAAACAGTTGTGCAAGTTTTATACGAAGAGTGCGAGGACGCAAACGATGACGGCAAAGAGAGCCACACCTTCGACGAGGGCGGCGATCACAATCATGTTTGAGCGGATGTCACCGGCGGCTTGGGGTTGACGGGCGATAGCTTCCATAGCTGCTGCACCGATTTTACCGATACCGATACCTGCGCCAATTGCGGCGATTGCGGCGCCAAGGCTGGCTCCGAGACCTACGAGTCCTTCTGCTGCTAAAATACCTAACATAGTTGTTTAGTTTTTGTATGGGTTGTTATTTTGTTAATTATTTATTGCGTAAGTTATTGTTTGACGGGTGCCGGAGTCAGCAGACCGTCGTTTGTCGTTTCTTTATGCTCTTCGTGGGGTTCTTCTTGTGCCAATGATATGAATATCGTTGAGAGCATCGTGAAGACATAGGCTTGTATGAAGCTGACCAGAACGTCTATCAGTAGCATAAACACGGTGAAGAGCACCGAGATTATCGTTGTGGCACCGCCGGCGACCGGGTTGACTGCCGAGAAGATGAATATCAGCAGTGTCAATACGAGCACTATCATGTGACCGCCCATCATGTTTGCGAAGAGACGCACGGTGAGTGCTGCCGGTTTGGTGAACATACCGAATACTTCGATCATCGGCATTATGGGCAGCGGGAATTTGAGCCACAATGGTACATCGGGCCAAAATATGTCTTTCCAATAGTGTTTTGTGCCGAAGATGTTGGTAACGAGGAATGTGAGTATTGCCAAGACCATAGTCACGGCTATGTTGCCGGTGAGGTTTGCGCCGCCGGGGAAGATTACCACCAAGCCCAGGAGGTTCATCACAAATATGAAGAAGAAGACCGTGAGCAGGTAGGGGGCAAATTTGCGAGCTTTTTTGCCAAGGGTGGCTTTAACCACTGAGTCATAAATAAAGACTATCAGTGCTTCAAGTGATCCGAGACCGCGACGCGGGGCTTTGAATGGGTGTCGTTTGTACCATGATTTGAGCCACAGCATCAGTCCCAAAACGAGGGCTATGCAGATAATGATGGCGCAAACGTTTTTGGTTATCGAGAAGTCATATGGTTTTATTTCTTTGCCATTGACAATTTCCACGACTTTTCCTTTGTAGTCTGAGTCGGCACCGGCGATTTTGAATGTTGCGTTGCCGTCGACATAGTATGAGTCGTGATCAAAGTGTGACGATGAGAACACGTGGAGACCGTCAGTGCCATAGACGATTATCGGCAATGGTATGCGCACGTGGTGATTAAACGGCACTTCCCAGCCATAAGCGTCACCGAGGTGTTCAAAGATTATCTCTTTGGGGTCTAATGAATCGGCTTTGCCATCGGCACCGTCTGTGGCTTTAATCTCAGGGACAAAAGCCATTGTCATGACAAGCACGAGCAGATATTTCAGCAATCGGTTCATTGTTTATTGTTTGTGATATTCTTTTGGTGGGTAGTTTGTTTTGTTGTAATCAACAGATGCAGACTGAGACGATATTGTTGTCGACGTCTACGATGCCGCTTTTGATCTCGAATGATTGTTCTTTGTCACCGTTTTTACAGACGATCGTGCCTGACACTAATGTTGACACCAATGAGGCGTGGTTGGTGAGCACGGTGAAACTTCCTTTTGCTCCGGGAAGAGTCACTGAGTCTACCGAGCCTTCAAAGACGATGGTTGTCGTAGATATGATTTTCAGTGTCATCATTTTGTGTATTGTTTTTATTCGGCGTTAATTGTCTGTATGTTGTGGCTTTATTTGACTTCGGCAAGTAGTTTTTTGCCTTTTTCGATTGCTTCGTCAATGGTGCCGACATTGAGGAATGCTTGTTCGGGATATTGGTCCATTTCGCCCGAAAGTATCATCTTGAAGCCACGAATTGTCTCGCTCAGGGGCACAAGTACACCGGGAACGCCGGTGAATTGTTCGGCAACGTGGAATGGTTGTGAGAGGAAACGTTGGGCGCGACGGGCGCGAGCCACAACGAGTTTGTCCTCGTCTGAGAGTTCGTCAACGCCCAAGATGGCGATGATGTCTTGTAGTTCGTTGTATTTTTGGAGCAGTTGTTTAACGGCTTGAGCGACGTTGTAGTGTTCGTCACCGATAATGTTGGGGTCCAAAATACGTGATGTTGATTCGAGGGGGTCAACGGCGGGATAGATACCGAGTTCTGCGATTTTACGTGACAGCACTGTTGTGGCATCGAGGAATGAGAAGGTTGTTGCCGGTGCGGGGTCTGTCAAGTCGTCAGCAGGCACATAGATAGCTTGTACTGAGGTAATAGAGCCGTTTTTTGTCGAGGTGATGCGTTCTTGCAGGGCGCCCATCTCTGATGCGAGTGTGGGTTGGTAGCCGACAGCCGAGGGCATGCGTCCGAGGAGTGCCGATACTTCTGATCCTGCCTGTGTGAAGCGGAAGATGTTGTCAATGAAGAGGAGCACGTCTTTACCGCCGGCACCTTGGTCGCGGAATTGTTCGGCGACGGTGAGCCCGGCGAGTGCCACGCGCAAACGTGCGCCCGGCGGTTCGTTCATCTGTCCGAACACGAGTGTTGCTTGTGAGTCTTTGAGGTGGTCGACGTCAACGTCTTCAAGGTTCCAAAGGCCTTTTTCCATACCGGCTTCAAATTTCTCACCATATTTCATAACGCCGCTTTCGATCATTTCGCGCAGGAGGTCGTTACCTTCACGAGTGCGCTCGCCGACTCCGGTAAATACCGAGAAGCCGTCGTGTCCTTTGGCGATGTTGTTGATGAGCTCCATAATCAACACGGTTTTGCCCACACCGGCACCGCCGAACAGACCGATTTTACCACCTTTTGAGTATGGCTCGAGGAGGTCGATGACTTTGATACCGGTGGTGAGGATTTCGGTCGATATGGTGAGGTCGTCAAATTCGGGAGCGGGTTGGTGTATCGGTCGCAGGTTGTCGCGGTTAAGCGCCGGCAAGTTGTCAATGGCTTCGCCGATGACGTTGAGAAGACGTCCTTTGATCTGGTCGCCGGTTGGCACGGCGATGGCTCGACCGAGGTCGATGACTTTCATGCCACGCATCAAGCCGTCAGTGCTTTCCATTGCCACACATCTCACGGTGTCTTCGCCGATGTGTTGCTCGACTTCGAGTATGAGTGAGGAGCCGTCGGGGCGTTCAATTTTCAATGCGTTGTATATTGGCGGCACCATTTGGTCTCCGTCAAACACTACATCGACAACCGGGCCGATGACCTGTGATATTTTTCCGGTTTGTTGACTCATTTTGTAGAGTTGTTTGTATTGTGGTTGGAGGATATGTTTCTGAATTTATGCGTATTGTTTAGAGTGTCCAGCCAAAGACAATGGCGCATGTCATAAGTGCGAGGTTGAACAGTCCGAAGGGCAGCAGGTATTTCCATTCGAGTGACAGCAGTTGGTCGATGCGCAGGCGGGGGAATGTCCATTTGAACCAAATGATGACAAACGAGAGGCAGATTGATTTGCCTATAAACCATACGACTGAGGGTATGCAGTTCATCACTTCGTTAAAGCCGTCCCAACCTACGATATTCAGTGGCAGCCAGCCGCCGAAGAAGAGGAGTGTCGCGGTGCCTGAGATTATGAAGAGGTTGAGGTATTCGGCGAGGTAGAAGAAGCCGAAGTGGATACCTGAGTATTCGGTGTGGTAGCCGGCGGTCAACTCGCTTTCTGCCTCGGGAAGGTCAAACGGACCGCGGTTTGTCTCGGCGGTGCCGGCAATCATATATATAATGAATGCAATCACTGCCGGAATGTGTCCCGAGCATATAAACCACAGGTTTTCTTGTCTTGTGACAATCTCGGTGACTGACATTGTGCCGGCAAGGCATACCATTGTCAAAACCGACAAGCCTATCGAAAGTTCATAGCTGACCATTTGGGCACCTGAGCGCATAGCACCGATAAGTGTGAATTTGTTGTTTGATGACCAACCGGCGAGCAGTATGCCGAGCACGCCTATCGATGAGACTGCCAACAAGAAGAAGATGCCTATGTTGAAGTCGATTATTTGCAAGCCGCGTCCCCATGGCAGCACTGCGAATGCGAGCATCGAGGCGATGATCACGAGGTAGGGAGCGAGTGCAAATAGGAATTTGTCGATGTTTTTAAGTTCGATAAGCTCTTTGATAAGTATCTTGAACATATCGGCAATACTTTGCATCAATCCCCACGGACCTACGCGGTTGGGACCGAGGCGGCATTGGAACCAAGCGCAAATTTTACGCTCGAACAATATGTAAAAGAGGGCGAGCACGGCATATAGCAGCAGTAGTCCGACGCCTACCGCCAAACATTCAATGGTCACGGCGAGCCATTGGGGGCAGCCCAATGTTGTGATCAGGAAGTCGTTTATCCACGTGGTGACTATTGCAAAGTCAAAAGTTTGTTGCATGATGAATAATTGTTGTATTATTGCGTTTTATGCGTAATCTGTTTGTTGTTCTCAGTCGGTTAACGATCCATATCGGGCACGATGTAGTCGAGTGAGCCGCCGATGGTGATGAGGTCGGCGATTTTTTCGCCACGTGTGATGTGGTCGACGACTGCCGCGAGGTTGAGGCAGGGAGGCACAATTTTCAAGCGATATGGTTTTGTCGTGCCGTCGCTTTCGATATAGATGCCAAAGGTGCCGCGACAGCCTTCGACGAGTTCAAACCAGCGTCCTTCGGGGAGTTTGAGCATTTTGGGCACTTTGACGCAAATTTCGCCTTCGGGGATGTTGTCGACGAGTTGTTCGAGGATGCGTGCCGATTGTTCCATTTCGTCCATACGCACTTTGAAGCGTGCCATAGAGTCGCCTTCGGTGCGCACGATTTCGTCAAATTCGAGTTCGGAGTAGATGCTGTACGGGCGCAGTTTGCGCATGTCGCACGCCCAGCCGCTGGCGCGTCCCGAGGGACCGGTGATGCCATACGATATTGCGTCTTCGCGTGTCAGTGTGCCGACATTTTCGAGGCGGTTTTTGGCTATGACGTTGCCGGTAAACAGGGTGTTGTATTCTTTGATGTTTTTGGGGAGCACTGCGAGCAGGGCTTTGACGTCGTTGACAAAGTCGGGGTGCAGGTCTTGCATCACGCCGCCGATGCATTCGTAGTTGAATGTCATGCGCGCACCGCAGGTTTTTTCCATAATGTCAAGGATTTGCTCGCGAACACGCAGTGTGTAGAAGAGCATTGTCGTCGCGCCAAGGTCCATACAGTATGTGCCGATGAACAGGCAGTGAGACGCGATGCGTGAGAGTTCGTCCATCATCACGCGTATGACTTGTGCGCGGCGTGAGATTTGGATGCCGGCGGCTTTCTCGATGGTCATACACAGTCCGTGGTGGTAGTTGTGTGCCGAGAAGTAGTCGAGACGATCCATATAGTGGAGTGTCTGCGGGTATGTCAGCGATTCGCAAAGTTTTTCGACGCCACGGTGGATATAGCCCATATAGACGTCTATTTTTTTGACGGTTTCGCCGTCAACGGCGGTGCGGAAGCGCAATACGCCGTGTGTCGCGGGGTGTTGCGGACCGATGTTCACAACAAAGTCGTCGGGCGCAAAGACTTCGATTTGTTTTTTCTCAACGGTGCCATCGGCGTTTTCGATCCATGCGTCGGTATAGTCGCTCTGGCGTTCGTTTTCGATCGACACGGGGTTTTTCTCGGGTGTGTCGTCGTAGTCTTTGCGCAGGGGGTAGCCTTTCCAGTCGATATTGAGGAACAGGCGACGCATATCGCGGTTGTTGATGAATATGATGCCGAAGAAGTCATAGACTTCGCGTTCATAGATGCCGGCGATAGCCCAAATGTCTGACACGGAGTGTATCATCGGTTTTTCGCGGTCGCCGGTGGTGACTTTGACGGCGATTTGTTTGTCTGTTTTTGTTGACATCATATAGTAGATGCAACCTAACGATGTTTTCCAATCCATGCCGACAATGGTTATGAGATAGTCCATCTCAAAGTTGTCGCGGAGTGTTTTGGCGAGGTCGTGCCAGTGAGCATCGGGACATGTCACGATGGTGTTGCCATCAGCCGATGTTTCAAAAGATGTTTCGGGAAACAGTTTGGCAATTTGTTCCTGCATACCGTATATACTGTTAGCTTTTTATTTGACTTTTTTGGTCTGTAATACTTCGAACTCTTGACGTTTTTCCTGACGGTTTACACCACCGAAGAAGCGTTCTACTTTTATTTTGCGTGAGAGTTGCATGATACCGTAAATCATTGCTTCGGGGCGTGGGGGGCAACCGGGGATGAATACATCGACGGGCACAATTTCTTCGATGCCTTTTGCCACGTGATAGCTTTTGCGGAACGGTCCGCCAGATATTGCACAGCTGCCACAGGCTATCACGTATTTTGGCTCGGCAAGTTGGTCATACAGACGACGGAATACCGGAACCATGCGGTTGACAATCGTGCCGGCGACCATCATGAAGTCAGCCTGACGTGGCGAGGCGCGAGCTACTTCCCAGCCAAAGCGCGCCATATCAAAGCGCGCAGCACCGAGTGATACGAACTCGATGCCACAGCAACTGGTGGCGAAGGTGAGTGGCCAGATTGAGTTAGACCGCCCCCAGTTGATGAGTTTGTCAAACGTGCCGACAATGATGTTAGTGCCGTTGGCACGCAGTTCGTCGACAAGTTTTTCGATATACTCGTTATCTTTCCATGCCTCGTAGGGCATTGATTTTGTCGTTACTTCCATTCAAGGGCTCCTTTCCGCCAAGCATATACAAGGCCCAGCACTAATATTCCGAAGAAGATTGCGATTGAGATCAAGCCGTCGGTTCCGAGCCCTTTCATTCGTGATGCCCACGGGAAGAGGAATACGGTCTCGACGTCAAACATCAAGAATAAAATTGCAAACAAATAATACCCAACTTTAAATTGCGACATCGATTCGCCACGAGTGGGTATGCCACATTCATAGGGTTCTCCTTTTTGAGGGTTGAATGACCGTGGCGAAATCATTCCGGCAATCCAAAGCGCGAGGGCAACAAGCGCAAAACCGGTCAATGCCGCCGTGACCACGAGCAAAGCATTGTCCGAAATTCCGAAAATGGCTGTTTGTATCATATGTTAATTAGCTAATATTTGCGGTATTAATATGTCAATATTGACCGTGCAGCAATACACCAACTGCAGTTTGGGTGCAAAGTTAGTGAATTTTTGTCAATTCAGGTCTTTTTTTTGTATGCTATTTTTTATTCTTTTTGTTATTATTAACGTGGGCGGCGGGTTATTGTTTTGGCAAGTTCACCCGAAGTGTCACGCCTATTGACCATGGGCGTGCGCGTTGCACGAATTTGTTTCCGACTGACTCAAAATAGAATGTGTCGTATTTTGTGTTTGTCAGGTTTTCGCCCCACAGCGTCAATGAGCCTTTGGGGTGTGTCACGCCGAGTGACGCGCCGAGAGTGGCATAGAAGTTTTGTTTCACGGTGTTGGCGTCGTTCCACCAAATGTCTCCGGCTCCGCGTGTCGTGATGTCTATCACGGGCGTGAAGTCGCCGAATTTGACGGGCATGTCGTAGTGCCCGCCGATGAACATTGTGTGGGCGGGGGCGTATGGCAGGCGGTTGCCGGTCATGTCTTGGCGTCCGTTGTTGTACGAGGTGAATTTTGCGTGGGTATAGCCGTAGGCGGCGTTGAGTGTCAGCCCGCATTGTGTGTGCCACGTCATCGAGAGCTCGGCGCCAAGGCTGCGTGTGCGACCGGCGTTTGTCATAGCGCGACCTGTGGTCTGTCCTTCGGGGAATATCGTGAGTTGTTGGTCTTTGACGTTCATTAGGTATGCGACAGCTTCGAGGTCTAGCATACCGCCACAGAAGGTTGCATCGGTACCGACTTCGTATGTCCAGAGTTTTTCGGGTTTGTATGTTATCATTGACTCGATGTCATAGGCTGCCGGCAGTCCCATTTGTTCCATCAGTTGTTGTTGCAGAATATCACTGAACATCTGTGTATTGTAACCTCCGGCTTTGTATCCTTTGGCAGCCGAGGCAAACAGGTTCCACCCGCGTCCGGCGTCGAATGTAACCGAAAGGCGTGGCAGCAGTTGGTTGAATGTTTGTGAGAGGCAGTCGGCGTTGTCGATGTCTATTTCGCGTCTTTGCAAGGGTATCATTGCGCCTGTGGGCAGTGTGCGATACATTGTGCATGACGTGTTGACCAGAGAGTGGTAGTCGAGTGTCGTTTTTTCTATGTCCCATCTCAATCCGGCACGCAAGATGAACCTGCCAAAATGCACGGCACTTTGGTGGTAGAGGGCGAAACCGCCGTTTGCGATGTCAAAGTCGTCGCCGAGGAGCATTTGTCGTTCGTCCCACAGCAGTGTCATTCCCGAAGGCAGGACTCTGTTGACGTTGTTTTCGATCAGTTGTTCTATTCCATAGTTTTTGAATGTCACCGGTGCGCTCATATCGGTTGAGCGATAAAAGCCCGAGGCACCCATGAGCCAGTCATATTGTCCGCGGCGTCCTTTGGCAAAGAGGTCTTGGGTGAAGGCGATCTCTTTGCGCCGTTGTGTCAGCGTGAAATAGTCTTCGGGTCTGAAATCCTGATCGAGGGTCATGTTATCGTTGAGGTATTGTAGCGAGGTTATCGATGTGGCAATCATTCGGTTGCCGTTGTAAGACACCGTCAGTCCGTCGCTGAAAGATGTGCGTCGATAGTATGTGTCGTCGCCATAGTTGATGGTGCCGTCGTCAACCGAGGCATAGGGGTAGCCGGTTTGTTTGCCGACGTTCAGCATCGCCGTGTTTGCCAAGCTCCATCGTGATCCGGGGTGCCATGAGAGTTTCCACCGTCCCCCACCCTGTCGCTCGCTGCCACAATGTGAGTTGTCATAGGTGTTGCGATAAAATCCGTCTGTTGTTCCGAACCAGCTGGTCACCGAGGTCGCGGTTTTGTCGCTCAAGCGTCCGTACCATGCCGCCGAGACGCGCGCGGTGTTTTTACGTCCGTATTCAGCGACAAATCTCAGTCCGTCGAATGCCCAGGGTGAGAGTGTGAAGATGTTTATCTGACCGCCTGCCGAATTGCGTCCGTTCAATAGCGCCTGTGTGCCGCGCAAAATCTCGATGCGATCGACGTCGACGAGATCAAAATCAAAATTGTCTTTGTTGAGTATCGGCACATTGTCGACATTCATACCTACGACCGGAGCGTCTATGCGTGAGCCGAGCCCGCGCACGTATATCGATGACGTCATGCGCGAGCCGTATGCCGGAATATAAAAATTGGGAGTCACCTCAGAGACATTGCGCACCGTGGTCAGGTTTAGTCGCGAGACGAGCGATGCGTCTATCGTCGTTGTCACTTCCCGTTCCTTGTCAGGCATTTGTTTAAGCCCGACAATTTCGACGTCGCGCAGTTGAGTGATTGTCGTATCTTCGTGATTTACAGCCATCACAGCCTCAGATGTCAATATTGCAAACGTGAGGCATAACGCCTGTGACAGTCTTTTTCTTTTCATAACGGGAGACAAAATTACTACTTTATTTATAAACTCGCCTTCACCCCGTGACAAAAGTTGAAATAAAAGCGGTCTCCAATACTGACACATTATTAATATGTGTAACAAATCGAACCTTTTTATAAAATTTTTGTTAAGTATATAGTCTGATGTTGAGTATTAGTAAAAAAACTTGTAACTTTGAGCATTCAAAATCAAACCAATCTCACTCGGTCTGCACCAGGCAGCAACAGTATGGCAACAAGCGCTCCCAAAGACGACAATCAATTGATAGAACGGTTACGCACGCCCTCCACGTGTCGCGCTGCCTTCAATGACCTCATTGCGGTATATTCAGAGCCGCTGTATCATGCGATACGTCGCCTCGTGCAAAATCATGATGACACCAACGACTTGTTGCAAAACACGTTTATCAAAGCATGGTCGTCTTTGGAGAATTTCAGAGGCGATGCGAAGCTCTCGACATGGCTCTACAAAATCGCCATAAACGAAAGTCTCACTTTTTTGGCTCGTGAGCGCAAGCGTCAAAACTTCTCGCTCGACGATCAGGAGTCGGCGCTCATCAATCAGATTGAAGCCGACGAATATTTTGACGGTGACTTTGCCCAGCAGCTGTTGCGCAAAGCCGTTGCCACTCTACCCGAAAAGCAACGTTTGGTATTCAACATGAAATATTATGACGAGATGAAATATGAGGAAATCTCAGCAATACTCGGCACAAGCGTCGGGGCATTAAAAACATCTTATCATCTCGCTGTCAAAAAGATAGAGAATTTTATCGAAAAAAATCAATAAACAGATTAAACCATTTAAAATTCAATTAGTCAAAGAGGCAAAAGCTTCAAAAACCTTTTCGCCACAAGATGAAAGAAGAAAATAACATACTCGCAAAGATAAGCCGTCGGGACGGACTCACGGTTCCCGACGGCTATTTTGCCGACTTCGCCGCCAAGATGGCAGACAAACTGCCACATCGCGACGAGGTCGAAAAACCTCACATTATGCCGCGACGCACGCCGTGGCAGATTATGCGCCCGTACGTCTACATGGTTGCTATGTTTGTCGGCGTATGGTGCATGCTGAAAATGTTTACGCTAATGTCGGGTAAAACCGAACCGATAAATTTTGATAACGACCCGACTCTCGCCGGGGCGGCTACAAACGAAGAGTTTGTCGAAGAATATATACTTGACGATGTCTCGCAGTATGAGCTTGACGAATACTTCCTCGATGCGATGGATGAGGGTGACTCGTTAAGCATCTCCGAGCCAACGGTGCCCGAGACAGACCCCGACATCAAGTTGCCCTGAGACTCCCTCGGCAAATCGGTCTCACTAACATCATAATCACAATTAAGATGAAGTCAAAATCACTCGCAATCATACTTATAACGCTATTGATGACACCGCTTGTCGCAAATGCCGACAAGACACCTCTCACTCAGGATAAACGCAAGGAATATAAGGAGAAGGTTCGTCAATACAAACACCAGATCATCGCCACTGATCTAAAGTTGACTCGCGAGCAAGCCAACAACTTTTTTAAAGAATACGACGAAATGGAAGATGAGCTCGACCGCATAGGCACCGAGACTCACGAACTTGAAACTCGCACGCTAAACAACAAAAACGCCTCGGATACAGAGTGTGAAAATGTTGCACGCGCGCTTTTCGAACTCAAAAAGAATGAAGCTGACATCGAGCTTAAATATTTCGAACGCTTTAAAACCATACTCACTCCTCAACAACTCGTAGGTCTGAAACGAGCAGAAATGAATTGCCGTCGCAAGATCGTCAAGCATTTCAGACTTCACCAAGCCGACTGATGCCGGCAGCCCCCAATAACGGCAGGTCGTCTCACCGGCGCAGCATCAAAGCATTAACATTCTCCACTCTCTAAAACGATAACGGCTCCCACACATGTGGAAGCCGTTGATGTATATATGATTGAGTTATATCGAACAGCCGATAGCTTATTGCATGCCTGAAACGGCGACACTTTTATCAATCTTTGATACCAAGCCCTGCAAAACTTTGCCCGGACCGAGTTCAACAAATTCTGTGGCGCCATCGGCGATCATATTCTTCACAGACTGTGTCCAACGCACCGGAGCCGTCAACTGAGCGATAAGGTTATCCTTAATCTCTTGGGGGTCTGTGTGAGGTTTGGCATCAACATTTTGATATACCGGACATATCGGTGTCGCAATCTCAGTGGCTGCAATGGCTTTTGCCAACTCAGCGCGAGCCGGTTCCATGCACGGAGAGTGGAAACCGCCACCGACTTTAAGTTTCAGAGCGCGTTTTGCTCCGGCAGCGAGCATCTTGGCACAAGCCTCGTCTATGGCATCGTTCTCGCCGGAGATCACGACTTGCCCCGGGCAGTTATAGTTGGCACAAACGACACCATCGATACCGGCGCAAATTTCCTCAACGGTTTCATCGGGCAATGCCAAGACGGCAGCCATAGTTGAGGGATTGACTTCGCAAGCCATTTGCATCGCTTGAGCACGGGCAGCCACCAAGCGCAGACCGGCGTCAAACGACATCGCGCCTGCCGATACAAGTGCCGAGAACTCGCCCAACGAGTGACCGGCAACCATATCTGCCTTAAAATCATCGCCAAGTGTTTTTGCCAATGCCACCGAATGAATAAAGATAGCCGGCTGTGTCACCGATGTCTTTTTAAGATCCTCATCTGTGCCGGCAAACATCAGGTCAGTGATGCGAAATCCAAGAATTTCGTTGGCACGCTCCATCATCTCACGCACCTCAGCGTTTGAGTCATAGAGGTCTTTGCCCATGCCAACGAATTGGGCACCCTGACCGGGAAATACATAAGCTTTCATACCTTAGTTATACTTATTGTTATTGGTTATTTTTCAATGTGATAAAATTAAATCTTTAAGTCCTGTATCCTTAAAGGTTTGCAAAGTTAGACATTTTTTCGGAATTATTTCATAACTTTGAGGCGATAAAAGTTTGTCAGCTGTATTTGTCGCTGATAACAATTATTTATTCTGTTAACTAATAATCTTTTAATAATATGTCACTACTCAACACGTTACCTCTCTTCTTCGGCAATTTTCGCGGGTGGGAATGGATCATCATCATCGTCCTCGGCTTGGTTCTATTTGGCGGCGCGGCACGCATCACCAAAACCATGCGCAACGTCGGCAAGGGCGTGAACGCTTTCAAACAAGGCATTGAAGAAGCAAAAGCCGAAATCAACAAGCCCATAAAACCGGCGACAAAAGACGCTGACGTCAAAGAAGACGCCACTGACGACGATGCCACGCAGGAGGTAAAAGCCAAAGACATCGATCGCTAATCATCACAGAAAGGCGCTGACAATCACAGACAAAGAGATATGTCGAGCGAGAGCGATACCACAAAAAACGAAGCCAAAGAAATGTCATTCTGGCAGCACCTCGTTGAACTGCGAGGCACGCTGCTGAGGATCGGCATTTTAGTCGGTGTTCTTTTTGTGGTGTTTTTTATCTTTATGCCTGACATCTTTGAATATGTGATACTTGCACCTTGCGATCATACTTTTCCCACATACCGTCTCTTTGAGTATATCGCCGGCGATGGCGTGTTCATACCCGATATGTCGTCATCGTCAACCGACATAGATCTTATCAACATCAATCTCGGCACACAGCTGCTCACCCAAATGTCGGCATCATTTTGGCTGGCGATAGTGCTTGGTTTTCCATTCATAGTCAGACAACTGTGGAATTTTGTGAAGCCGGGGCTTTATGAGCGTGAGCGTCGCGGTGCCACTCGTGCATTTTTTTTTGGCAATCTGATGTTCTACTTGGGCATGACTGTTGCCTACTTTATTGTGTTTCCGCTGATATTGCGTTTTCTCGCCGACTATTCGCTGAGTGAACGTATAGCCAACACCATCACCCTCGACTCTTATATCGACACCTTTTACCTGATGCTATTGTCGTTTGGTATTGTATTCGAAATGCCACTGTTGGCATGGGCATTGGGGCGTTTCGGTCTACTCAAACGCACATTCTTCAAACGTTATCGTCGCCATGCCATTTTCGGGCTTACGGTGCTCGCCGCCCTCATCACGCCCACGGGTGATCCTTTCACTCTCGCCATTGTGTTCTTTCCGCTCTACGGATTATGGGAATTTGGAGCGTTTCTTGTGCCCAAAGGCGAGAAAAGTGTGACAGAGCCGGACACCCCCGACAACGATTGAGCTCGATTAATAATATTTTAGCCAATTTGTCTTAAAATTGGTAGATTTAACCACTTGATAGGCCTATTTTACTTCAAAGTGCACTATGTTTTCACATATTTTATTATATTTGTGGTCGGAAAAGCCGTGAGGATCATCAATTCCCACACGGGTTGTATGTATTATCCCCCGCTTCGCTTTTCATACTTGTGCCTGAATTGCTTGCCTTACTCTCACACACTCACCTCGGCGTCAATGCCTTATGAGACACTAAAATAGGTTCGTAATTCTTTATGTTCCCGGCAACGCTCTACGCCCCACGGCGGCGAGCGCAGCACTCTACCATTAAGCATCGTCATCTCATCTTGACAATAACAAACTTAAATACTTTAATTTACCTAAAACCTCAATTTACCAGTATGAAAACCAAGCTACTCTTGGCGGCTCTGATTTGTGGTACGGTAACATCTTTTGCTTCCGACCTCAAACAAGGCCAACTGACAAACGTCACCCGACTCACATCGGACAAGTCCGTGCGGTATGAAAATCCCGTTTGGGCACCCGATGGGCAGCAGGTCGCATTCTGCGCCGAAGGCTTCAACGGCCTCTATGTAATGAACACGGCAACACGCACGGTGAAACAGATTTCAAATGACACCGGTGTGGGATACATGTTCCAATGGTCTGCCGACTCACGCGAAATTCTCGTGCGCGACACTCGCCTCGTCTCGACCGGCGAAGGTGTTAATCGCGTTCACGCTGCTTTCGCCATTGACATGACCGGCAAAAAAGTTCGTCTCACCGACGACAATGCCGATATGAAGCCCGCTGCATGGCGTTATGATGCCACCGGTCGCAAATCGATCGTTGCCACCAACGCTACCGTGCGCATTGTAAACCTTCCCAAGCTGTCTACCGGTCTTCTTAAAAAGACTAGTGCTGCCGCTCCCGTTGCAGGTGTAGGCATCAGCTTCGTTGAAGACTTCGAGAACCTCTACATCGTTGACCAAGCAGGCAACAAACGCGTGCTCAACGCAGGTCCGTCATTCAACGCCGCTCTCTCACCCGATGGCAAACGCGTGGTGTTTAACCAAATGGACGACATCTATGTCATCAACGTTGACGGCACGGGCAAACATCGTCTCGGTGTCGGCTTCCGTCCCCAATGGGTTAACAACTCACAAGTAATTTTCGAGCGCACAACAGACAACGGTCACGCTTACACCGCCGGCGATCTCTATATGATCAACATTGCCACCGGCGCTGAAAAAGCTCTCACCGCCACCAACGATCGCATCGAAATGTTCCCCTCGGTATCTCCCGACGGATCAAAAATTGCTTTTACGTCTAACACCGACGGCCAAATCTATGTCGCCGAACTCAAATAACGCCACAACATGAAAAAATTATCACTTATTATAGCATTAGTGCTCATTGCTGCCGGCGTTGCTCCGGTACAATCATTCGCTAAATGGAGTGGTTATCGCATCATGCTCGACCCCGGTCACGGTGGCTCGGACCCCGGTGCTTCAGGACCCTCTGCACCTCACGAAGGCGAGCTTGCCCTCCGCGCCGTTAAAGCCATGGACACATGGTTGACAGCTCGCAGCAACCCCCACAAGCTCACTCGCTCATCGAACACCACCGTGTCGCTGTCGGCACGTCGCTCGGCGTCAATCTCTTATGACCCCTATATCTTCTGCTCTGTTCACCTTAACGCCTTCAACGGCTCGGCACACGGCACGGAGACTTGGTATTATTGGAGCGCCGGCAACTCGTCAAAACTCGCTCAAAAAGTACAAGCCCAACTCGTGGCAAAACTCGGTCGCACCAACCGCGGTGTTAAGCAAAACGGTTGGACGGTGATCACCGGTTCGTCATCTATCCCCGCGATCCTCACTGAGGCACTCTTCGTGGATAACAAGACAGAATGGAGTATGATCAACACCACCGACAAAGCCGGTTTTAAAAACTGGGTTAACGCTCACCTCAAAGGTTTCTATGACTATCTCAACGCCGTTCAAAGCGCAGGTTGCGAAGTCAACCCCGATGACACACCTTATGGTGGCGGTGGCGGCACAGTAACACCTCCCGTAACTGAGGCAGGTACTATCACAGCACCCTCGGGTCTCCACTTCACAGGCTATGTTGGCGAAGAGCCTACTCTGACGCTATCCATCACCGGTAAGAATATGAAGACGGCAATGACCGTGAAGGCAAACTATGCGGCACGCTTCGTCATCAACGGCAAAACCGACAACTCTGTCACCGTGCCCGCAGCCGGTGGTTCTGTGACCGTCAAATTTGCCGACCCATATAAAAATAATGTGGCAGGTACATATGGCGAAGGTGGCACAGCTACTATCAACGGCACCTCAATGAACATCAAGTTCACAATCACCATCTCGGGTACCGGTAACGATGGCAAGACCGTGACCAAGACTGTAGCTCTCACCGCCGAGCTCAAAACTCCGCCGCTCAAACCGACAGAAAAATGGAACTTCTCTGAAAAGAAAGGCAACAAAACCGAAAAAGGTTATGACGCCTCTCAGATCCGCAACTTCTGCTACTACAACGGCAAACTCTACTGCGTATATCAACACAAATATATTCTCGTGCTCAATGCTCAAACCGGTGAAAAGCTCGGCTTCCTCAAACGCGGCGACGTTGTTAAAGGCGGCACACTCGAACTTTGCGACGTTAAAGTATTGAACGGCAACATCGTTGCTTGTAACCTCGCCACCGAGGGTCAAGAGCTTCACCTTTACTCTTGGAAATCGGATAACGAGAATCCCTACCTGCTTTACAGCACCACAGACTTCCAAGGTCTGAAACGTATCGGTGACTGTCTCGAAATGACAGGTACATTTGACACCGACTGCTGGTTTGCATTTGCAGGTCAAAACTCGGGTGACAAGACCCTCATCGTTGAATATCAACGCAAAAACGGTCAATTTGTTCTTGCCAAGAACACTCCCGTTTATACCGTTTCAGGAACAACAGCCAGCAACCTCTCGACACAGGCAACCGTTCGCGCTTATCCCAAAGGTTCAGGCTGGTGGGTTGACGGCAAAGACAGCTATCCCACATGGGCTACATACGACGCAACATACAGCGGCGCCGTGCGTAAAACATACGTAGACACAGGCGAAAGCTGGGGCTCGAGCCACCACGAATTTAACTATGGCGGTCAGAAATATTCTGCCAACCTCGTGTTTAACGGTAAAGAATACAAAGCCGGAACAACAACACTTGACCCCGACAAGAACTACAAGGGCGCACGTATGCGTATCATCGCCGACCTTACCGGTGACTTCACACGTATGCAACAACTCGGTGACTATCCTTCAGCCGGTCTTGGTGACGAAACACGTAACACCAACGCCACGGGCGACATCATGATCAACACCGATGGTTCGAAATACTTTGAGTCTTGGGTTCTCTCAACCTCTCATGGTATGGCTTACTATGCACATGGTGACGTTCCCGCCAAATCTCCCGCCAAACTCGAGCTTCAAAACCCCGATGACGAACAACAAGCAGATCCCGATCCCACGATCTCTGCCGACGTTAAGTCTATCGCATTGAAAGCCATCGTTGGTCAATCGGCAAGCAAGACCGTTGCCATCACCGGTAAGAACCTCAAAGGTAACATCACCGTAAGCCTCAATGGCGGCACCGAGTTCACCATTGACAAAACCGAGCTCGCCGCATCGGGCAACGTAAGTGTAACTTACAAGCCCACAGCAGTCGGCTCTCACACCGCCACTCTTACAATTTCGACCACCGGTGCAACAAACATCGAGATACCTATCACCGGTACCGGCGAATCACAGATTGTATTCTCAGACGAAATCACCGCTGATAAGGTTGAAGCCGTTTGGTCTTATACGTCGGCAGACAAAGGTGATTGGTTCTTGCCTGCAGACAATTACACCACATCTATCGCTGAGAAAGACGGTAAGCTCTATGTTCTCAACTGCAAACCTTGGGCAGCTCCCGAAATCGTTGAAGTTGACGCATATACAGGCAAAGCCACCGGCAAAAAACTCAACGTCACCGGTATCACCGGCGGTACGGTTCAAGTCGGTTCTATCTTCTTTGTTGACGGCGTGCTCTATGGTGTGAACACCGCTACTGCCAGCCAGCCTATTAAGATTTATCGTTGGAATGACATCTATAGCGCTCCCGAATGTGTCGTTACAGATAGCGCGCATGGTGGCGTAATCGCCGGTCGTAAAGCATCTTACGGCGGTGGCCGCATCTACCTCGTATCTGACGGTGGCACAACCCTCCTCTACTACACCGTATCAGGCACAACCGTATCGACAAGCCCGACAGCTGTCACTCTCAAGAAAGCCGATGGCAACAACTTCTTCTCGGGTAGCACCGATGGTCGCGGTTCAGCCGGTGTTGTTGACAATGGTGACGGCACTATTTGGGTAATATCAAAAGAAGCCGCTCCCACACGCTTCAAACTCGACGGTTCATTCGTTGAGCAAATGAAAGCATCGGCTGTCGGCGGAAATGCACTCGGCACAGATATGACTATCATGCCTTTCGGCACCAAGACATATGTCGCTGCCACAACATACGCAGACAAGCTCACCAATGGTCAGTTCGTACTCATCGATGCCACATCAGGCATGGCTGCCGCCAGCGAATTTATCACTCGCCTCCCGGCAAACGGTCTCGGAGCAACAACCAACGCTCAGTTCACAACAACAATGCTCTTTGATTATCGCAAAGACAAACACGTTCTCGATATGTGGCTGTGCGTTCCCTTCCAAGGCGTGGCACACTACAGCGTTAATGGTGAAACTGATGCAGTCGACACCATCATCGCCGACCAAGCCGAAGGTGATGTTGAATACTTCAACCTCCAAGGCGTGAAAGTTGACGCCAAGAACCTCGTTCCCGGTGTTTACGTGCGTCGTCAAGGCAAAGTGGCAACAAAAGTTCTTGTTAAATAAGACAAGTAAAATCGAAGTGAGATTTGACGCATAACCACCGATAATCCGCTTCACTCCCGATAACAAGGGGCTGCGCTCATCAACCGAGTGCAGCCCCTTTTGCATATCCGTGTGAACGCAAGATAAACGTAACAACTTGATTTTTGTTTTGATTTTTTTCCGTTCTCAAAACTATCAAGCGAAAAAGTTTGGAAGGCAGCGCCGGTTTTTTCAAAAAAAGCGTTATATTTGCCAAAGAAAGGATACCGACAATTCCATAAAAACTGACAAAAATTAATATTAATATACCTAACACCTAATAGCCATACCCAAATATGAAACGTATCATTGAGTGCGTCCCCAATTTCAGCGAAGGACGCCGACCCGAAGTAATACAAGAGATAGTCAAGAGCATTGAGGCTGTCGAGGGCGTTCGCCTGCTGGATGTAGACCCCGGCAAAGCCACCAACCGCACGGTGGTGACCTTTGCCGGTGAGCCCGAGGCGGTTGTTGACGCCGCCTTCCGCAGTGTCAAGAAGGCATCGGAACTCATAGACATGCGCACACACCACGGCGAGCACCCGCGCATAGGTGCCACAGATGTTCTGCCTCTTGTGCCGGTGAGCGGCGTCACACTCGAAGAGTGCGCCGAAATGGCACGCGCCCTCGCACAACGCATAGCATCAGAACTATCAATACCGACATATTGCTATGAGGCGGCGGCATTGCGCCCCGAGCGACGCAACCTCGCCGTGTGTCGCCAAGGCGAATATGAGGCACTTGCCCAACGTATAACAGACCCGAAAGAGATGCCCGACTTCGGTGGCGGCGAGTTCACCGAGCAGGCAGCACGCAGCGGAGCGACTGTTGTCGGTGCACGCGATTTTTTGGTGGCTGTCAATTTCAACCTCAACACGACAAGCACTCGCCGCGCCAATGCCATAGCCTTTGATGTTCGCGAAAAAGGTCGTCCGCGCCGCGAGGGCAATCCCATCACGGGCAAAATCGTGCGTGATGCCGACGGCAATCCGGTGATGATCCCCGGCACACTCAAAGGTTGCAAAGCCATAGGGTGGTATATCGCAGAATATGGTATCGCTCAGGTGTCGATGAACATCACAGATATACGCGCCACACCTTTGCACGTTGCCTTTGAAGAAGTGTGCCGCGCCGCCGATCGCCGAGGTTTGCGCGTCACCGGCACAGAAATCGTGGGACTTGTGCCACGCTCATGTCTTATTGACGCCGGCAAGCACTTCTTGCGCAAACAATGTCGCTCGCAGGGCATCAGCGATGACGAAATCATCAAGATAGCTGTCAAGTCTCTCGGGCTTGAAGATTTGGCACCGTTTAACGTTCACGAAAAAGTTATCGAGGATCTTTTGGCACCCAAAACCGGCAAGAAACTCGTGAATCTAACATGTCAAGGCTTTGCCGAAGAGACAGCCTCTGAGTCACCGGCACCCGGCGGCGGGTCAGTGTCGGCATATATGGGTGCGATGGGCGCAGCTCTCGCCACGATGGTCGCCAATCTGTCGGCACACAAGCCCGGCTGGGACGACCGTTGGGAGTTTTTCTCGGATTGGGCAGAAAAAGGTCATAAGCTGATGCGGCGTTTGGTCGACTTGGTCGATGAGGACACCGAGGCTTTCAACCGCATTATGGCTGTTTTTGCCATGCCCAAGGACACTGACGAGGAGAAAGCCGCGCGAGCCGCCGCTCTCGAAGATGCAACGCTATATGCCGCCCAAGTGCCGCTGAAAACCATGAAGGCTGCAATGGAAGTCTTTGAAATTGCACACGCCATGTCTGTCGAGGGTAATCCCAATTCGCTATCTGACGCCGGCGTCGCTATACTCGCCGCGCGTGCCGCCGTGCGCGGTGCGGCACTCAACGTGATGATAAACGCCGGCGGTCTCAAAGGCAAGGACACCGCAAAAGCTCTCACAGACGAGGCTAAGACTCTTGCCTCCGAGGCTAACAAGCGCGAACATACTCTAATATCCGAAATTGAAAAAAGACTATGACTCTAAAAGAATTTCAACAGGACATCACGGGTGGCATACCGACACGACTGCCCGACCCACAACCATACGACACATCAGTCAATCACGCTCCGCGACGCAAGGATATTCTCACGCCCGAGCAGAAGGCGTTGGCACTGAAAAATGCGCTGCGTTATTTTTCCAAAGAGCAACACGCCGTTCTCGCTCCTGAATTTGCTGAGGAATTGCGTCTCTATGGTCGCATATATATGTATCGCCTGCGTCCGCACTATCCGATGTATGCCCGTTCCATCGAGGATTATCCCGCCAAATGTCGTCAAGCGGCAGCCATCATGCTGATGATACAGAACAATCTGGATCCGCGCGTGGCACAGCATCCTCACGAGCTGATAACATATGGCGGCAACGGCGCGGTGTTCCAAAATTGGGCGCAATATCGTCTGGCTATGCAATACCTATCACAGATGACCGAAAATCAAACACTTGTGATGTATTCGGGACACCCGTTGGGACTGTTCCCGTCACACAAGGACGCGCCACGCGTCGTGGTCACCAACGGTATGGTCATTCCCAATTATTCGAAGCCTGACGATTGGGAGCGTTTCAACGCCATGGGTGTGTCACAGTATGGTCAGATGACGGCAGGCTCGTATATGTACATAGGTCCGCAGGGCATCGTTCACGGCACCACCATCACAGTGCTCAACGCTGCGCGCAAACGCCGTGTCCCGGGCGACACGCGCCGCATGCTCTTCGTATCTTCGGGCTTGGGCGGAATGTCAGGGGCACAACCTAAGGCAGGCAATATAGCCGGCGTTGTCAGCGTTGTCGCCGAGATCAACCCGGCAGCCGTCGAGAAACGCCACAGCCAAGGCTGGGTCGATGAGGTGCACACTTCGCTTGACGAGCTGATGCCGCGCATACGTCGCGCCCTCGCCGATAAAGAGGTGGTATCTATGGCATATCAAGGTAATATTGTCGATCTTTGGGAGCGTCTGGCAGCCGAAGATATCCGCGTAGACCTTGGCAGCGACCAAACCTCGTTGCACAATCCGTGGGCAGGCGGGTATTATCCCGCAGGACTCACCTATGAACAGTCGCGCACAATGATGGCTGACGACCCCGAGAATTTCAAAAAGCAGGTACAAATGTCGTTGTGCCGACAGGTGGCAGCCATCAACAAGCTCACCGCACGCGGCATGTACTTTTTTGACTATGGCAACGCCTTTTTGCTCGAAGCCTCGCGCGCCGGCGCCGACATCACCGATGGCAGCGGCAAATTCATATACCCGTCATACGTGCAAGATATTATGGGTCCGTTGTTCTTTGACTATGGTTTCGGACCCTTCCGCTGGGTATGCACCTCGGGGCTGCCTCAGGATTTGGCACAGAGCGACGACATCGCACGCCGTGTGTTGGAAGACATGCGCCGCGATGCCCCGACTGAGATTGCCGGACAGCTTGACGACAACATTCACTGGATAGCCGAGGCAGGCGCCAACCACCTTGTCGTGGGGTCGCAAGCTCGCATATTGTATGCCGATGCCGAGGGGCGCATGGCAATAGCTCGCGCCTTCAATGAGGCAATAGCCGCCGGTCGCATCACGGCACCCATCGTCCTGGGACGTGACCACCACGATGTCTCGGGCACCGACTCGCCTTATCGCGAGACGTCAAACATCTATGACGGGTCGGCTTTCACGGCTGACATGGCTGTGCAGAACGTCATCGGCGACGGTTTCCGCGGTGCCACATGGGTATCGTTGCACAATGGTGGCGGCGTCGGCTGGGGCGAAGTTATCAACGGCGGATTTGGTATGGTAATCGATGGCAGCGATGAGTCGCGCCGTCACATAGACGAGATGATGCTGTGGGACGTCAACAACGGTATAGCGCGACGCAGTTGGGCTCGCAACACCGGAGCGATGTCGGCGGCACGTCGTGCTATGGCTATGCACCCCGATATGATCATCACTATGCCCAACATTGCCGACGATGATGTGGTGCGCAATGCGCTCGCATAACACGCAGCCGTCAGCTATCCACACCATGAAATTTTTATAAATCACAAAAACATTACCACGATATGTACCATACAATCAGCGCAAGGCATATCACGCCTGCCAAAATATACGAAATCGTTGCCACGGGCAAGAAACTGCGCCTGTCGCCACAAGCAGTGGCACGCATACGCAAATGTCGCGAATATCTCGACAAGAAAGCCACCGGCGAGCAACCCATCTATGGTGTTACCACGGGGTTCGGCTCACTGTGCAACGTCTCAATAGATCAAAAAGATTTATCGACTCTGCAACGCAACCTGATCATGTCGCATGCCTGCGGCACCGGCGAGCGCGTGCCCACCGAGATAGTCAAACTAATGATGGTCTTGAAGATACAGTCTCTCGCCTATGGTCACTCGGGCGTGCAGGTTGAGACCGTCAAGCGACTTATCGAAATGTATAACCACGACATTATTCCTGTCATATACCAACAAGGGTCATTGGGAGCCTCGGGCGACCTTGCGCCATTGGCACATATGTCGCTGCCACTCATCGGTATGGGCGAGGTGGAATATATGGGACGTGTGACCGATGCCGGCGAGGTGATGCACAAGATGGGTTGGAAGCCTGTCGATTTACAGTCCAAAGAAGGCTTGGCGTTGCTCAACGGCACGCAGTTTATGAATGCCTACGGAACATGGGCGTTATATATGGCACATCGCATTGCAGCGTGGGCAGACGTCATCGGTGCCATTTCGCTTGACGCTTTTGACGGTCACATAGAGCCGTTCAACGACTCTGTGAACCGCATACGTGCACATCAGGGGCAGTCAGACACTGCCACCTTCTTCCGCAAATTCATGGATGGCAGCGAAATTTTGGCGCGCCCCAAGAAAGATGTTCAGGATCCGTACTCGTTCCGCTGCATACCACAGGTGCACGGAGCCTCCAAGGACACCATACGCTATGTCGACAGTGTCTTCGAAGCCGAGAGCAACTCGGTGACCGACAACCCCACGGTGTTCCCCGACGAGGATCTTGTTGTCTCGGCAGGCAACTTCCACGGACAGCCGTTGGCAATAGCCATGGACGCGCTGTCGATAGCCGTGGCTGAGTTGGGCAGCATCTCCGAGCGCCGCATCTATCGCCTCATCTCGGGACTGCGTGACCTTCCGCGCTTCCTTGTCGCCAATCCTGGACTCAACAGCGGCTTCATGATACCGCAATATACCGCCGCCTCCATCGTCAGCCAAAGCAAGGGGCTGTGTATGCCGGCATCGGTAGACTCAATTTCGTCATCACAAGATCAGGAAGACCACGTCAGTATGGGTGCCAATGCCGCCACTAAGCTGTATCGTGTGGTTCTCAACACCGAGCGTGTTCTCGGCATCGAGCTTTTCAACGCCGTTCAGGCTCTCGACTTCCGCCGTCCGCTCAAATCGTCACCGGCGATAGAGTCACTCGTGAGCGAATATCGCGCCATCGTTCCCTATATCGACAATGATCAGCCGATGTATCCACACATCGCCAATTCAATAAAATTCATACAGCGTGAAGCTCCGCGCATCTGACACCACACATCGCGATGCCGCCCGGAACCTGAATGGCGGGCGGCATCGTGTTAAAAATCACACACAATGAAGACTTTACTATACAACATCGGACTGCTTGCCGGCATCGAGGCTCAGGGGCGCACACGCCTGCAAGGCGCAGAAATGGGCGAAGATCGCTCAATGCGCGATGCCTATCTCATCATCAGTGACGGACTCATCGCCGAGTATGGTTCTATGGCGACGTTGCCTCGCGAGTGTCGTTATGACACTGAGATTGACGTGCGTGGCGGTGCCGTGCTTCCGGCATTTTGTGACTCGCACACGCACATCGTGTATGCCGGTTCGCGCGAGCAGGAATTTGAGGATAAGATACGTGGTCTCTCCTACGAAGACATCGCCCGTCGCGGTGGCGGCATTCTCAATTCGGCAGACCTGTTGCACAATACCTCAGAGGACGAGCTATACCGCCAGGCGTTGCCTCGTGCAAGGCGTATGATAAGCTATGGCACCGGCAGCATCGAAATCAAGAGCGGATACGGACTCAACCTGCGCGACGAGCTTAAAATGCTGCGCGTCATCGCCAGATTGCGCCAAGACTTGCCTGCCAACATCGTGTCCACATTTCTCGGGGCGCATGCCTTGCCGCGCGACTTTGCCGGTGACTATCAGGGATATGTAGATATGCTGTGTCGCGAGATGATACCCGCCGTGGCTCAGGAGGGTCTCGCCCAATACATTGATGTGTTTTGTGACCGCGGTTTCTTCACCCCGGAGCATACGACGCAAATACTCGAATGCGGATATCGTTACGGATTACGCCCCAAAATTCATGCCAACGAGTTGGACTATTCGGGCGGCGTTGAGGTTGGTGTGGCACACAATGCCCTGTCGGTAGACCATTTGGAGCATACCTCTGACAAGCAGATACGCGCACTCAAAGGCACAGCCACCATGCCCACGATGTTGCCCGGGTGCTCACTGTTCTCACGTCTGCCATACGCGCCGGCTCGATGCATGATAGATGCCGGGCTCGGGGTTGCCGCTGCCTCAGACTACAATCCGGGATCAACCCCCTCGGGAAATATGTCGCTGGTCAACTCGCTGTTGTGCATACAAATGCGCCTCACTCCCGATGAAGCTCTCGCCGCCACGACAATCAACGGCGCATACGCTATGGGGTTGTCAGATGTCACCGGCAGTATCACCATCGGGAAGCGTGCCGACCTTCGCATCACCGAGCCTGTCCCCTCTCTCGCCTTCCTCCCCTACTCCTTCGGCGACAACCTCACCCACACCACCCTGCTCGCCGGTTGCCCGACATAATTAAATCCATAATGGAAAATAACCCCGGGGTATATCTGCATAAATAAAATACACAAAAAAAATACACCTAATAGAATAACAATGAAGGAATTAAATTGTAAGGTTAAAAAGGTATTGGCATATTTTTATCTTTATTTTACGTTTGTGGTGTGGTCTGTATGCCTTCTTATTTTTTGTTTGGCGCTCGGCGAATTATTTTATCAATTGATATTTACCGGTATATTTATCGGTTATGTGCTTATAAATCATTTGTTTTTAAACCGTATAATACCGCATAAAATTTTGTTGATATTTGAGATATTGATATTAACGAACCTTCCTATTTACATTATTTGTATGTTTTTATCTATGCTCTTTGGTGCATAGGACAAATGTAACTATCCGAAAAATGGTAACCATCCGAAATGCGCCGACTTGTAGACTAAACATTCAAGCCTTATTTGAATTTTATTTTACTCGGACAGCCGATATATTGAATTATTACTGTCCGCTAAGCCATAAATAAGTGAGTCCAACATCTTGCATAGCAGAAGTTGGGCTTACTTTTTGTTATGGACAAGCCCCCATGTCAGATTTCAGGATTGGATGGAGGTGATTCCGATGCTTCGGCGAGCATTATATTCAAGTCGGCATCCGGCTGATTGAGAAATTTTTCAAGATTTAGGTAATACATCAACACAATGCATATAGTTGTAGCCAATCCGGAAAAGCTCCATCGTCTCGTCAGTGTAGTCTGTAAGAGAGTAAGTAGCAAATTTGCGATGAGTGTGACCCATATTTGGATTTTTATGGCGTTTGCACTTTCTCCGTAGAAGTATCTCAGTGAAAATTCTGCTTTAATTGTTTGAAAAGCAATTCTATCTGCCAACGATGGTGATATATAGCCACTATTGTCTCTAACGAATAGCCGTGCTATATAGCTAACTTATTATATGCGAGAGCACAACAAGATTATCACACGATAATTTGCAGATAACATTTATATGTAATATCTTTGTACGAACTCAAAACTCATATGCCTATGTAACATAGACCGTCTCAGTATAAGCACATTTTAAAATATAGGAAAAGCGTTTTTGCTTGTTCTTTCTCTCTTAAAGTTTGGCGACTAAAAGAAGGCAAGAAAGGATATCAGCGAAAGTCGCTCACGCATGAGCGTGGGCTTTTTGCCATATCTTGTTTGCCGAGGTCACGCCAAACACCCAAGAGAGCAAGCTATGGAAAAAGGTGCCGCGCTTTTTTATGTGTTTATCTTCCTCTGTCAATCGGCGCCGGCGTAAACCCGAAAAGCCTCACGAGTAGGGATTTTAGACACCATCTTTCAGATTGTGCCGTTTTTTATAACAACCTATGTCGTCAGCGGATATAGGTCAACAAAGAAAACATTAAAATGAAAAAAATCTTATTATTTGCTGTTGCAGCCATGCTCACAGCCACGACAATCACAGCCACCAATGCCACCGCGCCAACCTCCACCAATTACAACCAATCTTGCAGCAGTCAAAAACCTAAACAAGTCGCTGCATATCAATATAACAAATACACTGGAGAATTTAGACAGGTTGCCTGGGGATATGTACGAGTAGAAGGTAGAGCTTATGTTATTGCTATAAACGAAGTAGACTATCCTGTTAGAAAATCGGATATGTGTGATTATAATTGGATGGCAAAAACCGACCAATACTACGGCAATGTGTACTTTAATATGTGATTTAGATTAAGGTATTAATCTGTATAGATTGCGCCCTCGTTCCGTGGTGGAGCGAGGGCGCTTTATCGTGGGTTGGGTTTTGGGTGCGGGGTTGGTGTCGGTGAGGCACCGGGGTCAGGCTTCGGTGACGCCGGCGAGCTCGGGGTCAATCATGATGCGACCGCAGTATTCGCAGACGATGACTTTTTTGTGCATCTTGATTTCCATTTGTTTTTGGGGTGGGATGCGGTTGAAGCAGCCGCCGCAGGCGTTGCGCTGCACGTAGACGATGCCGAGACCGTTGCGGGCGTTTTTGCGTATGCGCTTGAAGGCGGTGAGAGTGCGCTCGTCGATTTGGGGTTCAAGGGCTTTGGCTTTGTCGCGAAGATTGTCTTCTTCTTGACGTGTCTCTGAAACGATTTCGTTGAGCTCGGTTTTCTTTTCTTCGAGAATGTGCTCGTGGTCGGCGAGTTTGTCGCGTGTTGCGGCTATGTCGGCGTTTTTGTTGTCGATGGTGCGCGAGTATTCGTTGATATGTTTTTCGCAAAGTTGTATTTCGAGGTCTTGAAACTCTATTTCTTTTGTCAAGAGGTCAAATTCGCGATTGTTGCGCACGTTGTCGAGTTGGTCTTTGTAACGAGCGATGAGCGCACGGCAGTTCTCGATTTTATTTTTCTCGGCGGCGAGGCTGTCTTGGAGTTCGGCAATCTCGCGTGTATAGTTGTTGATGCGCGTATTGAGACCGGCGATGTTGTCTTCGAGGTCTTTAACTTCGAGCGGAAGTTCGCCACGAATTGTTTTGATGCGGTCGATTTCGCTGAGTATTGTTTGAAGTTGATAGAGTGACTTCAAACGTTGTTCTACTGAGGGGGCTTGTTCGTTTTTTTTGTCGTTAGCCATAATGATCTATGTGTAGTTTATGGAGTTTTTTTCTACTGATGACTTATAGACTGCAAAGTTAGCGAATTTTTGTGTAATTATGTGATAAAAAATGTCTTTTGTGACTTGTTCGCTTTCAAAGTGTCCGATGTCGATGATTAGAATGTCGTCTTGGTGGTCGACAAAGTCGTGATAGCGTGTATCGGAGGTGATGTATGCTTGGGCGCGAGCAGAGATTGCCGTGGGTATAAATTCGCCGCCGGCACCGCCACACATTGCCACGCGATATATTTTTGTGTCGGGGTCAAGGTGTGTGTGGCGCACTATTGGTGAGCCGAATGCTTGTTTGACGCGTGTGATGAGTTCTCCGGGGGTCAGGGGTGTGTCGAGTGTGCCGACAACGCCGAGTCCCATCGATGTCACGGGGTTTAGGAGTTCTGTGATTTCGTATGCCGGAGTTTGGTAGGGGTGCACTTGTTTTAGTGTTGCTATCACGCGGTTGAGGTATGGTTTGCGCACGAGCATCGTGATCATGACTTCTTTCTCGTGGTGGAGATTGCCGATGTCGCCGACTGTGGGGTCGGTGCCGTCGTTGGCACGGAATGTGCCGATGCCTTCGACGTTAAATGAGCAGCAGTCATAGTTTTGTGCGCCAAAGTTGGGGGCATTGCCAATTTCGCCACCACAGGCGTCAAAGAGGGCGGCACGCACTTGTTGTGCGTCAGCCGTGGGCACCATCGTTGTGAGTTTCACCCAGCGCGGAGCCATAGGGCTGAGGGCTGAGGTGACGGTGACGCCGAGTCGTTGTGCCATCTCGTATGACACGCCGCCGGGGGTGTTGTCCATGGCGGTGTGTGATGAGTATATTGTCACGCCCGCGGCTATGGCATTCATTATTGACGCCTCGACGGGCGTGGCGCCGGTGAGGTGTTTTATGCCTTTAAAAATCAGGGGGTGGTGTGAGATAATGAGGTTTGCGCCCAAAGCCACAGCTTCGTCGACGACACGTGGGGTGACGTCGACGCAGAGCAGAACGCCGGTGCATTCGCCGGCGGTGGTGCCGACTTGCACGCCGCTGTTGTCCCACGTTTCTTGAAAGTCGCGTGGGGCGTAGGCTTCGATGGCGGCGATTATCTCGTTAATCAGCATTTTCGCGGGGTTTTTCGACAACGGCGAGTGTCAGCTCGTCGAGTTGTTTTTGGTCAAGGGGTGCGGGGGCGTCAAGCATAACGTCGCGTCCCGAGTTGTTTTTGGGGAATGCTATGCAGTCGCGTATCGAGTCGAGTCCGGCGAAGAGTGATACCCAGCGGTCGAGTCCGTATGCGAGACCTCCGTGAGGTGGCGCTCCGTATTTGAAGGCGTTCATCAGGAAACCGAATTGTTCTTGGGCGCGCTCGGGGGTGAAGCCGAGAATTTCAAACATTTTTGCTTGTAATTCGCTGTCGTGTATTCTTATGGAGCCGCCGCCGACTTCAACGCCGTTGATGACCATGTCGTAGGCGTCGGCGCGAACGGCTGCGGGGTCGGTGTCGAGCAGGGGTATGTCTTCGTCTTTGGGATGGGTGAAGGGGTGGTGCATAGCCATCAGGCGTTGTTCTTCGTCGCTCCATTCAAACATGGGGAAGTCGACAACCCACAGGCATGAGAATTTGTTTTTGTCGCGCAAACCGAGCTGACGGGCGACTTCGAGACGGAGCTCGCCGAGTTGTTTGCGAGTTTTCATAATGTCGTCGCCGCTGAGTATGAGTATGAGGTCGCCGGGGGCGGCGTTCATTGCCGTGCGCAGTTGTTGGAGGGTTTCTTGTGTATAGAATTTGTCGACCGATGATTTGACGTTGCCGTCAGCCTCGACGCGGGCATAAACCATACCTTTGGCGCCGATTTGTGGGCGTTTGACGTAGTCTGTGAGGGCGTCGAGTTGTTTGCGAGTGTATGTGGCTGCTCCTTTGGCGCAAATGCCGCCGATGTATGCGGCGTTGTCAAAGACAGAGAAGCCGTGGCCTTTGAGGACGCCGTCGAGCTCGACAAAGCGCATGTCGAAGCGTGTGTCGGGTTTGTCGCTGCCGTAGTATTTCATCGCGTCAGCCCATGTCATACGTGGGAATGCCTCGTCGATGGTGATGCCGCGGAGTTCTTTGAAGAGGTGTTTTGCCATGCCTTCAAAGAGGGTGATCACGTCTTCTTGTTCGACGAAGCTCATTTCGCAGTCGATTTGTGTAAATTCGGGTTGGCGGTCGGCGCGCAAGTCTTCGTCACGGAAGCATTTTACGATTTGGAAGTAGCGATCCATGCCTGAGACCATAAGGAGTTGTTTGAGGGTCTGTGGTGATTGTGGCAGGGCATAGAATTGACCGGGGTTCATGCGTGAGGGGACGACAAAGTCGCGAGCGCCTTCGGGTGTGGAGCCTACGAGCATCGGGGTTTCTATTTCGAGAAATCCTTTTGAGTCGAGATAGCGGCGCACTTCCATAGTCATGCGGTGACGTAGTTCGAGGTTGCGGCGCACGCAGGCGCGACGGAGGTCGAGGTAGCGGTAGCGCATGCGCAGGTCGTCACCGCCGTTGGTTTCGTCTTCGATGGTGAAGGGTGGCACTTCTGAGGGGTTGAGCACGGTGAGTGTGTGGGCGATGATTTCGATGTCGCCGGTGGGGAGGTTGGGGTTTTTTGATGAGCGTTCGGCGACGTCGCCCACGACTTGTATCACGTATTCGCGTCCGAGGTGGTTTGAGGCTTCGGTGAGTGATTCGTCGAGTTGATTGTTAAAGACGATTTGTGTAATACCATAGCGGTCGCGCAGGTCGACGAATGTCATGCCGCCCATGCGTCGTGTGCGCTGTACCCAGCCGGCAAGTGTAACTGATTTGCCGACATCTGAGATGCGGAGTTCTCCGCAGGTTATTGTTCTGTACATGGTGTTATGTTGTTTTGTTTTATTTCGTTGTTGTATGTCGTTGTTGTTTTGCAAATATACGATTTTATGTTGAGTTTGTGGCATATTATCGTATTGTTTGCAATGGGCTAACGGGCATCGTAAAGACAAAGCGAGATGGCGGCATCCGTTGAAGGACGCGTCATCTCGCGTTGTCTATGGTTTGTCGTTTGCAGGAGTTTTAGTCGTTGATGAGAGCGACCTCGGCGTCTTGCTCGACATTGTCTTCGTAGTTTTCATTGCGATCGTCGACTGAGCCTACGACAAGGCGTTCGTATTCGCGAAGACCGGTACCGGCGGGAATCAGGTGTCCGCAGATGACATTTTCTTTCATGCCTTCGAGTGTATCGGTTTTGCCGTTGATTGCTGCTTCGTTGAGAACTTTTGTTGTCTCTTGGAATGAGGCGGCAGACATGAATGATGATGTTTGGAGGGCGGCGCGTGTGATGCCTTGGAGTATTTGTTCGGAGGTCGCGGGCACGGCGTCACGCACGGTGATTGTGCGGAGGTCGCGGCGTTTGAGGGCTGAGTTTTCGTCGCGGAGTTTGCGAGCGGTGATGATCATACCGGGTTTGACGGTCTCGCTGTCGCCGGCGTCGGTAACGACTTTTTTGCCCCAGATGCGGTCGTTTTCGTCCATGAAGTCGCGTTTGTCGACGATTTGTTGTTCGAGGAAGCTGGTGTCACCGGGGTCGAGGATGTTGACTTTGCGCATCATCTGGCGCACGATGACCTCGAAGTGTTTGTCGTTGATCTTCACGCCTTGCATGCGGTAGACGTCTTGTACTTCGTTGACGATGTATTCTTGAACGGCTGTCGGACCCATGATGTTGAGGATGTCGGCAGGGGTGATGGCGCCGTCAGAGAGGGGTGTGCCGGCGCGCACGTAGTCGTTTTCTTGTACAAGGATTTGTTTTGACAGGGGCACGAGGTATTTTTTTGTTTCGCCGAGCTTCGAGGTTACCGATATTTCGCGGTTGCCGCGTTTTACTTTGCCGAATGTGACTTCGCCGTCGATTTCAGAGACGATCGCGGGGTTTGACGGGTTGCGGGCTTCGAAGAGCTCGGTAACGCGTGGCAGACCGCCGGTGATGTCGCCGGCGCCTCCGGTTGCACGTGGTATCTTGATGAAGATTTCACCGGTTTTGATTTCGGCGTCTTGGTCAAACATAAGGTGGGCGCCCACGGGGAGGGCGTATGTTTTGAGTATTTGACCGTTGGCGTCGACGATGTTGGCTTCGGGCACACGTGTGCGGTCTTTTGACTCGATGATGATTTTGTCTTCGAGTCCTGATTGTTCGTCGAGGTCTATGCGGTAGGTGACGTTTTCGATGAGGTTTTGGTATTCGATGCGACCGCCGACTTCGCTGACGATAACGGCGTTGAAGGGGTCCCATTCACAGATGACGTCGCCTTTCGTAACGTTGTCACCGCTTTCGAAGAAGAGTTTTGAGCCGTAGGGTATCGAGGCGTTGGTGAGCATCATACCGGTGTTGGGATCGAGGATGCGCATTTCGGCGAGTCGACCGATGACAACGTGTACTGGTTTGCCCGTGGGTGTGAGTTCGTCGGTGGTGACGGTGCGGAGTTCTTCGATTTCGAGGCGACCTTCGTAACGTGATGTCACTGATGAGACGGCGGCGATGTTTGATGCTACACCACCGACGTGGAATGTGCGGAGGGTGAGCTGTGTGCCGGGTTCGCCGATGGATTGTGCGGCGATGACGCCGACGGCTTCGCCGCGTTGCACGAGGCGGTTGTTGGCGAGGTTGCGACCGTAGCATTTTGCGCATACGCCTTTTTTGCTTTCGCAGGTGAGGACTGAGCGGATTTCTACGCTCTCGATGGGTGAGGCGTCGATGCGGTCGGCAGCGGCGTCGTTGATTTCGTCACCGGCGTGAACGATGATTTCGCCGTTTGTCGGGTCGACGATGTCGTGAACTGATACGCGACCGAGTATGCGTTCGCCGAGTGAGGCGACGACTTCGTCGTTGTTTTTGATTTCGGTGCAAACGAGTCCGCGCAAGGTGCCGCAGTCTTCTTCGGTGATGATGACGTCGTGGGCGACGTCAACGAGACGGCGGGTGAGGTAGCCGGCGTCGGCTGTTTTGAGGGCGGTGTCGGCAAGACCTTTGCGGGCGCCGTGGGTTGAGATGAAGTATTCGAGCACCGAGAGGCCTTCTTTGAAGTTGGCGAGAATCGGGTTTTCGATGATTTGACCGCCTTCGGCACCGGCTTTTTGGGGTTTTGCCATAAGTCCGCGCATACCGGCGAGCTGGCGTATCTGGTCTTTTGAACCGCGGGCGCCTGAGTCGAGCATCATGAATACTGAGTTGAAGCCTTGGTTTGCTTCGGTCATCTGTTTCATGAGGATGTCTGTGAGGCGGGTGTTGACGTGTGTCCAAATGTCGATGATTTGGTTGTAGCGCTCGGTGTTAGTGATGAAGCCCATCGAGTAGTTTGTCATGACTTCTTCGACTTGGGCATAGCCTTCGGCAACGATTTGTTCTTTTTCGGCGGGGATGATAACGTCGCCGAGGTTGAATGAGAGGCCGCCTTGGAATGCCATGCGGTAGCCGAGGTTTTTGATGTCATCGAGGAATTGTGCCGAGCGTGGGATACCGCATTTCTTGATCACGCGTGAGATGATGTTGCGCAGTGATTTTTTTGAGAGTATTTCGTTGACGTATCCTATTTCTTTGGGCACAAATTCGTTGACGAGGACGCGACCCACTGAGGTGTTTTTGACGAGGTGTTTTATGGGGTTGCCTTCGTCGTCGACGTCGTCAACCATAACGGTGACGGGGGCGTGGAGTGTTACGCGGCCTTCGTTGTAGGCGATTTGTGCTTCTTCGGGTCCGTAGAAGATTGTGCCTTCGCCTTTGTCGCCTGTGCGCAGTTTGGTGATGTAGTAGAGACCGAGCACCATGTCTTGTGAGGGCACGGTGATGGGTGCGCCGTTGGCGGGGTTGAGGATGTTGTGGGCGCCGAGCATCAGCATTTGGGCTTCGAGAATGGCTTCGTTGCCCAATGGGAGGTGGACAGCCATCTGGTCGCCGTCAAAGTCGGCGTTGAAGGCGGTACATGCCAAGGGGTGGAGTTGTATGGCTTTGCCTTCGATGAGTTTGGGTTGGAATGCTTGAATGCCGAGGCGGTGAAGTGTCGGGGCGCGGTTGAGGAGCACGGGGTGTCCTTTCATCACGTATTCGAGGATGTCCCAAACGACGGGTTCTTTGCGGTCGACGATTTTTTTGGCGCTTTTGACTGTTTTGACGATGCCGCGCTCGATGAGTTTGCGTATGATGAATGGTTTGTAGAGCTCGGCTGCCATGTTTTTGGGTAGTCCGCATTCGTGCATTTTGAGTTCGGGGCCGACAACGATTACCGAGCGTGCCGAGTAGTCGACACGTTTACCGAGGAGGTTTTGACGGAAGCGTCCTTGTTTGCCTTTGAGTGAGTCGGAGAGTGATTTGAGGGGACGGTTAGCGTCTGATTTTACTGCCGAGGACTTGCGTGAATTGTCGAGTAGTGAGTCGACGGCTTCTTGGAGCATACGTTTTTCGTTGCGGAGAATTACCTCGGGGGCTTTGATCTCGATGAGGCGTTTGAGTCGGTTGTTGCGGATTATGACGCGACGATAGAGGTCGTTGAGGTCTGATGTTGCGAAGCGACCGCCGTCGAGGGGCACGAGGGGACGTAGTTCGGGGGGTATGACGGGAACAGCTTGGAGGATCATCCATTCGGGTTTGTTGCGGTTGCGTGATGCGCGGAATGATTCTACGACTTGGAGGCGTTTGAGTGCCTCGGTTTTGCGTTGTTGTGAGCCGTCGGTGTCTGCTTGGTGGCGGAGTTGGTATGAGAGTGAGTCGAGGTCGAGGTCGCGGAGGAGGTCATAGATTGCCTCTGCGCCCATCTTGGCGATGAATTTGTTGGGGTCGGTGTCTTCGAGTTGTTGGTTGTCGGCGGGGAGGGTTTCGAGTACTTCGAAGTATTCGTCCTCGCTGAGCAGGTCGAGACGTTCGATGCCTTGTGCTGCGCCGGGGTTGATGACGACGTAGCGTTCGTAGTAGATGATGGCGTCGAGTTTTTTTGAGGGTAGCCCGAGGAGGTAGCCGATTTTGTTGGGAAGTGAGCGGAAGTACCAGATGTGTGCCACGGGGACTACGAGTTTGATGTGTCCCATGCGTTCGCGGCGCACTTTTTTCTCGGTGACTTCGACGCCGCAGCGGTCGCAGACGATGCCTTTGTAGCGTATGCGTTTGTATTTGCCGCAGTGGCATTCGTAGTCTTTGACGGGACCGAATATGCGCTCGCAGAACAAGCCGTCGCGCTCGGGTTTGTATGTGCGGTAGTTGATGGTTTCGGGTTTAAGAACTTCGCCGCTGGATTGTTCGAGTATTTCTTCGGGCGAAGCGAGTCCGATTGAGATTTTCGAGAATCCTGTATTTTTTTTGTTGTCTTTTCTGAAAGCCATTTTTTGTTGAGTCGTTTTGTAACGTTTGGGTGAGGATTGGAAGTGGAGAGTGTTTGGGTGTCGTCGCTCCCCGGGTCATTCTCGTTGTGTTGCGTGAGTGACCCGGGGTGTGACGGGTGGGTTATTGTTCGAGGTGTATCGAGAGTCCGAGACCTCGGAGTTCGTGCAGTAGTACGTTGAGCGATTCGGGTATGCCGGCTTGTGGCATGGGATCGCCTTTGACGATGGCTTCGTAGGCTTTTGAGCGTCCGTTGACATCGTCGGATTTGATGGTGAGGATTTCTTGAAGTACGTGCGAGGCGCCGAATGCTTCAAGAGCCCAAACTTCCATTTCGCCGAAACGTTGTCCGCCGAATTGTGCTTTACCGCCGAGGGGTTGTTGGGTGATTAGTGAGTACGGACCTATCGAGCGTGCGTGCATCTTGTCTTCGACCATGTGACCGAGTTTGAGCATGTAGATGACGCCGACTGTTGCGGGTTGGTCGAAGCGGTCGCCGGTGCCTCCGTCATAGAGGTATGTTTTGCCATAGCGGGGGAGTCCGGCTTTGTCGGTCCATTCGTTGAGGTCGTCGAGGGTTGCGCCGTCGAAGATGGGTGTTGAGAATTTTTCGCCGAGTTCGCGACCTGCCCAACCGAGGACGGTTTCGAAGATTTGTCCGAGGTTCATACGTGAGGGCACGCCCAGGGGGTTGAGGACGATGTCGACGGGGGTGCCGTCGGCGAGGAAGGGCATGTCTTCTTGGCGCACGATGCGTGATACGATGCCTTTGTTGCCGTGGCGTCCCGCCATTTTGTCGCCGACTGATATTTTGCGTTTTTTTGCGATGTAGACTTTTGCTATCTGCATGATGCCTGAGGGCAGTTCGTCACCGATGGTAAGGTCAAATTTGCGACGGCGGAGTTGGGCGTCGAGTTCTTTGGCTTTGCGCATGTAGTTGACGATTGTCTTGCGTATGAGGTCGTTGCGATGGGCGTCGGTTGTCCAACGGCTGAGGTTGACGGTGTCAAAGTCGATGTCGCGGAGGGCGGCGGCAGTGAATTTTGTTCCTTTGGGGATTATGTCGCTGCCGATAAAGTCTTTGACGCCTTGTGACGTTCGACCTTCGGTGAGCACGAGGAGTTTGTCGATGAGAACTTTTTTGAGTTGTTCGGCTTGTTCTTCGAACTCGGCATCGAGTTTGAGGAGGTCGGCGTTGGCGGCTTTTGTTTTCTTTTTCTTGGCTGCGCGTGAGAAGAGGTTTGTGCCGATGACAACGCCTTTGAGCGAGGGTGATGCTTTGAGTGAGGCGTCTTTGACGTCGCCGGCTTTGTCGCCGAAGATTGCGCGCAGGAGTTTTTCTTCGGGGGTGGGGTCTGACTCGCCTTTGGGGGTGATCTTGCCGATCATGATGTCGCCGGGAACGACGTGGGCACCGATGCGTATTATGCCGCGCTCGTCGAGGTCTTTGGTGGCGTCTTCGCTGACGTTGGGTATGTCAGAGGTGAGTTCTTCCATGCCGCGTTTTGTTTCGCGCACTTCGAGGGAGTATTCGTCGACGTGAACTGAGGTGAGTATGTCTTCGCGCACGACGCGTTCGTTGAGAACGATGGCGTCTTCGTAGTTGTAGCCTTTCCAAGGCATGAATGCGACTTTGAGGTTGCGACCGAGGGCGAGTTCGCCGTTTTCGGTTGAGTAGCCTTCGGTGAGTATGTCGCCTTTTTCGACGTGTTGTCCTTTGACGCAGATGGGTCGAAGGTCAATTGTTGTCGATTGGTTGGTTTTGCGCCATTTGGGTATGTTGTATGTTTTGACCGGCTCGTCGAATGAGACGAATTGTTCGTCTTCGGTGCGGTCATAGCGTATGCGTATTGTTGTGGCGTCGACGTATTCGATGGTGCCTGAGCCTTCGGCGGTGATTTGGGTGCGTGAGTCGCGTATAAGTTGTCCTTCGATGCCGGTGCCGACGATTGGTGCTTCGCTGCGCATCAGGGGTACTGCCTGGCGCATCATGTTTGATCCCATAAGGGCGCGGTTGGCGTCGTCGTGTTCGAGGAATGGGATGAGTGATGCGGCGATGGATGCGATTTGTGTCGGGGAGACGTCCATGAGTTGTACTTCGGAGGGAGCTACAACGGGGAAGTCGGCGTCGAGGCGGGCTTTGACTTTGTCGCGAATGAATGTGCCGTCGGGGTTGAGGGGGGCGTTGCCTTGTGCGATGACTTTGCCTTCTTCGATTTCGGCGGTGAGGTATATGACTTCGTCGTTGTTAAGGTCTACGCGTGAGTTTTCGACTTTGCGGTAGGGGGTCTCAATGAAGCCGAGGTCGTTGATTTTGGCGTACACGCAGAGTGAGGAGATAAGACCGATATTGGGACCTTCTGGGGTTTCGATGGGGCAGAGGCGTCCGTAGTGGGTGTAGTGGACGTCGCGCACTTCGAAGCCGGCGCGTTCGCGCGAGAGACCGCCGGGACCGAGGGCTGACATACGGCGTTTGTGGGTGATCTCAGCCAGTGGGTTTGTTTGGTCCATGAACTGAGATAGGGCGTTTGTGCCGAAGTATGTGTTGATGACCGACGATATTGTTTTTGCGTTAATAAGGTCGATGGGGGTGAATGTTTCGTTGTCGCGAACGTTCATGCGCTCGCGGATTGTGCGTGACATGCGGGCAAGTCCTACGCCGAATTGGTTGTAGAGTTGCTCGCCGACGGTGCGCACGCGGCGGTTTGAGAGGTGGTCGATGTCGTCGACGTCTGTCTTTGAGTTGATGAGCTCGATGAGGTATTTGATGATGGCGATGATGTCTTCTTTGGTGAGAACTTTGACGTCCATCGAGGTTGTGAGCCCGAGTTTTTTGTTTATGCGGTAGCGTCCCACTTCGCCGAGGTCGTATCGTTTTTCGGAGAAGAAGAGGTTTGTGATCACCTCGCGAGCTGATGCGTCATCTGGTGGCTCTGCGTTGCGCAGTTGTCTGTAGATGTAACGGATAGCCTCTTTTTCGGAGTTTGAGGTGTCTTTTTGGAGGGTGTTGAATATGATCGAGTAGTCTGAGGTGTTAACGTCTTCTTTGTGGAGAAGGATTGTTGAAACGCCTGAGTCGAGTATTTCTTGTATGTTTTCTTCTTGGAGGACTGTTTCGCGGTCAATGATGACGTCGTTGCGCTCGGTTGATGCGACTTCGCCGGTGTCTTCGTCGACGATGTCTTCGACCCATGTTTTGAGGACGCGGGCGGCGAGGCGGCGACCGATGGCTTTTTTGAGGTTTGTTTTGTTGACCTTGATTTCTTCGGCGAGACCGAAGATTTCGATGATGTCTTTGTCGCTTTCGAGTCCGATGGCGCGCAGCAGGGTTGTCACGGGGAGTTTTTTCTTGCGATCGATGTATGCGTACATGACGTTGTTGATGTCTGTTGCAAATTCGATCCATGAGCCGCGGAATGGTATGATGCGTGCCGAGTATAGTTTTGTGCCGTTGGCGTGTGTGGATTGTCCGAAGAATACGCCGGGTGAGCGGTGTAGCTGTGAGACGACAACGCGCTCGGCGCCGTTGATGACGAAGGTGCCTTTTTCGGTCATGTAGGGTATGGGACCGAGAAAGACGTCTTGTATCACGGTGTCAAAGTCTTCGTGATCGGGGTCTGTGCAGTATAATTTGAGTTTTGCTTTTAGGGGGACACTGTATGTAAGACCGCGTTCGAGGCATTCTTCGATGGTGTATCTCGGGGGGTCTATGTAGTAGTCCAGGAATTCGAGGACGAAGCTGTTGCGGGTGTCGACTATGGGGAAGTTTTCTGAAAATACTTTGTATAGTCCTTCGTTGTTACGTTTTTCGGGTGGGGTGTCAAGTTGCAGGAAGTCTTGGAATGATTTTAGTTGCACTTCCAAAAAGTCGGGGTATGGTAGTGGATTTTTTACCGATGCAAAGTTGACACGTGGTTTGTTTTGTTGAGCTGACATCTAAAGCAATATTTTATTGGGAACTCAAATTATATGTATAAGTGGGGGAGAGTGGAAGGAGTTGGGTGTCTTGGTGGTTTTGCGGGGTATGCCCTGTGGGACGAGGTCGCCTGTGGGTTGGTCGGCAAACGCGGGGCGGAGGGTTGTTTTCACGCTGTTGTTGGCGATGGTTGTTGTCCTCGCCCCGCGTTTTTGCTGCCAACCGGGGTCGTTTCGAGCCCGAGTTAATAGATAGACACAAAAGGTTAAGAATCGGTCCTTCCGGAGATTCTTAACCTATTCACCTGATAATCAGGTGTGATTATTTAAGTTCGACTTCTGCGCCGGCTTCTTCGAGTTGTTTTTTGAGGCCTTCGGCGTCAGCTTTAGCAATACCTTCTTTAACTACTGAGGGTGCGTTGTCAACGAGTTCTTTGGCTTCTTTAAGTCCGAGACCGGTGAGTTCTTTCACGAGTTTAACGACTTGAAGTTTGGCGGCGCCGGCAGCTTTGAGGACTACATCAAAGTTGGTTTTTTCTTCGGCGGCTTCACCGGCAGCACCGGGAGCGGCGGCAACAGCCACAGCAGCGGCGGCGGGTTCGATGCCATACTCGTCTTTAAGGATCTGAGCGAGTTCGTTTACTTCTTTAACGGTGAGGTTAACAAGTTGTTCAGCAAAAGCTTTTAAATCTGCCATTGTAGTAATTATTTATTTGTTTTGTTTTTTTCTAATAGTGTTATTCTTTGTTTGAGAGTGTCTCAAGGATGCCGTGGAGTTTGTTGGCACCTGATTGGAGAGCAGAAACAACGTTCTTGGCGGGCGATTGCAGCAGTGCCACAACGTCGGCGATGAGTTCGTTTTTGCTCTTGATTGCTGCGAGGGCGTCGAGTTGGTCTGCACCGACATAGACGGTCTCTTCAACGTATGCTGCCTTGAGAGCGGGTAGAGTGTCGCCTTTCTTGACAAAGTCTTTGAGAAGTTTGGCGGGAGCGTTGCCCACGTTTGTGCACATGAGCGATGTTGAGCCTTTGAGGGCGGGGTATAGTTCTGTGTAGTCACCCTCAAGCGATTCGAGCGCTTTATGAAGGAGGGTATTTTTTACTACCAAGAGTTTTACGTCAGCCTTGAAGCATGCGCGACGGAGGTCGCTTGTCTTTTCGGCGTCAAGCCCTGCGGTTTCAACAAGATAAAATCCGTTGTATTGTTTGATCGTTTGGGCGATCTTCTCGATTACTAAGCCCTTATCTTCTTTTTTCATTTTTCAAATCGATTTTAAAGATTAAGCGTCAACGCTTTTAACATCAACTTTGACGCCGGGACTCATAGTGCTCGAAAGATAGATGCTCTTGATGTATGTACCTTTTGCTGTTGCAGGTTTGAGTTTGATCAGTGTGTTGATAAACTCGCGTGCGTTTTGCACCATCTGCTCGACAGTGAATGATACTTTACCGATCGAAGAGTGAACGATACCGTTTTTGTCAACTTTGAAGTCGATTTTACCTTTTTTGACTTCTTCGACGGCTTTAGCCACGTCCATGGTCACTGTGCCTGATTTGGGGTTAGGCATAAGACCGCGGGGACCGAGGATACGACCGAGGGCACCGATCTTACCCATAATCATGGGTTGTGTGATGATGACGTCGACGTCTGTCCAGCCGCCTTTGATTTTTTCGATATACTCTTCAAGTCCGACATAGTCAGCACCGGCTGCTTTTGCAGCGGCTTCTGCGTCGGGGTTGCAGAGCACGAGTACTCTAACTTGTTTACCGGTGCCGTTGGGGAGTGTTACCACGCCACGCACCATTTGGTTTGCCTTACGAGGGTCTACGCCGAGACGCACGTCGATGTCGAGAGAGGCATCAAACTTGGTGTAGGTGATTTCCTTCACTTTTGCGGCGGCATCAGCCAACGAGTAAGATTTCCCGGCTTCAATCTTCGATAAGGCTAACTTTTGATTTTTTGTAAGTTTACTCATTTTTGATTGAATTTAATTAGTTGTTTGCGGGGAACTCGCCGGTGACGGTGATACCCATACTTCTGGCTGTACCGGCAACCATTCGCATAGCTGACTCGATTGTAAAGCAGTTCAAATCGGGCATTTTATCGGCGGCAATTGTTTTTACCTGTTCCCAATTTACTGAGCCGACTTTTGTGCGGTTGGGTTGTGCCGAGCCGCTTTTGAGTTTTGTCGCTTCTTTGAGTTGGATTGCCACGGGGGGCGTTTTAACGACGAAGTCAAAAGATTTGTCGGTGTAATACGTGATTACGACCGGCAGTACTTTTCCGGCTTTATCTTGGGTACGGGCGTTGAATTGCTTGCAAAACTCCATGATGTTGATACCCTTGGAACCGAGAGCGGGACCTACGGGAGGTGAGGGGTTTGCTGCGCCACCTTTTATTTGCAGTTTGATCTGTCCAGCAATTTCTTTAGCCATTGTTTTTAAACTTTGATTAATTAAATTTTGATGCGTTTGACTTTTGTCTCGTTTTGCGGGCGTGCGTAACCATGCTCGCGTTGTGAGTGGTGGGTCATTCGCGTTCTACTTGCGAATTGTCGAGCTCCATGGGAGTTTTGCGCCCGAAAATTTTGACGGCAACTTTAATTTTCTTTTTTTCTTTGTTGACTTCTTCGATAATGCCTGAAAATCCTGAGAATGCGCAGGCGCTGTCGATGATTTTAACGGTTTCGCCAACCATGTAGTCATTGGCATCGTCGTCTGTGGCGTCGGCAAATTGGTCTGCCGTGCCGAGCATTCTCATTACTTCGGCTTCGCGCAGGCGTTCGGGGGCTGAGCCTTTTTCGCGACCGCGGAGGAAGTCGATGACATTTGTCGTGTTTGACAACTCGTGGATAACCTCACCGGTGAGTTCGGCTTCGATGAAGACGTAACCTGAGAAGAGGTTGCGTTCTTTAACGACTTTTTTGCCGCCACGCACCGTCAACACTTTTTCGGTGGGTATCAGCACCTGAAATACGTGGTCGCCGAGGTCAGAGTTGCGCATCGCGCCTTCGAGTAGTTCTTTGACCTTGGCTTCTTTGCCTGAGATGGCGCGCAGTACGTACCACCCTTTCTTTGTTTCTGACATTTGACCGATTGGTTGTCGAGGTTATTAAATTTGATAAATTAGGTTGCTGATCAAGCCTTTGCATGCAAAGTCCATGACAAATATGATCAATGAGATCACAACGGAAGCAATCATGACAATGACGGCTGACTTGAGCAATGTTTTTTTCGAGGGCCACGATGTCTTGTAACGAAGTTCGTTATAAGACTCCTCTATATTCGTAAATAGCTTTGGTTTTTTCATTGATTTATTTTTTTTGGCACGGGACGAGAGACTCGAACTCCCGACACTCGGTTTTGGAGACCGATGCTCTACCAACTGAGCTAGTCCCGTGTGTAAAAATCCGGTCGTTTGTCGCGTGGTCTTGGCGACTGTGGCGAGTCGCGACCGGATTTTATGTTTTTATCGTATCACCCTGTCAGGGGTGATGGGTTTATGAGTTGGTATTACTCAATGATTTCGGTGATCTGACCTGAGCCTACGGTGCGACCGCCTTCACGGATAGCGAAGCGGAGACCTTGGTCGCAAGCTACGGGTTGGATGAGTTTCACTTTGATTTCTACGTGGTCACCGGGCATAACCATTTCAACGCCTTCGGGGAGGGTGATTTCGCCGGTCACGTCAAGTGTGCGGATGTAGAATTGGGGACGATAGTTGTTGTGGAACGGGGTGTGACGACCGCCTTCTTCTTTTTTGAGGATATAGACAGAGGCTTTGAATTCATCGTGGGGTTTGATTACGCCCGGGTGGCAGATAACCATACCGCGTTTGATTTCTTTTTTGTCGATACCGCGGAGGAGGAGACCAACGTTATCACCGGCTTCGCCTTCGTCGAGGAGTTTGCGGAACATCTCAACGCCTGTAACGGTTGATTTGAGGTTTGCACCGAGACCCATGATTTGAACTTCGTCGCCGACTTTAACAACACCGGTTTCGATACGACCGGTGGCAACTGTACCACGACCTGTGATCGAGAATACGTCTTCAACAGGCATAAGGAAGGGTTTGTCTTTGTCGCGGGGAGGCAGGGGAATCCATGTGTCAACAGCGTCCATAAGTTCCATAACTTTTGCTTCCCATTCGGGTTCGCCGTTGAGGGCGCCGAGGGCTGAGCCACGGATGATGGGGGTGTTGTCACCATCGTATTCGTATTGGTCGAGAAGCTCGCGCATGTCCATTTCAACGAGTTCGAGCATTTCTTCGTCGTCAACCATGTCGCATTTGTTGAGGAACACGACGAGGCGGGGTACGTTCACCTGGCGGGCGAGAAGGATGTGTTCGCGTGTTTGGGGCATGGGACCGTCGGTAGCGGCTACAACGATGATAGCGCCGTCCATTTGGGCAGCACCGGTAACCATGTTTTTAACGTAGTCGGCGTGACCCGGGCAGTCAACGTGAGCGTAGTGACGATTTTTTGTTTCGTACTCAACGTGAGCGGTGTTGATTGTGATACCGCGCTCTTTTTCTTCGGGTGCGTTGTCGATTTGGTCGAATGATTTCACCTCTGAAAGACCGGCTTTTGCGAGCACGGTTGTGATAGCGGCGGTAAGGGTTGTTTTACCGTGGTCAACGTGACCGATAGTACCGATGTTTACATGCGGTTTGGTTCTTTCGAATTTCTCTTTTGCCATAACTTGGTATTATTTTTTATTAAGTGATTAATTTCGTTGTGAGATTTCTAACAAGATGCCGCGATAATGACAGTGCACTATCGGGGCTGACAGACTTGTTAAAATCTTTGAGCCGATGGCGGGATTTGAACCCGCGACCTCTTCCTTACCAAGGAAGTGCTCTACCCCTGAGCTACATAGGCAATATTAAGTATTTTGTTTGTTTGACGTCTGAGGATAAAAAAACCGACCCTCGTCAGTTAAACTTGCTTTGAGCGGAAGACGAGGCTCAAACTCGCGACCCTCAGCTTGGAAGGCTGATGCTCTATCAACTGAGCTACTTCCGCAGGAAGGATTGTGGGCGAAGATGGATTCGAACCACCGAAGGTATAAACCAGCAGATTTACAGTCTGCCCCATTTGGCCACTCTGGTATTCGCCCTTGTTGTCATTGTCTCTTCGGCGTGATGCCGGGGTGAGCTTTTGACAGCTTTTTGATGTTAAGTTTTTTTTGAGCCTCTTGTCGGATTCGAACCAACGACCCCGAGATTACAAATCACGTGCTCTGGCCAACTGAGCTAAAGAGGCATCTGCTTTTGTTCATTTTTCTCTTCGCAAACTTCGTGAATTTGCCCGGTTTTTGTGGTTGCCGTGGTGGCGTTTTCCCTCGTTTGCGGTTGCAAAGTTACAACGTTTTTTGATACTACCAAAATTTTCGGGTTTTTTTTTCAAAATAATTGTGAGGTTTGTGATTTTTCGGCGGTTTTGTGGTTATAAAGCAGTGGCGACCGCCTCGGTGTGAGACGGTCGCCACGTTTATAGTGTGTGGTTGTCGTGATTATTTCACGAGAACTTTTGTGGCGTTTTTGCCTTGTACGCGGATGTAGAGACCATTTGCGGGGTTGTCAACGCGAACGCCTTGGAGGTTGTAGTAAACGGCGGGAGCGTTGTCGTCGTCAGCGGCGATTGTTTCAACGGCGTCTGTCAGCTTAGCCTTAACAGTGACGTTGTCAATTTCCCATGTGCCGGCGCATTCGGCGGTAGAGATGTAGCGGAAGCCTATTTGAATTTTTTTGCCTGCATAGGCGTCGAGGTTGATTTCTTGGTTGAAGTATGTCCAAGAGAATTTCTCTGTTGTGCAAGCAAAGACTTCTGTCCAGTCTGTTGCGCCTTCTTCAAGAACGACAACTTTGGCGTATTGACCGAGGTTGGCAACGTCGGTGAGCACATTGTTGACTTTGTATTGGTTGAATGCCCAGTGGCAGTTGAGGGTCACGGGAGCTTTACGGTTCGAGAGATCGATTGTGGGAGACTCGGCGATAACGTCGCTGGCTTGCACGCCACCAACATAAGCACTACCTTTGAGACCATATTTTGAGTCGTATGACCAAGGATATGAGTTGTCGCCGTTGTCAAACACGAAGTCTTTGTCTGTAACGAGGTTGACGCTGTAAACTTCGTCGTCGCCGATAACTTTGAGTTCGTAAGAGGCTGTGCCGGCATTGAAGTCGGCGGTTGCATCGCAAGTGGCGGTGATGGTTGTTGTGCCGGCGGCTACTAACGTAACGGCGCCTGTGGCGGCGTCAACAGTGGCAACTTCTTCGTTCGACGATGTGTAAACGGGGTCTGCATCGGTAGCTTTGCTGAGAACGGGAGCAGTGAATGTCTCACCGAGTTTTACTTCGTAAGAGGCTTCGGGGAAAGACATTTCTGCGTCATCTTTCACCACGCCACCGGCTTTGGTGTACGCGATTTTGGTGAGTTGAACGTTATAGTTCACAGAGACTGTAATTCTGTAAGTTGTGCCGGCTGCTTGGTTTGCTGCAGGAATGGCAACGTTAAGGGTTCCGTTTGCCGTGTTGGGAATTTTTGTGTTTGTAAGAATCTCAGTTTCACCGGCTGTAACTGTCACGGCTTGGTTGCCTGATGCACCGGATTTACTTACGAGGGCAATGTTTGAGCAGTCAAAGGGAAGTGTAAATTCGATATAGCCTTTGGGTGTGGTGTTTTTGCCTTTAATCATCAAATAGCCACCGGCTTGATAGGCTTGGAGGTATTTGTAGGTAATACCTGTCACCGTTGATGTTGCCGAGGCTTCTGTTGCGTTTGCCGATTTGTTGGTAAACCATGTGTTGTCCGAATCAAATGTGTCTTCGGTCTGTGCGAAGGCAGTTGTGCCGAGGGCTAACACTACTAATGAGAGTAAAAACTTTTTCATAAGCGTTGTTTTGAGTTTAAAAATTAAATATTTGGTTAATAGAATTTTCAGATATTTAAGCAAATCGACATATATTGCCAATCAGGCATTGGTTCTGAAGCGTGTCATCGCCGGTGATATGCCTGTTTTGAGACCACAAAGTTATAGATTTTATCTGTTAATGGCAAAATAAATTTTCGATTAATTTTTGTTAACTTTCAGTTACTTACTTGTCAAAATTTGCCTTTTATGGCTATCTCGGGCGGTGGGCGAACAAAATGTTGTGTTTTGGCCTGTAATTGCGGATTTTTGACAGCATATTTGCACGCCTATAAAATAATGTGTATTTTTGCACCGCTTTTGATAAGCGCGTTCTCTCTCTCATCACGTCTCTCACTTTAAACATTACATCAAAATGAAACAAACGAATATTTCGCGTCTCAACGATCTGCGCCGACTGATGAAGGGTGCGGGTGTCGACGCTGTCATTATCAATAAGACCGATCCTCATCAGAGCGAGTATATCGATGAGCATTGGGCGTTGCTCAAACGCATCAGCGGTTTCACGGGGTCGAATGCCACGCTCGTGGTTACCGGTGAGAAGGCTCTTTTGTGGACCGACTCTCGCTATTTTTTGCAGGCTGCGCGTCAGCTCGAGGGCACGACCATCGAGTTGATGAAGGAGGATTTGCCGGGCACACCTTCTATTCCCGAGTGGCTGACAGCCAATTTGGGCGCCGGCAGTATCGTGGGTATCGACGGCACGGTGTTTGGAGCGCAATACACGCGTGATTTGCGCAAGTGCCTCAACAGTCATTCTATCACGTTGCTCACTGACTTTGACCCTGTGGGTGACACGTGGACAGAGCGTCCATCGTTGCCTGACAATAAGATATTTCTCCACGACATCAAGTATGCCGGTGTCGATGCTGCGACAAAAATCGAAGCTGTTCTCACTTCTTGCACCGAGCAGGGGGCACAGGGCTTTTTGATATCGGCTCTCGATGAGATTGCGTGGGTGTTGAACATACGTTCGCATGACATTCCCGACACGACGGTCGCGCTGTCGTTTTTGTATCTGAGCGCCGAGCGGAAGGTGTTGTTTGTCAATCCTGAAAAATTGACGCCGTCAGTCACCGAGGCTTTGAACGCCGCCGGTGTCGAGACACTCGACTATAATGATGTTTATACGTTTGTCAAGGGTTTGCCCGGCAGTCTCAAAGTGCTTGTCGAGCCGGCACGCACGTCGATAGCGCTCATCGAGTTGCTCGGCGAGCGAGCCATAGAGGGCACATCGCCGATAGCGTTGATGAAAGCATGCAAGAATGCCACTCAGGTTGCCGGCATCCGTGCTGCCATGGAGCGTGACGGCGTGGCTCTTGTGAAGGCGTTCATGGAAATCGAGAAGCGGGTGAACGAGGGCACGCGTATCACCGAATCTGATGTTTGTGACATACTGCTCACTCATCGCTCGGCTCATGAGATGTTTTTTGACACCAGCTTTGAGACAATATCATGTTTTGGTCCTCACGGAGCCATTGTTCATTATGTACCGAATGAGGAGAGCAATGCCGACATCACTGTCGGCGGATTGTTGCTCGTCGACTCGGGTGCGCAGTATTATGACGGCACGACCGACATCACGCGCACAATAGCCGTCGGCGGCAAGCCCACCGCCGCTCAGCGTCGCGATTTCACGCTCGTGATGAAGGGGCACATCGCTCTGGGATCGGCGATATTCCCTGCCGGCACCACGGGTCACCAGCTTGACTGCCTCGCTCGCCAATTCCTTTGGAAAAACGGATTGAATTATCTGCACGGCACGGGTCACGGCGTGGGACAGTTCCTCAACGTTCACGAGGGTCCTCAGTCGATACGCCTCAACCACGTCCCCACCCCCTTGATGCCCGGCATGGTGACATCAAACGAGCCTGGACTTTATCGTGAGAACGTGCACGGCATACGCTGTGAGAACCTCACGCTCACCGTCGAGAAGTTTGAAACCGAATTTGGCAAATTCCTCGGCTTTGAGACATTGACGCTGTTCCCGTTTGATCTGACGCTCTTTGACACGTCGATAATGACCGATGATGAGATTGAGTGGATCAACAACTATCACCGTACGGTGCGCGAGCGTCTCACGCCGATGCTCAACAGCGCCGAGCGCATGTGGCTCGAACTTCACACCGCCAAACTCACCCGCTGATATCACACATTATTATATTAAGACAGAATTACAAGATGCCACTCATCATACCCCTAAGGGGAAAGACTCCGCAAATCGGACGCGACACGTTCATCGCGCCCAACGCCACCATCGTCGGCGATGTCACCATGGGTGACGAATGCTCGGTATGGTTCGGCGCGATATTGCGCGGTGATGTCAACACCATCACCATCGGCAACCGCGTGAACATACAAGACGGCTCAGTGCTGCACACATTATATAAGAAATCGACAATAGAAATCGGTGACGATGTATCGATAGGTCACAATGTGACGATACACGGCGCAAAAATCAAATCGTTGGCACTCATCGGCATGGGAGCCGTGGTCATGGACGATGCCGTTGTCGGCGAGGGCGCCATAGTCGCCGCCGGCGCCGTGGTGTTGTCACGCACACAAATCGGCGATCACGAGATGTGGGCGGGAGCACCGGCAAAATTCATCAAAAAAGTAGACCCGGCACAAGCCGCCGAGATAAACCAAAAAATAGCTCGCAATTATCTGTCATACTCAAAGTGGTATGACACCCCCGAGCGTCCGGGAGACCCCGACCTCGAACCTTGAGCATCATCGTCACACCCCGTCAAACAACCCGAAAGGAGGCACGTTAGAACTCTTAATAAACAGCCAAACTCACAAACAGTATAAAAGCATTTGTACCCCGGGTACAAAAAAATGTGTTGCAAAGTTTTGTCAATAAAAAAACTATTGCTAATTTTGCGGCGCTAAAACCCAACCAATTCGATAATAATTAAAAATCAAATAAAAAAAATCACTTTATTAAAAAATGATCATCGTACAAGTTAAAGAAGGCGAGAATATCGAACGCGCACTTAAAAAATTCAAACGTAAATATGAGCGTACCGGAATCGTAAAAGAGCTTCGCGCCCGTCAGGCATTCCAAAAACCCTCAGTGACTAACCGCAAAAAAATGATGAAAGCGGTTTACGTTCAAAAACTGCGTTCGGTCGAAGAATAATCGTCTGATAACGACATTTATATAAAAGTATAGCCGGTCACACACAGTGGTCGGCAATACTTTTTTTATCGCCATGGAAGAAAAAAACGTCAAAAAATATTTGCACGCCTCACACAAAATCACTAAATTTGGGCATGCGATTGTAAACAGCGGTCGCCACACTCACGATGCAAGCCCCGTCATCGACATACACACGCGATTTTGAGCAATATCTCAAAAACGAACTTAACCTTTCGCCTCACACCGTCAAGGCGTACACTGACGACTTGGGCAAATTCATAGACTTTTGCATCGGCACAACATCAGACACCTTTGACCCGACAGCCGTGACCTCAGCCGACATACGCGCGTGGATTGCCGAATTGTCAGCCGATGGCATCGAGGCTCGCTCGATAAAGCGCAAGACGTCATCTTTGCGTTCGTTTTATCGCTACCTCGCCCGCCGTCATACTATCACCGCCGACCCGACAACCCGACTCTCGTCGATAAAACCGCCACAAGTTTTACCACGATTTATAGCCAAAGACCAGACCGCCGCCGTGCTCGACAACCTGCGCGAAGAGACTGACGACGGCGACTTTGTCGGCATACGCGACGAGCTCATCGTCAATATGTTTTATGACACCGGTATGCGTGCCGCCGAGCTTATAGGACTCAGCGACTGTGACGTAGACACCACCCTTTGTCAGCTCAAAGTCATGGGCAAGCGGCGCAAAGAGCGGCTCATACCCTTTGGCAACGAACTCGCCGCCCTCATCGACACATACCGCCGCCTGCGCGCCGACATCACAGGGTTGTCATCGACAGACACGTTCTTTGTGCGCCCCGACGGACAACCGCTGTATTACGGACTTGTCAACCGCGTGGTGCATCGCGCCCTCGACGGCAACGTCACCTCGCCAAAACGCTCGCCCCACGTGTTGCGTCACTCATTTGCCACCGACATGCTCAATAGCGGCGCCGACCTCAATGCCGTGCAACGCCTTCTGGGGCATGCCTCGCTGTCCACAACACAAATATATACGCATATAACAACTCGCGAACTTCAAAATAATTATCAACTCGCACATCCACGTGCAAAAAAAAATTAGAACTATGAACGTACGCATTAATCCTATCCACTTCGAGATCGCCGAACGACTCGTAAACTTCATCAACAAAAAAGCCGAACGCGTAGCCCGTCGCACGCCCGAGATTTCAGAGTTCACCGTCAACCTTCGTCTCGTGAAACCCGAGACAGCCATGAACAAAGAAGTCACCGTGCGCATCGCCATACCCCAAAACGGCGAGATCGTGGCATCAAAAACCGCCAACACCTTTGAAGAAGCCTTCGACACCGCCGTCGAGGCAGTAGAACGTCAAATCGAAAAACGTAAAGCAAAATAACCCGGCGCTTTAAACACATAAAACCCGTTGCGAGGCGCGCCGACAAACAGTTGGCGCGCCTCAAACGTTTAACAAGCAGCCGACACGGCTAAAAATCCAAAATGTTAACTATTCAAAAAGACCCGACAAACGACAAACATATCACCATCGCCCGACTGCATATCTGAAAAAAAATCACTACCTTTGCGGCGAAAAAGCGAGCCGCCCTCCGGGCGACACGCCAAAACGGTCAAAAGCAAATTTAAAATCCAACATATAAACTATTTCCAATATGGTAAGTTACAAAGAACTCGGCTTGGTAAACACACGCGAAATGTTTGCCAAAGCCATCAAAGGCGGCTATGCCATTCCCGCTTTCAACTTCAACAACATGGAGCAACTCCAAGCCATCATCAAGGCAGCTTCTGAGGAGAAATCACCCGTTATCCTCCAAGTATCAAAAGGCGCTCGCAACTATGCCAACCCGACACTGTTGCGCTACATGGCACAAGGCGCCGTAGAATATGCCAAAGAACTCGGCTGGAAGAACCCGCAAATCGTACTCCACCTCGACCACGGTGACAGCTTCGAACTCTGCAAAAGCTGTATCGACCTCGGTTTCTCATCAGTGATGATCGACGGCTCACACCTCCCCTACGAAGAAAATGTCGCCCTCACCAAACAAGTCGTTGACTATGCGCACCAATTTGACGTAACTGTCGAAGGTGAGCTCGGCGTGCTCGCCGGCGTTGAAGACGAAGTGTCGGCAGACCACCACACCTATACCGACCCCGAAGAAGTCATCGACTTTGCCACACGCACAGGCTGTGACTCTTTGGCAATCTCAATCGGCACCAGCCACGGCGCATACAAATTCACTCCCGAGCAATGCACACGCAACGCCGAGGGCAAACTCGTGCCCCCTCCATTGGCATTTGACGTTCTCGACGCCGTTATGGCAAAACTCCCCGGCTTCCCCATCGTGCTCCACGGCTCATCATCAGTGCCCCAAGAAGAAGTCGACACCATCAACAAATATGGCGGCAAACTTCCCGACGCCATCGGTATCCCCGAAGAACAACTGCGCAAAGCCGCCAAGTCAGCCGTTTGCAAAATCAACATCGACTCAGACTCACGCCTTGCCATGACCGCCGCCATACGCAAAGTCTTCGTTGAAAAACCCGCCGAATTTGACCCCCGCAAATACCTCGGTCCGGCTCGCGACAACATGGAAAAGCTCTACAAGCACAAAATCGAAAACGTGCTTGGCAGCGCCGGCAAAGCCGAATAATTTCAGCACCGTAACAATTGTTTTCATATGAACGTCGTCGTCGGGAGAACCAAAAACCTCCCGGCGGCGATTTTTTTTCACCACCCCCACCCCACGGCAATATTCAGTCAAGACCACCGAGCGCCAAAACCTCAAAATTCATTAAAAACCTCAAAATCCGCCATTTTTATTTCAAGCATAAACCCACGAACACCATTTTTTGTTAAATTTGCAGTCACGTAACACGTCACGACACATCAGCCCGTCTTCACAGACCGAGACAACGCCGAAGACGCGTGACAACGACCAACATCAAACGAACAATAACAGAAAAACTATGATCAAAGCCGCAATTATCGGAGGCGAAACCTATCAAGCCGGCGAGTTGACACGACTGCTCATCGGACACCCCGACGTATCATTAGAGTGGATGCACTCAGAGCCATGCGCCGGCAAAGCCATAGCCGACATACACCAAGGGCTTGTCGGCGACACAAATCTGAACTTCACCGACACCATCACATACGACGGTATCGACGTGCTGTTCTGCTGCACCACGGCGAGATTTACCGCCGAATACTTCGCTGCACACCCATATCCCGAGACACTGCGCATCGTGGTCCTCGACCCCGACTTCGCCCCGAAAGACGGTGCCGGCGACTTTGTCTACGGACTGCCCGAACTAAATCGCAAAGCCCTCGTGCGCGGCGCTCGTCGCGTGGTCAACCCCGGCGACTTTGCCACCGTCATCAACCTTGCACTGCTGCCTCTCGCCAAGAACCTGATGCTCAACGCCCCAATACACATAAACGCCATCATCGGCGCCACCGACGAAGATGTCACCGCCACCACACAATTTGTATGGCGCAATGACAATGTGGCAGTCTTTGACCCACTCACACACAAGCACACCGGCGAAGTCGCCAAAACCCTCGCCGAATTGCAAACCTCGTTCAACTCAGAGATATTCCTAATCCCAATGCGCGGCAACTTTACGCGTGGCATTCTGACGACAATTTACTTTGACTGCGGCATCGATGTCGCCGAGCTAAACCGCCTATATGAGGTCTATTACGACGACCACAACTTCACATTTCTTATTGACCGCCGTCCCGACCTCAAAGACGTTGTCGGCACAAACAAATGCCTGATACACCTCGAACGCATCGGCTCAAAGCTGCTCATCACAGCCGCCATCGACAATATGCTCAAAGGCTCGGCAGGCAACGCCGTGCACAACATGAACCTGCTGTTCGGACTCCACGAGCGCGTCGGACTGCAACTCAAAGCCAACGCATACTAATCGTCTTCCCCGAGTGGAGACCCACAAACGACCACGACGCCGCCAAGCATTTACCATTTTATTGGTTTTTGCTTGGCGGTTGTTGTATTTTTGCGTATATTCTGAGGTAGGAATATTGTGGCTATATTAATCTTAGATTGTGGCGTCGTCAATTTTTGGCTTATATGCCAAAAAAGGAGATGAAAAGTTGGTAAACTCACTGAAATAAATATATTTAGGGGCAAAAAACAGTAAAGTGCCCAAAAACGTGCAAATTTTGCGGCTCCAAATTGGTAGTTCGCAACGGGTTCAATAACGGCAAGCAGAGGTGGCTTTGCCATGGTTGTGGACGGATGTTCACGCACACATCGAGGGTGACGGTTGGAGACGTCATGGATCTTTAAAAGACCGGGCGGTACAGCGCCAAGGAAATATCCGGGCAACTCGGCATAAGCGAGAGAACGGTGTTCCGCAGGCTCTCCGAGGCTTCGGAAGAACACGAGAGTTGCGGTATGGCGGCGCGTGACGTGGTGGCACTTATGGATGCCTCGTATTGGGGTCGCAACTTCGGGGTCGTCATCATAAAGGACAACATTTCGGGTCGCGCCCTTTGGCACAAATTCATCGACAGGAAGGAAAAGGTGGATGACTATGCCGATGGCATCGAATGGCTCGTCGGACGAGGGTTCTCAATAAAGGGCATTGTGTCCGACGGACTTAAAGGGCTGAGAAATAAATTCAATGAGTACAAGTTCCAACACTGCCAGTTTCACCAGATCCAATATGTAAAAACCAAGCTGACCAATAATCCGAAGACGCCGGCAGCCATCGAACTGCTCGCGCTTGTAAAGATGATGTGCCATACGGACAAGGAGTCTTTCGTGGGCGCGTTCAACGACTGGGAGGCGCACTGGGCGGACTTCCTGAAAGAGAAAAGCGTCTCCGATGACGGCAAGTCATACTACAAGCACCGGCGCCTGAGGAGCGCGTGGCTGTCCATCAAACACAATATGGAGTGGCTTTGGACTTTCTATGACAACCCCGACCTCGGGCTGCCGAACACAAACAACGCAATGGAGGGGCTGAACTCTGCAATCAAGGAAAAACTCGGACGGCATCGGGGACTTTCGACGGAACGGCGAAAAGCCCTGATAACAGCTATCTTAAAAGCCCATAACCCAAAGAGAATGTGAATATTACAGCCGTTTTATCTCCTTTTTTGGCATATAAGACGGTTTCACCCCTATTTCATCTCCCTTTTTGGCATATAAGCCCAATTTTTCATTGTAGTTATATCAATCTAAGATTGTTAAATATCAATAATGCGGCGTATTTTCTTGGCGAAACACTTGACTTCGGGGGTTAAAATGTTGTATCTTTGTATAGGGATTAACCAATCATTAACCGATTAATTAACCAATCAACAACACACAACATGACACACAAAACACGACACACCGCCGGCAACCGCGGCTGGATAAAGCTGCATCGCAGTCTCCTCTCCCGGGAATGGTACTCGAACTTCAACGTCACGCGCCTGTTCATACACCTGCTGTTGAAAGCCGGGCGCGAGACCACGCGTTGGCAGGGGCACGAACTGCCCCGCGGCTCATTCGTGACATCGCTAACGACACTCTCACTTGAAACCGGGCTTTCGGTGAAAGCGGTGCGCACTGCCCTTTATCACCTCACATCAAGCGGCGACATTACCATACAGGCGACAAACAGATTTAGAATTGTAACTCTCTGTAATTATGACTTCTATCAAACTCAAACAACAGACGAAGGGCAAACTCAGGGCAAGCAAAACGGCAAACAGACGGGCAGGCAAGAGGCAGACCAAGGGGCAAGCCAAAGACAAAGCCAAATGACTGATAATATGGACAATTATCCCACTGCTCAAAATATTGACGGCAAGCAGAGAGATGATATCGGGGCAAGCAATGAGGCAGGCTCAACGGCAACAATACAAGAATATAATAAGAAAGAAAAAAGAAAAAAGAATAATAATAATCTCTCTCTCACACACGCGTGTGAGGAACGAAATTTAAATTTTGATCTTAATCTTTTTTTAGATCAATATTTTTCGCGCGAGCGCGAGAGTATGGTGCAAGGCGTCGCTACGAGCCTCGGCTTTAAGGATAGCGTGGAAATGCGAAAAGCCGCCGCCGCGATTGTCGGCGAGTGGCGCGCATCAGAGACCGGGCACCGCGATTTTCAAGATGCCGCGAGCCACCTGCAAAGTCTGTTGCGCCTGCGCCGCGACGAGCGTGAGAGAGAAAAACGCCGCGCCGCCGCCGGCTCGCGTTACGGTTCGGGCGGCAGTCATCGCAATCGCGCTTATTCTGAGGCGTCACTACATGTCAACGACCGCTGGATAAACAACTCCAAGTTCAAGCCGCCGGTTGCCTGATTTTGATTATACAAAGATAGTCGTCAAAACGGCACAATGTCTTTAATGAACTTAAAGCCGTTAATACCCTCAGCGCATTCAAAAACTCTTAAAAATAATTAAGCGTTGGCATATTTTTCCTCATGTCTATCCTTTTTTACCAAATACTCGATAGATCACACTGATTATGTTATCAATAAGCCATACCTTTGCAAACGTTTTACACAGCATCACACAAGGCGCCGTGCTTTCACGGCTTTCACAACCGACACCGATCGGCAACATCACTGATATGACAAAACTACGACTATTAATCTCAACAGTCGCGTTGGCGTTCGCATCCTTGGCAATATGTGCGACGACATTATCACTCGACGACTGTCTTAAAATCGCTCTCGCCGAGAGTCCCACAATTAAGGTCGCCGACCTCGAAATCAAGCGCGTCGACTATACGAAGAAAAACGTGCTCGCCGACCTGTTGCCACAGATCAGCTTTGACGCACAATACAGCCGTATGCTCGCCAAGCAGGTAGCATATATGAATATGGACGACTTTAAAGGCTTTGGCGGCGGAGGCGAGGACACCTCTGATGACACACCGACAGAGAAGAGCGAAGACACCGGCATCAAGATGGGTCTCGACAACTCATATTCGCTGGGCTTCACCGCGAGCCTGCCACTGATAGCGCCACAGCTGTGGGCATCGATGAAGTTGTCAGATGCTCAGATACTCCAAACTATGGAGCAGGCACGGGCATCGCGCCTCGACCTCGTGGCAAAAGTAAAAGCCGCCTACTACTCGCTGTTGCTCGCCAAAGACTCTCAGCGCGTGATACAGCAAAGCTATGATATGGCAGCGCTCACCCACGACATATACCAAAAACGCCACTCGGTGGGCGATGCCTCGGAGTATGACGTTCTGCGCAGTTCGGTGTCGATGAAGAACATCGAGCCCCAACTCCTGCAAGCCGAGATCACAATCAAACAGGCACGTTTGCAGCTCATACTCCTGATGGGTGTCGACGCATCGTTTGATTTTGACATTGCCGGCAAACTCTCAGATTATGAACAGACGATGTATGGCGACGTGTTGTCACTGCCCTCAGATCTGTCTCACAACACCTCACTCATCATGAACGACCTGCAACAGAAGACCCTCGAGCAAACGTTGCGCGTAGGCAAGATGGCATGGTATCCCACCCTGTCACTCTCAGCCAACTACAACTGGACATCATCGTCTGACGGCTCGCCGTTCAAAAACTTCAGATGGAGCCCATATTCGGTTGTGGGTCTGAACCTCTCGATACCGCTGTTCACGGGCGGCAAGCGCCTCAACACCATACGCCAAGCCGAAGTCCAAATCGCCCAAAACCGCTTGCAGCGCGAAGACCTCGAACGCTCCGTTTCGATACAGGTCACAAACGCCGTCGACAACATACAGCTCGGCGTGCGCCAAATAGCCTCATGCTCACAAAGCGTGATGCAAGCCGAGAAAGCACACACGATTATGCAGCAGAGCTTTGACATCGGCTCGGCATCATACCTCGATTTGCGGGACTCGGAGTTGGCATTGACACGTTCACAACTCACATACTATCAGTCGATATACGACTATCTCGTCGCCACAAACAAACTCGAGCTTCTGCTCGGCACCGCCGACGTCACCACGCCCGACACCTCGTCGAACAACGAACAAGCACAATAATCACCATATTAAAAAACGACAATATTTCACACATTAACGCCAACAACGTAATGAAAAAACATTATACACCACTGATTCTCCTCTCCTCTCTGACACTGTTTATGGCAGCCTGCTCGTCGGGCGAAAGCCAAAACGAAGAGCAAAACGTCGCCGAAGAGATTGCCGTTGTCGAAGTGTCGACAGCCTCACAACGCTCGGTTGACCAAATCAAGACATACACCGCCACACTCGAAGCCTTCAACACCAACAACATCTCGCCCAACACCCCCAATCGCATAAAAGCCATCACCGTCGACGTCGGCGACCACGTTTCTCGCGGACAGACACTCGTGACCCTCGATGGCACCACAGCCTCACAGCTCAAAGTCAACCTCGACGAATATGAACGCCAATATGACCGCGCCGTCAAGCTGTTAAACATCGGTTCGGGCACACAGGCACAGGTAGACCTCACAAAATCACAACTCGACGCCGCTCGCGAGCAATATCGCAACGTTGTCGAAAACACCGTGCTGCGCTCACCCATCACCGGCGTTGTCACCGCTCGCAACCAAGACCCCGGCGACATGACCGGCTCGACACCCATACTCACCATCGGTCAGATAACACCCAACGTCAAACTCATCATCAACATCACCGAGAACGACCGCTCACTCGTCAGTGCCGGCATTCCGGTCGAGGTCACGTTTGACGCCTTTGCCGACGAGACCTTCCAAGGCAAAATCTCACGCGTGTACCCCAACGTAGACCCCACGACACGCACATTCCAAGCCGAAGTCCTCGTGCCCAACCCCGGCGAAAAACTCTTTCCCGGTATGTTTGCCCGCGTAAAAATGACTATGGGCACCGCCACGCGTGTCGTCGTTCCCGACCGCGCCATCATCAAGCAAACCGGCTCGGGCAACCGCTATGTCTATGTCTATCGTGACGGCAAAGTCTCATATAACCTCGTCGAACTCGGACAACGCCTTGATGACAGCTATGAACTGCTCTCGGGCGTCAATGACGGCGACACCATTGTCATCGCCGGACAATCACGCCTGTCTGCCGGCGCGCGAGCACAAATCAAAAAAGAAGACAAAAAATGATGTGACGCCGGCACACACCCCGATGCCCCTCCTCCCCCTCACGACACATCAGCATATATAATCCACTCAATTAAAAAAACTCCACATCACCACATAGCATGAGCTTATATGGCAGCGCGGTCAAACGACCGATTATGACCACACTCTGCTTCGTAGCAGTATTAATACTCGGTCTGTTCTCACTGAGCAAACTCCCCATAGACCTGTACCCCGACATCGAGACCAACACCATTATGGTGATGACCACCTATCAGGGAGCGTCGGCACAAGACATTGAGCAAAACGTCACACGTCCGCTCGAAAACGTGCTCAACTCAGTGTCAAACCTCAAACACATCACATCAAAATCACGCGAAAACATCTCGGTCATCACCCTCGAATTTGAATACGGCTATGACATCGACGTGCTGACCAACGATGTGCGCGACAAGCTCGACATGGTCGAATCCCAACTTCCCGACGATGCCGAGAATCCCATCATCTTCAAATTCTCGTCCGACATGATTCCCATACTCCTGCTATCGGTGCAGGCAGACGAATCCATGCCCGGATTATACAAAATACTCGAAGAGGGCGTCACCAACCCCCTGGCACGCGTGCCCGGCGTAGGCTCGGTATCAGTCTCAGGCGCCCCCAAACGCGAAATACATATCTATGCCGACCCGGCACGTCTCGAAGCCTATAACCTCTCGATCGAAACCATCTCGGCTATCGTTGGCGCCGAAAACCGCAACATTCCCGGCGGCTCGTTTGACATCGGCAACGACACATACTCACTGCGCGTTCAAGGCGAATTTACCTCCTCAGACCAACTGCGCAACATCGTCGTAGGCTCATACGAAGGACGCAACATCTATCTCTCAGACGTCGCCCGCATCGACGACTCACTCGAAGAGCGCGCACAAGAAACCTTCAACGACGGGCTCAAAGGCGCGATGATTGTCGTTCAAAAACAATCGGGCGCAAACTCCGTCGAAATCTCCAACAAAGTTCTGAAAATGCTGCCCGACCTCCAAAAACGTCTGCCCTCAGACGTCAAGCTCGGCATCATCATCGACACCTCAGACAACATACGCAACACCATAGCCTCACTCGTCGAGACCGTGCTCTATGCCCTGCTCTTCGTTGTCATCGTCGTCTTCCTCTTCTTGGGACGCTGGCGCGCCACAGTCATCATCTGCATCACCATACCCATCTCACTGATAGCCTCATTCATATACCTCGCCATCACCGGCGACTCACTCAACATCGTCTCACTCTCGGCGCTATCAATATCAATCGGTATGGTCGTCGATGACGCCATCGTTGTGCTCGAAAACGTCACCACTCACATCGAGCGCGGTTCAGACCCCAAACAAGCCGCCGTTCACGGCACCAACGAGGTCGCCATCTCAGTCATCGCCTCGACACTGACCCTCATCGCCGTATTCTTCCCCCTGACCCTCGTCACCGGTATGACCGGCGTCCTGTTCAGACAACTCGGCTGGATGGTCACCATCATGATGATAATCTCAACGGTCTGCGCCCTGTCACTGACGCCGATGCTATGCTCACAACTGCTCAAACGCAATGTCAAGCACTCAAAACTATACCTCATATTCTTCAAACCCATCGAACGCGGACTCGACGCCTTTGACGGCGGCTATGCCTCACTGTTGAAATTTGTCGTTCGCCACCGCGCCCTCACCATCATCGCCTGTCTCGCAATCTTCTTCGGCTCACTATTCCTGATGAAATTTGTCGGCACCGAATTCTTCCCGACAGCCGACGACGGCTATCTCGGCGTGAACCTCGAACTGCCGATAGGCACACGCGTCGAAGTATCAAAAGAAGTCACCGACCGCCTCGTCAAAGAATGGCAAAAGAAATACCCCGAAATCGACAACATCTCATACACCACCGGCACAGCCTCGTCAGACAACACCTTCGCCTCACTCTCAGACAACGGCCCCCACATCGTCTCGATGAACATCAAACTCTCAGACCCCGGTGACCGCAGCCGCTCGATAACCGAAATCGCCGCCCTCATGCGCGAAGACCTCAAAAACTATCCCGAATACAGCAAAGCATTCGTCAACGTCGGAGGCAACCGCGGAGGCTCTATGGGCGGCGAAGCCACCATCGACTACGAAATCTATGGCTATGACTTTACCGAGACCGACTCCGTGGCACAACGCTTCAAAGCTATGCTCGAAACCATTCCCGGCACCGCCGACATTATGATTTCGCGCGCCGACTACCAACCCGAATACCAAATAGACTTTGACCGCGAAAAACTCGCCATCTACGGACTCAACCTGACGACAGCCGCCACATACGTGCGCAACCGCATAAACGGCGCCACAGCCTCACAATTCCGCGAAGACGGCGAAGAATATGACATCAAAGTTATGTACGAGCCCGACGCCCGCACCTCGATCGAAGACATCGAAAACATCTTGATATACAACGCCGCCGGACAATCCGTGCGCCTGCGCGACGTCGGCAAAGTCGTCGAACGCTTCTCGCCGCCCACCATCGAGCGCAAAGACCGCGAGCGCATCATCACCGTCTCGACAATCGTTCACGGTGTGCCCATGAGCCAAATCATCACACAGGCACAAGAAAAAATCGACAAGATGGACATACCCCTGGGCGTGTCACTCAAAATCTCAGGCTCATACGAAGACCAACAAGACTCATTCTCAGACCTGCTGACACTGGCAGTGCTCATCATCATACTCGTCTACATCGTGATGGCGGCACAATTTGAAAGCTACACCTATCCCGGCATCATTATGACATCACTGCTGTTCGCCTTCTCGGGCGTGTTCATCATACTCTTCCTCACCGGACACACCCTCAACGTCATGTCAATGATCGGCGCCATCATGCTCATCGGCATCGTCGTCAAAAACGGCATCGTGCTCATCGACTACATCACGCTCAACCGCGAGCGCGGACTCACCATACGCCGCGCCGTTGTCGATGCCGGACGCTCCCGTCTGCGCCCCGTGGTGATGACAACACTCACCACAATCCTCGGCATGGTGCCCATGGCAATAGGCACCGGTCAAGGCGCCGAAATGTGGCGACCCATGGGCACGGCGGTCATCGGCGGCCTCACGTTCTCAACAATCCTCACCCTGCTGTTCGTGCCCGTGCTCTACTGCGTATTTGCCAACCGTGGCGTCAAACGCCAACGCCGCAAAATGCACCGCGCCATCGACCGCGCAAAAAAACAATCAAACAGCTAAACGTCCACAACAATGAAAGCCATACTCATCACCTTTGACCAAGCCCACTACGAGCGCATCATCGACGCCCTCCAACGCCTGAACTGCCGCGGCTTCACCGCATGGCCCGAAGTCACCGGTCGCGGCACAAAAAACGGCGAGCCACACTATGGCTCACACGCATGGCCCGCTCTGGCACAAGCTATATTGACCGTCGTCGACGACGACCGCGCCGACGCCGTCCTCAACAAACTCCACGAACTCGACATCGACCGACCCCAACTCGGATTACGAGCCTTTCAGTGGAACATCGAAGCCACAATATAACCCCACGTCAGCCCCTCGCCGGGGCAACGACACAACCGCCCGCCCCTTGACACTCGGGCACATCAAATGGACACCCGCGACAACGACATCATCAAAATCGACCTGCGACAAGTGCTCAAAGACAAATTGGGCAAAAAGGCACGATTTGTCCCCTGCTTTTTAGTGCGCTGGCTCGAACACACCATCTGTCAAGACAAGCTCAACAAACTCCTCGCTGACAACTATCCTCGCCGCGGAGCAGACTTTTGTCGCGGAGTCCTCGACGAACTCGGCGTCAGCGTCACCGCTCGCGACACCGACAACCTGCCCCCACGTGACAACCGCCGCGTGCTCATCGTCTCAAACCATCCCCTTGGCGGACTCGACGGCATGGCTCTCATCGACTTCTTCACGCGACACTTCGGCGGCAAAGTCTACTTTCTCGTCAACGACCTGCTGATGGCAGTCAAACCACTGAACGACGTCTTCATACCCATCAACAAACACGGAGCGCAAAGTCGCGACGCCGCCCGACGACTCGACGAGGTACTCGCCGGCGACGACCCCGTTTTGATATTCCCCGCCGGTCTGTGCTCGCGACGCCTGAAACACAACAAAATAGCCGACCTCGAATGGAAAAAAACCTTTGTCGTCAAAGCCATTCAATCACGGCGCGACATAATTCCTTTGTTCTTTGACGGCAAAAATTCAAATTTTTTCTATAATTTTGCACATATTCGTAAAATCAGCGGCATCAGGTTTAACATCGAGATGATCTACTTGCCTCGCGAAATCTTCCGTTCTCGCAACAAATCATTCACTCTCGACATCCTCCCTGCCATACCCTGGCAATCACTTGGCAATATTTCGGATGCAAAAGAAACAGCCCTGAAAATCCGCACATTAATTTACAACCACGCCAGTAAATGAACCGCAAAATTATAGACCCTGTCGACACGGCTCTCATCGAGGCAGAGCTTACCGACGAGCGTTTCCTGCGCCACACCAACAAAGGCGACAACGACATATATATCGTTGACGCCCACACCTGTCCCAACACCATGCGCGAAATTGGGCGCCTGCGCGAAATCGCCTTCCGCACCGCCGGCGGCGGCACCGGCAAAGACTGCGACATCGACCGCTTCGACACTATGCAGCCCCCATGCCGTCAGCTCATCGTTTGGGAACCGGAATCCAAGCTCATACTCGGCGGCTATCGCTTTATCATCGGCGACGACATCAAAATCGACACCGACGGCAAACCGCGCATCGCCACGAGCCACATGTTCAAATTCTCGCCGACATTCCTCAAAGACTACCTGCCCCACACCCTCGAGCTCGGCCGTTCGTTCGTGCGCCTCGAATACCAATCGTCACGCGCCGGAGCCAAAGCTCTCTATGCCCTCGACAACCTTTGGGACGGACTCGGCGCCCTGACCGTCGTCTATCCCCAAATAAAATACCTCTTCGGCAAAGTCACAATGTATCCCAGCTACTCGCCCGAATGCCGCAACCTCATACTATACTTCCTCAACAAATACTTCCCCGACCCCGACGAGCTCGTGCGCCCCATCAATCCGTTGAAACTCGACATCGACAACACAGCCATGGAACGCCTGTTTGTCGGCGGCGACTTCAAAGCCGACTACCGCATACTCAACACCGTCATACGCCAACACGGCGTCAACATACCCCCACTGGTGAACGCCTATATGAGCCTCTCGCCAACGATGCGCATGTTTGGCACGGCGATAAACGACGAGTTCGGCGATGTCGAAGAGTCAGGCATCTTCTTCGCCATCAGCGAAATCTTTGAAGAGAAAAAACAACGCCACATAGCGACATACGTTCCCTGACGCCAAAGACAGACATCTCTTCCACACGCAAGACCCGAACAATAAAACACTTCCACAAAACACAAGCAAGACGCCCCCACCGGGACGCCTTGTATCTTTTGTGTGACACACCGCCGAGGCGGCTGAGCACCGGCCTCACGACTTCTGATACTGAGACGGCGACTGCCCGGTGATATGCTTGAAATACTTGCCAAACGACGACTGATTGGTGAAATTGAGCGCATAAGCCACCTGTTGCACATTCTTCCCCGAAAAACGCAAAAGATTTTTCGCCTCCAAAATCACAAACTCGTTTATCCACTCGGCGGCTGAGCGTCCCGTGGTCTCCTTGACAACCAGCGACAAATATTTCGGCGAGATGAATAGCTTTGACGCATAGAATGCCACCGAGCGATGTTGCGTATAATTCAGATGCACAAGCCTCATAAAATCATGCACGTATGTCGAGCGGCGCGACGACGTTGCCACCGGCGCTTCAAGGTCATTGAGACGGTCAAAATTAAACTGCAAAAGACGATATGCCGTGGCGGCTATCAGCGAGCGCGCTATGTTTCGCGAAAACACCGTGTGCGTGTCATTGTCGGCGTGCATTTCGAGCAATTCGAGATGCTTCGTAAACAAGCTCACCTCGACCTCCGTCAGCTCGACCATAGGGTTGCGCTTCTGTATCAGCGAGCGAACGTTGATGGCATTCAAATCTATATTGACATCCGAGAGGAACGCCGTGTCTATAAACAACACCGAGACATCAAGATTTGTATAATCCATATTCGAAAACTTTGTCAGAAAGTCAGGATTGATAACCACCAAGTGATTGGGACCCACATGATAATTTTGGAGGTTGATCTCAACATCAAAATACCCCCGGCGACACAATATCAATATCATGCCCTTGAACCTTATCGGCACCATCAATTTAGGCACCAATTCGCCATAATCATTCAATCGGCAACAAATATACTTGTCGCCCATCATCGAAAAGTTCGAGGAATACTTCACCACATTGGCTACATCATTTATCGACAAAGTCTGCTCTATCATTGCGCTCTATTTACAAATTTCAGAATGTCATACAGCCTCGACACCGTCACAGGCGGAAGATCACAAAATCGGCATCAAAATTACCCCACATAACCGGGTGTTGATAATTGCGCGAATCGCGACGCACGCCCCTCGACACATAATCGAACAGCTCGCGAGCCGTGATCAGACGGTCACCGTTGACATCGGCGGCTCCGCCAAGAGCTGTGAGCAAGTGTGAGGTGAACAACGAGTTCTTTGCCCCCGTGGTCTCGAGCGACGACTCATTGGCACGCGACGACATAAACAGCAACACACTCGGGTCAGTGCGCGTGCGCGACTGTGACGACGAGGCGCCACCGCGGCTCGTTCCCGAGAAACAAGAGTCGGCGATGATAATCTTCTTCTTTGCCGGCGACTGCTTCATAATGGCGGCGATTGTCGCAAACTGCAACAAATCATCAATGTTCGACGACTTTGAGTCATACGTGCACAGACCGCCTGCCGAGCCATGACCCGAGAAGTAAAATATCAGCGTGTCATCAGCCTTTGTGCCGGCATATTGCTTTTTGAGGATTTTGAGAATGTTGCTGTGCGTAGCATAGCGACCGGTGATGATTGCCACATGCGCCCCGGGCATCTTCTTTGCCACGCGCACAAAGTCCTTGGCGTCAGTCTCCGAAAGATGCAACGACGTCGCGGCTTTATAACGATTGATGCCGACGGCAACGATATACGTGTCGGCTTTGACCATGGGCGTGAACCCAATCAGCAACGCCAATATCAAACACGCCATAACGGCTTTTGCCAAGCGACAATACACACGTTTCATAATCTCTATATTTTATGTATGTTATTATTCAACAAATTTGCAGTGACAAATATGACACGTGCCCCTTTTCTTCAACGATCTATATGTCACGTTCGAGCCGAGAAAGTTTTTACAGTTGGGGCAGATATAATCTTCCTTAAACTGATCGTTAAGATCAAACTGGTCATCTACCAACTGATCTGATTTAGACGGCATTCTGAGCGTCAAAACCATACCAAAGCCCAAACAGGCAATTATCAACGGCACTTTCACAAAAATCAGTTCAGTCGGTATAAAGGCACCGGCACCCATCACAATCGGCATACCTATCATCTGAGGCATCATGCGCGTGATTTGAGATTTAGCTCTCCGCTTTTGTATGTCACGCATCGCCTCGTTATAATCATCATACACCTGCTCCAAATGACCGATTTTGACCGTCGGCACAGTCTTCTGTGGCTTGCCGGGAGCTTTTTGTGTCGACATATCAAAGCCCAGCAGTTTGCCGACTTTGGTGGGATATGAGCCAAGGGTCACATCGGTGTCAAGGGTGACACGCGTTGACACCACGGGCAGTCCGTCAACGAACGTGCCGTTTGTTGAACCGAGATCTTTGAGTTCGTATTGCCCGGGGGCGATACACTTCAACGAGCAGTGCAAACCGCTGATTGTCGAGTCTTGCAACACGATTTTTGCACCTTTGTCTGCACGACGTCCTATGAGTATTTCTTGTCCGGGAATGAGATTTATTGCCATAAATTTTTTTGTATTAAAAGATTAACGATTAGGTTTGTCAAGGGGAACAGCCATCGGCTTGGGCGCAGCGCCGGCTTGGCGCATGACACACATGGATTTCAACTTTTTGAGCGCGTCCTTAGACACCGTGAGCGTCACAGCGTTCGGCGACACAAGGTCAGTGAGCACAAGTCGCTGACGCAAAGCGTTGATTTGAAAAATGAAAGCCGAATTGATGATATACTTCTTGCCAATGCGCACAAACACCGAGCGTCGGTCGCGCAATATCTCGCCGATGAGCTTTTCCAAACGTGTGAGCGATATTAACAACGAGGTGTGAACGCCATTGACCAACACGACGGTCGTGTAGTTGGCATCGGCTTCGAAATACATAACTCTGTCGAGGCTGAAACACGTCAGCTCGTCGCGAGTATTAAAGATTAAGGTATTGTCCATAGCGATATGCCTGATGGGTTGTGAAGTTTGACAGGTAATTATTTTGACGACAAATTTACAAATTATTTGCTTTTTATACTAATTTTGCAGTCTGAAAATATAAAAATTTTAACATGAAAGAATTTTTCAAGATACTGCGCCGCTTCGTCCCTCCATATAAAAAATACCTGATACTCAATATTATATTTAATATTTTGGGGGCTGTGTTGACACTATTCTCGTTTGCGCTCATCGTGCCCATACTCGAGATGCTGTTCAAAATAAAGTCAGCCACCTACGTCTATATGACCCTGAGTGACGGCTCGCTCAAAGACGTCATCGTCAACAACTTCTACTACTACACCCAAGAGGCGGTCGTCAACTGGGGAGCATCGACAACCCTCGCCCTGCTGGCGGCGGCACTCATCATCATGACCGCACTCAAAACCGGCGCCGTATATCTCAGCTCCTACTTCATCGTGCCACTGCGCTCGGGCATCGTGCGCGACATTCGCAACTTTGTCTATGACAAGATAACACGCCTGCCAATCGGATTTTTCACCGGCGAGCGCAAAGGCGATGTCATGGCACGCATGAGCGGCGACGTTGCCGAAATCGAAAACTCTGTCATGGCATCACTCGACATGATGTTTAAAAACCCGATAACCATCGTCGTATGCCTCGGCATGATGATAGCCGTGTCATGGCAACTCACAGTCTTCGTTCTCATACTCCTGCCGCTTGCCGGCATCGTCATGGGACGCGTCGGCAAACGCCTGAAACGCACCTCGCTCGAAGGTCAGAACCAATGGGGCGTGCTTATGGCAAACATCGAAGAGACCCTCGGCGGACTCCGCGTCATCAAAGCCTTCAACGCCGAGGATAAAGTGCGCACACGCTTTCACAACGAGAACAACGTCTTCTATCGCCTGTCAAACAAAATCGCTCGCCGTCAATCGTTGGCACACCCGATGAGCGAATTTCTCGGCACCATCGCCATCGCCATCGTATTATGGTTCGGCGGCACACTCATACTCTCAGGCGCATCATCTATGGAGGCGGCATCATTCATATACTACATGGTGATATTCTACTCCATAATCAACCCCGCAAAAGACCTTTCAAAAGCCGCCTACTCGATACAAAAAGGCTTGGCGTCTATGGAACGTGTCGACCGCATTCTCAACGCCCCCAACCCCATAAAAGACCCGGCAAACCCCGTCACCGTCGACCCCCGCTCTGCCGCCATCGAATATCACAACGTTTCTTTCAGCTATGGCGACCACAAAGTCATCGACAACGTCAGCCTCACAATCGGTGCCGGCGAAACCGTCGCCCTCGTCGGGCAATCAGGCTCGGGAAAATCAACTCTCGCCGACCTGCTGCCTCGCTTCTATGACGTCGACGAGGGCAAAATCACCGTCGGCGGCGTTGACATACGCCAAATGCGCGTGCACGACCTGCGCGCCCTCATGGGTAACGTCAACCAAGAAGCAATTCTCTTTAACGACACTTTCTACAACAACATCACCTTTGGCGTCGAAAACGCCACACGCGACCAAGTCGAAGCCGCCGCTCGCATCGCCAACGCCCACGAATTTATCACCGAGAGCGAAAACGGATATGACACCGTCATCGGCGACCGCGGCTGCCGCCTCAGCGGCGGTCAACGCCAACGCCTATCCATTGCCCGCGCAATACTCAAAAACCCACCGATACTCATTCTTGACGAAGCCACATCCGCCCTCGACAGCGAGAGCGAAAAAGTCGTGCAACAAGCCCTCGAACGCCTCATGCACAACCGAACGACACTCGTCATCGCCCACCGCCTGTCGACAATTCGCAACGCCTCTCAAATCTGCGTCATGCACGAAGGACGCATCGTAGAGCGCGGCACTCACGAGCAACTCCTCGCCCTCGGCGGATATTACAAACGCCTCGTAGATATGCAAAAATTTTAATTCCCTATAAGCCAACCCTTTTCAAGCAGACAAGCAAGTGGCGTTTGTCATTTGACAAAAAGTTACTAACTTTGTCGCCGTGAATCGGTGAGAACATCACGATATTCACAAAAAACCGGCGGCGCGCGTGGCGTAATTGGTAGCCGCGCTAGACTTAGGATCTAGTGTCTCGCGACGTGGGGGTTCGAGTCCCCCCGCGCGCACCAAAACATCGACAAAGAGGATTTTCCGACAAGGACGATCCTCTTTTTTTGTCCCGCGTCTCGACACAACACCCCTCGATGTAAATATTTTTGATTATCTTTGCAGATTAACGGGCGTCCAACACCCGAATGCAAAAAACGACAGTCCGCAACCGACAAAAAATCGCGATGTTTAAAAACCGAATAAGACATATCGCCCTGTTGCTCGCCATCATAATGGGCGTGGCTGTTTGTGTGGCACAAGAAAACACGACGCCGGCAGACACCGCCGCCACATGGCGACAATGGCTACCCAAACTTCACGGTGTAATTCGCGGACGCTATGAACTGTCGACAACCACCGGCGAAAGCCGCTTTCAGGTGCGCAACGCCCGCCTGTCGTTAGACGGCGCCGTCGGTCCCCTTATAGACTACAAATTCAACATCGACCTCTGCGAACGCGGCAAAATCAAGATGCTTGACGTCTGGGGACGCGTAAAACCCACCTCAGAAACAAAAATACAAATCGGTCAATATCGCATGCCATTCGGTCTCGACTGTTTTCGCGGACCGACAAACTACATATTCAGCAACCGCGCGGCGATGAGCCGATATGTAGCCAACGTGCGCGGCGTCGGCATAATGCTCGGTTATGCCCCCTCACGCCTGCCGCTGAGCATCGAGGGCGCCGTGTTTAATCCGGCGACAATCAGCGACCACAGCAGTTGGCACAAAGACTATGCCTATGCCCTCAAAGGATTGTTTCGCAAAAACGGCGTCACCCTCACCGGCGGTTTCATGTCGCTGAAACCCGAAAACGTGCGCATAAACCTCTGGGATATCGCCGGCGGCTGGAGCAACAGCACCCTCCACCTCGAAGCCGAATATATGCACAAACACTACACCCACGCCGCCGCCCCACCGGTTCATGCCTTCAACGTCTTTGGCGACTACCGCCTGCCGGTGACTCCTCGAAAATTCAGCCGCTGGGGCGTTCACTCACGCTTTGACTCAATGACCAAACATTCTCAGGGATATGCCGACGCCGACGGCAACCTCACCATCGACCAACCCACACGCTGTCGCCTCACCATAGGCTCCACGCTCACATACCGCTATGCCATGCTCCGCGCCGACCTGCGTTTGGACTACGAAAAATATTTCTATGGCACCGGCGGTCGCCCCGACAACGAACACGGCGACCGCGTGTCTCTCGAACTGATAATAAACTTTTAACCCACCGGCTCTCACCGACAACGCATGAATTTCGCCTCAAACATCAGACACTGCCTCATAACAAGCCCGACCGCGGCTTGGCTGTGGCTCGTGCATCTCGCCGTTGTCTCGGGAGCATTGTATTTTATGCCGGGAGCACCATTCGTGTCCACTCTCACGACTTTGGCTCTGCTGCCGATACTCACAATCCGGGTCTATCGTCACACCTCGGGACATTCGTCGAAAGGCGAAGTCGTGCTCTGCCTCGCCGCGACCCTGCTGAGCCTCGGACTCATCGCCAACGTTTACAGCTTCACGACCTCGGCAGGAGGCACAGACGCCTCACCCATACTTCACAACAGCGATGCCCTTCGCAACTGGAACGATGCCCTCTATTATCTCGGTGTCAACGCCGACCGCTCACCGCTGACACACGGCATGTACGGCGCTATCGTCTCTGTCGTTATGCGCCTCACCGGCATATCCGTGACTGCGGCACTGATGATCAGCGTCGCGGCAACAATGGTCACACTCTTATGCACATCGACATTGGCTGTCAACATCACCGCCCGGCGCGGCGACGGTTGGCGCGCTATGGCTCTCACCGCCACGATATGCTACCTGATGGCGTCGGGCGTGATCCTCGTTAAAGATGCCTGGGTGATAGCCGCCGTGGCTCTCGCCGCCGTGGCTCTGTCTCGTTTGGAACTATCGTGGCGCACGGCACTGTTGATGATCGTCTCTTCCGCCATGCTCGCTCTGTCACGTCCCAATATGCTGCCGGCTATTCTCTTAGGCGTGATGATAATGCTGCCGGCTCGCCGTCACGATCGCACAAGATTGACTGCCGCCGCCATTGCCGCGGCAATAATAATCATCGCTTGGACAATACCCGCGACATTGGCGCTATCGCCCGACGCTTCTCGCGTGATTGCCGGGCACGAGGCACTGGGCATAAAATTTGACCACGCACAACAAGCGCCATATTATGCCCTCGTCGGCGACTATATGCAACTGCCCCTGTGGCAACGAGTGCTGCTGATGCCCTTCTCTGCCGCCGTTCAGTTTTTCATTCCCTTCCCGTGGAATTTTTTGCGCGACACCACCTATGGTCTCTCCCAAATCTATGCCCACGTCAGCTATCTGTGGTATGCCTTCGGCGGCGTCGTCATCTACTACCTCCTCTTCGCCCGACGCGGCTCGAGCAAGCCCCTAAGACTGCTGACACTGTGGGGTGTGCTCATCTGGCTTGTACCCTGTTGGTGCTTTGGCGGCACAATCTCGCGCTATGCCCTCCCGGCGATACCGCTGTTGGCGCCGGCAGTGCTCTACACTCTGTCGTCACACCGCGCCACACGCAAATTCAAAATCTTTTGCCTGACATTCGCCACACTGGTAATTGCCACTCTCCTCATTTGTTATCACCTGCAAAACCACACCGCCCTATGAAAATCACCATCATAACAATAACCCGTAACAACGCCCGAGGGCTGAAATACACCCTTGACTCCCTGGCGTGCCAAATAACAAACGCCGACATCGAGCACATCATCGTCGACGGTATGAGCACCGACGACACCGACGCCGTCATCTCAAACGCCGTCATCTCTCCCATCGTCATCAAACGTGAACCACGTGGCGTCTACGATGCCATAAATGCCGGCATCGAATGCGCCGGCGGCGACATCATCGGCTTGCTGCACGCCGGCGACAGATTTTCGGCACCCGACATCATCGAACACGTCGCCGACACATTCACACAACACCCCGACTGCGACTTCCTCTTCGGCGACCTCCACTTCGAAAACGACAAGGGCAAAACCCTGCGCTACTACACCGGAGCAAATGCCTCACGACAAGCCATTATCCACGGCTTCCAGCCGCCACACCCCACACTCTACATTCGCCGCGAAACACAAACCGCCGTCGGTCTCTACCGCCCCGGCTATCGCGTGTCAGGTGATTTCGAAATGTTTGTGAGACTCTTCTCCCGACCGGAACTCAAATGGCAATACCTGCCCCTCGACATGGTGACGATGAGCCCCGGCGGACTCTCATCAACGCTCTACAACCGTCTGTGGGGACACAACCGCGAACGTATGCGCGCCTTCCGCGACAACGGCATACATTCATCATACCTCAAAATTATGTCAAACTACCTATATGTGCTAAAAAGTTTCTTATGGCGACACCCTCACAACAAATAAACGACACCGACGCCCCCCGGCGCAAATTCCTCCTCCTCTGCCCCGGACGCGAATTTGTCGTGCCATACGTCGAGCGCGAACTCGGTGACGGCTGGCAGATTGTAACCCGACTTGCCGACGCCGATGATGCCGAGCGAGCCGTGCTCTTGTCGTCGACAGAAATATACACGGCGACACAAGGCAGCGACATCGACGAGACATCACCCATCGACGTCGAGTCGTCATGGCACGGACACGAACGCATGTATCAAGGCTTATGCCAAAAACTCGGACTCAGACCGCTGATCTTGCGCTGTGCCAACGTCGTGGGCACCGGCATGACCGGATTGCCTATGGACCTCGCTCGCGGCATAGCTCGCGGCACCGTCTGCCACATAGCCACGCCACGCGCCAAAAAATCCACACGTCTGCGTCCCAACCCGGATGCTCCCGACCGTCCCCACGGATACATCTCGGTCGTGCATGCCGTCGACGTCGCTCGCGCCGCCGTCTCGTTGAGTCTCCCCGAGCGACAAAACGACATCAACGCCTCCGCCGGCATCTTCAACCTCACCGACGGCGTCGAAACAGACATCGACACCCTCATTGACGCCCTCGCACACCGCATAAAAGACAAACGCGTTGGCGACACCTCTCTGAGATGGCTCAAATGGCTGACACCCGGCAACGTATATCGCGCTATGACCACAACACGCACATACAGCGCCGCGAAATATTTAAAGATATGCGCCACGCCGCCGGTCACCGTCACCGACTATCTGATGACACATATCTATGACGAAACAAGTTTATAAACAATGCTTGCGAAACTCAAACATACACTATCGGCATTCTCGCCATCGATAAAATCCTTGGCGAAACTCATCTTGCTCTCCCGGTCTGTAAAACTGCCGAAAGCCGACACCGAGACCATGGTAATAATGGCTAACGGGCCCTCGCTCAACGAAACACTGCGCGACAATGCCGACGCCCTGCGACGCCTGCCGACACTCGCCGTCAACTTCGCCGCCAACGCCGATGTCTTCTTCGACATCAGACCCCGATACTACCTTATGGTTGACCCTGTGTTTTTTGGCGATGACACCAATGTGCCGGCACTCAGGCAACTCCGCGACAACCTCACACGCGTCGACTGGCAGATGACCCTCCTCGTTCCGCGCCGTCAGGCATCACTCATCGCCAACCTCATCAAACTCAACCCCCAAGTCAACATCACCCCCATCAACGTCGTGGGCATCGAAGGCTGGCATTGGCTCGAAAACTTCGCCTATGACCACGCCCTGGGTATGCCGCGCCCGCGCAATGTGTTGATACCGGCGATAATGACCGCCATCGCCATAGGCTACAAAAACATCATCATCACCGGTGCCGACCACTCGTGGATGAAAACCCTCTCCGTCGACGACCAAAACCACGTCATCTCGGTGCAGCCCCATTTCTACAAAGACCACGCCGACGAACAACGCCGTGTCGACACCACATATCGCGGACTTCGCCTTCACGACGTCGTCTACAGCTTCTACATTGCCTTCAAAAGCTATCACAACATCGCCCGATATGCACGCCACCGGCACATAAACATCATTAACGCCACCCCCGGCAGCTATATCGATGCCTTCACTCGTGGTGACCTCTCATCATACATCAACGACAAACAACAAACTCCTCACCAATAAAACACCCTCATCATGTTAGAAATCAACGAAGTTTTTAATGCCTCGCGAGTGCTCAAAGACGTAGCCCGCCACACATCGCTAATCCGCGCCCCAAAACTAAACCCCGACGTAGACATCTGGCTTAAAACCGAAAACCTACAACTCACCGGCTCCTTCAAACTGCGAGGCGCCTATTATAAAATATCTCAACTCAGCGACGAAGAAAAAGCCCGCGGCGTCATCGCCTGCTCTGCCGGCAACCACGCACAAGGCGTAGCCCTCGGCGCCACCCACAGTGGCATAAAATCCCTGATATGCCTCCCCGCCGGCGCCCCGATATCAAAAGTCGAAGCCACAAAAAGCTATGGCGCCGAAGTCTGCCTCGTTCCCGGCGTATATGACGACGCCTATGCCCGCGCCATTGAACTGCGCGACAAACACGGATACACATTCGTTCACCCCTTTGACGACGAAAAAGTCATCGCCGGACAAGGCACCATCGGCCTCGAAATCCTCGAAGACATGCCCGACGTCGAAGCTATCATCGTCCCCATCGGCGGCGGCGGACTCATCTCAGGCGTCGCCTTCGCCATCAAAACCCTGCGCCCCGAAATCAAAATCTATGGCGTCCAATCCTCAGGTGCCCCGTCAATGGTAACCTCGCTCGCCGAAGGTCACATCGCCCACCTCGACCGCGTGGCAACCATCGCCGATGGCATCTGCGTCAAAGAACCCGGCGTGAACACCTTCGAAATGTGTAGCAAATATGTCGACGAAGTTGTCACCGTCAGCGATGACGAAGTCGCCGCCGCCATTCTCGCCCTCATCGAACAACACAAACTCGTCGCCGAGGGAGCCGGAGCAGTTGCCGTCGCTGCCACCATGTTTGACAAACTCCCCATCGCCGGCAAAAAAACCGTCTGCCTCGTCTCGGGCGGCAACATCGACGTCTCAACCCTCAACCGCGTCATCACCCGCGGTCTCGCCAAAAGCGGACGCACATACACATTCATCATCGACCTCCCCGACAAGCCCGGACAACTTTCGGGCGTCTGCAACGTCGTTGCCTCACAAGGAGGCAACATTATATCCGTGACCCACGAGCGCATAAACACCTCGACCGAAATCAACGGCTGCACAATACGACTCGACCTCGAAACCCGCAACCACGACCACATCGACACAATACGCACCGCCTTTAAAAACGCCGGATACAACGTCCTGAACTGACAACCCGACTCTCCATCACCCTTCTTTCAACAACAAACAAAAAAAATCATAATATGTCACGCACCAACGACGAAATGCCCGGCGTAACACTCCTCGGTGCCGCCGGCGTCAAATACCCCACAGACTACGACCCTACAATCCTCGAAACATTCGAGAACAAACACCCCGACAACGAATATGTCGTGACCTTCAACTGCCCGGAGTTCACCTCACTGTGTCCCAAGACACACCAACCCGACTTCGGCACCATCATCATCAAATACATACCCCGCAAAGATATGGTCGAAAGCAAAAGCCTCAAACTATACCTTTTCAGCTTTCGAAACCACGGCGACTTTCACGAAGACTGCGTGAACATCATCATGAAAGACCTCGTCAAACTCATGAGCCCCCGATACATCGAAGTTTTGGGACGCTTCACACCTCGCGGCGGCATATCGATATACCCCTTTGCAAACTATGGCGACGACGACCACCAAGACCTCGTCAAACAACGCCTCGCCGCCACACTCGCCACAACCATATAACTTAACGACAACCAAACCCCCATACATCATAATATGAACAGACCCCAACGCGACGCCATCATGGTGCTCTCCGGAGGTATGGACTCGACAACCATGCTCCACGAATATGCCTCAGAAATAAAACTCGCCGTCAACTTCACCTACGGCTCAAACCATAACATGCGCGAACTAGCCTGCGCCCGCCTCCACTGCGAAGAACTCGGCATCCCCCTAATCGAAATCGACCTCTCATTCATCGGCGAAACATTCAAAAGCTCACTGCTCGAAGGCGCCGACGCCATTCCCGAAGGCGAATATGCCTCAGAAAACATTCACTCGACGGTCGTTCCCTTCCGCAACGGCATAATGCTCGCCGCCGCCGCCGGACTCGCCGAAAGCCACGGACTCCGCCGCGTGATGCTCGCCAACCACGCCGGCGACCACGACATTTATCCCGACTGCCGCCCCGGTTTTGTAAAAGCAATGTCACAAGCCATAAGCGAAGGCACCTTTGACCACATCACCGTCTATGCCCCCTACACAATGCTCACCAAAAGCCAAATCGCCGAACGCGGCAAAATGCTCGGCATGGACTACTCCACGACTTACTCATGCTATCGTGGCGGTGAAATACACTGCGGTCGTTGTGCCACATGCCTCGAACGTCGTCAGGCTCTCGCCGACGCCGGCATCAAAGACACAACGATTTACGAGTCAGACCTCTGATATTCACAGACTATGAAACCGACTCGCTATGGCATTGTCATGACGGTGACCCTGATCGCCATCGTCGCCCTCGCCGCGGGTGTTATCACCTGTGGGTCGGTAGACATACCCTGCGCCGAAGTTTGGCGTGCCATCTTTGGCGACGGCGCCTCAAAAACCACATGGCAAAACATCATCATCGAACTGCGCATACCCTCAGCCATCACCGCCGCCATCGCCGGTATGTCTCTGGCTGTCTCGGGATTGTTGATGCAGACCTCCTTCAACAACCCCCTCGCCGGACCCTCGATTATGGGCGTCTCTACCGGTGCCTCGCTCGGCGTGGCTATAATGGTGATGATTGTCGGCGTCTCTGCCGGCGGCATCGGCATATTGGGTGGCGCACTCCTCGGCGCCGGCTTGGTTATCCTTGTGCTGACCCTGCTCTCTCGCATCGTCCGCTCGACACTCATGCTCCTGATCACCGGCATCATGGTCGGATACCTCACATCGTCAGCCATCTCTCTCATCAACTACTTCGCATCGCGTGAGAGCATACACACATTTGTTATTTGGGGACTCGGCACATTTGGCGATGTAACCCTCAGCGAACTGCCGATGTTTGTCGGCGTGTGCCTCCTGACTTGCGCCTCGGCATTCCTGATGATAAAACCGCTGAACGCTATGCTACTCGGCGACCGATATGCCGCCAACCTCGGCGTCAACGTCAAAACCTCACGCACACTCATGCTCCTGATCGCCGGCATACAAACCGCCGCCGTCACGGCTTGGTGCGGTCCCGTGGCATTCATCGGACTCGCAGTGCCACACATGGCACGACTCGCCACAAACACCTCAGACCACTCACGACTGCTCCCCGCCACAGCTGCCGGCGGCGCCGCCATCGGACTGCTGACACAATGGCTGGCTGTCATTCCCGGTCAACCCGGTGTCATTCCCATCAACGCCATAACCCCACTCTTGGGCGTACCCGTGATCATCTACATCATCATCTGCCGACGACAAATAAACTACTTCAACTGACATGCCACAACACCCCACCGATGACTCCCGTCATATCACCCTCGCGGCACAATCGCTCATCGCCGGCTATGGCTCGGGGCGACACCGTCGGACGGTCATCTCCGATGCCTGCATAGAACTGTGTCGCGGCGACTTTGCCATCATGGTCGGTGCTAACGGCGCCGGCAAATCGACACTGTTGCGCACCCTCGCCGGCATACAACCACGCCTCGGCGGCACACTCACAATCGATGGCACAGACCCCGCCGACATATCTGCCGGCGAACTGGCACGACACGTTGCCATGGTCTTCACCGAACGCGGTGGCGGTGGCGGTCTGACAGTGCGCGAATTTGTATCCCTCGGACGGCAACCTCACACCGGCTTCTTCGGCAGACTCTCCCCACAAGACCGACGCATAATCACCGATGCCATAAGCCTCGTCGGCATTCCTCATCTCGCCGACAAATTCTTGGCACAAATCAGCGACGGCGAGAGACAAAAAGCCATGATAGCCCGCGCCGTGGCACAAGATACTCCTATCGTCATGCTCGACGAGCCAACCTCATTCCTCGACGCCGCCTCTCGCATCGAGACCATAGGCACCCTCTCAAAAATGGCGCACGAGACCCGGCGCACAATCCTGCTCTCAACCCACGACATACGCCATGCTCTCACCCTCGCCGACACCGTCATTGTCGTCGACAAAACCGGTGCCACAGCACGCACATACCCCAACCGCTGCCCCGAACTTCAAGCGGCGATGCAAACGATTTTTGCCGACCGCGGCATAGCTTTTGACCCCGCAATCGGCGACTTCTGCATCGGCAAAATTTAGCAATTAATTATTTTTAATATTCTTTAAGGCTAATTTGAGTGCAAAATCTGCCGTTCGTGCACAAAAAATGGCTAACTTTACGCCGTAATTTGTGCTTGCCGATTTACCTTATGCCAATTCGACCGATACATCCAGGCTATATCTCGGCTATCACACATATCTGACACTGAGTTTCAGACAAACTTAATTATCGCAATAACAATAAAATAAACAATAATATCAACCTTCAAAACAACAAACTTTATGAAGAAATTTTTACTCCTCACTGCCGCAGTTGCCATTGGCGCATCATCGGCTATGGCCATCACCGACGGTCAAGAATACGAAGTCAAAGACAACATTGCTTGCAAAAACATTTGGGTTCGCTCAGTCAACACTTATGCACAAGGTTTCGTAGAATATCCTTTTGCAAGTCTCAACTATGCCCGTACGGCTACCCTCGCCAAAGTTAACGGTCAAGACAAAGTTGTCGTTGGTTGGGAAGATCTCGATGACAAATCGTCAGGTACTCTCGGTCGCATCTCTGTGCTCGACTTCTTCAACGGCAAACTCGAAAAAACCATCGTTCCCACAGTTGACGGCACAGAAATTACCGGTCTGCTCTGCGTAAACCAAATCGGTTGCGATGACTTCGGTCACGTATGGTTCTGCGGCTATGTTGCCACTCCCTACAATATCGAAAAAGGCACCGCAACACCCTTCAAAGTTTACAAAGTTGACGACTTTGAAACCGGCGCTTGCTCACTGGCTTTCGAACTCGAACTCCCCGCTGACGAAAAAGACGCCAGCGCTCGCGTTGACTACTATGCTGTTTCAGGTGACGTGACTCGCACCGATGCTGCTTGCGTATTCATGTGCGCAACATCAGGCGGTTCAGGTCTCCACGTCCTCGGTTGGCGTGCAGAACAAGGTGGCGACTTCGAGCCTATGATGGAAGACGCCTCTTACGTTTCAACAAAAATGAAAGAGTCTTATCCCGCCGACCAAGCTAACTGGGGTACAGCTCCCTGCGTTCGCATTCTCAAAGACGACGACTACTCAGGCAACCTCTTCTATGTTGACGGCTTCACAACATGCCCGACTCTCTACGACCAAACAGGCTCGATGCTCGAATCATTTGCCAGCGCATCTGACCTCGCTCCCAAAGTTGGCACAAACGGTGTGACCGAATTTGAGATCAATGGTGTTAACCACATCTTCTACTCTATCGAACAATACGACGCCGGCTCTACCTGCCGCGCACGCGTATGCCGCCTCGGCGAAAACTCTTCATTCGAAGGCATGCAAGAACTTTGGACAGTTCCCGCTAACGGTCTCGGTGAAATCTCTGACGGTGGTGCTCGCTACCACGCTGTTGACGCTCGCGTTTACCCGAGTAAAGACGGTTCAGGCATCGAAGGTGCATACCTCCTCACCTACAAAGGTCGCAATGGTATCGCAGTTTACTCTGTTGCTCCCACAGAATGGAAAGACCCCAATTTAGACGGCGTTGAAGACATTATCGCTGACGAAGACATTAACGCTCCCGTTGAATACTTCAACCTCAATGGCGTTGCCGTATCGGCTGACAACCTCACCCCCGGTGTTTACGTAACTCGCCAAGGCTCAAAAGCATCAAAAGTTATCGTTAAATAACAACCGACACTGACACACTTGCCTCTGTGGCAAAGCATATACAATGGAGAGGCGTGACACATCGCCTCTCCATTATTATTTTTGATGAATGTCACCACCCGTGACAACCATCATTAACAACAAAAAACTAAAACAATAATCGGGACACCGGTAACCGTCCCACAATAATCACATATAAAAATTCACCGACACCATGAAGCTTTCATCACTGCTTGTCGCCGCGTGTCTCACCCTCTCCGCGTCAGCCGCATCTGCCACAACACTCGATGTGCGCGGCACGACATACACCGTCGACACCGTCTATCACGCTAAAATCGGTCCCGGCACCACACAAACCCACCTGCACCTCATCGGCACCAACCCCCTCCACGTATATTACCTCACAATTGACACCTCGGTGCCCGGCGTATCTATGCGCACAGTCTGCGCCACTGACAAAGTCGCAGGCTGCCAACGCACATCAAACATGGCAAAAGAAAAAACCAAAGATGGCGTCACATACTTCTGTGGCACCAACGGCGACTTCTATGCCACAACCGGCACAGCCACCAACGGCAAATCTATCGTCGGCACTCCCGCCTCATCTTGCATCGTCGATGGCGAAATATACAAATCAGCCAACAATAACTACCAATTTGTTCAAGACACCGAAGGTAAATTTTATATCTCACGCCTCAACTACTTCACCGGCACCGCCACCATCGGCGACAAAGTCACGCTCTTCAAAGGCGTCAACTATGGCAAGCCCAACAACGGCGACGTGAACGTAGCCTCTCCCAACAACGGCATCACCATCTACACTCCACGCTTCTGGGGCTCGGCAAACCAAACCGAATTTGCCGGCTCATGCTACCAAGTGACAGCAAAACTCGTCGAAGGCGAACAATTTAAAGCCGGACACACATACAAAATGATTGTCACCTCCGAACCCAACACCACCGGCGACACCGCCGTGCCCGATGACGGCTTCGTCATCAGCGGTCGCGGAACATCGACCACAGGTTGCAACACCTCGGCTGCCGACTTCGTCAAAGACCTCAAAATCGGCGACATCGTCACATTCGACAACCGCATACTGACCTCTGACGGCATACAAATCTATCCCCAAACAGTCATGTCGGGCAACCCCCGCAACGTTGGCGAAGGCGAAACCCTTGACACCGAGGGCGAGCGCGGCGATGCCTCAGGTCGTCACCCACGCACATCTATCGGCTATGCCAAAGACGGCAAAACTGTCATCATGATGGTTATCGACGGTCGCTCGTCAATCTCTGCCGGCGTCAGCACCTCAATGACTGCCGACGTTATGCGCTATGCCGGCGCTTACGAAGCCGTCAACATCGACGGCGGTGGCTCATCGACACTCTACGTAGACCAACTCGGCGTGCGCAACCACACATCTGACGGTCAGGAACGCTCTGTCGGCAATGCCATCTTTGCCGTCCTCGAAGCCCCCGAAGACAACAACGTCGCCGAAATCGCCTTTGTCGACTGGCGCAAAGACGTGCCCTATCTTTCGGTTTACACACCCACCGTTTACGCCTTCAACAAATACGGCAAACTCATTGATGCCGACTACAAAGGATACACCCTCAGCTGCCCCGCCGAACTCGGATACATCTCGTCTGACGGCAAATCACTCATTGCGTCAGGCAGCGGTTACCACGCCCTCACCGCCACCGTCGAAGACACAGACGCAAAAGTCTCAATTCCCGTGACCGTCGTCTCCGGCTATGACATCACCGCCAAATACGACGCCGTGCTCCTCAACTCAGTGCGCGAATGGTCTGTCGAACTCGTCTCAGGCGAAGAAGACAACCAATTCCCCATCCTCGCCTCAGCCCTCACTTGGACTTCATCTGACCCCTCCGTCGCCGAAATCACCCCCGAAGGCGACGTCAAAGGCATCGCTAATGGCACCACCGAACTCATCGGCGTGCGCGGCGACCTGACAATCAAAATCAATCTCACCATCGAGATACCCATGTATGAAGCTCAAAAAGCCACCGACTTTGCCAACTACACGCTGACAAAAACCGGTTTGAACTCAGCCAACATCACCGAACTTGAAAACGGTATGGCTATCGACTTCAACATCAAAACCATTCGCAGCAACAAACTCACCATCACCGCCAAAAAACCGCTGTACTCACTCGCCGAAGCCCTCAGACTTCGCTTCAATCCCGGTGAAACCCCCATTAAAAGCATCGTCGTCAACCTTCGCGCCAACAACGAAGTGCGCTCTGTCAGCATCACTCGCACCGATGTCACAGCGAGCGCAGACAACGTCTATGAATACAAATTCGCCGAACTCTTCAACACCGACGACATAGGCGTCTATCCCATCGAGCTCACCTCCATCGTCATCACCCCCGAAAACAGCAAAGCATCAGCCGGCACCGACTACCACATCGACATGCCCGGCATCGAGTCTCTCTATGACCCCTCAACACTCTCAGTGGGCGACATCACTGTCGATGACAACGCCACCGATGCTTTCTACACGCTCAACGGCGAGACAATCACAGTCGTTAACGGCGCGAGCGACATTATGCTTACAGACCAAGCCGGTCGCACGGTGAAACACGCTGTCGGCGGTGCCATCAACCTCTCAGGTATGGTTCCCGGTGTCTACGTGCTCTCTGCCTCCGTGGGCGGCACCCTCAAATCAGCCAAAATAGCAATACGCTAATAATGCTCATACACACAAACCCTTGTGACACCTCAAACAACGTGTCACAAGGGTTTGATTATAAAAATCAAAATCTTATTAACCTCCTATAACAAACAACAAATGAAAAAACTTTTACTCCTTGCCACGGCTGTCGCCCTCGGCACAACCGCCACAAAAGCCGTCACCGATGGTCAGACATACGAAATCAAAGACGGCATCAAATGTGAGAGCAAATGGATACGCTCACTCATTAACAATCCCCAAGGCTTCATCGAATATCCCTTCTGGAACCTCAACTATGCACGCACCGCCACCCTCGCCGAAATTGACGGCGTAGACCGCGTTGTCGTCGGTTGGGAAGACCTCGACGACAAAGCATCGGGCACACAAGGACGCATCTCGATCATCGACTTCTTCAACGGCTCACTCGTTAAAACCCTCGTGCCGACCGTCGATGGCACACCCGTTACCGGTCTGCTGTGCATCAACCAAATCGGCTGTGACGACTTCGGACACATCTGGTTCTGCGGATACGTTGCCTCACCCTACAACATCGAAAAAGGCACGGCAACACCCTTTAAAGTCTACAAACTCGACAATGCCGAGACCGGCGAATGCTCTCTCGCATTCCAAGTAGAACTCCCGGCAGACGAAAAAGACGCAACGGCGCGCGTTGACTACTACAGCATCTCGGGCGACATCACCCGCACCGACGCCGCCTGCGTATTCATGTGCGCAACCTGCGAAAACGCCGCCAAACCCTACGTCTACGGCTGGCGCGCCGAACAAGGTGGCGAATTCGAACCCATGATGGAAGACGCCTCTTATGTCTCGACATACATGAAAGAAACTTATCCCGCCGACCAAGCCCTGTGGAACTACGGCTCAGTGGTCAAAATCATCAAAGACGACGACTTCACCGGCAACCTCTTCTATGTCGACGGCTTCACAACATGCCCCACTCTCTATGACCAAAGCGGCTCCATGCTCGAATCATTCGCCAGCTGCCCCGACCTCGCTCCCAAAGTCGGCACCAACGGCGTCGCCGAGTTCACCATCAACGATGTGAACTATGTCGTGTATTCTATCGAACAATATGACGGTGGCTCAACATGCCGCTCTCGCATCTGCCGTCTCGGCGAAAACTCATCATTCGAAGGCATGCAGGGACTCTGGGAAATCCCCGCAAACGGTCTCGGCGAAACCTCTGACGGCGGCAACCGTGTGCATGGTCTCGACGCCCGCGTATATACCGACGGCAAAGGCATCGAAGGCGCCTACCTTCTCTCTTACAAAGGTCGCAACGGTATCGCCGTCTACACCGTGGCTCCCGAAAACTGGGACGACCCCAAATCAGGCAGCGTTGAAAGCATAACCACCGACGATGACACAAACGCCCCCATCCAATACTTCAACCTCAGCGGCGTCGCCATCTCTGCCGACAGCCTCACCCCCGGCGTTTACGTGACACGCCAAGGCTCAAAAGCCTCAAAAGTCATCATCAAATAAAAAGCCCCACAACAAGCATTATCTCAAATATGCAATAACTTTGCATAACAGATAATAGCCAACAAAACAACAACATACGCCCCGACAAGTGCACCACGCCTGCCGGGGCGTCTCATTTTTCAATCGTTTCAAACTTTTTACACCATCCGAAAGTCGGCATCTCTCGGGTGGTTACCATATTCTCATCTCAATTAAACATTCTCGACATATTTTTCAAAAGGGGCTTTGGGACGATAAATTCGGTGAACACTCGGCGGGTAAATTTTGTTGACTACAAAAAGTTGTTTAACTTTGTGGTATCTGCATGCTACAATATCTATTAACGCCGAGGCTAACGGCTTTTTCCATGCCGGTCGACTTTCGGCGCGATATGGTTTGCCGCCAACATAATTTTCATTGCGAGAGATGCATCTTGTCCTGCGAAAAATATTAAAAATCACGTCACTGAGTCTGATGACTATGGTGTTGCTTGTCACCGGCTTGGTGGCTTGCCTGTATGCCCCATGGTTTCAGCGCGAAGTGCGCCAAGCCCTTGTCAGCGCAGTGAATGCCAAAGATGGTATGACAATGAGCCTCGATGACCTCAGCATCAAATTTCCGCTGAACATCGGATTCCGGGGACTGAGCATCGTGCAAAACGGCGACACAACCGTCAGTGCCAAGCATTTTGACGCCGACATCGCCCTGCTGCCACTGCTGCGTGGCGAAGTTTCGGTTGACGATGCGCGACTCACCGATGCCTCATACCGCTTGGGGTCAAGAGACTCTGCCACCTGCATAACACTTCGCGCATCAGACATGCACATCGCGCCGGCAAACGTCAAGCTCTCACCTATGCACATCGACCTGCGCCACGCCGACCTGAGAGGCGCACTCGTCGACATATACATCAACCCCACACCTCCGCCATCGCCCAAAGACACGACACAAGCCTCCCCGCTATCGATAGACATAGGCGAAGTCAACTTCACCGACCTCTCCTATCGCATGAATATGATGCCCACGATAGACACCCTCACAACACACTTCACAAAAGCCTCCGTGCGCGGCGGCAACATCAATCTCACAGCCCAAACCATACGCCTCGACGCGTTTGACGCCGATGGTGCCGACATAGCATTCATCACCCCCGGAGCCAACGACGTCGTTGAGACTGACACCACAACAGATACCACCACAAACAAAAGCGATGACACCGAGACCAAACCATGGGTCATCGACATCGATGCCATAAATATGCAACACTCGCGAGCATTATATGCTATGAGCGGATACACACCGGCATCGGGCTTTGACGCCTCATACATAGCCCTCGACTCTCTCGACCTTGCCATCACCGATTTTCACAATCGCGCCGACTCGCTGCGCGTGCCGCTCACACTCACCGCTCACGAACGCTCGGGCGTGGACATAAACCTCGCCGGCACATTGTCTCTCAACGCCCGGGCAATGACTCTTGACGACTTGCACTTATCCACACCTCGCGGCACCGATTTGCGAGCCGACGCCTTGCTCGGTCTCGGAGACATCACCGCCGCGACAAACCCACTATCACTGAAACTCAACGGCGACGTCGCTTCCGGTGACATCACCGCCTTCATGCCCCTTGCCGCGACATACACTCGCGGTCTGCGTCCTGCGACCCTTGCCTCAGCCGACATTGACATCGCCGGCACGCCGCGACGCCTCGACATAAACCGCCTGATGCTTGACATTCCACGGTCTGCCCGCCTCGAAGCCGCCGGCACCCTCGCCAACATCTTTGACACCGACAAACTCAGCGGCGACATCACCACCCACGGCACCATCGGCGACATATCACCATGGCGACAAATACTGACAACACTCCTCGGCGGCGTCAACATTCCACCCATGACATTTGAAGGCGGTCTGGCATTTAACAACGGCAATTATGACGGCGACATCGAAGTGCACACCACGGGCGGCACCATCGCTGCCACCGCAACACTGAAAGGACGTGGCAAGGACTATACCCTTGCACTGAGCGCCGACAAATTCCCCATCGATGCCTTCGTCCCCGAATATTCGCTTGGCACCATCACCGCCGAAATCAACGCCTCGGGACACGGCTTTGACCCGACACACCACAACACCACAGCCGACATCTCTGCCACTATCGCCGAAATAGTTTACAACGGCAAGACTCTTCACAACCTCACCGCCGACATCACGCTCGCTGACAGCAAAGCCACCGCCGACATCATCTCACAAAACAATGCCGCCGACTTCACCCTCCACGCCACTGCCTTCTTTGACAAAACCCACTACAACATAGACACCAACCTTCACGCCAACACCCTCGACCTCTACTCATTAGGTATCAACGATTCGCCTCTGCTCATCAACGGCATCATCACGCTCAACGCCGATTTTGATTCCCGACACCCGACACAACACCTCGCCGCCACACTCACAGCTCCACGCCTGTCAATCATCGACTCTGTCGGCAAACTCGACCTCGACAACATCAAAGCACGCATAAACGCCGACTCACTGACCAACATCAATATCTCTGATGACGACCTCTATGCCTACTTCTCCTCACCTCACCCACTTGACTCCATACTCGCCTGCGGCGATAAAATAACAAGCACCCTCCGCCGACATTTCGAAGCTCGGCGCATAAACATCGAAGAACTTCAACAAGCTCTCCCCGACTTTTCGCTCGACATCGATGGCGGCGGTGGCGACAACATCGTCACCCGCCTGCTGAGTCACAACGACATATCTCTCGGCAAAATCGCAATCGTTGCCATCAACGACTCGACGCTGACACTCGACGCACGCGCCACCGCCATACGCAGCGGCGAAACGCGCATCGACACACTGACATTCAACATCGCCCAAGACGGCAATCGCCTGAACTATGCCGGTCGCGTGCGCAACCGACCGGGAACGTTTGACGAATGGGCACAAATCGATGTCGATGGATACTTTCGCCCCGGGCGTTTGGGCATAAACTTCACCCAACGCAACATTCGCGGCGTCTCAGGCTTTGACTTCGGAGCATACGCCGACCTCAACCCCGACTCCACAGCCACAATTCACTTCATGCCGCTCGACCCGACCATAGGCTACCAACAATGGCTCGTCAACGAAGACAACTTCATAACCTACAACTTCGCCACCGGACACATCGACGGCGACCTGCGCATGCGCTCAGACTACAGCACCATAGACATCTTCACCGAGCATGCCGACTCTGACGACGTCTATGCCCACAATGACGACGAAAACCTCATTGTGCGCCTGCGCGACATACGCCTGCAAGATTGGATCACCCTCAATCCCTTTGCCCCGGCAATCAAAGGCAACCTCTCAAGCGACATGAGTCTTAACTACCACAACTCACGACTCAAAGCCGACGGCACAATCACCCTCGCCGACTTCACCTATGGCGGACGGCGCTCGGGGACATTCAAAGCCGACACCCACATCGACACCTCAGACGACGGTCACACACACGCCGACATAGATCTCTGGGTCGACGGAGTCAAATCAGTGAGCCTCTGCGGCCGCCTCAACGACTCCACGGCAATGTCACCATTGGCACTCAACATGACAATGATACACTTCCCCCTGTCAACCCTCAACCCCTTTGTCAGCTCATTCGCCACACTTCAAGGCACACTCAACGGCAACTTTGACATAGCCGGCACATCGGCAACACCGCGACTCAACGGCTCACTCCAATTTGACTCGGCAGCCATCTACATCGCCACCCTCGGCTCAAAACTCACAATAGCCCCAACGCCGCTGATATGCACCGACAACGACATACGCCTGTCTGACTTCGCCATCAACACCCTAAACAACAAACCAATAACAATCAACGGCAACGTCTTGTTACACAATCTCGACAACGCCGACATAAACCTCAACATCCGCGCCACACAAGCCCAGCTCCTCAACTCCACACGCGCCGCACGCGGTGCCGACTTCTATGGCAAAGCCTTCATAAACCTCGATGCCACGGCACGCGGCAACCTATCACAACTAAACCTCAACGCCCGCGCAACACTCGCCGCGCCGTCAAACTTCACATACATCATGCCCGACGCGACATCAACAATACAAAATCAAGCGAACAACGACATGGTGCAATTTGTCAACTTCAACGACACCACAACGACCAAAAAACAAGACACCCCGACAGCGGCAATGACAACATACATCGACGCACAACTCTCGATAGCCTCTGGCACCACCATCGCCGTCGACCTCTCGACAGACGGCAAGAACAAAGTACAACTTCAACCCTCGGGCAACCTGACATTCACATCTATGCCTATGGACGAAGGGCGACTCACCGGACGACTGACACTCGGCGACGGTTATGCCCGATACACCCCCCCGCTGATGAGCGAAAAACTCTTCAACTTCGACCCCGAGTCATACATAGCCTTCAACGGCGACATACTGAAACCACGTCTCAACATACGCGCCACAGACCACCTGCGCGCCAACGTCACACAAGAAGGACAAAACTCACGCCTCATATACTTTGACATCATCGCCGACATCACAGGCACCCTCGACAACATCGACCTCGCCCTTGACCTCACAACCGATGACGACATCACCGTCGCCAACGAGCTCCAATCCATGTCACAAACCCAACGCGCATCACAGGCAATGAACCTGCTGCTATACAACACCTACACCGGTCCCGGCACCAAAGCCGGCTCAAACCTCTCGGGCAACCCCCTCTACTCGTTCCTGACCTCACGTCTCAACTCATGGGCATCGGGAGCAATCAAAGGCGTAGACCTATCTTTCGGTATCGACCAATACAACCGCACTGATGCCACCGGCAGCCACCAAACAACATCATACTCATATCGCGTATCCAAAACCCTCGCCAACGACCGACTCAAAATTGCCGTCGGCGGCAACTACTCCACCGACAACAACGCCGATGTGGCTCAAAACCTCTTTAACGACGTCACACTCGAATACACCCTTAACCGCGCCGGCACAATGTCGATAAAAATCTTCCGCCACACAGACTACGAGTCAATACTCGAAGGCGAAATCACCCAAACCGGCATAGGCTTCACCTACAAACGCAAAATACGCCGCGTCAGCGACATCTTCCGCTTCGGTCGCAAACGCAAAAAGACTGACAACCCCACCACCGACACATTGACTCCCGGCGACACCCCCGCTGACACCATTTCTTCTCCCGAACCGGCAAAATGAAACAACAATACAACAACATATCACTCACAATCCTGCTCATCGGCATCATATCAATGCTGACAGCATGCTCCACGACACGCCGCATAGACCCCGGAGAGCAACTATACATCGGCACCAAAAAAATCGAAATCTCACCCGATGCCGACGGCGGTAAAATCCCCGACGGCGTGACCGATGCCATCACCGATGCCGTCGATGTGCCCCCCAACAACTACTGGAAACTCGTAGGCTGGCGATACCCCTTCCCCCTCGGACTCTGGGTGTACAACAACTGGCCGCGAGCCGAAAAAGGATTTAAACACTGGATATACGAAAAACTCGTTGAAGACCCCGTGCTCATCTCAGACGTGCGCCCCGACCTGCGCACACACATGATAAAACAAATACTCGCCGACAACGGCTACTTCTCAGGCTCCGCATCATTCACACTCACACCGGCAAAAAATCCGCGCAAAGCCTCAGTGTCATACAACGTCGTCCCCGGCGCTCCATACCGCTTGCGATCCATACAACTGCCCACCGACTCCACTCCCGTGTCCCGTATGCTTGACACCCTCGCACGCCAACAACCATACCTGACACCCGGCAACCGATACTGCACAGACTCACTCGCCGCCACACGCCAAGCGATAGCAAACGCTATGCGCAACCGCGGCTACTACTACTTCCGCCCCGACTACATACAATACCTCGCCGACACAATATCATCTCCTGGCGAAGTCAACCTGCGAGTACAACTCACGCCCGATACCCCCCACGACCTCATCGAACCATACACCACAGGCAAAATCACCGTTGTTGTCAACCGAGGCACACGCAACCCCGGTACCCCCGACACCATACCCCTGAAACGCGCCACACTCATACAAATGCAACCGGCACACCTGCGCCCGTCAGTCATAGAACAAAATGTGCGCCTGCGACCCGGACGACTGCTCACAGCCCGAGACATCGACCGCACCCAAAACTACCTCTCACGCCTCGGCATATTCTCAGCCATAAACATCTCAGCAACCCCCGACACCGTCGGTCACGAACACCATCGCCACGTCCTCGACATACGCATAGACGCCACCCTCGACAAACCCCTCGAAGCCTCAATAGACCTCACCGCCTCATCAAAATCCAACTCATACCTTGGACCACAACTCACCCTCGGACTCACACACCGCAACCTCTTTGGCGGTGGCGAACAACTCGCCACAACCCTCTCAGGCTCATACGAATGGCAAACCGGTGCCGACAACCACGACGGCATATTCAACTCATACGAAGCCTCACTCGCCACAACCCTCTCCATACCTCGCCTGTTGGCACCCAAATTCATACCCCGCCGACGCAGCGACATCAACTGGACACGCTTCTCACTAAGTGCCGACCTGCTCAACCGCCCACACTATTTCAAAATGGCACAATTCAACCTCTCTATGGCATACGACTGGCCTGCAACACGACACACTACAATATCATTCACACCCCTGAAACTATCATACACAAAACTCATACACACCACCCCCGAATTTGACACCATGATGGACGAAAACCCGGCTGTGGCACTCAGTTTCCGCTCACAATACGTGCCACAGATGATGTTCACATACAACTACAACCGAACATTCCCTTCCGGCAACCGCCTATCATACAGCCTCACCCTGCAAGAAGCCGGAAACATCTTTTGGACGGCATACACCGCCTGTGGCGTCAAAGGCGAAAAAAACCTCTTTGGCACACCATTCTCACAATTCGTCAAAGGACAAACACAAATTGTTTGGTCACAACGCCTGGGCAGCGACAGCCACCGACTCGTATGCCGAGCACTCCTCGGCGCCGCTCACGCCTATGGCAACGCAACCCAAGTGCCATACGCCGAACAATTCTACTGTGGCGGAGCCTCATCTGTGCGCGCATTCTCAGTGAGATCACTCGGTCCCGGACGCTACCACCCCGAGGACGACAACACATTCTTTGACCAAACAGGCACATTCCGCTTCGAAGCCAACGCCGAATACCGCTTTCCTCTCTTCGGTCCACTCCACGGCGCACTCTTTGTCGACGCCGGCAACGTGTGGTTGCTCCGCGACGACCCCGCCCGCCCCGGAGGCACACTTGACGCCTCACACTTCCTCAAAGACCTCGCTCTCGGCACCGGTCTCGGACTGAGATTTGACATAACAATGCTCGTCGTGCGCTTTGACATGGGCGTCGGCATTCACGCACCATACCAAACCACACGCACCGGATACTACAATATGGAAAACTTCGGTCGCTCCCTCGCCTTTCACCTCGCCATCGGATACCCATTCTAACCTCACACCTCTCAAAAAAAGCCGCGACAAACGTCAACATAAACCATATACCGACTCAAACGCCGATAAAATCAGCACAAGAAACCATCGTGTGTAACCCCGCCATACACATCAATAACATTTTTTCACGTTTTAATTACTGAAAAATTTCGCTATTTAAATAAAATTCACTTACTTTGCACCGCGAAAAAATAATTACTAATTAAAAACTAAACTATTATGTCAGAAATTGCAGATCGCGTAAAAGCAATCATCGTTGACAAACTCGGCGTAGACGAGGGTCAAGTAACCGAAACAGCAGCATTCACAACCGACCTCGGCGCCGATTCACTCGACACCGTTGACCTGATCATGGAATTTGAAAAAGAATTCGGCATCAAAATTCCCGACGAAGAAGCAGAAAAAATCCAAACTGTCGGCGACGCTATCTCGTATATCGAAGCAAACAAAAAATAATACCCTCTTCAGGGCTAAACCGTCAACCACAACACACACTGTTTATGGTGCGGTTTTAAAAAATCATAACGACAAGGGCGCCCGAGCCACAGCTACTGCGGGCGCGCTTGTTTGATATACATACACTCACGGCGCGTTCACAACATACCGCCCGAGTATCACAGTAAAAAAATACATCTCTCACCGACTTATAAATAATGGAACTAAAAAGAGTAGTAGTGACCGGATTGGGCGCCATTTCGCCCCTCGGCAATGATGTAGCCTCGACTTGGACCGCAGCCCTCAACGGCGTCAGCGGCGCCGGACCCATCACCCACTTTGACGCCTCACAATTCAAAACACGCTTTGCTTGTGAAGTAAAAAACTTTAATGCCGCAGACCACTTTGATCGTCGCAAACTGCGCCAGCTCGACCTCTATGCACAATACGCGCTGGTCGCCGCGCGCCAAGCCGTTGACGATGCCTCACTCGAAACAACCCCCGATCTCAACAAAGACCGCGTGGGCGTTATCGTTGCCGCAGGCATCGGCGGACTGCACACATTTGAAGAAGAAGCCGGATACTATGCTCTCCATGGCGAACAAAACGGTCCCCAATACAACCCATTCTTCATACCAAAGATGATCGCCGACATCGCCTCGGGTCACATCTCAATGGAATATGGCTATCACGGTCCCAACTATGGCGTAGTGTCAGCCTGTGCATCATCAAACAACGCCATCATTGACGCCTTCAACCTCATACGCCTGGGCAAAGCCGACATCATCGTCACCGGCGGTGCCGAGGCAGCAATATTCCCCGCCGGCGTCGGAGGCTTCAACTCAATGCACGCCCTCTCGACACGCAACGACAGCCCCGAAACAGCCTCACGCCCCTTCTCTAAATCTCGTGACGGCTTTGTTATGGGCGAAGGCTCGGCAGTGCTCATTCTCGAAGAACTCGACCACGCACTCGCCCGCGGCGCAAAAATATACTGCGAAGTAGCCGGTGGCGGCCTCTCGGCTGACGCCTACCACCTCACAGCCACCCACCCCGAAGGCTTGGGAGCAATCCTTGCCATGCGTGGCGCCCTCGAAGACGCCGGTATGAAACCCGACGAAATCGACTACATCAACGTTCACGGCACATCGACACCCGTCGGCGACATCTCAGAAGTCAAAGCCATCGTTGACGTATTTGGTGAGCACGCCCACAAACTAAACATCTCATCGACAAAATCAATGACAGGACACCTGCTCGGTGCAACCGGTGCCCTCGAAGCCATGTTCTCGATAAAAGCCGTCCAAGAAGATATCGTTCCCCCGACAATCAACCACGACCCCGAGGACATCGACGAAAACATTGACTACACCCTCAACTTCACATTTGACAAAGCCCAAAAACGCACAGTGCGCGCCGCGCTCTCAAACTCATTCGGCTTTGGCGGTCACAACGCAACAGTGATAGTAAAGAAATTTGTCAAATAAACACAATACATAAAACCCTTAAAACTCCGCTCAGACAAACCTCTCGAGCGGAGTTTTTTATTCACCCACCAACTCACGACACGCCAAAACCTTTACAACCCACACAGTGTTCTTTCAAAAAGAATACAACTCACAAAAGATTAAAAAATGCCAAATTCACCAACAACAAAGCAAAATCGGAACAATTTAGCACAAACACCTTAACACCATCTCATCAAAAATAGCTAACTTTGCCCCGATAAAACAAGCACATAGCTACACTTTAAACATATTTTTCCAAGCACGATAATACACATTATAAATAACAATATGATAATCAACAAAATGAAACTCAGCGCCTACATCTCTCTCGCCATTGCGGCGGGCGCTCTCAGTTCGTGTTCAAATCAAGCAGAGCAAACACAGCAACAACAAGCGCCTGCGGTAGAAGTCATGACAATAGCTCCTTCATCAAGTGAGCTGCAAACAACCTACCCCACAATAATCCGAGGCAAAACAGACATTCAAATACGTCCTCAGATCTCAGGAACAATTATGAAAGTATGCGTTGACGAAGGTCAACACGTAAAAAAAGGACAACTCCTGTTCAGCCTTGACCCCGAACCGCTGCAAGCAGCCGTCGACCAAGCCCGCGCAGCCGTCAACTCGGCACAAGCAGCCGTCAACTCGGCAACAACATTTGAGCGCAACCAAAAAATGCTCTATGACAAAAACATCATAGCCAAATCGACATGGGATACCTCTGTCGACCAACTGGCACAAGCAAAAGCCGGTCTTGCACAAGCAAAAGCCGCCCTCGTGTCGGCACAAAAAAATCTCTCATTCACCCGCGTGACCTCACCGAGCGACGGCGTTGTCGGCACCATTCCCAACCGCGAAGGTTCACTGGCATCACCATCATCACAACAGCCACTGACAACCATCTCTGACAACTCACAAGTTTATGCATACTTCTCTCTAACAGAGAAAGAACTGCTCAAACTCACCGATGGCGGCAAATACTCACTCGACGAAAGAGTCGGCAACATGCCCAGCGTAAAACTGCGCCTCGCCGACGGCACGATTTACCCCCTCGAAGGACGCGTGGCGACAGTCTCAGGCGTCATCGACAACACCACCGGAGCCGCCTCAGTGCGCGCCCTCTTTGACAACACCAACGGCATGTTGCGCAGCGGCTCTACCGGCTCAATCGTCATTCCTCGCCACGAAGACAACGCCATTGTCATTCCCCAAAAAGCCACATACGACCTTCAAGAGAAAAAATTTGTCTATGTCGTCAACGACAGCAACATCACCGAAGCTCGTCCCATTGACATCCTCGACATTGACGATGGCGCAAACTATGTCGTGACCTCCGGACTTAAAGCCGGCGAACGCATCGTTGTCGAAGGCGTGGGAACAGTCGTCAAAGACCACACACCCATCAAACCCCTCACCGCCGCCGAAAAAGCAGCAATGGCAAAACAACAAGCCGCCGCACAAAAACAATAACAACAAATACACCGCGTCTGACACAGACACAAATAATGTCATTAAAACATTAGAAATCAATGAAACTCGATAGATTTATAAATCGTCCGGTGCTGTCGACGGTGATCTCGATATTCATCGTCCTGTTGGGTATTATCGGACTCGTGTCGCTACCGGTGACACAATACCCCGACATCGCGCCGCCAACAATCTCGGTGACCACAACATACACCGGAGCCAACGCCAAAGCCGTGCTCAACTCCGTGATCGCGCCCCTTGAAGAATCCATCAATGGTGCCGAAGGTATGACCTACATGGAATCAACGGCAACAAACACCGGCTCAGCAACCATCAACGTATATTTCGAACAAGGACACAACCCCGATATGGCTGCCGTCGACGTTCAAAACCGCGTTGCCAAAGCCTCCAACCTCCTACCCGCCGAGGTCACAAAAGTCGGCGTGCTGACACAAAAACGCCAAACATCAATGCTTCTGTGCGTGTCACTGTTCAGCCCCGACGCATCATATGACGGTCAGTTCCTCGACAACTATATGAAAATTAACGTCATACCACAACTCCAACGCGTCAGCGGTGTGGGTGACGTGATGTCGTTTGGCGCCGACTACTCAATGCGCATATGGCTCAAACCCGACGTCATGGCACAATATAACCTTATGCCGTCGGATATCTCAAACGCACTCGCCGAGCAAAACATCGAGGCTGCCCCCGGCGCCTTCGGCGAACAAGGCAACCAATCGTTCCAATACACCCTGACATACCGCGGACGTCTGTCAATGCCCGAAGAATTTGAAAACATCGTTGTCAGAGCAACCTCCGACGGCGAAGTACTTCGCCTCGGCGACGTGGCAAAAATCGAACTCGGTCGCGTGACATACGGCTTTGCCAACTCACTGAACGGTCACCCCGCGACATCTGCCATCGTATTCCAAACCGCCGGCTCCAACGCCACACAGATCATCAACGACTGTATCGCCACAATCGACAAGATGAAAGAAGAACTGCCCGCCGGCATGGAATTTGCCATACCCCTCAACAACAACGACTTCCTCAACGCCTCAATCAGCGAGGTACTCAAAACCCTTCTCGAAGCCTTCATCCTCGTATTCTTCGTCGTTTACGTATTCCTCCAAGACTTCCGCTCGACACTTATCCCCGCCATCGCCATTCCCGTGGCTCTGGTCGGCACATTCTTCTTCATGAACCTCATCGGGTTCTCCATAAACCTCATCACCCTCTCAGCATTGGTATTGGCAATCGCCATTGTCGTCGATGATGCGATAGTCGTCGTCGAGGCTGTGCACGCCAAACTCGACTCCGGATACAAAAGCGCGCGGCGTGCATCAATCGACGCTATGGGCGAGATTGCAGGAGCGCTGATATCTATCACCCTCGTGATGATGCTCGTGTTTATCCCCGTATCATTCATGTCAGGCACATCAGGCGTGTTCTACCGCCAATTCGGTTTGACAATGGCAATCGCCATCGGTCTCTCGGCATTGAACGCCCTGACGCTCTCACCGGCACTCTGCGCCCTCTTCTTGAAGCCCCACGGAGATAAAACCTCCCTTAAAGAACGCATGGGCGAAGCAATGAGCACCGCCGGCGACGTTATGAAAAAACGCTATCGTCGCTCATTCCGCCTGAATATGCCCCCGTTGCTGACAGGCGTGCTGCTCATCGCCACCATCGTCTTTATGGTGCTCGGCTGGTACAACCGCGAGAACATGCTACACTTGGTGATAGCGACCGTCACCGCGATACTCACAATAATGGGCATCTTCTCGCCACGCTTCCACCAAGGATTTGAAGTCGGATTTGGCAGACTGCACCGCTTTTACAGCGCGACGACAAAAGTATTCATTCGCCTCAAATACCTCTCACTCGGTCTTGTTGCCGGCGCATTGGTAATACTCGTATGGCTGATGTCGACAACACCTACAGCCCTCGTGCCCTCAGAAGACACCGGCGTAGTCTTCGCTATGGTCGACATGCCCCCGGGCTCGTCACAAGAACGCACTGCCGAAGTCTGTGACAAACTCGACCAAGGACTACTCAAAATACCCGGCATCAAATACACCCAAAAAATCCTCGGTTACTCATTCATCGCCGGTCAAGGTCCCACATACGCCGCATTCATTATCAAACTCGAAGACTGGGAAAAACGTGACGCCTCACAATCTGCCGACAACATCATCAAACAAATCTATGGCGTTGGCGCCCAAATCAAAGACGGTCGCGTTATGGCGTTCGCGCCACCCATGATCTCAGGTTACTCGGCGACCAACGGCTTTGAAATCAAAATGCAAGACAAAACCGGCGGTGACATCAACACATTCTTCGGCGTCGTACAAGCCTTCTTGGGAGAACTCAACCAACAACCCGAAATACAGATGGCTTACACAACGTTCAACCCCACATTCCCACAATATATGGTTGACGTCGACGCCGCAAAATGCAAACAAGCCGGCATCTCACCACAAACCATACTTTCAACCCTCCAAGGATACTATGGCGGTATGTACGTATCAAACTTCAACCGCTTTGGTAAAATCTACCGCGTGATGATGCAAGCCGGCGCCGAAGACCGTATTTCACCCGAAACACTCAACAGCATAAAAGTGCGCAACGGCAACGAAATGGCATCGATCACAAACTTCGTGTCACTGAAACGCGTTTACGGTCCCGACCTTATGAACCGCTTCAACATGTTTACCTCAATATCCGTTACCGGTCAGCCAAACCAAGGATACAGTTCGGGAGACGCCCTCGCCGCCATCGAGCGTGTCGCCAAAAAATCGCTGCCGCAAGGCTATGGCTATGAATATGCCGGTATGACTCGCGAGGAAGCATCATCGTCAGGCTCGGCAACAGCCATCATCTTCGGTCTGTGTCTGTTGTTCGTCTACCTGTTGCTATCAGCACAATACGAAAGCTACATACTCCCGTTCGCCGTAATCTTATCAATACCGTTCGGACTTATGGGTTCATTTGTCTTTGCCGGCTTCTCCGACATTTCAAACAACGTGTACCTGCAAATTGCGCTCATCATGCTTATCGGTCTGTTGGCTAAAAACGCCATTCTCATCGTCGAATTTGCCCTCGACCGTCGCAAGACCGGTATGTCGATCGTCAATGCCGCAATCGCCGGAGCCGGAGCCCGTCTGCGTCCTATCCTCATGACATCGTTGGCACTGATAATCGGTCTTATGCCCATGATGTTTGCTCACGGCGTAGGCGCCAATGGCAACCGCGCACTCGGTGCCGGTTCAATTGGCGGTATGCTCATCGGTATGGTATTCCAAGTCTTTGTCGTTCCGGCACTGTTTGCAATATTCCAAACCATACAAGAACGCGTATCACCCATCAAGTTCAAAGACTCAGAACCCGGTGGCACCATTGAGAACGAAGTCGAGCAATTCACACCCCAATCGTGAACACCCTCGCCCTATACTCCGACAACTCCTCAACGTATTATACAACAATACATTTCACAACAAAATGAAACTTAACAACATCTTCCGCATCACCCTTGCCTTGGCTCTCGCCATAGGCATGGGCTCATGCGGCATATATAAAAAATATCAAACACCCACCGACACACCGATAACAGCAGCCTATGTCGAAGCGCGTAACAACCCCGTAGACTCATCTGCTCTCGGCAACCTCTTGTGGGAAGACGTATTCACCGACCCCGTGCTCGTTGACCTCATAGACCGCGCACTCGTCGCCAACACGTCGCTGAACAACGCACGACTCAACGTCGACATCGCACAAGCCCAACTCCAAGGCGCCAAACTATCATACTTCCCCTCCGTAGCCATAGCCCCCAACGGCAGCGGCTCATCTATCGGCGGGGGCAGCCTCGCATGGTCATACACCATTCCGGCACAAGTATCATGGGAAATAGACATCTTCGGCAAACTTCTGAACAACAAACGCAAAGCCGCCGTTTCGCTCGAGCAAAGCGAAGCCTATGCCCAAGCCGTGCGCTCACAAATCATCGCTGCCGTTGCCAACACCTACTACTCGATAGCCTCTGTCGAATCACAACTCAAAGTACTCCGCGAGACCGCCGTGCTGTGGGAAAAATCAGTGCAGACAATGCGAGACCTTAAAGACGCCGGTCGCAGCAATATGACCGAAGCCGCTGTCGTGCAAACCGATGCAAACTACAACTCGGTACTCGCCTCCATTGCCGACCTCGAAATCACCCGCCATCAACTCAACAACACCATGTCGCTGTTGCTGAACACTATGCCACAAGAATGGCCCGTGTCAGCCGACGCCACACTCTCGATACCGGCAGTGTTTGACACCGGCGTGCCTATGAGCTACTTGGCACAACGCCCCGACGTCACCGCCGCCGAACGCTCACTCGCCGCCGCCTACTACACAACAGCCTCAGCGCGTGCCGCATTCTATCCGGGGCTGACAATCAGTGCCACCGGCGGCTTCACAAACCTCCTCGGTTCCGTAATCCAAAACCCCGGAGAATGGCTCTATCAACTCGCCGGCTCACTGACAGCCCCCATATTCTCGCGCGGACAGAACATCTCACGCCTCAAAGCCGCGAAGGCTCAACAAACACAAGCCCTCAACAACTTTGAATACACATTGATGTCTGCCGCCGGCGAAGTCTCTGACGCCCTCACCACATACCAAAAAACCGGCGAACGTGCAACATACCTCGAAGCCCAAGTCAAAGACCTCGAAAAAGCCGTCGATTACACCAACGACCTCATGATATACTCCACAGGAACATACCTCGAAGTCATCACCGCCCAACAAAGCCTGCTCGCATCACAGCTAAACATCCTCGCATGCAAACTCGCGCGCACGCAGGCAATAATTAACCTATACCAAGCCACCGGTGGCGGTCGTTAAGACCCTACCGGGGCTTGTCCCTCTCCCCTCCCAAACCACCGACATTACCACAAATCATTAAAAAATAAAAACCATGATAAGCCCCTTAGCTCACGTTGACCCCTCTGCCCAAATCGGCAAAGACGTCACCATTCATCCTTTTGCTTACATCGACGCCAATGTCACCATCGGCGACGGTTGCGAGATTATGCCATACGCCTCAATCGTTCACGGCACAACACTCGGCAAAAACAACAAAGTGTACCAAGGCGCCGTTATCGGTGCCGACCCCCAAGACTTCCGCTGGAAAGGCGCTACCACCTATTGCACAATCGGCGACAACAACATCATTCGCGAACAGGTCATCATCAACCGCAGCATCAACGAAGGCGAAGCCACAAAAATCGGCAACGAATGCTTCATTATGGCTGAAACTCACATCGGTCATGACTCACAGCTCGTTGGCAAATGCGTGCTTGGCAACGGCGTGAAAATCGCCGGCGACGTCTTCATCGACAAATGCACAATCCTGTCGTCAAACGTTATCATCAACGAGCGCGCACACATCGGCAAATGGGTGTTTGTCAAAGGCGGCACCCGCATCTCGTCAAACGTTCCCCCCTACGTGATTATGGCTCATAACCCCGTGGCATACTACGGCGTTAACGCTCCCATCATGTCTCGCAAAAAATTCACAGCCGAAGACATCGATATCGCCGCCAAAGCCTATCGTCACATCTACCAAACTCAGACATCGGTATTCAACGCCATAAAACGCATCGAAGCCGACATCGAGCCATGCCCGATACGCGACGAAATCATCAACTTCGTGATTGCAGCCAAATACCACATCGCAGCCATTCCCGTCGACCTCGACGTTGAATGACGTTCACAAACACCATACCGGAGGGTGACACAGCTCGTCTGCGCCACCCTCCGCCATTTTCACGACAACACCCACCACCCACCGCTTATGCCCATCATAAACATCACATCACTGACCCAACCCGGCGTCGACATATTCTCATCACTCACCGAACGTCAACTCCGCAACCGTCTCAATCCCACAGACGCCACAATCATCGTCGAAAGCCCCAAAGTCATACGCACAGCTCTGCAATCAGGCTGTCACCCCGTGGCATTGATGTGCGAACGCAAACACATAACCGGTGACGCCGCCGACATCATAGCCCGTCACCCCGACATTCCGGTGTACACCGGCGAGCGCGAGCTACTCTCCAAGCTCACCGGCTACACACTCACACGCGGAGTTCTATGCGCCATGCGCCGCCCCGCGGCACCATCTGTCGACACCATATGCTCACGAGCACGCCGTGTGTGCATCATCGACTCCGTGACCGACACCACCAATATCGGCGCCATATTCCGCTCTGCCGCCGCTCTCGGCATTGATGCCGTTTTGCTCACCGACACCTCATGCGACCCCTTCAATCGCCGCTCGATACGCGTCTCTATGGGCACCGTCTTCGTCGTGCCATGGACATGGATAGACGCCGACTTCACACCACTGCGCAAACTCGGCTTTACGATCGCCGCCATGGCACTGAGCGACGATTCCATAACCCTCGATGACCCCACACTGCGAGCCTCGCGACGACTTGCCATCGTGCTCGGCACCGAAGGCGACGGACTCAGCCACAAAACCATAGCCGACGCCGACTTAGTCGTGCGCATACCCATGTCGCGCGGTGTCGACTCCCTAAACGTCGCCGCCGCCTCAGCCGTAGCCTTCTGGGAAACCCGCCCCCACAAAAACACCGACCCCTCCCACTAACATCTAAGACCACGACAAATCAACCGGCACAATTTTAATAAAAAGAGACCGGATTTAAAATTTGTTTACTAAATTTGCAAAGTGCACCCCTGCCGAGCCGTTTCAACGCTAAAGCCGAGGTGTACGCTGTTGACCCTTAAATAATTTCCCCTTGAATGAGTTCCATTGAATATATTCCCTTAAATAAATGCTCTCGAATTATCTCTTAAATACTATCCCTAAAAGTTTTTTTCCGAATAAAGTACGAATGAAGTTTGAATGTAGTTTGAATAAAGTTTGAATGAAGTGTGTAGGTTATGAGCGGTAGGCGATGGTTTGTGTTTATGGCGGGTGCGGTGCTCGCGGTGGCTGTCGCGCGCGGCGAGGTGACTGTGCCGTGGCAGGAGAGCGGGCTGTGGCCCGAGAGTCCGCAGGCTCGCGCCATTCGTCAGGCTGAGATGCCTGCGCCGGCTTTGCTCATGGGGGCATGTGAGTTTGATGTGCCGCTATATTCGCTGTCCGTCGGCGATGTGTCGATTCCGCTGTCGCTGCATTATCGTTCAAACGGCATTCGCGTCGATGATGACCCTCAGCCCGTGGGTTATGGCTGGGTGTTGTCGCCGGCGTTGCGCGTCTCGCGACAAATCTTGGGGCGTCCCGATGAGCTGTTTCGCCCGCGCGGCACGGATAATGTTGATGATTATGTCACCGATTTTCGTTCGGTGGTGATGGACGCCAAGGCTACAAACGTCGCTATGCGCGACTCCTTGGCTCGCTATGATACCGAGCATGATGTTTATACGGTTTATCTGCTCGATGCCACGCTGACTCTCATTCGCGATTGGGAGT
>CAVCBR010000003.1:0-103122 GCA_963600695.1 bacterium
ATCATAATCATAATATCTAATTTTGCTTTCGATTTATCACCTAAACGCAATATCAAGCGAATGGAATAAAGCAACCAAAACCTGCTTAATTCAAGCATTTTATTCAACCACATTAATATATATAGACAAAATGGACAAACAGACTAAACGCTACATTCTCCCCGAAGACGAAATACCTCGTCAATGGTATAACATACAAGCCGACATGCCCAACAAGCCTATGCCGCCGCTAAATCCGAAAACTCGCCAACCGATAACGCCGGAAGATCTCTATCCGCTGTTTGCCGAGGAAGTCAGCCGTCAAGAGTTAAATCAAACAGACAGGTTTATTGACATTCCAGACGAAGTGCGCGAGATGTATAAATATTACCGCTCCACGCCACTCGTTCGCGCTACGGGGCTCGAAAAAGCACTGGGAACACCGGCACACATTTATTTTAAGAATGAGAGCGTAAGTCCAATGGGCTCCCACAAACTCAACTCGGCGATACCACAAGCCTATTATTGCAAAAAAGAAGGAGTGACAAATGTCACGACTGAGACCGGCGCCGGGCAATGGGGTGCATCTTTGGCATACGCCGCACGTCTTTTCGGTCTCGAAGCCGCCATCTATCAGGTAAAAATTTCTTATGAACAAAAGCCTTATCGCCGCTCCATTATGCAAACATTCGGGGCTCAGGTGACACCATCGCCATCAATGTCGACACGCGCCGGCAAAGATATACTCACCGCCAACCCAAATCATCAAGGTTCGCTCGGCACGGCAATTTCCGAGGCTGTGGAGTTAGCGATAAACACCCCCGGATGCAAATACACACTTGGCTCGGTGCTCAATCATGTCACTCTTCATCAAACGGTCATCGGACTTGAAGCCGAGAAGCAAATGAAGATGGCAGGAGAATACCCCGATATCATCATAGCATGCTTTGGAGGCGGCTCAAATTTTGGCGGTATAGCCTTCCCTTTTTTGCGGCACGTCTTTAACGGCTCAGCCCCAAAAACCACACGATTTGTTGCCGCCGAACCGGCATCATGTCCAAAACTCACGCGCGGAGTTTTTAAATATGACTTTGGCGATGAAGCCGGATATACCCCATTATTGCCTATGTTCACTTTGGGACATAATTTCACACCGGCAAACATACACGCCGGAGGGTTACGATACCACGGTGCCGGTGTTCTCGTCTCACAGCTGTTAAAAGACGGGTATATCGAAGCTGTTGACGTTGAGCAGCTCGACACGTTTAAAGCCGGCACTTTGTTCGCTCAAAGCGAAGGCATAATCCCCGCACCCGAATCATGCCATGCCATTGCCGCCGCCATCGACGAGGCTCTCAAATGCAAAGAGACCGGCGAAGAGAAAGTCATACTTTTTAATCTCTCGGGTCATGGTCTTATAGATATGTCGGCATATGACAAATATCTTGCCGGCGACCTTTACAATTACAGTCTGTCAGATGAGGATATTGCCAAAAATCTGAAAGCGAGTCCTCTGCCCGGCGAAGAATAATAAAACTGCAGAGTCACAAATTGTAGATAATTTCAACGAGAGACAGCCGAGCACATTAAGGTGTCGCTGTCTCTCGTTGTTTGTGAAACACTAAAAATCAGTTATGACATTAGTACCGGTTCTTGTTTTTATAGTTTGCGTTGCCATGACAAAGTAAACGAGGCGCCATCTACCTGCGCCGCAAACGGTGGTTTGAGTTTTGTTATTGTAAGAGTACCGCCGGTGAGCACGTCAAACTTCACAGTAAGCACTTTTGCCATATCTCCGGCAAGACTTTCGAGCAATTTGTGTGGCGTTTTCATACACTCTGTAATGACGTCCACAACCGAGGCATAATTCAAGGCATAATCCACGTTGTCTGACATCATCGCCTTTGACGCATCATATTCAAGACGTGCGTCAACGATAAACTCGTTGCCGATGACACGCTCTTGTTCCAACACTCCGTGGTGAGCAAAAAGTCGCAGACCGGAAATAACTACCGCTGTGTTTGTCACATCAATAACGTCATCGGTTTTATCGCTTGTTTTTATCATACGTGTTTAGTTTCAACGCATAAAATTATTTTTTTTGATTTGCGTGCCTTTGTCGCAGTTCGCTTCTTTTTCATCGGCTTTGTGCCCTGTCTCAAAGCCTGAGCGACAGACACGGTATGCCCCAAGACATCTGTGCCGCGAGCAAGACCTTTATCGTCAACGATTACAAAATCGAGTTGTTTGCGGTCAAGGTTTGCACGCGCGACACGCACTGTGACTGCATCTCCGAGACGATAGCGATTGTTGTGGCGTCTGCCCACGAGACAATAGTTTTTCTCATCAAAATCATAGAAGTCATCGGCGAGGTCGCGCATAGGCACCAGACCTTCACACTTGTTGTCATCAAGTTCGACATACAATCCCCACTCGGTAACACCTGAAATAATGCCTGAGTAAATCTCGTCAAGATGATCATTCATATATTCAACTTGCTTGTATTTTATTGACGCACGTTCGGCGTTGGCTGCAAGTTGTTCCATTTCTGAGGAATGTTTGCACAAATCTTCGAGTTTGTCGACATTCACCGAACGACCGCCGCCGAGATAGCGTTCGAGCAGACGATGCACCATCATATCCGGATAGCGACGTATTGGAGATGTAAAGTGAGTATAGTAATCAAAGCCCAGACCATAGTGTCCGATGTTATGTGTCGTGTATATTGCTTTTGCCATAGAGCGAATAGCAAGCGTGGAGAGGAAATTCTCCTCGCCTTTACCTTTAACATCGATGAGCATACGATTTATTGAACGATTAACCTCGCGTGCCGAGCCTGAGGCTTTAATCTTATATCCGAATGTGCGGGACAACGCGGCGAGATCGGCAAGTTTGCCGGGATCGGGTTGGTCGTGCACACGATACACAAATGCTTTTGTTTTTTTACGTCCGGCAGGGTTGCCGATAAATGTCGCGACAGTGCGGTTTGCCAACAGCATAAATTCCTCGATAAGTTTGTTGGCGTCTTTTGACTCTTTAAAATAAACTCCTGTCGGATGCCCTGTCTCGTCAATATCAAAGCGCACTTCGACTCTGTCAAATTCGACCGAACCGTTTTCATAACGTTCTTTGCGAAGTATTTTTGCCAAGGCGTCAAGAGTGGTAATTTCATCGACATAGTCGCCCTTATGTGTTTCAATAACCTCTTGTGCCTCCTCATACGTAAAACGGCGGTTGCTGCGTATCACCGTGCGGCAAATCTTAGAGTTTATTACCCGAGCACGAGAATCCATCTCAAAAATCGTCGAGAATGTTAATTTTTCTTCGTCGGGACGCAATGAACATATTCCGTTTGAAAGATGCTCAGGGATCATTGGCACAACACGATCTACAAGGTATACGGATGTGGCGCGCGCCATTGCTTCACGGTCGATAATGGTATCCGGCTTCACATAATGTGTAACATCGGCGATATGCACACCAATCTCATTGTTGCCGTTCGGAAGGGTTCGTATAGACAACGCATCGTCAAAATCCTTAGCATCTTTTGGGTCGATGGTAAATGTTGTCACATCACGCATATCCACACGCTGAGCCACCACATCATCAGTTATGCCGGCATCAATCTTGTCGGCAGCTTTACTTACATTCTCGGGGTATTTATATGGCAGTCCGAACTCGGCGAGTATGGCATGTATCTCCGTGTCGTTCTCCCCGGTGCGACCCAAGACGTCAACGACGACGCCATGCGGATTTTTCTCGTCATCGCGCCAATCTGTTATGCGCACAATGGCTTTATCGCCATTTTTAGCTCCCTTAAGCCCTTTGCGTGAGATAATGATATCTGTGGCAAGAAATTTTGAATCAGTCTGTAAAAAAGCGAAATTACGCTCTACGCGGATAGTGCCGATAAACGTCTGTTCTTTCTTTTCGATAATCTCAACGACAACAGCTTCCGGCTCGACGCCGCGACGCCGGGCGGCGATAGATACTGACACACGGTCGCCATTGAGAGCATGCATTGAATTGCGCTCGGCAACGAATATTGATTCTCCGTCTTGATCTGTGATTACTGAATTTTTACCATTTGAACGGCGCACGAATGTGCCGGTGGCGACAACGCTACGTGACGGCGTTTTATATTTACCGGGAGATACCTCGATGATGTTACCGTCAAATGCGAGCTCGGCAAGGTAAAGGGCTACAGCCCGTTGTGCTGCCGGCGCAACGACACCAAGTGCAAATGACACCTGCTTATAGTTAAATGTTCCCTTGGCTTGCGACAAAAGATATTTATCGACAGCCTCGCGCAAATCTTTGACTTGTGACTTAGAACTCTTGGCGTTGTTATTCTTAGTTGCCATATGGTAATGTTTTATGTTTCAATTTTACAGATAATTTTTGTTGTCGGCTTTTGTGAAAATGTCTCGATTGATTTAATTGCAGCAATCAGCCTATATATATCCAAGCCACGCTCCTTGTACCATTATCGGTTGACGAGGGAGCATGGCTTGTATCGGTATATGTGTTTGACAAGACTAAACCCTCGGTCTTAACCGTGAGGTTTATTTGTCATGCGTCAATGTTAGCGTAATTTGCGTTCTGCTCTATAAACTCACGGCGAGGTTCTACGTCTTCACCCATAAGCATCGAGAACACGCGATCTGCCTCTGCCGCATCACTGATGTTAACTTGTTTCAACATACGATGCCCCTGAGCCATAGTCGTTTCGCGCAATTCTTCTTTTGACATTTCGCCAAGACCTTTATAGCGTTGAACGATGGTTTTTTCGCCGTGTTCGGTAACAAAGCGTTGCAACTGCTGATCGGTCCAACAATATTCTTCAATCTTGCCGAGTTTGCATTTATAAAGCGGTGGTGTTGCAAGATACAGATAGCCGTTTTCTATAACCGGGCGCATACGGCGGAAGAAGAATGTCATCAACAGGGTGGCAATATGTGCGCCATCAACATCGGCATCGGTCATAATGATAATCTTATGATATGCCAGTTTTGAAATATTGGGAGCTTTTGGATCTTCGTCTGTGCCTATTGTCACACGCAACGCCTTAAAGAGGCTGGTGATTTCTTCATTGTCAAAAATCTTATGCTCCATCGCCTTTTCGACGTTGAGAATTTTTCCTCGCAGTGGCAATATGGCTTGGAAACGTCTGTCACGGGCATTGAGAGCCGTGCCGCCTGCCGAGTCTCCCTCGACAATAAATATTTCACAATCTTCGGCTGTGCGTGATGAGCAGTCGCTGAGTTTGCCGGGAAGTCCACCACCCGCCAATGGCGATTTGCGTTGCACATTTTGACGAGCTTTATATGCCGCTTGACGTGCCTGTGCTGCAAGGATAACCTTCGAGACTATCATTTTTGCTTCACTCGGATGTTCTTCAAGATATATCGACAGCGCTTCAGACACTGCTGTTTGCACGGCACCCATCACCTCCGAGTTGCCAAGCTTGGTTTTTGTCTGACCCTCAAACTGAGGTTCCATAACTTTCACCGAAATCACAGCCGTCAGACCTTCACGGAAGTCATCTCCGGTAATCTCTACTTTGGCGTTTTTCAAGAGATTGTTATCCTCGGCATATTTTTTCAGTGTCGATGTCAAGCCGCGACGAAACCCGGTAAGGTGCGTGCCGCCTTCAATCGTATTGATATTGTTGACAAACGAATAAATATTCTCGTTAAACGAGGTGTTATAGGTCAGAGCCACCTCGACGGGCACGCCACCTTTTTCCACATTCAGGTCAATAACGCCGTTAATCAGCGATTGCTTGTTTGAATCTATATATTCCACAAATTCACTGAGACCTTTTGCCGAATAGAAAACCTCGCTATGCGGTTTACCGGCGGCATCACGATGACGCAAATCAGTAAGCTGCAACTTGATGCCGGCATTGAGGAAGGCAAGATCGCGGAGACGATTGGCGAGCGTGCCATAATCATATTCAGTGACCGTAAAAATCGAGTCATCGGGTCTGAATGTTACGAGCGTACCCGTTGTGTCTGCATCGCCTATAACCGTGAGTTCACAAGTCGGCTTGCCATAAGCATATTCTTGCATATACACCTTGCCGTCACGACGCACCTCGGCGCGCAAATACGAAGACAAGGCATTAACGCATGACACACCCACACCATGCAGACCGCCTGACACCTTATAAGTTCCCTTATCAAACTTACCACCGGCATGCAACACTGTCAAAACAACCTCAAGGGCTGATTTGTGCTCTTTTTCGTGCATATCGACCGGTATACCGCGACCATTATCAACAACGGTTATCGAATTATCTTCATTTATCGTGACTTCGATATGGCTTGCAAATCCGGCGAGAGCTTCATCTATCGAGTTATCAACAACCTCATACACGAGGTGATGCAAACCCTTTGCCGAAATATCGCCGATATACATCGCCGGGCGTTTGCGCACAGCTTCCAATCCTTCAAGCACCTGAATATTACTGGCGCTATACTCTTCGTGATTATCTGACATATTATGTTATGATTTATATATTTTTCTTACTTATATGGCGATGGTTTTATCCTCGCCGTTTTTACCATACAAAGGTAGCATTTTTTGACGACACTCACAAATGCAACAGCAATTTCTCACATTACCTATCGCGCGTGCGCGCGAGACTCCTTACATATCATACAAAAAATCGCCTCGACAACCATTGTCGGGCGACCACCTTCGTTCATCAACATTTTCACTCAACCGAACTGTCGATGAAGTTCTTCAAATCTCGCTACCGTTTCAGGTGAAAAACGCGCCATAGACGCCCTCACTCTGTCAAGTGTTTTTTTCTCCATTGCCCCGCTTTTAGAATAGAATTTATCAGCATAACATATCAAGCGTTCGAGCAACGTGCGTGGCACATAGTCGCCCAATGGTATCGGCAAATGATACTTCTGTATATCTTCGGCGGTAATACCGGCTCCGGTATGCCGTTTTGCTATCTGACACACCCAATCAGGCGCACCTTCTCCGGCAAGCATTTCTGCGCCAAGCACCCCATGGCTCAAATATGGCGCCGATCCATGACAATCTATGCCGGGAGCATCAGTGAGACAAATCCCTATATCATGGAGCATAGCCCCGGACTCGATGATCTCATCATCTAATCCGAGGCTATGTCTATGCGCTATATCAAGTGCCAAATCGGCAACTTGACGTGAATGTTTAAGCAATATATCACGACATCGTGTCCCTTCGAGATAGTGACGATCTACAATCGCCTTCCAGTCGACAGGCTCATATGTCGCAACGCTCATCACAACACCGTATTCCAACCATGAATATCTTCGCTTTCGCCGAGCTGTATGGCGCGCAAAGCATTGTAAAGACGTGTCGTGTAGGGACCGGGGACACCATCTTTTGCTATTACATAGCTGTTGCCTGTATCAAGGTCATCGATGCGTCCGATTGGCGATGCCACAGCGGCGGTACCGCATGCCGCAGCTTCGTCAACCTCAGCGAGCTCTTCAACCGGAATATGACGAGCTTCAACCGTCAGCCCCATATCTTTGGCAATTTGTTGGAGACTCATATTGGTTATCGAGGGCAATATCGACTCAGATGCCGGTGTGATATATTTACCGTCTTTAATGGCAAAGAAGTTTGCCGGACCACACTCATCGAGATATTTTTTCTCTTTGGGATCAAGGAATAAGACTGCCGAATATCCTTTTTCTTTCGCAGCAACGCCGGCTTTCAACGATGCAGCATAGTTGCCGCCGGTTTTAAAGCGACCCGTTCCCTTTGGCGCAACGCGGTCAAACTCACGAGTGATGCAAATATTGGTCACGCCAAAACCGGTTTTGAAATAAGGACCTACCGGAGTCACAAAAATAAGGAACATATATTCAGTGGCGGCACTGACACCAACACGTGGCGACATACCGATTTCGAGGGGACGGATATACAACGATGCTCCCGAGCCATAAGGCGGCACAAAACGCTCGTTGAGCTCCACTGCCTTTATAACCATTTCTTTAAACAGTTCGGCAGGGATCGGCTCCATAACAAGACCTTCGGCTGACGAACGAATACGCTTGCCGTTCTCTTCAAGACGGAAAATACGTATTTTGCCATCTTTACCGCGGAAGGCCTTCAATCCTTCAAAAATTTCTTGTCCATAGTGCAACGACGTTGCCGCCATATGCATATTAATAGTGTCTGATTGAGTTACCTCAATGTCACCCCATTTACCATCACGAAAAGTGCAACGCACATTATAGTCCGTCGGCACATAACCAAACGGAAGGGAAGACCAATTAAGATTTGTTTCGGTGCTCATAAGCAGAAAAACATTTAATAGTGTTGAATGATAATTTGTCGGTGAGGCAGCAGGCACAGCCCATACATAAAAGTAATAAGCACAACCTTACACTCACGTTGCAAAAATAGACATATTTTCGTGAAACAACAAATTTTTTATCACAAAGTCACATTCATCACACTCCGCCACCGCTACTGCGACTTGGACACAATAAATTTGTCAATTTTTCACAATCCACAGAATCGCGCATTGACTATTGATTTACAACTTGCTAACCACTATCATCGTCCACAAACGACAAAATACATCAAAAAAAATATCACAAAAATTTGGTCGGTATGAAAAATAGTTATTACCTTTGCAACGCTTTTAGAAACGACTCGGGGTGTAGCTCAGTTGGTTAGAGTACGCGTCTGGGGGGCGTGAGGTCGCTAGTTCGAGTCTAGTCACCCCGACAAATCAAAAGCAAAAAGCCTGCAATCAATCGGTTGCAGGTTTTTTTGTTGCCAAAACACTTATTCCGACTTATCGACTTGTACTCTTCAAATGCAATCACCGGCGATTTTCGTGGGCGTATCCGCAACTTTTTGTGCTCTGCCGTCTGTTTTTATCACGATGTTGAGATTATTTTTATATCTTTGTGCATTGAAAACAAAAGCATTAATTCTATTTATTCCAAATCTCGTTTTAACGTTTTGTTTTTATCGTATAATTTATTTGAATATTAAACTTTAAACACGATATGAGTAAAGACATTGTACTCAGCGGCATTCGCCCGACAGGCAACCTCCACCTCGGCAATTACTTTGGCGCGCTGAGCAAATTTGTAAAAATGCAGGAGGACTACGATTGTCGCTTTTTTATCGCCGACCTCCACGCATTAACGACTAACACCGACCCCGATGCCCTCCATGCCAACGTCAAGGGCATTCTCGCCGAGTATCTCGCTGCCGGCATCGACCCGGAGAAGGCAGCCATCTTTGTACAGAGCGACGTTCCCGAGATCTCAGAAATGTACCTTTTATTAAATATGCATGTCGGCATCGGCGAACTTATGCGCACGGCATCATTCAAAGACAAAGCTCGCAAAGCCCTTGGCATCAAAAGCTCAGACACCGACAGCGATGAGGATTTTGAGCATCAGATAGTTGGCGCCGACACCAACAAACGCGTGAACGCCGGTTTGCTCACCTACCCCACCCTTATGGCTGTCGACATACTCATACAAAAAGCAAAATATGTGCCCGTTGGCAAAGACCAACTGCAACACCTCGAATTGACTCGACGCTTTGCTCGACGCTTCAACTCATTCTATGGCGTTGAAGAGTTCATCGAACCCGAAGATTTCAACTTCGGTGGCAAGCCGGTTAAAGTTCCGGGACTTGACGGCTCGGGGAAAATGGGCAAAAGCGAAGGCAACTGCATATACCTCATCGACGACCCCAAAGTTTTGCGCAAAAAAGTTATGCGCGCCGTCACCGATGCCGGTCCCACAGAGCCCAACACTCCGATGTCTGAACCGGTTGCCAACCTCATATCTCTGCTCGAGCTCACCTCTACGCCCGAAATCGTGCAGCAATATCGCGATGCCTATGCCGACTGCTCGATACGCTACGGCGACCTCAAAAAACAACTCGCCGAGGACATCCTAAAAATCACGACACCGATTCGCGAACGCGTCAACGCTATTCTCGCCGACGATGTCTACCTGCGCGGAGTTCTTGCTCGCGGTGCCGAGATTGCTCGCGAACAAGCCTCCAAGACCCTCGCCGAAGTGCGCCACATCATGGGCATACGCAAATTCTGAGCATAAAAATATCACCTTATCACACAACGAGCCTCGCTACCGACATGGTAGCGAGGTTTGTTATTTTTTGTCAACGACTGCCGATTATTTCAATATTATTGTTAATAATGTTTAAAAAATGGGGGGGGTAAAAATAGTTCATTCTTTTGTGATACCTTTGCGCCAGTTAACATTTTTTAATTCTAATCCATTATTTACCATGTTACTATCATCTTCACCTTTTGCTTGGGTGGCAGCCGCCGGCACAGCCGTTCTCTTGATTTTCATCGCCATTATTGTATTCATGATCATCGTGCAATGGCGCATTTTTTCCAAAGCCGGTCGACCGGGATGGGCTATTTTTATTCCTATCTACAACCTCATCGTCCAACTGCAAGTAGCCAAATTGTCACCTTGGTTGGTTTTCATTTACCTCGCTGCTCTTATTCCCGTCGTTGGCTCAATAGCTGTTTTTGTGTTTAACATCATCGTCACCGTCAAAGTCGGTATAGCCTATAACAAATCGGCAGGCTTCATCGTTGGTATGATTTTGCTTCCAATCATCTTCCTCCCCATCTTGGCTTTTGGCAACAGCCAATACAAATTCGACGAAGTCAGAGCATAATATCTAACATACACTTTAAAAGCAGGGGCTGTGTCAAAATAGGCGCAGCCCCTTTTTCTTAACCTGTACGAAAGCATAAAACAAAGAGACTGTCGCAAATAAGATTTCTTATAGTGTAACCTCTTGTTTTTATTCAACAACGTCTATATCTTCAATATTATCGTTAATAATAGTTAAACAATGATAAGCAGACAAAATATTCCATATTATCATAATATCTTTGCAATAGTCAAAAACTTTTAATTAATCCAATACTTATTTATCATGCTACTATCATCTTCACTTCTCGCATTGTTATCCGATGGCAGCGTTGCCGGCAATTGGCTTGACTTTGCTTTAGTCTGTCTCATAATCTTTGTCTTATGGCTTCTCTTTGAAAACGAAGGCCTACCGGGTTGGCTTGTTCTCATTCCCATTGTTACTCCAGTTTTCTTCCTTTTCGTTGAGTCGGTGCTACCTTCTCTTTTTACATTGTTAACCGGTGGTAGCGTTACTGTCATTTTGCTTGGCGCTGCTTTAATTATTCTCCTAACCATTGCTCTATGGCGCATCTTTAAAAAAGCCGGTCTACCGGGTTGGATTGCACTCATTCCCATCTTAAATATCGCTGCATATCTAGGAGTGGCAAAATTACCACCATGGATGTTTTTGTTTTACTTTGGCGTCTTAATTCCCCCTTATGGCATAAGCGCAGTCTTGCTATTTAACCTCCTTGTCACAGCATTAGTAGGAGCTGCATTTAACAAATCAGCATGGTTTATTGTTGGTTTGGTATTGCTACCGGTCATCTTCCTCCCCATCTTGGCTTTTGGCGATAGCAAATACGACTTCTACCCATACAGAGCATAATACTCAATATACATCTAAAAAACTGTGCGTCAACATCAATTGGCGCACTTTTTTTTGCTTGTCAGAGATTGAGGGCGGCGCGGACTCGCTTGGTGAGCTTGGCGACAATGAGAGTGTGGCTGTGACTGACGAGTTCGCCGATAAGCGCATCAGACAGGTGTTCTATATCGAGCTGATTCCAATGCCGTTTGTTCATGTGATATGCCGGCGTTATCTGTGGGTAGCGGTCTCGCAACTCGACAGCCTTGTCCGGGTCACATTTAACGGCACACCACCGAGTATCGCTGAGATCTATCATTGCAAAAATATGGCCGCCGACACGAAACACGAGCACCGACTCATCAAATGGGAAATCTTCGGTCGCCTTCGGCATCGACAAACATAATTCACGGAACTGTTCAACATTCATAACAAATATTTTTTTGTCTTAGTGTACTAATCCTTTGCTCTGTTACAAGTATAAAGTTACTTCATTTTTTAATATCCGGCAACTTTGGAATAAAATAAACGCTAAAAACTCAATCTTTTTGCCGGTATCTGACTTTTATTCTTTAACTTTGCAGAGCACAAGGCACTGATGCAATGACATCGCCTTGTGTTGCCATGGTGCATAAACGTCACCTCAAAGCTCGTTTAAACTTCTAAAACAAACAATACAAAACTTTCTCACCAGCCATGAAACCTTATGTTATAGGTATAGATCTTGGAGGCACGAACACGGTATTCGGGATCGTCGACGCTCGCGGCGTCGTTATTGCCTCATCATCAATAAAGACGGCTAAACATGCCAATTTTGACGACTATATCGATGAGTTGTACACCGAAATCACTCGCCTCGTAAAAGCCAACGATGCTGTTGACAAAATACATGGCATCGGTATCGGTGCTCCCAACGCCAACTATTATACCGGTATGATCGAGGACGCCGTTAACCTTCCGTGGGCAACGCCAATAAACCTTGCCGGCAAAGTCAGCGAAAAGTTTGGTATGCCCGTGGCTGTCACCAACGACGCCAACGCTGCCGCAATCGGCGAAATGACTTATGGTGTCGCTCGCGGACTCAAAGACTTTATTATGATAACCCTCGGCACCGGCGTTGGTTCGGGCATCGTCATCAATGGTCAGTTGGTATATGGTCATGACGGTTTTGCCGGCGAACTCGGACACATCATCATGAAACGCAACAACGGACGTCTTTGCGGTTGCGGTCGCACAGGCTGCCTCGAAGCCTATTGCTCGGCTACAGGTGTTGCGCGCACGGCTCGCGAATATCTCGAAATACGCAACGACCCTTCATTGTTGCGCAATCTTCCGATCGACGAAATCACCTCAAAAGATGTTTATGACGCAGCCATTTCAGGAGATAAACTTGCAAAAGAGGTCTTTGACTACACCGGCAACATTCTCGGTCAAGCCTTTGCCGATATGACCGTATTCTCATCACCTCAGGCGTTTGTGCTCTTTGGAGGTTTGGCAAAGAGTGGCGAACTGCTGATGCGTCCGCTGCGCGAGTCTATGGATCGCAATATGATGTCGATATTCAAGGGCAAGCCCAAAATTCTGCTCAGCGAGCTTAAAGAAGCCGACGCCGCCATTCTCGGCGCCTCGGCTCTCGGTTGGGAAGCCATGCCACGCACGGCGACAGCTCCCGCAGAATAATTTCACAGCAACAGCCCTAATAAACAAAACAGAGACGAGCACCTTTCGCCTCTGTTTTTGTTTTTATTGCCACTTTTGGGTTGTCATTCAAAAAGTGCTTTAGATAACGAGCGCAAAGCCCGCAACTTGTCGTCCTTATGCACAAGCATAGAAATATTGTAATTTGACCCGCCATACGATATCATGCGCACCGGAATATCGGCGAGAGCCGCCACGGCGCGAGCTTCAAACCCGCGATTGTGCCATTCCAAGTCTCCGACAACACAAATAATCACCATGTCGGTGTCTATCGTGACCGTGCCAAACTTTTTAAGATCATCGACAATGGCGGCGAGACGTTCGGTGTTATCGACCGTCACCGTGACGCCAACCTCACTCGTTGCCATCATATCAATAGATGTTCGGTGATTTTCAAATGTTTCAAAAACTTTGTGCAAGAAACCATAGGCAAGCAACATACGCCCCGACTTGATTTTTATTGCCGTGATATTATCTTTGGCAGCGACAGCCTTGATAGTACCCGTCGAATGAGTGTTGTGAATGAGTGTGCCGGGTTTATGCGGTTCGAGAGTGTTTAGTAATCGCACGGGGATATTTGACAATCGTGCAGGCAACACACACGAGGGATGCAAAATCTTCGCACCAAAATAGGCGAGCTCGGCAGCTTCCTCAAAATGAAGTTCCGACACCGGACTTGTATGCTCCACATATCTCGGGTCATTGTTGTGCATGCCGTCGATGTCAGTCCAAATTTGTATTTCATCGGCATCGATGGCTGCGCCGATAAGTGACGCCGTGTAGTCGCTACCACCTCGTTGCAGGTTGTCTATGCGCCCGGCTGCGTTGCGGCAAATATATCCTTGTGTGAGATAAACATCTGCTTCCGGCGACAGTTCTATAAGCCGGCGCAACCGCGAGGTGATATACTTCATATCAGGCTCACACGACTCATCGGTGCGCATAAATTCGAGAGCCGGTAACAACACCGACTTAACTCCGCAACTTAGCAGGTAAAGATGAAAAATGGTTGTCGACATCAATTCGCCCTGGGCGAGTATTTCTTTGCCGTCTGCCGACGTGTAGACATCGTTTGTCAGCGAGCGTATCAATGAAAAGATGCCCATCACCTTTGTCATCGCCGTGTCTGCTTTTGCGTGATCGTCGACAAATAGTTCGTTTATGACAGTTTCATACTTTGCTTGCAGGGCATTTAATGTCTCGAGCGCGCCGGGCTGGTTACCTTTTTCGAGATAATCGGCGATTTCGACAAGCGTATTGGTGGTTCCGGACATTGCCGAAAGAACAACAATGTTTTTGCCACGCGCCACGACAAGGTCTGCGACATTTTTCATACGTTCGACACTACCGACCGAAGTGCCGCCAAATTTCAAAACTTTCATTGGCTGATATTGTTTTAACGTCCGGTCTCGCTATTATCACCTGTTTACCAAAGGTTACGAGACCCAAAAACCGCGCAAAATTAGCGATTTTTGCGCGATTTTCACTACTTTTGTCGTTCTAAATGACAAACATCTTTGATTATGACTGATTTATTACAAGAATATCACTTAGCCGGACTCGTTGTCGGGCTGGCAACGTTTATCATCATCGGCATTTTTCACCCTTTGGTTATCAAGGGCGAATATTATTTCGGTCGCCGGTGCCGTTGGTGGTTCCTGATCGCCGGCATCGTCCTTGCCGGTGTATGTGTCATAGTCAGCGACCTTGTGATTTCGATATTGCTCGGCGTGACGGCATTCAGTTGCCTGTGGAGCGTGCGCGAAGTTGACGAGCAAGTTGAACGCGTGGCTAAAGGATGGTTCCCTGCCAATCCTCGGCGTAAAAAATAACGAATAACGCCTCTTACGCCGGTAGCGCTATATATTAACGTATTATATCAAACTTCTCGACAAGTATCTCTGTGATAGTGTGTTTTATTGTTGCACGATCCTCCCAATAGCGCGTGCGCAATCGTCCCTCAATCAAGAGTCGAGTGCCCTTGCGTATGTATTTCTCGGCGATCTCTGCCGAGGCATCCCACATCACGATATTATGCCATTCCGGGGGCTGCTCCACCGTTGAGCCATCGGGGGCTCGCCGTGGCGGTTCGTTAGTCGCAAGGCGGAACGTTGCTATCGGTCGCGTGTCCACATATCTTATCTGTGGGTCTGTTCCCACATTTCCCATCAGAATGACTTTATTCATCGTTATGCTGTTTTTAGATATTCACTGTTAATCATCTGCCCGTGACGAATGGTATTCCACCAGACCCGGCATCGAGTATTTGCAGATTTTATCAATAGAGGCGCCAAAATCAGAGGCAACACGTCTGAGGATATCTTCATACATAACACACGTCGACCCCACGAAGCATATCGGATGTTCGGCATAGTCATATTGTGATATGTTGCGACGAAAGAATGCCATCAACGCATTATACACCAAATTATAGACATAATCATTATCAATATGGTCGCGCAAGAAAAACGAATAACGCGCAAGCGTGCGGTTAGGCAACGAATTGGTATAAACCTGATCCATCAGCACATTTGACGACAACTGATACTTATCATAAAAATCTGCCGTCAATGCCGGTGGCGCCAATTCTTTGAGCACATCGGCGATAAAGAGTTTTCCCATATAAGCATTCGACCCTTCGTCACCGAGGATGTAGCCCAAAGGTCTGACATTCTTTACAATCTCCTTACCATCATAAAGGCACGAATTGGAACCGGTGCCAAGAATACAAGCCAATCCTCGCGAGCGCACCAACAATCCGCGAGCAGCTCCGAGCAAATCGCTCTCGACTGTCACCGGAGTTTTAAATTGAGCCACAAGTGAAGACTCCATAATCTTATTTTTCTCAATATTGGCACAACCGGCGCCATAAAAAAACACATGCTCCCACCGGTGGCGAAAGAACGCATCGGGCAGCTCAAGGCGCACGGTGTGAGATATTTCGCGCCGAGACTGGAAATATGGGTTCAATCCCATCGTAAAGGCATGCTCTACAACGCGATTGTTGTCAACGAGTGCCCATTCGGTGCGTGTACTGGAGCTTTCGGCTATAATTTTCATATTTTTTTAATAATGGTAGACACGGCAAAGATAATAATAATCCGCCAAAGAGTCAAACACCCTATCAATCACGCAAGTAAAATTTTACCAATACTTATTGAATTAACTTTTTTTATGAAAATTTATTTGCGTTAACAAGCTATCGCTTTGTATCTTTGACGCATGAGACCAACCATCTCATAAGAGCATAACACATGACTTTTTAATTGCATAATTATCAAACATATAAATATTAATCAAATACCATCATTATGAAAAAATTTAATCTATTTCTATTGAGTATGATGTTGCTGACGTCGTGTCAGGACGCTCCGCCAACGCCAGTGACAGACACGTCCAAGCCGCCGGATGTCCCTGCTGTTGAAGAGGAATACACCGATAAGGTGACGACAAAAGACATCGGGCGAGCCTTGGGAGCATTTGCCCTATCGGGCGAATATGGATTACGCAGCTCTCGTGCCATGATTTACAGTGTGGACTCGCTTAAAGCCAAAGACGGCTCGTTGACAGCACTCGTGATAAACTTTATCGATGACGGCGGATTTATACTGCTCAGTCCCACAAAAACATACTATCCGGTATTGGCATTTTCAGACAAAGGGCATTTTGATGTCAACGTTTCAGGAACACCTGTCGAATTGTGGGCAGATGATATGTCTGAGGTGATAGGCAATCTCGATGCACTACCGGCAGACACACTCGACGGATATCGACGAATGTGGCAAAATATCCTTTATGACGGCACGGCAGCCAAAGCGCAAGCTATCAGCCCCCACTCACCACCCGTAGAAGAACCGACATTTACACCTGAACAGCTGAACACCCTCTACCGAACGGTTTATGAAAAGCGAATGGCATTGCAAAGCCAAGGCTACCGAGTGTATTCGGTTGAAGAATATTTTGGCAAAGACAGAACATCTACAGAATATATGAATTTTGCCGAGATGACACAAAACGCCATATATCCTCTATATGCAAGCCTATGGGAAGAACTTTCGCTAATAGTATATGTGGACAATGCTTCTACATACACAAAAGAGAATCTACTTGAAACAGAATGGACTCAAACAGGTTTATTTAATCTCAGTTTCCCTTATGTAACAGAGGACAGAAGAGCCTATGCCGGGTGTGGACCGATTGCCATCGGACAAGTAATGTATTATCACAAATACCCGACAAATATACCTTGGACATCTATGGTTACATCTTATGGCAATAAAGCTACATCTGATTTCTTATTTGAATTAGCTGAAAAGTCTGACGCTAAATATCTAACTACAAAGACAACAACTGACATCAGAGACCTGCAAGCGACATTACAATCATATGGATATATTTGTGATCGAGATGTATATAGTGTATCAAAAGCTATAGATGAAATAAATCATAATCGCCCTGTAATTCTATTTGGGTTGGGCAATTTGGAATCCACCGGAGAGCCGTCAGGGCATGGTTGGATCGGTTCCGGAACAAAGACTTATCGGAACGAATACTATAATACATACTATACAATGACAGAGGAGTATAGTATGTCACAAATCTATCAAGAAGACCCCAAATATGTATGGCAACACAGTATATATATGAATTGGGGCTGGGGAGGAACCAATAATGGTTTTTATCTTGAAAATGGACTTTTAACTATCCCCGGATTTTCAGCTCCGGCGACCAATCGTAAAATGATATATGTACGAAAACCCTAAAAACAAAAATCAATGAAGACAAGAATAATTGCAATTATGGCGTGTATTGCCATATTGGCACCAAATATAGTTGCGCAAGAAAGGTCTAAATCATACGACTACTTCGACAAAATGAAAACCGGCCACTGGACGGTCAACGCCCAAGGTTTTTACTCTGTGGGACCGGCTCGACCCGCTTATATCGTTGGTGGATCAGGGTGTGTTTGTCCCGGAAAATATTGGGGTGTTGCAGCAAATATCCAACGCAAGTTCTATGTGGTAAAGAATAGTGGTTTTTGGTTTGGACCCGGTGCAGGCATAAATTTTTCTTGGCCCAGAGATACAGATCAATGGCCTACAATCGGACAAGAGAAGTCTACCGAATTTGGATTGGAACTTAATGGTCTGGCAGGATATACCTTCGGCAACAACCATATTGGCATTGACTTTTTTGCCGGTATTGTTGGGCGTTTGGGCTTATACAAAGTAAACGACACTTATTGGCCGGGAACCGGATTTGCTCGCGTTGGTTTTTCACTTATGTGTGGACACATATCACTCACCGGAGCCTTTGACGTTGCCTTCACTCACTATCGCCATTGTTCGGCTGGATATGATGTGGAAGCCGCCAATGCCGTCACTTTTGGCATAGGCTACTCGTTCTGACCAATTTAACATAGAATATAGGCATATGAAGACAAAAATAATTGCAATTGTGGCGTGTATTGCCACATTAGCGCCCATCAATATAACGGCGCAAGAGGAGTCAAAATCATACGACTACTTCGACAAAATGAAAACCGACCACTGGACGATAAATACTCAAGGTTTTGTATCGATTGGACCTGATCGTAGAGAAACTTACTATGGAGGAACTAAAAATTGTGACTGTCCCGGCAAATATTGGGGTGTCGCCGCCAATGTTCAACGTAAGTTTTATATGATAAAAAATAGTGGCTTTTGGTTTGGTCCGGGTGTTGGTATAAACTTCTCATGGCCTATGGATACAGACATTTCGTGGGATATAATCGGAAAAAAGAAATCCACCGAATTTGGATTAGAGCTTAATGGCTTGGCTGGATATACTATTGGCAACAACCATATTGGCATAGACTTTTTTGCCGGTATCGTTGGGCGTTTGGGACTATATAAGGTCAACGGCTATTGGCCGGGAACCGGATATGCCCGTGTAGGTTTTTCATTGATGTGCGGACACATATCCCTCACCGGAGCTTTTGATTTTGCCTTTACTCGTTATCGTCATTGTTGGATAGACAATGATAGTGAAGTTAAAAAAACTGATGCCGTCACTTTTGGCATAGGTTACTCATTCTGACAGAGAATTCCATATAACATAAAAACGAGGGGAGACCGTGTGTAATCTCCCCTCGTTTTATGTTGTATGTTCAGCGTTAGTTTGGCTATTGTTGACCTTTGTATCGTGAATAAGCCGCGGCAAGGCGTCGATGATAGCCGCGAGCGGCATAGGATGTGCCGTTATAGCCACGGGCGAATGCCGCCCAATTTTTTGTGTGCAAGTAATTTAAAAGTCCGGTATTGCGAATAAAGTTAGCAAACAATTCGAGTTGATCGCGCTCTGAGCGACTCATAAGCTCAACAAATTCGTCGGGCGATTGTGTGCCACATTTTTTCCAGTTAAAGCCACCGATCTGAAACATACCCCAAAATGTGCCTTCGATACCCGATAGGTCATGTATTTGACGTGCCGCATCGAGACGTGCCTGTTGCGCTGCCTGTTGCGAACCGTATCGGCGCACATTGGGACGCGAAAATACCACGGCATGCGTGTGCGTATAGCGAGCAAGATTTACGTGATTTTTTGCTGCCATGCGCCTGAACATTGTGAGGTCAAAGTTTATCAGCGGCTTGCCATCGCTCCAAAAGCCCTGATGGGTTCGCCCCGCTTCAATATCGACAACGGCTTTGATCGCCGCGACCTCAACATCAAGTTCGGCGGCAACTTCAACGTAATCTTCTTCGGTTAACGGTCCCTGACGATCTTCGGGTGCGACGGCGAGATGCACTGTGTCTCCTTCGACAACGACCATATGTTTGTCATCGCCCGGCTCTATGGGGTCGCTATGTGTATGTTTGCGCTGAACGGCAAGCGCCACATTAGCAACGCACAGCACAAATAGTAAAATCGTCAAACAATGCTTTTTCATGACATTATGCGAGGTTTAAGAACAAATCCCCGAGAACAAGAAATTCCCGAGTATTACATAAAAAACAGGTTCACACACGCATCATCACTACGTATATGAACCTGTTTATATCAGACTTTATTTTTTAAGATCGGCGACTTTTTCGCAAATGCGGCGCAACTGACCCCAGAAGCGTTCCACTGCCGGGATATTCATACGCTCTGACGGCGAGTGTACACCCTGCAACGTCGGTCCGAACGATACCATATCAAGGTTGGGGTATTTCTGCAAGAAGAGTCCGCATTCCAATCCGGCGTGAATAGCTTTAATGGCGGGTTGCACACCATATAGTTCATGATAAGCCTCTCCGGCAATTTTCATTATGCGCGAATTGAGATTGGGAGCCCAACCGGGATATCCGTCTCCATGAGTAACTTTTGCTCCTGCCATTACAAAGAGAGCTTCCACACGGTGGGCAATATTCCATTTGCGAGACTCAACCGATGAGCGTTGTGATGTGGTGACGAGGATTTTGTCGCCGTCGAGCATTTTAACGCTTGCAAGGTTTGTCGATGTTTCAACAAGTCCTTCAAGGTCGCGGCTCATTGATATCACTCCGTGAGGTGCGCTATACAATGCTGACACCAGGCGATATGTCGTGTCTGAGTCAACGGCAATCTCGGGACGTTCGATGGTCTCGAGTGTAAATTCGATGGTAGGCTCGACATCTTTGTATTCGTTTTTAACTTCGGCTACGAATTGGTTGAAAATAGCAACAACCTCTTCTTTGTTCGCAGCGTTTACGCCAAAGATGGCATGTGCCGCACGTGGAATAGCGTTGCGCAGGTTGCCGCCGTCAATCTCACACAACGATAATTCGTGCTTAGCCTCCACAGACCACAAGAAACGGGCGAGGAGCTGAACGGCATTAGCTCGTTCGGCATTGATATCAGAGCCTGAGTGACCGCCGAGGCCCTTGGCAATGTCAAACTTGAAATAGTGGAAATCTGTGGGAGCCACAGAGCGTTTATAATCAAAAGTACACGTCGTGTCGACACCTCCGGCGCAGCCTACAAAAATCTCGGCATCGTCCTCAGAGTCGAGGTTTAACAACATTTGACCGGTAATCATACCTTGGCCGAGGTTATATGCACCGGTGAGTCCGGTTTCTTCATCAACGGTAAAGAGTGCTTCGAGCGGACCATGAACGAGAGTATCGTCGGTCAGCGCAGCGAGAGCGGCAGCCATACCGATACCATTGTCGGCGCCGAGCGTGGTGCCATCAGCGTGCAACCACTCGCCATCAACAATTGTCTTAATCGGTGAGTTTTCAAAATCAAAAGATTTATCGTTTGACTCACACACCATATCCATGTGTGCTTGAAGTATGATGCCGGGAGCATCTTCGTGTCCGGGCGTTGCCGGCTTTGACATCACCACATTGCCTATGGCATCTGTTTTGACTGCTATGCCATGTTTTGCAGCAAAATCAAGGAGATATTGACGTATCTTACCTTCTTTTTTTGAGGGGCGCGGCACTTGATTGATTTGGTCGAAAATTTCAAACACCTGACGCGGTTGAAGATCTTTGATTGTCATAATACGGTTTGTTTAAAAAATTATTTAATGAGATGATTGTTTTTTACCATGTCAAAAAAGCCGTTTCAATCTCAACAAGTTTATACTCGTAAAACAGACCAAAAGTGATTAAAATAAATATCTTAGTCTGAAAGATTGTTAAAAACAAGCCTTTTCCGCCCCCTAAGTTACAAAATAAAATTTATATGTGACAAAAAATTTATTTTACTTTTATATATTTGCACTCCGAAACGACTAAACAACGATGAAACTCGTACTGATAACAATAATATTTTTGGCTGTGGCTTTTGTGTTGCTCGGCATCAAAGCATTGTTTATCAAAGGCGGCAAATTCCCATCGGGTCATGCTCACGACTCCCAAGCCCTACGCCAACGCGGAGTCCGTTGTGCCCGACACGATGAAGATTAACCGACACTTGTTACCATCTGCTTAAAATCGTCAACCCCATCAACTACAACTCACGAATAATATAACTTAACAATAAATCAATAACAACTAAATGAAAAAATCAGCTATCTCAGCAAAGATAATGCTGGCGACAATGGCAATGAGCATCGTCACCATGACTGCCTGTGGTAACGGCAGCGGAGATGAGAGCGAAGGTCAAAAAGATTCCACAACCAAAACCACAACAGTAAAACCCGATGACAAAGGCTTCGTAGCTCAGACCAACATTCGATATATCGAGCGTGACACCATTATGGAGAAATACACATTTGCCCAAACCACACTCGAACAATGTCAAAAAATCGCTCTTGAGCTGCAACAATACCAAAACGAATTGGCTCGCAAACTGCAACAAAAACAAGCCGCCATACAACAAAAAGTACAATCTAACGGCTATCTTTCAGAGGCAAGCTACAATGCCGATCTTCAAGAGTTGCAAAAAGCCGACCAACAATCACAAGCTGCATACGCAAAAAGAGCACAGACTGACAATGATCGCATCAATGCTTTGACCAAAATTGTCACCGACTCTATCGAAAACTTCATCATACGCTACAACAAGACCCACAAATATGACGCCATCTTGTTCCGCGATGCCGGGCTATACTTCAACCCTCAACTAAACATCACTGACGACATTGTCAAGGGGCTTAACGCCGAATACAAAAAATAAAAAAAATCCGAGGGTGTGTCAACGACAGAAACGCAAATGACACACCCTCATTTTAAAATATCAACCCACACTCTATCCTCTAATAGACAAACATCTCACGCAAAATGTCAGATTCGCTGGTAATCATCCCGATGTACAACGAGAAAGAGAATGCCGCCGCCATCATTGACGCCGTTCTCTCTCTGCCCGTCAGCTTTGACATATTGGTCATCGATGACAATTCGCCCGACGGCACGGCAGACATTGTAAAAAGCAAAATCGCCGAGCACCCAGACCGCATCAACATCATAGAGCGTGCCGGCAAACTCGGGCTCGGCACCGCCTACATCGAAGGCTTTAAATGGGCTTTGGCTCACGACTATGACTATATTTGTGAGATGGATGCCGATTTCTCTCACAACCCAAACGACCTTGTGAAACTGCGCAAAGCATTGGCTGATGACACAGGCGATGTCGCCGTGGGCTCTCGTTATGTCTCGGGCGTGAATGTCGTTAATTGGCCTATGGGGCGCGTGTTGATGTCTTACTATGCCTCCAAATATGTGCGCATAGTCACAGGCATGAAGGTACACGACACAACAGCCGGATTTGTGTGTTACCATCGCCGGGTGCTACAGGCTTTAAATCTCGACGCCATAAGATTTAAAGGATATGCCTTTCAAATCGAAATGAAATTCACCGCCAAGCAACTCGGCTTTCGTATCGTAGAAGTGCCGATAGTATTTGTTAACCGCTTGCTCGGCACATCAAAAATGAACTCCGGAATTTTTGGCGAAGCTCTATTCGGCGTTATGCGACTTAAATGGTCGGCAATAACAGGTCAACTCAAAAAACGACATACCAAGCAATAGCCACACAACATCTCAGGTATCAAACATTGCCGATTAATAAAAATGCCGACATTGTTAATACATAACATACGACTCCCTTTTGACGGTTTGCCGGGATATGTTGTCATTGACACGCCGACAATATCTGCCATCTCTCACGGAGACGCTACACAAAACATCATTGCCTCAGCCGACAACGTTATTGACGGCGGAGGCAAATTTCTTTTACCCGGAGCCATAGACATTCACGTTCACTTCCGTGAACCGGGACTGACACACAAGGCAACCATTGCCGGCGAAAGCCGTGCCGCCATCGCCGGAGGTGTCACCTCTTTTGTTGACATGCCCAATGTCGTGCCACCGACACTGACAGCCGCTGACATCGAAACGAAACTTGACATCGCACACAAAACTGCCGTGGCAAACTATGGGTTTTATATCGGCGCCTCCGCTTCAAACATCGACAAGATAATTAACGCCGACTATTCACATATTGCCGGCATCAAACTTTTTCTCGGCTCTTCTACCGGAGACCTTCTGCTAAACAACGATGCTGACATTGAACGGCTCTTTGACAACATTCCTCGCGGAATAGCCGTTGTCGTCCATGCCGAAGACAATGCTGTCATCGCCCGACAGCGTAAAATTTATACCGATCTTTATGGTGAAGACCCCGATGTGCGTTATCACTCATCAATACGCCCCGCCGAGGCTTGCGTATATGCCACGGAACATATTATGACCTTGGCAAGCAGATATGGCGTGCATCTGCACATTGCCCACGTCTCAACGGCTGACGAAGTAACATTGTTCTCACCCGGAAACATCACTGACAAGCAATTTACGTGTGAAGTCTCTCCCCATCACCTGCTATGGTGTGTCGACGACTATGCTTCACGAGGCACACGCATTAAAATCAATCCGTCAGTAAAAACAGCCGCCGACCGCTCAGCCTTACGACAAGCCGTGCGTGACAGCCGCATAGACATCATTGCCACCGACCACGCGCCACACACTCTCGCCGAGAAACAGGGTGGCGCGATAACCGCCGCTTCCGGTGCACCTATGATACAATTCTCCGTGCCGGCAATGCTTGATATGTTTGACATTAAAACCGTTATACGCACCATGTGCCACAATCCGGCACAACTGCTCGGCATAGACAAACGAGGCGACATCGCCCCCGGATATTACGCCGACCTGATATTGGCATCATCTTGTCCTCCATACGCCGTAAGCGACAACGATGTCATCAGTGCTTGCAAATGGACACCTTTGGCACCGGCATCAACCCTCAGCACCACATCTCAAACTCCTTTTTATTTAAAACATCAGGTACAAACAATCTCACTCAACGGCAATACTCCCGACACAGCGACAGCCATGCCTCTCAAATTCGTTCACATCGCTAAACGACATACATAAATTATTCGTAAATTTGCACTATGAACGAACGCATAATTATTATAGACAGTGTCGACCCGGTAACCTTTTACGGCGTCAACAACAGCAATATGCGCCTGATACGCAATTTGTTTCCGAAATTGCGCATCACCGCTCGCGGCTCTGTGATAAAAGTCATCGGCGAAGACAGCGAAACCGCCGAATTTGAAAAGCATATCAAAGACCTTTGCAACTACGCCATACAATATAACCGTCTCACCGAAGAAAACATTCTCGATATCGTGAAAGGTGAGGCTCCCGCCGAATTAAAAACAGACGGCGTTATCATCTATGGCATGAACGGCAAACCGATCATCGGCAGAACTCCCAACCAACAAAAACTCGTCGATGCATTCACCAAAAACGATCTCACATTTGCTATGGGACCCGCCGGCACCGGCAAGACGTATATCGCCATCGCTCTCGCCGTGCGTGCCCTCAAAAATCGCGAAGTTCGCAAAATAATACTCTCACGCCCCGCTGTCGAAGCCGGTGAGAAGCTCGGTTTTCTTCCCGGCGATATGAAAGACAAAATCGATCCATACCTTCAGCCCCTTTACGATGCTCTCGAAGATATGATACCGGCAGTGAAGCTCAGAGAATATATGGACACCAAAGTCATTCAAATTGCCCCTCTGGCTTTTATGCGCGGTCGCACGCTCAACGATGCCGTCATCGTCCTTGATGAAGCACAAAACACCACTGTTCACCAGATTAAAATGTTTATGACTCGCTTGGGTATGAATGCCAAAATGATTATTACCGGCGACATCACCCAAATAGACCTGCCCCGAGCCACAACCTCAGGATTGGTGCAAGCATTAAAAATACTTGACGGCGTGCATGGCATAGGACGCGTGGAGTTTACAAAAAAGGACATCGTGCGTCACCAACTCGTGCAACGCATTGTCGAGGCATACGAACGTTATGACAACGAAATGAAAGCCGCCGCTCGCCAAAACGAAGATGGTCAAGCGATAGACAACCCTCAATAATATAACAATATGACTCGTTTAAAGACTCTCACCAACACATCTTTCAACTTTCCCGGACAGCGTTCGTTATATCACGGAAAAGTGCGTGACGTTTACGACATCAACGATGATACCCTCGTGATGATAGCCACCGATCGCATATCAGCCTTTGACGTCATATTACCCGAGGGCATTCCATATAAAGGACAAGTATTAAACCAATTGGCGGCATATATGCTTGATGCCACAGCCGACATCGTTCCAAACTGGAAACTCGCATCTCCCGACCCTATGGTGACCGTGGGAATGAAATGTCAGGGACTCCGTATCGAGGTTATCGTTCGCGGATACCTTGCCGGCAGTGCTTGGCGTGCATATGCCGCCGGCGAGCGCACACTCTGTGGCGTAAAGCTGCCCGAAGGCTTGCACGAAAACGATAAGCTGCCCCACCCCATAATCACGCCGACAACAAAAGCCGAAGCCGGACATGACGAGAACATCTCTCGCGAAGAAATCATCGCCCAAGGCATCGTCTCTGCATCAGATTATGCCATAGTCGAAGATTATGCCCTCAAACTTTTCGACGCCGGCACACGTATGGCTCATGAAAAAGGGCTCTTGCTCGTTGATACCAAATATGAGTTCGGCAAACGTGATGGCAAAATAATTCTCATAGACGAGATTCATACCCCCGACTCTTCGCGATACTTCTATGCCGATGGCTACGAGCAACGCCAAGCCAATGGCGAACCTCAACGTCAGCTATCAAAAGAATTTGTACGCCAATGGCTTATCGAAAATGATTTTATGGGCAAACCCGGTCAAAAAGTTCCCGAGATGACTCCCGAAGTTTGTAATGCCATATCAGATCGGTATATCGAGCTATACGAGCATCTTACCGGCACACCATTTATAAAACAACCGAATATCGACATTGCCTCTCGCATAGCAGGCAATATCAACAATTACTTATCTTCGCACCGCTGACATCTTTTTGACCATATGACTCCGCAATCAGACATATCACATAAAGTCGAAAGCATCACGCCTTATGACCAAAACAATCGCACAAAACATGAGCAGGTCACAGACATGTTTGACTCAATAGCACCTGCTTATGACTTGATGAACCGTATGATGACTTTCGGTCTTGATAAAATGTGGAGACATAACACAGTCAAACGAATAGCAAAAACTTCGCCCCGACAAATCCTCGACATTGCCACCGGCACCGCCGACCTTGCCATATCTATGGCTCGCAAGATTTCAAACGTGACTGTAACCGGCATTGACCTGTCGGCAAACATGATAGCTCTCGGCGACAAAAAAATTCATGAGGCACGACTTGATAGTCAGGTCAAGCTTCAAGTTGGTGATGCTTTGGCGTTACCCTTTGACAACGATTCCTTTGACGCTATCACCGCGGCATACGGTGTGCGCAATTTTGAGCACCTCGACACCGGCTATGCCGAAATGCTACGCGTGCTACGCCCCGGTGGCAAACTCTATATACTAGAGCTAACACCTCCGGCGTCGCCCATCGTCAAGCCATTGTATAATTTTTATACCCACTGCATCATTCCCCTTATCGGTCGCATGGTATCAAAAGACACAAGAGCATACAGCTACCTTCCCGAATCAATCAAAGCCGTTCCGGCACGCAATGATATGACAAAGCTCATGACCGATGCCGGTTTTGCCAATGCTCATTGGACATCTATGACTCTCGGCGTATGCACCCTGTATATTGCTACAAAACAAAAATAAATCATACTCCTCATACTTCATCATTCAATGACTCTCAACTCAATACTCAAAACCGTCTTATCATCATCTTTTATTGCACTGACTGTTTGTCTATCGGCTCAAAGCCCCATACTCCCGACAAATATTAACGATGTGCACAGTGTCTCAATCGTTCCGGCAGATACTACAAAAGTTGACACCGTGATATACTTCACGCCCTTATCGCAGATTTTGTTTCTACCGCCGGTATACACTACTTATCAATTTTTTGATGAATACAAACCTTTTGAGCGCGAAATCGGCGACAACCCGGCGTTCCATTGGATTGAAAAATCCAAAGCACAAGACATCAATTACCAAATGACAATGCAACGCCTGTTTGTAAATCGCCCCGATCTTGTGCCACTCAATATTCGCACCCTTCCCGAAGCACCCAAACAATATGTCGCCGAAGTCAACCCCAAAGACCACACAATAGAAATACGCGAAGTCAAGCCCGTCATTCCCTCTGAATTTGAAATAACAGACATCAAAAAACGCCATTGGATACGTTCATTCGATGCCTCTTTGCAATTTTCACAAGCATACATCTCGCCAAACTGGTATCAAGGAGGTAAAAACAATCTCAACATGTTGCTCAATGTTGTCTACAACGTCAAACTCAACCCTGCATATCATCCCAATTTGCTCTTTGAATCAACGTTCCGATACAAACTCGGCATGAACTCGGCTCCGGATGACGAATTGCGCAACTACTCCATCTCCGAAGACCTCTTTCAAGCCAACGCCACACTCGGTATTAAAGCGGCAAAACGTTGGTATTATTCCGTAGCCGCCCAATTTAAAACTCAGATTTTCAATTCATACACCACCAACACTATGAACCTGAAATCTGCATTCCTGTCTCCGGCTGAACTCAATGTCGGTCTCGGTATGACATATAACTTTGTCAACAAAAAGAAAACTGTGACGTTTGATGCCTCGATATCTCCATTAACATACAACCTTAAAATCTGCACAAACATGACTATGAATCATGAAGATTATGGTATCGAGGCTGACAAGACGACAAAAAACAAGTTCGGTTCGTCCGGCGAACTTAAATTTTCGTGGCAAATCGCCAAAAACATATTATTCTCATCACGCCTGTTCTCGTTCACCGATTACGAGACCCTGCAAGCTGATTGGGAAAACACCCTGTCAATGAGCATCAACCGCTTCTTGTCAACTCAAATATATTGTCACTTGCGCTACGACACCAATACTCCGCGCGATGCCGACAATCCCGATTGGCACAAACTCCAAATCAAAGAAATTCTGTCATTTGGTTTTGCATATAAATTCAGCACCATTTAATTCAACCTGCATCATTGTCATCTCATCGGCAACATAGCACAACTTCATCGAATACGAGACGTTATGTTTTAACTTATGTTCTTGTATTTATGCTCACAATCATACAGGCAAACGTCTGTTTGGCTGTATCACTTGCCGGTGATACAATAATTGTGACGCCATACTCACGGCAAGCAGCAATCATCGATGCAAAAAACGCTATCGGTCAGCGCCACCCCTCACCCGTTGAAGGCGTGTGGCAAATAAATGACGGTGCATATCTTGCCATTGCTCACGATAGTCGCACATCTTACAAGATAACCATTTATGGCTCGCCGGATCTGTCTGTCAAAGACGGCACCATCGTAGGCAAACTGACACCCGGCGCACGTCCGCGCATGTATGACGCACGTCTTGCCAAAAAGATAGCTCATTCGGCAACATCTCTATATAAGTCAACATTTGTCGTCAACGTCGCCGATGACGGTTCACGCCTCGAGTTCACGCCATATAAAAAGGGACTCAAAGTCGACTTCCGCCGATTGTTTCCTTATATGTTTCGATTTTCGGTACAAATGACCGATACTCGTCCTCCGGGTCTGCTGGGAGCAAGACGCATTTATCCCGAGCCAATCCCAACATCAGAATATCCACTTGTATTCTAGATTGTTATGCACAAACGTCTTTGTATCATATTTGTATTCTTCATCGCCGTTATCACGCTCACGACAACAGCGAAACGCATACGCACGACTCGTCCCAAATTACAATCGACAGAAGTTGCAGAGACTCCGGCTCCGGGCGACACAATACGCAATCCCAAAATATACATCTCGGGATATGAAAAGACTTTGCGCTCACGGTATGAGAGTGTCTATATTGCCAATAGCTATGATTCTCTAACAATCACCTCTTTACAATTATCAATCGAATACCGTGATACACACGGCAACCAACTGCACAAACGCATAGTTGACATTCCGGCAACAATACCACCGGGCGAGCGTCGTCAGGTATCATTTCCCACCTGGGATAAGCAATGTGTAATGTACTATGTCAAATCAGCACCCACGCGTCGTGTATCTCTCGCCACGCCATACGAAGTTTATATGACGCCTTTGAGCATAACCGTCGATAAAGCCACTAACATCAAGCACTGATAACATCAACAGCCATCACCGTCGCGCACTGACTCGGCGCAGATAACACGTGCTATCCCATGTGTATGTATCTCTGAACAGTGACAGCGTGCAATCTTTGACAACATTACCACTAAATGTAACACTCAGTTCATATCTATGACCCTCGTCATTGTCATATATGTATGCCCCGGTCGTTGCATTTTTTGTGAAATACATCGTCTGTGGCGATGATTTACCGTTAAGATACATATCAACCTTTGCCGTATTTCCGTTAACTGACACAACAAATTTTGTCTTATACATACGTTTCATCATTGTGTTATAACGTTTGTTGCTCACAGCCACAACCTTATCACAGACAAAAGTCTGAGACTGCGCGACAACACACGTCACAACGAGCATACACACAAAGATCGCAATGCGCTTTAACAGTGAAGTCTTCATTATCAACAATTACAAGGATTTGGACGAGTATGCAGGATCAAAAATGGTATTAAGAATATGAGCGAGACGCAAACCGCCATAGAGCAGTTGTTGCTCGATGATCGGAGCGGCAGCTGCAATTTGATTGTATGACACTTTTGTCCCTTCGGGAATGGCATTGTAAATGGCATCGGCTATTGCAACCGTTTCTTTTGCCCAATCATCTATGCTACCGGCGACGACCACCTTTTCATCTTCGGGCGAAAGACGATCAAGTTGCTGTTGCCACTCGGTGTAGCTCCATTTGTGAGCGCCATCGACAAGTGCATTATCCCAAATCGAATGCAAGTTGGTATTACGCTCAAAATATTTGATTTTCACGGTGTTCCCGCCAAGATCTGTGGCATGTCCAAGATGCATCGGCTGATGAAGGTCACCAACCACGTGAATAAGAATTTTCATATCCAACAGTTTATCAACAGAATCTGATTTGCTGCTGAGTTCATCAATCATGCGACGTATGGCAGTGACGGCATCTCCTTTCGGATTAAGAGCCATATCTTCGTAGCTTACACCCTTATTGATGTTTTTGTAGTGCCACGTCTTGGTATAGGCATAATCGGGTGTATGTGAGGCATTATCAAGCCAATTTGCCCAATAGACCAACGAGCGACCTTCGAGTATCTTGTCAACGGCTTGTCGTGTTGTCTCGGTGAGGTGTTGCTCGGCGATATAAGCGGTGACGTCATGACCTTTTTGTCCCCAGCCAAAAGCTGAAACAGATGCTGTGATAATTGCTGACAATGTGAGTATTAATGATTTGATTTTCATTTGACTATTAATTTTATGATTATTATGCTTGTTTGTTGTCTGTATCTGTCAGATTTATTTCTATGCGGAATGTGGTGCCCACGCCGGGGGTTGACGCCTTGACAAATATACGTCCGCCATGATATTGCTCTATTATGCGTTTGGCAAGAGTCAGACCGAGTCCCCAACCACGCGATTTAGTGGTATATCCGGGGTTGAAAACGTTTTTGAAGTTTTTGCGTGATATTCCTTTGCCTGAATCTGTGACATCGATAAATGCCTGACGAGCTGTCATCAACCCTGTAGTGACTTCAATATGTCCGCTGCCTTCCATCGCGTCCACGGCATTTTTTATAAGATTTTCCATGACCCACTCAAACAATGGCGGACAAGCCATCACCGGCAATGATGCGTATTTTATGTCTGTCGAGAGTGATATGCGTCCCGAGATACGTGTAGACATATATGAAGTCGCATGTGTCACGATATCGACGAGGTTTACACTCTCCATTTGAGGTCGCGATCCGATTTTTGAGAAACGTGATGCAATAGTTGAGAGGCGGTTGACATCTTTACTCATCTCGCTGATGGTGTCTTCGTCAACACCAAGCTCCGGCAATAGTTCAAGCCACGCCATAAGCGATGAAATCGGAGTACCGAGCTGATGAGCCGTTTCTTTTGACAGTCCGACCCAAACTTTGTTTTGCTCTGCCTTTTTTGTCGACAAAACGGCAAAATAGACCACGACAAGAAATATTATCATCACCAACAGCTGAACATAGGGGAAATAGCTCAATCGTTTTAGTAACGTCGAGTCCTCATAATACAAATGTTGTTGCACATCGGGGACAATGTTTATATGTATCACATTTGAACCCTCTGATAGTGACGCGAGACGATCTTCAAGGAATTGGCTGTTTGTCGGCGTGAGGTCAAGCGGATTTAACGAGTCTACGGGATCGGGTAAGTCAAAGTTACGATAATTGATAATATTGCCATCATCATCTGTCAGCAATACCGGTATCGTGGTATTGCCCTTGATGATTTTGAGCAGGAAATCTATGTCAACGCCGGCAGACATCGGGTGAGGAGCATAATCACTATCATTCTCGGCGATGTCTGCACTCTCAACATCAGACATACTTATCTGATTGACAATCTCCTTGGTGGCATCAGCCCAAATTTCCATACGTTCGCGCTCTTGGACCGCGAGATCTTTGACAAGATTATTTGAGACATACAAGAACAACACCGCCACTGTTGCTGCAATAGCGAGGAATATCAATTTCCCGTAACGGCGTATGTCATAAATGTTTGCCATCTGTGTTTTATACTATGGCTATGTTAGCGATAACGGCTGCCGTTAACAAAAAACCTATTGTCCAAATAAAATATTTAAAGCCGCGCGCACGTGTCATTAGGGCAATAAACAATACGCCCGACACACCCGACATCATACAGAATATTTCAAAACCTCTCATTGGAGGCAATACATTGCCGCCATACTGCCCGCGTGACACCTCACCGCTACAGAATGCCACGGCTATTAATACCGTGATGATAAAGAGTATTGTCAGCAGCGTGTTTACAACGACCTGTGACGGCTTGTTTTTCCGTTGTCTGTCGTTGTTGCCTCGCGTTCTGACATTATCGGATTTGACACGAGGTGTCGGAGGTGTCGGAGTCGGCGATTGTTTGCGCACGTCGTTGAGGTCATTGATAAACCTTTGCATCGTGCGCGTACGCGTTGTCGTCGAAAAGCTCATGGCGTGGCTTATTGCTCTGCGAGTCACCGTCGAAATGGTTGCCGGTATTCTTGCCGTCGGATCCGAACTCTCGTTGGGCTCGTCAGGAGTCACGCCCGTAAGCAAATATAGCATTGTCGCTGCCAGCGAATACACGTCACTCTCAGGAGAGAATATCGGACGCGGCGTGTATTGCTCGATTGCCGTATATCCTTTTGACACGGCTGCCACAAGCTGTGACTCGGTGATGCCTTGTGCATCATATTGTCGTGAAAGTCCGAAATCTATGATCACCGGCTGTCCCGACCCTGTGAGTATGATGTTGTCGGGCTTAATATCCAAGTGCGTGATATTCTTGAAATGAAGATAATCGAGCGACCATGCCACAGATATGATTATCTCACGAGCCAACTGTTCGCTCATCGCACCATTGTTGATGACGAATGTCTTGAGCGTGACGCCCTCGACATGCTCCATAACCATATAGGCAGTGCCGTTTTCTTCAAAAGTTTCAATGATATGCACTATGCCGGGATTGTCACACAGGGCAAGATTGCGACTTTCGGTGACAAATCTGTGGCGCAGCTTGTCAACAATGTCGAGTTGGTTGATATCATCGACGATTACCGCACCGGTGTCAATGTCGCGTGAGCACATGCCTCGCGGAAAAAACTCTTTGATGGCAACGCTCTGACCATTGTTGTCATGTGCACGATAAGTAACGCCAAAGCCACCTCGACCGATGACATCATCAATGAGGTAGCTTGATTTGACACCACAGCCAAGCCGTGTGCCAACCGGCAATGCGTCACTTATGTTCATTTTTGTTCGTCGTGCCGTTATTGCCGGTGTTTGTATTACCATTACCTTGTGAACCGCCACTAAACTTAGCCCCAACAGCCCCCAAACCTTCGCCCTTTGGCCCTTCTCCGGGGGAATTGACTGATGACTGTTCTGTCGTTTTTTCTCCTTGTTTTGCTTGTTTTGCTTGTTTTGTATTATCTGCTTTCACATTATCTGTTTTGGGGGGAACTGTGCCATCTGTATGTGTATCATGGGGTGCCTCATTAGTTCCCAGTGACGATGTGTTATCTCCATTCGATTGTTTATCATTGACATCACCTTGTGAACCGGTAGAAGTGCCCGATTGTACATTTGTTGTATTGTCGCCTTGTGGCGTCGACACTTTTCCTTCTTTCTTTTCCGGTTCTTTTTTGTCTTCGCCCACGATTGTCGAGCGGAATAATAAGAAGAACACAAGGCATACGAGAAGTGTAATCACAATAGCGATTATCGATGTTGTCATCATCGAGCGACGTTTGCATTGTTTGGTTTTGTCGTTGGCTGTCGGTGCAACGTTTTTTGCCATAGGTTTGGGCGGCATGGGCGGCTTAGGATGCTGTGTGGCTACATTCCCGGCTTTGTTGATGACGGCTGTGGTGTCATCGCCATCTGCCAATGCTTTGGATTTTATTGCGCCCTCAAATACCGGAGCCTCGGGAACGACTGTCGTAGCTATATCTTTCTCCACTTCGTTGATCGGTATCAAGATACATGTATAATTGTCGCGAGTCTCGCCATAGCACGTGTCGTAAATGTCTTTGAGTTTTTGTTCAACGGGAATATCTAATGACAAAATCTCAACGAGTTTTTCGTCTGTAAGTCGTTCGAGTATGCCATCACAGCACATAAAGATATAATCGCCCGCCTCAATGTCTTGCAATATCTTAAAATCGGCGGCATATCGTTTTTCGAGTCCGGGTTGCATGGCACGAGTGATGACATTGCGACGCGGATGGTTGCGTGCTTCTTCCTCGGTGAGTTCGCCGGCACGTATCAGTTGATTTACCAACGAATGGTCTTCTGTGCGGAATATGATGCCTTTGCCGGGGCGCACAACATATATGCGACTGTCACCTATATGTGCGCACATCAATCCGTTATCGCCCATATATACACACGTCATAGTGGTGCCCGGGCGTTGCTCGGGGTGATACGCCATTTTATCCAAGGCATCATACGCACGGTTTAATGCTTTTTCGAGCCACTCTTTGGTAACGATATTTTTGGCAGGCACTGTCGTGATCAATGCGTTGTACAGCGTTTCGGAGACTATCGATGCTGCCACTTCGCCTTTTTCGTGACCTCCCATGCCATCACACAGCACAAAGCATTTTTGATAGGTGGCAAGTTGATCTATCGTCGGGAATATGCGATCTTCTTGGTTATCCTTTTTCCCTTGCTCTGAAAATGCTATCGGAAGTCCTATTTTTATTGTCATATTCTGAGAGTGTTTATTTTGGTTTCAAATATATTAATCTTTTGACATCTTGACTGAGATTATATGAGCACGGTGTCTGTGCCGCCGGTTACTTTGCGGGCTCCATCTATGCGTATCATAAATTCCAGTTTGCCGAGTTTAACAATGGTGTCTGCCGGCACTTTCAATATCATGCGCGGTTTCAGCCTTTGATTTTTTACGAATGTGCCGTTGGCAGACCCATTATCAGACAGATGTATCTCTATGATGCCGGCTCTGTCAACAACTTTAAACGTGGCATGGTCACGACTGAGATATTTCTCCGGGTCTTTGAACAGTATGTCGGCTTTGGGTTGGGCACAGGCACGTCCCACCTTGTTCTCTCCGTATTTGAGAGGACGTTCTTCACCTGATGTCAGACATTTAATAAACACTCGCGTTAATTGGTTTGTTTTTTGAGTTGTTGTCTGAGCCGTTGTCTGATTTGTCACTTGGTTGCCGGAGACAATCTGTGTGTCACCGCCTCCCTGTTGGTTCCCGTTTAATGGCGGCATGGGCGCCGGCGTCTTGGGCGTGAAGTCAAGAAAGTTTTTAACCTTTGATTTGTAGTGGCAAAACGGACATTCTATGATCGCTTCTCGGTAGTTTGGCATTGCCTTAAACTGCAATACATGACCACAGCCCTGATTGGGGCATTTTACGAATACGGCATTAGGATCGTTACCCATTGTTGTTTTGTGTTTTGTCAGCTGTCTGACGTTTTTTGGAATTTATATGTTGCAACAGAGGAGAGAAATATATGCGATCGCTTCTTATGATTTTGAATTATGCGAAGTCTGAGACATCTACGGTGTTATCAAAATCTGCGGTGCTGTCCATGCCGGGGTCATCAAATCCCGGTTCGTCAATATCAAATTGTGCCTCACTTTGATTTTGATATTCGTATTGTTGTTGCACGTCTTCGGTAGTGATGCCACAGCCTGAAACATCGCCGATTTCATCTTCGGTGATCTGACCATCGCCGTTAAAGTCGCCGGTGATGACTTCATAGACACCGTCATCGTTTATGTCGACAAGCATACCTTGACGACCGGAAACATCAAGAATGGCAGCCTGAAATGAATTGCCGTCGCCGTCTTGCACTTCTGTAACACCGAGCACACGCACTTCGTCGTCACTCACCGGTTCGGGGTCTACATATGCTATATCGTCATCGGTTGGAGTCGTAATGTCTGCGTCAGTGACATCTACCGGTTTCACCGCCAAATAATTCGAGTTGTCGTAGTGTTCTGCCGAGTGTCCGGTCTCGGTGGCAGCCATCTGGAAGTCGTGTTGTTCTGCCGGAGTCATGGCGTTCCATTCGTTCTCATAATATGTGCCATATACTCTGCCGTGCCATGTAAAACAGCCTCCGGCGCCAACCTGTGAGCGGGCGGCGGCAAATGCCTGTGAGAACGACATAGAGTCATCAACATGCGCCACATGTATGTCACTGTTGGGGTCTACGTATGTCTCATCGACAACAATGTCTTCGGTGGCAGGTTCAACATCATCAGCGGCGGCATTATGTATGCTCTCGGCACCGGCATGAACGGTGGCAGCAGCATCGGCGGGATTGGGACCCGACACGTGCAGTGGCTCCTCTGTGGCGGCATTATGTATGCTCTCAGCACCGGCATGAACGGTGGCGTTATCATCACTCGCAGCATCGGCGACTTTAGCATCTGCAACTTTGTCGCCGGCTGCCGTTGCATCGTCAACAGCGAGGTCTGTCTGTTCAATGTTGGCGGCTCCGGCACCAACGGCAGCACCGGCAGCAGCACCGGCTACCACGCCGATACCGGCAGCAGCAATATTTGAGGCATTAAATGCACCTTTTGAGCGGTTTGCCTTTTTGGGAGTCTCTTGTGCTTTTTGTTCTTCTTGCAGATAAGCATTCTCTTCATTGACGATTTGTGTGGCATCGTTGTCTGCCTCGTTATTGAGCAGACGAGTGCAATCATCGTTGTTTACCAAATGGGTGTTGTCTTCGTTGGGGTTGTAACCGGTAGTCATAGTCTTATTATTTTTTTGTTTTTATTATTATCTGATTTTTGCTTTTGTTTGGAGCGCGGTGATGCCGGGCACCAAAAACGTGGCAAAGATAATAATGTGGCGGACGGTGATGCAAATTTTTTGTCACATAATGGACAACACCCCCCGATTATTTGACAAAACGGCGTCGCGGTTATGGTTTTCACTGTGTCCGCGACGCCGTTTTATGTCGTCTGATCGGCGTCGGCTGTCGACGCTGAGTTCTTTTTGTCGGGCGTGTTATTTAACTTCCCACGTTTCGCCGGCGAGTATCATGTCGCGCAACGATTTAAAGCCTTTGCGTGCACGCACTTCGGCAACTTGTGCCTCGACACCGTCATTATAGGTTATCGTCTCCACGTCGCGTATCACGCCCACGGCAAGAGGCAGTGTGTCGCCATCCATCATCGCAAGTTGCTGATGCAGGAAGTTTGACGGGGTGTGGGCATCATGCACAAGAACATCATCGAGAGTGTATCCGTCCTGACCTATTGTCACGGCTTTTAGCAGGAAGCCGTCACGCACGAGACCTTTGTCGCCGTTAGCGCCAAATATCATTTTCTCGCCATGACGCAGGTGTATGGTCTTGTCGGCACGCACGGCGCGGTCGGTGATGGGATTGTGAATGCCGTTGTTGAATATCACACAGTTTTGAAGTATCTCGACAACCGATGTGCCCTTGTGGCGAGCAGCGGCGGTGAGCACTTCTTGTGATGTTTGCAATTCGACATCTATCGAGCGGGCAAAGAAGTTGCCCCGCGCGCCAAACACCAATTCTGCCGGGATAAACGGATCCTCGGTGGTGCCGTAGGGCGACGACTTTGACACAAAACCGCGTGCCGATGTCGGTGAGTACTGTCCTTTGGTGAGTCCGTAAATCTTGTTATTAAACAAGACGATGTTAATATCGATGTTGCGGCGCACGGCGTGGATAAAGTGGTTGCCGCCGATGGCAAGTCCGTCGCCGTCTCCCGAAATCTGCCATACGGTCATCTCGGGGTTGGCAACCTTAAAGCCGGTGGCTATCGCCGCTGCACGTCCATGTATGGTGTGGAAACCATACGTATTCATATAATAAGGCAAACGTGACGAGCAACCGATACCCGAAATCACGGCTGTCTTGTGCGGAGCCACGCCCAGCGCAGCCATGGCTTTGTGTAGTGTATTGAGGATTGCGTGGTCACCGCAGCCCGGGCACCAACGCACGCTTTGGTCGCTTTTAAAATCTGCGGCCTTATATGTAGGGGTTGTTTGTTCTGTGGTCATGGCTGTTTATTTGATGATGTTTTTTACTTGTTCGACAATCTCGCTCACCATGAAGGGTTGTCCCTGGATTTTGTTTATGCGCTCAATCTTAACCTCGGGGAATTTTGCTTGCAGATAGTCGGCAAACATACCGGTGTTAAGCTCAGCGACGATAACACGTTTGTAGCGCGAGAGCACCTCGTGAGTGTTGCGTGGCAGCGGATTGATATAGCGGAAGTGAGCAAACGCTATCGGCGTGCCGGCGGCACAAAGCTCTTCGGCGGCGGTATAGATGTGACCGAATGTGCCACCCCAACCAACGATGAGGGTGTCGGCATCGGCATCACATTTAACATCAAGCAGAGGTATGTCGTTGGCGATGCGAGCAATTTTCTCGCGACGCGTGTTGACCATCTTCTCGTGATTTGCGGGGTCGGTCGAGATTGCACTTGTCACGGCGTCTTTCTCGAGACCGCCGAGGCGATGTTGCAAACCTTCGGTGCCGGGCGTTGCCCAATAGCGCACGAGTGTTTCGGGGTCGCGCATATATGGCTTCCAACCTGACTCTTTGAGACTGTCGGGCACCAAATTGGGGTGTATCTCGGGGAACTCGTCGGCGTCGGGCACGCGCCATGCCGATGAGCCGTTACCGATAAACGCATCACTCAGCAATATCACCGGCGTCATGTGTTCGATGGCTATGCGACACGCCTCAAATGCCATTGTGAAGCAGTCTGTGGGCGATGCCGGAGCCACGACAGCGAGCGGAGATTCGCCATTGCGACCATATAGAGCCTGCATCAAGTCTGTTTGCTCGGTTTTGGTGGGAAGACCCGTAGATGGACCTCCGCGTTGCACGTCGATGACCACCAACGGCAACTCGGCGATGACCGCCAAACCGATGCCCTCGCTCTTGAGCGCGAGACCGGGACCCGATGTCGATGTCACGGCGAGATTGCCCGCGAACGACGCACCTATCGCCGAACATACGCCGGCGATTTCGTCCTCCATCTGACAAGCCTTGACACCGAGATCCTTGCGTTTGGCAAGCTCGTGCAAAATATCGGTTGCCGGTGTGATGGGATATGAGCCGAGGAACAGCGGACGTCCCGACTTCTCCGACGCCATTATCAAGCCCCACGCCGTAGCTGTGTTGCCATTGATATCGGTATAGATGCCCGGACGCGGATCTTTCGTTTCCACGCGATACGTGGGCATAGAGGCATGTATGTTGTGAGCATAATTATATCCGGCATCGATAACCTTGATGTTAGCTTGAGCGACAGCCGGCTTTTTGGCAAACTTATTGGCAAGATGATGTTTGGCAGCCTCAACGGGACGGTCAAACAACCAGCAGACAACGCCAAGGGCAAAAATATTGCGGCACTTGAGCACACTCTTATTGTCCATACCCTCATCGGCGAGCGCAGCCTTTGTCATCGATGTCACCGGCACCTCCATCACACGATCGGGATTGATGCCCAACTCCTTATAAGGATCATCTGTGGCAAACAATGCCTTTTTGAGATCAGCTTCGGTGAACGAGTCTATGTCAACGATGATGATGCCGCCGGGTTTGAGAAACTTCACATTCTGCTTGAGCGCAGCCGGATTCATAGCCACAAGGACATCACACTTATCGCCGGGGGTATGCACACCCACACCGACACTTACCTGAAAACCCGACACTCCCGAGAGCGAACCCTGCGGAGCGCGAATTTCTGCCGGATAATCGGGAAATGTTGACACTTGGTTGCCGACCCCTGCCGACACATTCGTAAAGATGTTGCCGGCAAGCTGCATACCGTCACCCGAATCGCCCGAAAATCTGACGACTACTTTGTCGAGAACTTTGACGTTGGTTTTCTCTAACATAATAATTTTAGTGAGTAACTATTGTTATTTACTGGCTCCCGCGTCACCGAGCCTTAGGCACCGACCGCCGGGAGCATACATTAATTCAAGGCAAAACACACCGCCGCGAGCCACACCGGCAACCGCCGCGATGCCCCAACCGACGCAAGCCGCCACAACTTAGTGTCGACACCTTGTCGCGATTGGTGCGACAAAGTTACTAACTTTTTTATCCCCAACCAACTTTATCTCCCTTTTCTCTCCCACACAAAAAAAATGAACAGATGCATCACTCCTTTTTAACCCAAAAATCAGGCATCGCTATTTTGAATTCCGAGTCAATAAAGCGACATTGCTCTTTAATAATTCCTCGGCGTCTTATTGCCGGCTGCAAACAATAAAAATCAAAATCCTCGCGATCGACATCGTCACAAGATGTCCAATGTGGAAACAGTAGTTTCATATACGCAACCGCAATTCTCTTAACAGCATTAAAATCGCGAGTATCGGCGTTTTTGGTATAACCGACAACCTCATCAAAGATTACACCATAAATATTTTGTGTGCGCAGCGAATGAAGTATTTCTGAAAAATACTCCACATTAAGTGTCCAACCTTTATATATAATACCCTTATGTATTCTTGGCAAGTGCCACCCCTCAATAAAACAATGGAAACGATCAAGTAACGCTGATTCTCTGAAAGATACTGGAAGAGAATCAAAGTAACGGTAATTGAGAGGTCTGCGCTGTTCGTTAAGCGGAATATTACCCATTAGCATAAGACCACACTCAGATGTAAATTCATTATTGTCTATTGTAGTCTTGCCTGATTCAAGATAAGATTTGAGTGCAGCCTGAATCTCAGCCGGTTCTTGGAAAATGATAGTTTGTATCTCATCAAAAGCGGTGAAATCATGATTTTTTATTATGCCGTTTTGCTGTTTGTTCTTGTCATAGAAAAGTTTAGCGCGAGTCACCTTACCGCCACTGACCAACCACCCATACTTTGAGAGATTGCCAAACACAAAAGATTTACCGGTACCCTTGGGTGCTAGTTCTATCACATTGAGTCGAGGCTCTACAAAAATTAAAAGGCGTGTTAAAAATTCGAGCTTTTGAGTCATATTATCAAAACCATCGGCATCATATTCCATCGCAGAAAGAAGTACATCTATCCACTCTGTGATTGAGAAGTTCCCTCGGGCATTTCGGAGATATTCAATATCCACGGACTTGTATGGTTTGAATGGCTTAAATTCTATCATCTCAACATGGTTCTTCTTGCCATCATCATCAGGGAGAAGCGAAAGTTTTACGATGCCCCATTTCTCCCCATCAACGAGTTCACCCTTGTACTGACTGTAAACATACTCGGGAATTTGACCCTCGTTCTGCTTTATACCCAGGTCAGGAATGGAGAAACGACGAATGTTGTGAATCAAATCGATATAGATAATAAAGCGGCACAGTAACGTGACTTCTTCACCGTCGTTCAGTCGATCTTTCACTGCCGTCTGCTGTTCGGGGATTACTGCGTCGAGGAAAGTTGTCAGTTTTAGCCGATTGATACTTCCGTCGGTATTGATATAGCGTTTGAGAAGAAAATCTTTGACAAATGAAGGCAGATTCCTGCCGGCGAATAAACTATTAGTCGAGGCTGGATCCTTGTAAATCGCCATCGACGCAAAATTCTCACGTATTTTGTGGGTTATTAAATCTTTCATGCGATTGAATTATAAATCCCCGAAGAGATCATCTTCTTCTGCGCCGGTTTGGACGGAGATGGGGAACGACTGATTGAATGATGTACCGATAGTAACCTTAACAGATTGACAGGAATCAACGAGATTAAGACTTTCACTTTCATATGTATCAGGTCCGACTTTCTGCAAGTTATAGGAAATGCCGTTGTAGACAAGCTTGGGAGTGTCTACTGAAAAAAGTCCTTTAATGAGAATTCGAGCAACAGGAGCGACTGCTGAAATTTCAGGGGTTAGCAGTTTGGCAATGTAATTATTGGCATTCTTCTGAGAAGAAACGATAATGATGGGCACGAGAACTTCCTCGGGAAGAGCACCACCATGAACACCCAAGCCATTATTAACTTTACTTGTGAGTGAAAAATGGTTTAGCGAACAGATTGTCTTGCCATCGTCGAGAATAACATAATTATTGTCGGACGTCGGAGTGCCGGTAGTTCTTATGGCGCAACGACCGTTATGATCTGACTCATAACCTGTCAACTGCAAACCTTGGGCAAGTTGCGGCATATAGGAGATGCCGTGGTCAGAGACGAATGCGATTTTCTTTCCCGAGTAAGTAGCAAGCACATTCTCGATAGCCTCAGTAACTTTTTTTATTTCGTCAGAAACATAAGAGGGATAACACTTGCTTGTGTGGGCAAAGCTATCAAGGTCGCCAATCTTTGGCAGTTCACCATCGGTGAGCTGTTGAAGTTCGGTTTTATTATTATCTGTCCGAGTCGGCAGCTTACTAGTAGCAATGTATATCTCGTTGAGATAAATACCATCGAACTTGTGTTGCTCGATTATGGACGTAATCAGAGGAACCCAATCAACACCGAGACCATCAATCCAATATATAACATCAATATCATGGCGATTAGCCAAAATCGTGCGAGTCGTTTTAAATTCATCGTTCCAGCTCGTGAATTTTATAGAATTACCGTTTATCTCTTTCAGTATCTCGGATAGTTCTGCGGTTACGGAATTTGCTATCTTGCTCTTGCGGTATTCGTTGAAATACCTGCCAATCCAATCGACTTCCGATTGGACGGTAAGTGGCTGGCAGTAATCAATGATCTGCGGATATATATCCTTGACTTCATTCTGATTGATGCGCCCGGAGCCAAACCATTCGATTGTGAGGTCTATTTCTGACGCAGTGGAAGATGTTAGCAGCTTTGCGGCAACGTAATATCCCTTTTCGGGATCGGCAGCGATAGCTTTCAAGCGCGCTTTCACAAAATTCTCGGCTTCTTCAGGCATCGTAGCATTGTGTTTGGTTGCCTCAAGAAGAAGATTCTTGCGCTCGTTGATGGCAGGATTAACGATGGGTTCTGAAAAAATCAGAGTTGCCAAGGATGACATCAGGTTTGAAGTATTCAGCATTTCGCAGGAGGTGAGAGCGCGGAATAGGTAATCTGACTTATCGGACTTTATTTGATAATATATGGACAGTAGCCAACGATCAAAGGCAGTGTCACATTCAAACCAAGTCTTGATAAAACTAATGCCATTTGTAATACCAAAAGTATCAAAGTGTTTGCTTACAAAAATATCAAAATTAAAATCAGTGATGTCTATTTCAGAAGCAAGGGTTTTCCAATAATCATTATCTTCTTCTTTGTATGCTACTTCGCCGAAGTTTAACCTGAGACCCTTAGTGAGGAATTCAAAGGCATTATTGCAGATGAAATAAGAGAAGGCATTATCCGGCATTGCGTTGTGTGCATTGTTGAATATTGCCTTTGATGAGCATATAATGCGCTCAGTAACCGGGGTTTCACGGCACCAAAGCTCAAGCCATTCCCTAACAGAGCTCACGGTTGAGTAAGTTTCCTGTAATCCTTGAACGCCATAAGTTGACCCCTTGGTGAGTACAAGCTCATAGCTTGGTTGTGGCGATGGCGTTTTATATTCCCAGATGTGTATATTCGGATCGTTTGTAAAAGCTCCAATCTTGCTCTGCATACCAATTATAGGTATGTAAATGCGCTGATGGTTTTGCTGAGCTTCTAATGGCGGCTCAGCAAGACGAATGGTGCTAATCAGAGAGTCAAATTCACGATAGCGTAAATTCTCATAAAAACGGGCGAGTTCCGAGAATGGGGTAATCACAAAGTCATGTGTGGGAAGTTGTTTGATATAGCGAACGATGTCCTGCCCCAAGGCATCTTGGGTAAGCATTGCATCAGGATAATCCACATCAAGCCATTTGCTGATGCCTTGAACAAACACATGTTCCTCGAAGGCATAGTCTATACCGTTTACAAACTCTTTGAGATCAGCAAAATTTTCAAAGAGTACAAACCGCACAGGATAACGGTTAAGAGTGGCGGCTCCTTCTCCGGTCCAATGTTTATCTTCGCTGGCAAATGCGAAGAGTTCCTCCATGCTTGAGAACGTTCTATATTGCGCCATCACAGGAAAGAATTAATATATTCTATGACTTCAATGTTGTCATCGCCACAAAGACATTCCAAGATTTCTTTGAGGCGATCAATAGAGTTTTCGCCTTTAAGTTTCAACAAAGCTTCTTCACGTTTTTCTTCAAACTCGTTATCCGTAAGGATTGGATTGGGTGCATTTTGTGTAGTAATCGGTGCTTGCACATTTGTTGAAGTTTGTGCAGGAGTGGTAAATGGGGCGGGCAACGGTTTCGTGCCGGATGGCATTTTTGAGAGTTTCCAATCTTTTAGAGCATCTCGCACCTCATTTTCAGTCCAATAACCGAGAGTCGAGTGAAGAGTATGACGAATGTAAGTCAGAGCATCTTCAATTTCTGCATCCTGGAGGTTGACATTTTCAATACTCCTGAGATAGGTTAGAAAACCGGCACGATAGGTTTCTGCCATTTTGACAAGTGTGCTAACCTCATTGCGGTTCGCAGAAATTAGGTCGAGTGTATTACGGAGGAGTGCCGGATTTCGCAGTTCTCCGGGGGAACATATTTTGACAATATTATCAATAAGGGTCTTGATGTCGTCAGTCAGTTTGACTTCACCCGGCAGCTGCTCAACAACGTCGTCGGGAGTGTACTTTAGCGACCACAGAGGAAATCCTTTTTTTTCAACAAATTGTCCGGTGATGGCAAAGCGAGCATCTTTGAGACTGGATATATCTGTATAGCCAGCCGTGGGATTCTTCAAATGAAAAAGATCTGTCAGCGACTTGCATAGTTTGCCTTCCTCGGGAGTCTGGAATTTGAAGGTAAGCTTATTGCTTGCCTTGCCACTGTCCCATACTTTGAATAGTTCGGCGATGTATTCAACGAGATTGTTGGCATCGCGAGGCTTTCCCATTTGGTCGAAGATTTTGCCAATCCATGGGCGGAGTGCGAAAGCCATAGCTGCCATAGCAGCGAAGCTATTATAGAGTCCGAAAGGAGGTCGTGTAAGCTCCTCAAATTTCTCGGCGAAATTGAACGGTACCGTCTTGTTCGCATCTTTGATTTTCTTCTGAACGAAGTTGAAAATCGCCCTGAGGGGATGACTCTCGGTAACATCGGATTTCCATTCGAGATTGTCGTCTATGCTGTCCTGGAGAAGAAAACGGATTGGAGCACCCTGAGCCATACCGTCCCAAATCTCGCTTTTGGTTTGCGAGAAGAGAACACGGCGCACAATTTCTTTTGAAGTTTTGTTTGCCCAGAAAGTCTGAGGAGCCTTCTTACGGAGGATTTCGAGAGATTCGGGTGCATAGAAGAAAATGACGGGCGAGAGCTTGTCATTGATATCCGAAGAGAAGTGCTTCATAGATATGGGGAACGACTGATCGTTAATATAAACGGTGGCGTTTCCACGCCCTACGCGAGCGATGTAGTCCTTGACAAGGTCACTCGCGTGTTTGCGATGGGTGGTCATTTGATCAACGAAGCCGTGGCTGCTTGCGCAAGCTAAGTTCGCCTGATATTCGATGAAGCGCTCATAGTCTTTATCGGTGAATACTTCATCTACGAGGATAAAGAATATATTCTGAAGTTCCTTATCTGTTTCCTGAAGAATTGTCATCTTTTCAACGAAGTGAGTAAGAGCTGACTTTTCGTCGAGATTGCGCGCAACGAGGAAAGCGAAATAGAGGTTGCTCGATTTAGCCGCTTTCTTGCCATTTTTGATTTTGGAAGCAAGTGCCGAGTCATTGCCCTCATCAGAAAAGAAACCATAAGCGTAAGGGCGTATTACTTTAGGCGCAAATTTCTTGCTTACACCATTGGCAGCTTCATCTCCATAGGTTACAACCTGAGAAGTGTAGCGGAAATGAACGTTGCACATTTCCTTCTTTTTATCCTCGATTTCCTTTGCGGGAAGTGCTGAGAATTGCACTGAATATAGACCTTCTTCACCGGGAGCTCGTTGGATGATACTCTCGGCGTTGAGCCACCGGAGCACATCGTCAACCGCACCCTGATATTGAGTACCGGCGAACAGAGCCTTGATATTTGCTTCCGAGGGAGTAACAAGACTCCGATTCTCTTCACCGGATATATTATTGAAGGCATTCAACAGCAGAATCGCTTTGAAAATTGCCATCGAGGCACCACCATCTGACTCACTGTGATGTGCGACGGCGTTTTGATAGGAGTTGTAACGTTCAGTGACAGCTCCGTAGTTGGTGATGTCCTCTTGAAATATTTTCAACACGAAATCCCAGAGATAATCAGCTGTAATAGTATGTCGTTTGAGAAAATGCTCTTCACTGTTCATGAATTCACGGATAGCGTCATTTTGCCCAAGAAACTCAAAAACACTTCGGCTCGACGAACCGATAACAGTTGCGTAATAAGTAGCAAGGTTCGCAGTGCCGGGGTGCATTGGGAAGAGGTTTCGCAAATCATCAATAGTGGCTTGTTGATCCACGGCTGATGCGGTGTACATTTGAATTACATCACAGATGCCTCCATAATAGTGAGAACGAAGATTATCATACTGTTCTTGGTTGACAACCTCAAACTTGCGAGACATTATCTTGAACGCCGAAACAGCTTCCATATTGTAAGACATTCTGTGATAACGACCATCGGTCTGCTTCACTTCCTCTTGAGAAATGGAATTGAAAGCCGATGGATGAGAAACCAGGAATATAAATGAGTTATTTTCCGCGTTCATAAACTTCTCGGCTACTGCCTGAATTTCTTTGAGGATAGCTACGCCGAAAGCGTTCATCACATCGGTGAACTCGTCCCAAAGGATGAGTATACCATTGTACTCGGTTTGCTCGGTCACGGCGTTCTGAACTTCGATGAGCCACTTGCTTAGATTCTCAAGCTGCAAGCTAGCACTTAAATTCTGCTCTTTCAAAGTATCAACGGCACGATGATATGCATTAATATTCTGAGTCTTCAGAAGATTTATAAGCTTTTCGGGAGTCGGAGCTATCGACTGCAACCCGAGATTGTTGTCAATTATCGTTGTCCATACCTCGCGACTCTTCTCAATTGTTGCAATAAGGCTCTCATAATCAGTCTGCACCGATATTTCTATGCCGTGAGTTTTAAGTGCTCCCATGACATCTTTCTGAACAACCAAAGCGAGATCGACGACTGCCGACATACCTCGGAGACCATAAATCTTGATGGGAAGCAGTCGTTTTTTTTCGCGCAGCTTGTAGATAGCTTCGCGGATGACGACGTACTTAGAACCTTTGAATTCATAGTCGACCCAATCCTTGATTTCTTCAACAGGATCAGAGAGAATGTGGGCAATGACAGCCGCAGCATGGCTTTTGCCGGTACCATATGTGCCATTAATCCAAAATGACTTATGATTGTCAATATCATTGCCTCTCACTGCCTTAATAACTGTGCGTAGCACACCATTGAATTGTTCGTTAGGAATGAATGAGGTCCATTCGTCACCCTGCTCTTCCTCTATGTTATAAGCAGGTTTGCCTCCGCGGAGTCTGACTATATCGCTATATGTTGATGTCATGGTTTTATTGAACTAATTGTGTAAGTGCGGTTATTGGATTAAGGTCATCTCGAAGTGTGATATGATCGAGACCCATATTTAGTTCTGCTATCAAAACACGATTTGCTTGTGAAGATAGATATCGCAGTTTTTTGAGAAGTTCTGTCTTGGAAATACCAAATTCACGGTATGGACCGTAAGTTTCTTCCGGACGATAGAAGTCCGACACTCGTATAAACGAAAGACCGGTTGATACGGCATCTTTGTCTTTTTTTGATTCAACATACTTGTATATTGAATATGCAATAGCTTCGGGTGATACATCCTCATATGCTTTACGCACGCGAGTTTTACCATCTTCAATACCAAGCATAAGAGACTCGCCTAATGGTGAATATTTCATAAGCTGCATAAATGCAGCTCTAGCATTTTGAATGGTTTTTAACCCATAAGTATCTCCATATTCAATCTTAATTGACTCATCAATAAAATTATTATCATAAGGTTTGTCAAGCATAATATTGTTAAGTACCCACTCTACAATAAATGAATTATAAGACAAATTGATCAGTACAATTTCCCATACAAGAGTAGGATTATCATGTGCTATTTCAACCAATAGTTTACCAAGGTCGGTAATGGTCAATTTGGCATCTATGATCTCAGCCTCTTTAAACCATGATTTTACACTGGAAATCTGTTTTTTGCCCAATGATATTTCGTCCCAATAATGTTCCGGATCATTGAGGTACTCGTCAAGCCATTCTTCATGGAGACCGAATGTACTGTATCGGTCTATACCCGTTTTACTTTTTAAATTTGTGCCGTTTGTCATATTTATTGAATTTGCAACTATACACCCTTTGTCGTGAAACTCTAAGCATCTGAAACAATGAGCACACTTAGAGGTATCAATTCTCACTTTGGGTAAGATTGATAGCGCGCCGGTAGGACATTCAACTTCACACGCTTCACATTGGATGCAATATGTGGTTTTATATAATATTCGTCGAAGCAATGCTTGAAAATGAATTGTCGAAGCACCATACACACAAAATTGAGAGCCATTTGTCTTCGACTCATATTCAAACGAGTAAATATTTTTTTCAAAAATAATTTCACCTGAATATTTATTCTTGCTCAATTTTTGAAAAGAAAGTTTGCCTATTATTGGCAGCCATGTAAACAAATCTTGGCTTGGATTGATAATAGTTGCCTTAAAGTTCTCTTTATCAGGAGAAAAGATTATGCCTGAAACATTATAAATTGCGTTTCCACTCGCTCTGAACTTCCAATTTCGATTCTTTATGTATTCATCAATATCCTTCACTCCTTGCTCTTTTGCTCCGACATAAAGTCTTTCAAGAAATGGTCGCAATTCGTTAGGAAAACATGTATTGACAATCATATCGTCCCAAGTAGACGAAAATGGACAAATCAAACAACCCACTCTTGCTTTTCCTAAACGATAAGCCGGATTTATCGGAAGCGAATATTGAAAAAGATAAATAAACACCTCAACAACATTCCAGTTAAAAATAGGTCGTGCATTTATGGTCGTGGCATGCTTTACAGCTTTCCCAATTCGAGCATATTCATTTCTGCGAGTCGACTCTTCTGCTCTGACTCCTTCAAATGCTAATACTCGGGCTTGTTTGTTCCCTTGGAGTTTAAACGTACGATACAAAGGTGCTGTTTTCATCACCTTACAACACCACCGATGCGTGTCACTGGGCGTGCCGATTTTATCCCAATAATTGAGTACATTCTCATGATTTCGAGCGATTGAAAACTTCAATGATGGAAACCGTTCACCATAGTATTGCTTAACGTCGTCATACAGTTTGAGCGATGGAGGCAGTTCGTATCCGGTATCGGAATAAATCACCTCAAACGCAGTGGAAGGTATTGCCCGCGTGACCAAGTCTAAGACTACTTGCGAGTCTTTGCCTCCTGAAAATGATGCTATGAATCGATCTACTTTTGTGCCTTGATAAATTCGTTTGCCCTCAGATTTCGCGGTTTCAAAAGGCATGATGTCGAACGAGTCACAATCTTCCTTCACGATTGCCATCTTGATTTTCGTCTTCTTTTCGAGCCTATCTCGCATCGTTTCAAAATCCATTTGATTGGCATGGACGCGCTCAACGCTTTTTGAAGCAGCAGCATAAGACACATATACATCTCGTATAAACTCTATCGCCTCGTTTTCGAGTAAAAACATGGCATCGGCATTGCGTTCAAGCATTAACGTAACATCGACAGGAATAAGCTCTTGTTTTTCTTTGCCGGGAGCAAATATAATGTTGGGCTTATCATAAATATTTGCTCCTTTAGCTTCAAACATAAGCTCTCCACGATAGAAGTATTGTTTGTTTTGAGCCCAAAGAAGCGGTTCTTCACAATGTGGATATGTCCAACCTTGTTTATCAAGCTCCAATAAATCAAGTTCTTCGAAAAAGACAGGACGCGGCGAAACGCCAAGAGTTTCATTTGTAACTCTTGAACTAAGCAGTACGCCTCCGCTTTCTTTATCCCATGTTATCTTGAACACTCAGGACGCCTCCTATATGTAGAATGTCGGAGACTCCATCCGAAAAAGGTTAATAATTGGTATTAGCTACAACACAAAAACAAAAACGTGGAGTCAATCACTTGTTGCTCGCTCCACATTGTAAGGTCTTAGGATACCCATTGGTCTGAAACGAGCAACGGGACGCCCCACGTCGTGTGCATATATGATACACCTTTACAGTCAACCGACTAAAAGTGCATATAGACACGCCCACGGGACGCTCACCATTGCTTTTGCTGAGACCAATTCGTAAAAGTTCCTAAGTTCTACAATGTCAGAACAAAAGCGTCAAATGAACGCCTGTTTTAGTATGTCGTGCCCACCCAACCGCTCCTCGCTCGGAGCAACGACGTGGGTAAGCATCGGCAAATTTAGGCTTTTTTTTTGATTGTGGTGCTATGTCGTGGTGAATTGGCGTGATTTTTTTGATAATTTTGTCAAAGCGTCTTGAAATATGTACGTGCATGGGGTTTATTTGAGTAATGAGGAGGATTGGGGTGTCGTGGTGAGCAGAAGGGTTGGATGTGAGAATTGGGGATTGGGGGAAAATTTGTAACTTTGCAGGCGCAAAAAGTGCGGTTTCGCCCTGCGGATAAAGATTTCCGGATGAAGATTTCTGAGTCCAAGCGAAGATTTCTAATTCAGTAATGAGACTTCTACTAAGATAGAATTGTCTAATCGAAGAGGAGTGTTTCAGATTGAGGTGTGAGGTCTTCGGCGTCGGGGTGAGATTGTTGACTTTTTGTTTGTTTATACAATAATTTGCTTGTTCGTATAATAATTTGTGACTCGTTTACGTTATATGTGAACGTAAAACCAATTTTATCGTTTATAGATTAAAGAGAAATCATGAAATTCAGACAGGTAATAATTGCCGCCGGTGTCGCTTTGAGCTTGTGTGCTTGCTCTACAAAGCGTTCGCCCCTGACATACTTCACAGATATTGATCAAAATCCGACAGCCGCCGTTTCTGCGACCGGTTATATGCCCAAAATAGAGTCTGACGACGAGTTGTACATTTTGGTAACGTCTCAGTCTCCGGAAGCGACTGCCGCCTACAACCTGCCACTGTCAAACCCGGCAAAACGCGATGAGTTGTTGCGCACAACGACGCCTCAGCAGCTCACCTATATCGTTGACTCACAAGGCGACATCAATATGCCCATCATCGGCAAGTTGCACGTCAAAGGTCTCACCACCGAGCAGATTGCCACGCTCATCGAGGAGCGCATAAGTGCTGATGTTGAGAAGCCGCTTGTCAGCGTCAAACTCATAAACTTTAAGGTTAATGTTGCCGGCGAGGTTAAGGCTCCCGGCACGATACGTGTTTCGACCGAGCGTTTCTCGGTGCTCGATGCTCTCACCGCCGCCGGCGATCTCACCGAGTATGGTGAGCGCAACAATGTGTTGCTCATACGCGAGGAAAATGGTGAGCGCACGGCACATCGTCTGAATCTAAACTCTGCCGACGTGTTGTCATCGCCCTACTTCTATGTCAAGCAAAATGACTATATATATGTAGAGCCTAACCAGATACGTCGCGACAATTCAAAGTATAACCAAAACAATGCCTTTAAGGTGACGGTCATCTCGACAATAGTCAGCGCCTGCTCCGTTATCGCCTCCCTGGCTATCGCCCTCACCAAATAATCTCGAACAAGCATTATGGCATCAACACATAAAAAGAGTGAATTTATCAACATCAGGGGGCTGATCTCTCTGTATCTAAAAAAATGGTATTGGTTTGCCATCTCGGTATTCATCTGTGGCTCGTTGGCATTTGTCTATGCCAAAGCCAAGAAGCCTGACTACCAAATCAGTGCCAACGTATTAATTTCTCAGGAAGATGGTGGCGGCATGTCAAACTTCGGCGGCCTCGGCGACTTGTTCGGCTCGAGTGGATATGTCGAGGACGAGATTTTTGTCATCACCTCACACACCGTGTTGCGCGACGTTGTCCGTGACCTTGGCATCAACCGCACGCACATCGTTAAGGACGGTCTGCTCTCCAAGACCTTCAAATACAAAAAACCGCCGGTAGAGGTTTATCCCGCACCCGGCATTGTTGATACTCTCAAATCGACAGTCACATTTGACGCCAAGGTCAAAGCCGATGGCATCGCCGACATCATCGTGCGTGCCGCCGGTGACAAGATTGCCGATCTCGAAGACCAAAAACTGCCGGCAACACTCAATACCTCGTATGGCAAATATGTTGTCGACCGCACAGAGTTCTACCCCAAAGACAAAGACGTGCATACCATCGTCTATGTCGCCGGCTATGACCCTGCCGCCGAAAGTCTCGCCAAGGACGTGTCGTCATCTATAGCATCAAAAAAATCAAACGTCATACAATTGGGCATAATCACACCCGACCCCGAGTATGGCAAAGATGTGCTGAACACCATAACAAAAAAATATAATGAACGAGGCATTGAGCAAAAGAACCTGCAATCATCAAAGACTGCCAAGTTCATTGATGAACGCCTCGCGCTGATCTCCGGCGACCTCTCAGACGCCGAGGCATCGATACAGACATACAAAGAGGGTCAAGGCATCGTCGACGTGTCGACCGAAGCCTCGTATAACGTGCAACTCAAAAGCAACGCCGAGCGCAAACTCGTCGAGGCTCGCACCACCAGCGAGATCATCAAGATGACCAAAGACTTTCTCCAAGACCCCGACAAAGCATACGAGTTGGTACCGGCATCGAACGACATACCCGGACTCGGTGGCACGGTAGGCACATACAACGCCCTAATACTGCGCCGCCTCGACCTGCTTACAAACGCCAAGGGCAACAACGCCGCCCTCAAAAGCCTCAACGAGCAAATCGATGCTATGCGTGCGTCGATCATAACATCGCTCGACCGCTCATACCAAAATTCACTCGTCACCATACGCGACATCAACAACGAGTTAAATCGCGCCGAGGGCAAACTCGGCAACATACCAACACAAGAGCGCGAGTTCCTCAACCTTAAACGTCAACAAGAAGTCAAGCAACAACTATACCTCTTCCTCCTTCAACGCCGCGAAGAGACAGCCATGCTGCTTGCCAACGCCGTGCCCAAGGGCGAAATCATAGACAACGCCTTCACACACACCGAACCGGTGAGTGCGAGCAAAAAAATCATCGTCCTCATTGCCTTGGTGCTCGGTATGTGTATTCCGCCGGTAATCTTGTATATCAAGAAACTTATGCGCACCAAATTTGAGTCACGTCAGGAACTTGAAGAAATCACCGATGTTCCAATTCTCGGCGAAATGTGTATCGACCGCTCGGGCAACGCTCTTGCCGTCGGTGCTCACGATACATCATCAACCTCAGAGCTATTCAGATTGTTGCGCACCAACCTGCAATTCGTGCTCAACAACGTCGGCGACAAAGTGGTATTGATGACCTCGACGCGCTCGGGCGAAGGCAAATCGTTCATCTCCATAAACCTCGCCGCCTCCCTGGCTCTGCTTGGCAAACGAGTATTGCTCATCGGTATGGACATACGCAATCCCCAACTCGGCAAATATCTCGGTCTACCCCACACCAACGGTCTGACTCGTTATCTCTCAGACACATCGATAGGGCTTGACTCAATCATTCTCAGCGAGCCACTGATGCCTGATCTCGACATCATCGAAGCCGGTCCCGTGCCGCCAAATCCCGGCGAACTACTTGCCTCACAAGCCGTGGACGATATGTTTGATGAATTGCGCAAACGCTATGACTACATCATTGTCGACTCGGCTCCCGTAGGTATGGTAAGCGATACATTTAACCTCGTGCGCATATCAGACGCCACCGTCTTTGTTTGTCGTGCCAACTACACAACCATACAAGACGTGCACTTCATCAACGAATTGAAGAGCGATGCCCGCCTCAAGAAGATGTCACTCGTGGTCAACGGCACAACGGCACATAAAGGATATGGATATGGATATGGCTCAGATCAAAAAAATAAAAAACATCATCACCACAACTAACTTAAAATAGCAAGCTTGCCTGCGCCGAAGTTCACCCCAAGCGAGCCTCGGCGTTGGCATACCATAAAACGACAATTTTCCATAAGCGACAAAAACCGTGTCAAACAAAGGAGTCTACAAGTGGAGCGCAATCGACCGCGTGTGCAATTCGGTGATAACCTTCACCGGAAACATCATTATGGCGCGGCTGTTGACGCCCGACGACTTCGGTCTGCTGGCAATGGTCGCCATCTTCACCGCCATCGCCCAAAACCTCAGTGGCTGTGGTATGTCTGACGGGTTGATACACAAAGCCGAGCCGACCGAGCGCGACTACTCAACAGTCTTTGTCTTTAATGGCGCATTCGGGCTCTTTTTTGCCATCATATTCACCGCCACGGCACACCCGCTGTCATTGTTCTTCGAGCGTCCGCAAATCGAAGGCATAATGTATGCCATCGCCGTGTGCTTCTTCTTTCAAACGCTATCATTCACCCAAGAGACACGTATGCGCAAAAATCTCGACATGAAGCGTATGTGCATCGTCCGCCTCAGTGCCACCGTCACGTCGCTCGCCGTCGGCATCATTCTAATCTTGTTGGGCTATGGTTACTGGGGCCTCGTTTCCACGCACATATTCCTAAGCTTCTTCCTATTCGTATACTACGTCGCCATAAGTCGCTGGATGCCACGCATTGCCTTCTACCGGGATTCGTTCAAAGAAATGTTCGGCTACGGCATACACCTGATGATAGCATTCGTCACCGTCCAGATTGGCCGCAACATCAACACCATGGTTCTTGGCAAACTTATTTCGCCAGCCTCCTCCGGCATATACTCACAAGGACAAAAGCTTGAGGAGGTACCCTACGCCATCACCGAATCGGTGTTCAACTGGCCATTTTTCGCGGTGCTGTCCAACGAGCAACGGCATGACGAACGCCAGCGGTTATGTTCTCAAATGCACACACGGCTATGGACGCTCAACATTGCCATCGGAGCTTTCCTACTATTGGTGTCCTGGCCAGCATTCAACATCCTATACGGCAGCAAATGGGACGCCGCCGTACCCATATTCCGCATACTTATCGTCTACGGGATAGCCTCGTCTATGAAGTTCTTCTACCAGTCAGCGATGAAGGCATATAACCGCACCAAGCTGATGCGCAACCTCACGGTCATAGAAGTCGCACTACAGCTGGTTCTACTTGCCATATTTATCCGCCACGGCATAGAGCTGGTAGCTCTGTCACAAGTCATAGCCACAGTGATAATCTGCACGGCACACGCATGGTTCTACAAAAAAATCATGGGGTTCAGTGGCATACAGCTGCTAGGAGAGTTCATCCACTCTGCCACCATCCCCGTGATAGCTTTTGCAGGCAGTGCCGCTCTGGCGATATTGTGGTACAACACCCTCCCTCCCATAGCAAACTGCGCACTCCTATGCATGGCATTTGCCGCCGCATACATCGGCATCTGTGCCATCGTGCGCCCACCATATTACACTGCGGCGCTCTCCATGGTTAAAGCCAAATTATGTCGGCATAATCACCCAAAACAATAATATTCAGGCATGATCACAGCTTCAGCAACAGACATACAGTCGACTGCGAGCGACTCTCCGACAAAGAAACCATATCTCCATGTCGAGCGCCGCCATTGGGTCAACGCCCTGATATTTCTGCTGTGCATGTCAATGATGGGGCTGCAATTCCCCCCGGCATATCTCTTTGTTCCCGTAATAATCATACGCTCCCTCGTCAAAGACCGCTACGACGCAGCCATACAACTCACCATATTCTTTGGAGGATACGCCCTTATCGGCGAAGGCACCCTGCCAATCAAGACCGATGACATCATGTTCCTAGTCTCCATCGTGGGTGTCTGCATATACCGCAAGCCGCCCCTGGTGCGCAAGGTGCTCTTCGGGCTGTTGCTGTATGCCGCTGCCATAATAATATTGGCATCCTTCTCCGAGGAACGTATGAGCGTGCAGATACGCCTGATACGCTACTATTTAGGCTTCGTATACTTCATAGTGCCACTGATGCTCTTTGCCGGACGCAAATTCGACATGGAAGACTTCCTGCGACGCCTCTTCCCATACATAATCATCATCTGCGCTTTCTATGTATTCGACGGATTCATTATATGCGGACAGGTACTGATACCGCGTTCACCGTTAGGCTTTGAAGGTGCAGACATATCCAGATACAATGACCTGATACTTTACGGGATAGGCAACTTCCCCCGCAAATACCCCTGGGGGCTTTTCCTTTTTGCCCTGGTTGTCTGGAGCATCGCACGCAAATATCGTTTGCGGTGGTATGTCTGGCTTATAATATTCTTGGCATTCCTTTCATCAAAGACCTTCACAATGATTTTTGGCGTATTGTTTTGCCTTATGGTATTCCAAGCCAAAAAGACAAAAATACTCGGCTACGGAATCGCCGCCACCATACTGCTGGCCGTCGGGTATATGGTGGACTCAACACTGCCGATAAATCCCGACAACGAAAACTCCACGCTCCGCATCAAGTCATCTCTGGATCAAATATTCGTTTTGGACGAGTCACAGGACGACGAGGACATTTCCGAGTTCGGTTCAGGCAGGCTTGCACAAGCAATGCCCAAGTTTGAACTAATGTACAAATATGACAAACAGTGGACCGGACTCGGATTTTTGCACCCCGAACTGACAAAAAACACCAAGTATATTATCGAGAATGAATACTATACCGATGTGGAAAAAAATATCGAAGTCGCCACCGGCATCGAGATTTCGCCTCTGCAAGTATTTCTCACCATTGGATACATCGGACTTATCATACATCTGTTGTTTTTCATCTGGCTGTACATGGTGATACGCAAACTGAAATACAGCCAGTTCTATCTATCCGTGATGATATTTGTCTTCATCGCGAGTCTCGGCGGCTTTATGGGCTGGAACATGACAACGGGACTGGCAATGATGGGATTGTCTTACGGTGCAGTGCTGCTTGCCAATCGGGAAGAAGTATGGGGTTCAAAATGAGAAAACATCCGAAGACTGAAATAGACCCGGACAATCCGGAAGTATGGACACGTTCCGTAAACCGGCATAAAACAAACAGAGCCGTGCACTTGCTGCGCCATAAAAATATTTGATAAGCTAAAAATAATGACTACCTTTGCATTAGCTATTCCGTCTATGCCACCCACAAGATACAAAAACCCGGCAATAAGACACGGGAGCGCCAAGCAAGACGTAAACAGTTTAAGACACTTTACGCACAATGATACCAAAAATAATACACCTATGCTGGCTGTCAGGAGATCCATATCCTTCTGATATACAATATTGCCTTGACTCGTGGAAAGAGTATCTCCCCGACTACGAGGTTTGGCTATGGGACACTTCGCGCTTTGACATCCATTCCACACTATGGACCGGCCAAGCATTCGAGGCAAAAAAATATGCCTTTGCCTCAGACTACATCCGAATGTATGCCCTATACAACTTTGGTGGTATATATCTCGATTCAGACGTTCTTGTATATAAGACCTTTGACCCTCTATTATCCTTGCCATACTTTGTCGGGCACGACCAGACCGGGTGCTTCGAAGCTGCCGTAATTGGTTGCGAACCCGGATGTCAATGGGTTAAAGACATTCTAGACTCATACGAGGGTAGACCATTCATCCGCGAAGATGGGACATACGATATGCTACCACTGCCTTGCCGTTTTCGATTCGTGCTGTCCGACAAAGGCTACAAATTCTATAAAATAAAGCATCTGGAAGAACTTGATGCATCCCAATACGATATTACAAAAAAACAGATGTACGTCTTTGACGGCAAGCATTTCAATAGTCGCGACACATTGGAAGTGCATCCTACAAAAAAAAGCTATTGTTCCCACAACTACGCAGGTAGTTGGAAAAAGAAGGAAAAAAACTTTTTGAAAAGCATCTTACCCAAATGGGTTGTGAAAACCATATACGCTGTCGGATGGAAGACTTGGCGCAAAAAAGAGTTCAGCAAGTATCAGATTCCTTTCGAAAAATGGCAAAAGCGTTGCACTCAGGCATAACATGGCGTCTTGTTTCATAGAACTATCCATAAACAACGATAGGTCCGCGCCCATGCAAAAGGTCCGGTATACGACTACGCACGCGACAATTTCAGCATTGGCTACACCGCCGCCGAGTATTACCTCACGGCATATCGAAGTCTCATCAATAAAACATAGTATACATATAACAGAAAGCCATATATATGTCAAAAAAAACAGGCACAATATTTGACAAAGTATTGTTTATCGGTCCGGACGTCAACAACCGCGGCGGCATCGTGGCTGTGCTACGTGCATACCGCGACAATCTTCCCGCATTCCATTGCCTAAGTACCAATAGTGGCAAAGGGCTTATCGCCGGCATCATCAACTTTGCGCGCACGGTCGTTGCCCTGCCTTTTATACGCCTGTTTACATCATACACCATACTTGATGTCCATGGTTCAGGATACAAGTCATGGCGGCGCAAACGTATAATTATTGCACTCGGGCACGCCCTCGGCTTCCGTATAATCTTCCACATCCATGCCGGAGCACTACGCAAATTTGCTGAGGAGAAAGGCTATGATTATATTCTTGCGACCACAAACAAATGTGAAAAAGTCGTATTTCTGACACAAGAATGGGCACGATATGCCCGTGAGGAACTTGGCGTTAAACATGTTGAAACGCTGATGAATATTGTTTCGCCACCGACCATGGCAAAGATTCCGCGCAAACAAGGCGCACCCTTATCTTTGGCCTATCTTGGCTATCTGTTACAACCCAAAGGAATTTTCGACCTCTTGGATGTGATGATAACCAACCGCGACAGATGGAACGGAAAGGTAACACTCACCATCGGTGGTCAATACAACGAAGACAAAATCCGTGCAATAATCAAGGACAATGGGCTGTCAGATATGGTTAAATTCCTCGGTTGGGTAAAGGGCGCCGAAAAAGACCACATAATGGCGACAACCGATGTTCTTGTTCTCCCATCATACTTCGAAGGTATGCCGATTTGCCTTCTCGAAGCTATGACATACGCTATACCCGTAATAACCACCCCCGTAGGCGGCATTCCAGAAATCATGACCGATGGCGTAGAAGGCACATTCATCACACCGGGTGATAAAGATGCGCTGACACATGCCATCGAAATGTATATGGAGCATCCCGAGCTTTTGAAATCACAAGGGCAATCCGGATATCGCCACTCACAACAATTCTTGCCCGGAAACATAACTGCAAAACTCACAAACATCCTGACAAAATAACAAACTCGCGCTCCATTACAATCTCAAGCACGGCAAATCAAAATCTTCATATATCTTTCTATTATCCTTAGTCAATTGAAAAAACTCGTCATCTATACAGACATTATCGATTTAGATTGCACCTATTTTGCCAACCAACTCATAAATAATTTTTTTTGAGTATATTTGCACAAGTTTTCAAAGTATTTTACAAACAAAAGCAGCATCGATAGCAATAACACCTTATGAAGTTAATCAAGAATATCATTTTTCGTTTGATTGCATCGCGATATCCGAATGTTCATCCAACAGCACGTGTAAGCACAAAAATCACGGTGAAAAACCGCAATAATTTGGTCTTGGAGGAATGCACCAACATTGATGGCGGAGCTTACATCATGAACAGTCGAGCACGCTTTGTCATGAAACATCATTCGGGTGCTGCAATAGGGCTATTGGTCGTTACAGGAGATCATATGTCCATACCGGGAAAATTTTTCAAAGATATTACGAACGCCGATAAAGATCGTTTGGATACAGCCGGCGAATATGACAAAGATGTTATTGTTGAAGAAGATGTATGGATCGGTTCACACGTGACCTTACTTAAAGGCGCCCACATAGGACGTGGCGCCATAATCGGTAGCGGTGCAGTAGTGCGCACGCCGATACCGCCATATGCTTTGGTTATCGGTAATCCTGCAAAAATTGTCGGATTTAGATTTAGCCCTGATGAAGTTATTCTACATGAAGCTAATCTTTACTCCACGAACGAACAGCTGTCTCATTCTCTCTTGGAAAAGAACTATGAGAAGTTCTTCATATCTAAAATTAAAGAAATCAACAAATTCATAAAACCCTGATAATATGACTAAAGAAGATTTTTTGGCTGATTTTGCCGACCAATTTGACGACACCGATGCCTCTGAAATTTCAATTGACACCAAATTCCACGATCTTGACGAATGGAGTTCGTTGACTGCGATGTCGGTCATTGCCTTATTTAAAACCCGTTACAACAAAACCATAACCGGTACCGAAATACGACAAGCGGTTACAGTTGAAGACTTATACAATTTAGCTAACGCTTAACAGTGCTTACATTGTCTACAAATCTACAAGAGAAAACAATACTTATAACCGGAGCTTCATCCGGCATAGGAAGAGCTATTGCCATAGCTTGTGCACATGCCGGTGCGACTATTATAGCTACCGGGCGTAATAAAAACGCCTTAGAAGACCTGATGTCTGCTCTTCCGGGCAACAATCACTCATATATTACTGCCGACCTAACCAATAAAACCGAACGAGATAATTTGGTTCACAACCTACCCTCGCTTAATGGTGTAGTCCACGCCGCAGGCATAGGTTTTACGTTGCCCGCAAAGTTTACAACTGAACAAACCATTGACGATGTTTTTGATGCAAACTTTAAAGCTCCGATTCTGCTTCAAACAAGTCTCATTACAAACAAAAGACTTGCAAAAGGTGCATCTATTGTATTCATCGCCTCCATAACATCGTCTATGCCAAAAATCGGCAATAGCCTATACAGTGCATCAAAAGCAGCATTGATTTCATACGCTCGGGTCTTGTCCTTAGAACTTGCGCCTAAGATGGTTAGGGTCAACTGCATATCTCCTGCCATGGTGTGGACAAAGCTCATCACTTGTGGCAACTTGTCGCTTGAAGATTTGAAGGCTGACGAAAAAACATATCCACTGAAACGATATGGACAACCGGAAGACATCGCACCTTTGGCAGTGTACCTTCTTTCTGATTCATCATCGTGGATGACCGGTTCTAATGTAGAAATAACCGGAGGTGTGCATTAAACAACAACAAATATATTATCACTATTGCTTATGGATGCCTATATAAAAGCAATTTCCTATTATCTTCCTGAAGATGTCCTGACAAATGAAGATATTGCCAACCGGTTTCCGGATTATTCGGCAGAAAAAGTCAACGCCAAGGTAGGCATAAACAAACGTCACATCGCAGCAGAAAATGAGACTGCTATTGATATGGCAGAAAAAGCTTGCTTAAAGCTATTCGACTACAATTCCAAATTGCGTAACGACATTGACTTTATCCTGCTATGCACTCAATCTCCGGATTATTTTTTGCCATCTTCATCAATAATTCTTCAACATCGTCTCGGATTATCACCAAACTGTGGCGCATTTGATTACAACCTCGGTTGCTCCGGCGCTGTATATGGCATGGCAGTAGCAAAAGGTCTTATAGTGGCAGGCATCGCAAAAAATGTATTATTGGTTACAGCTGAAACATACACAAAATACCTGCACCCCGATGACAAAAGCGATATTTCAATATTTGGAGACGCTGCTGCTGCCTGCATAATATCAGCAACTCCCGGCATAGCAAAACTCGGTGATTTCGTTCTTGGCACTGATGGATCGGGTGCCAATGATTTAATAGTCCGCACAGGCGGGGCACGACAACGCAAAACGACCGGTGTCGAATTTTGTGATGATGACGGACATATAAAACGCGATGACTACCTATATATGAATGGTAGTGCGATCTTCAATTTCACGTTAGAGACAGTGCCTCTTATGGTACAACAGCTATTGGCTAAAAGCAGTTTAACGATCGGGGACATCGATAAATTTGTATTTCATCAAGCAAACAAATTTATGTTGAACACATTACGTAAATGCATAGGGTCTCCAAAAGACAAATTCTATATAAACCTTTCAGACACGGGAAATACCGTATCATGTACCATTCCTATCGCACTTGCCGACATTTGGGCTGATGAAAATCCGAAGAAAGATCAAATATATATGCTTGCCGGATTTGGTGTAGGGCTGTCATGGGGAGGCACAATTTTGCACATTTGTTAAAATCGCTGTTACCCCGCAATTTTACTTTTGTAACGTACATTCAACGAATAATCCAGATTAACGACATATAATGGAACAACTGACACAAAAACTCGGCTCCGGAGAAATGGTAATTCAGGAGCTTCCCATACCTCAATTATCATCAGGTATGGTTCTTGTACAAAATCACTATTCGCTCATCAGCGCCGGCACCGAAGGCTCTACCGTGAAAGCAGCTCGCAAAAGTCTCATAGGCAAAGCCAAAGAACGTCCTCAACAAGTTAAGCAAGTACTTGAAAAGTTGCGTCAACAAGGCATTGTGCAAACATACCGCGCAGTAATGAAAAAGCTTGATGCTTATTCGCCATTGGGTTATAGTTCGGCAGGCATCGTCATTGCCGTAGCTGATGATGTGACCGAATTTCACGTTGGCGACAAGGTCGCTTGTGCCGGTGCCGGATATGCCAATCACGCCGAGATTATCGCTGTTCCTAAAAATCTTTGTGTAAGACTGACCCCCGATGCAGATCTTTCCAAAGCATGTTACAATACTCTCGGTGCTATCGCCCTACAAGGCGTGCGTCAGGCAGATATGCGCCTTGGTGAAACCTGTGCCGTCATCGGTCTCGGTCTTATCGGTCAGTTGGCATGTTTGGAACTAAGAGCGTCAGGCGTCAATGTTATTGGCATAGATGTCAACCCTGCAACCGTCCAGACAGCCGGAAGTCACTGCGCCGACCTCGCTTTAACGCGCAATGATCCGGGCATCAAAGAGAAAATTTCTGATTACACAGATGGTCGTGGCGTTGATGCCGTGCTTATCGCCGCCGGCACTTCATCGCTCGACCCGATAAACTTTGCCGGTGCCATTGCCCGACGCAAGGGACGCGTAGTCGTCTTGGGCGCCGTTCCGACAGGATTTGATCGCGACCCATACTATTACAAGAAAGAGTTAGAACTGCGTATGTCTTGCTCTTATGGTCCCGGTCGTTATGATCTCAATTACGAAGAAAAAGGTATTGACTACCCCGCGGCATACGTGCGTTGGACCGAAAAACGCAATATGCAAGCCTTCCAACAGCTTATCCATAACGGACGCATTGACCTGCAATACCTGACAACACACGTGTTCAAATTTGAAGATGCGCCCAAAGCTTACGACATCGTACTCTCTCACAGCGAGCCTTTCTTAGGCATTGTTCTTGAATATGACACGACCAAAAAGCACACCGAACGTTCGATTGTGACTGACGCCACTGCCGCATCAATCAAATCTGATAATCCGGGAATAGCTTTCATCGGTGCCGGCAGTTATGCTCAGAGCAACTTGTTGCCAAACTTGCCCTCTGCCGAGCAGGCACCACGTGTTGCCGTCATGACAAATTCCGGCACCACGTCAAAACGTGTAGCCGAAAAATTTCATTTTGCTCGTGCTACATCTGACATCAATGACATTATTAACGATGACGCGGTGAATACCATATTCATAGCCACGCGCCACGACACACATGCCGCATATGTGGCACAAGCTCTTGCCGCAGGCAAAAACGTGTATGTCGAAAAACCGCTCTGTCTGACACTTGACGAACTCATTGACATCGAAACGCTGACACAAAAACATGGTGTTGGTGTTATGATAGGTTTCAATCGCCGCTTCTCGCCCTTTGCTCAGATGCTCAAAAACCGCCTCGGTGAAGGTAAGATGTCAATGCTGTATCGTGTCAATGCCGGCAACATTCCGGCTGACAATTGGATTCAAGACCCATCGGTCGGCGGAGGTCGCATACTCGGCGAAGTATGCCACTTTATAGATCTCATGACCTATATGTGTGGCGCTTTACCTGTAAAAGTAGCGGCATCAGCTATGCCTGACACCCAAGGACTCAATGACACCGTAAATATTACCATAGAATTTGCAAATGGTTCGACAGGCGTTGTTGCATATTATGCAAATGGTCCCAAATCACTGCCCAAGGAACATTTTGAGGCTTATCATGCAGGCACAGCCGGTATTATCGACGACTTCCGCCGAGCCACGGTTTATGGTCGCAAGACCGATAAAATGAAAAAAGCCAACCAAGATAAGGGGCAGCCTGAAATGATGCGCCAATTCTTTGCATCGTTAGCCAAAGGCAACCTACCGATCCCAATGGATCAAATTTTTGCCGTGACAAAAGCATGTTTTGCTGCATTAGAGAGTATACGTGAAGACGGTATGCCAATCATAATACGATAACATTTTCCAATTGTCATAACGCCCGGGGACAAACAAAATGTTGCTTCCGGGCGTTTTTATTATCAAATCTTTAAAATCCGTCATTATTACTTACTATTGAGTATTGCACGGATAAATCGAAAGTTATAATTTTGCAGTAATAAAAATCATACATCACCGACAGCTGCGCCTATGATATTAACCAAACAGTTATTTCGCATCTTGTTTACACTTTTGATGCTTGTTATGACAAGTGTCAGAGTTGATGCGTTTACTTTGCGCGGCACTGTCAGCGACGCCGGCACGGGAGATCCGCTGGTGGGTTGTTCGGTGGTGTTGACTCCCGGCAAACACATAGCGGTGACAGATGTCGACGGTCACTATATCATCACCAACATCACCGCCGGTAGCTACGCTCTGCAAACGACCTATATCGGTTTTGAGCCATACACTCGCAACATCACTCTGTCGGCAGACGCCACGATAGATATGTCGATGCACGAAAAATCCGAAATTCTTGACGAAGTAACGGTTACGGCTCGCGAATCTACGGGCACCACCTCATCATCACGCATAGGGCGTGATGCTATGGCACACATACAGCCGACATCATTCACCGACCTGTTGTCACTATTGCCGGGCGGTATGAGTTCGACACCGGCAATGACAACCACCAACAGCATAAAACTGCGCGAAACCGGCACCATCGGTGCCACGGGAACAGCCGTGCGCAATGCCGACTATGACATTTCATCATTAGGCACATTGTTCGTGGTTGACGGTGCCCCGATTGCGACCGACGCCAATATGCAAAGCGTTGGCAATGGTGATGACAGCCGTGGGTCAAAAAATCGCGGCGTTGATATGCGCTCCATTTCAACCGACAACATCGAGAGCGTCGAGGTTGTTCGCGGCATACCTTCGGCAGAATACGGCAACCTCACCTCGGGGCTTGTAAACATACGTCGCACACGCCGCCCCACGCCGTTGACGGCACGATTTAAAGCCGACGGATACAGCAAATTGCTCTTTGTGGGCAAAGGATTTGCCGTGCGCAATAATGCGCTGAACTTTGACCTCGGGTGGCTCGACTCAAAAGCCGACCCTCGCGATAACCTCAACTCATACACTCGCATCAACGGCTCGGCACGTGCCCTGCTTGGTTTTGGCGGCGCCAAATACATCGCCGATTGGAACCTCAGCCTCGACTACACCGGAACGATAGACAAAGCCAAAACCGACCCTGATTTGTCATACAAACGCGTCAACGAATATCGGTCAAGTTACAATCGCTTTGCCGCATCAAGCGAACTGAACTATACTTTCCCCTACTTCAAATGGATAAATAAAGTTGGGTTCACCGTGTCGGCATCATATCAACGAGACCGCCTTGAGCGCACATTGGACGTCGCTCCGTCTCGCGCCGCCATCGCTCCGACCTCCATGGAAGAAGGCGTGCATGACGGACGTTTCATCCTATCGGCATATCAAGCTGACTATATCAGCGATGGCAAGCCTTTTAACCTGTTTATGAAACTGCGCGGTTCGGGTAAGGCTAATTTCGGCATCGTGTCAAACGACTACAAATTTGGCGGCGAGTGGAGCATATCAAAGAACTTCGGACATGGTCAGATATATGACATCGAACGCCCGTTGAGCACAGTATGGACAACTCGTCCGCGCGATTACAGCGAAATACCGGCAATACACTCCCTTGCTTTTTATATCGAGGATAACGCTACGGTGCGTGGCGCATTCGGCACATTTGAATTGCAAGCCGGTTTGCGCACGGCTCAAATGCCTCATTTAGACTCACGTTATGATATTGCCGGACGTGTTTGGCTCGATCCTCGTTTCAACGCACAATGGACGCTGCCACTAAAATCGCGCTTAAAGATGTACCTCGCCGGCGGTTGGGGATTGACGACACGTATGCCGACAGCCGACTATCTGTTTCCACAAGTCATTTATTCGGACTTTGTTATGCTGAATTATTATGACTTGCTCAAACCTCATGAAAATTCACGCGTAGTGTTGCGCACATACATCAAAGACCCCGTAAACTATGACCTGCAACCGGCACGCAACTCAAAATGGGAGGTTCGTCTCGGAGCATCTTTGGGTGCCAACCGCTTGTCGGTAACATACTTCAAAGAGTCACTGACATCAGGTTTCAGATATACCCCTGTATATATGCCTTACGAATATCGCCGCTATGATGCATCTGCCATAAAAAGTTCAACGCTCACCGGTCCGCCGTCACTCGAAGGACTGCCCTACACCGATGACCGAGTGCTCAGCGGTTACAGCATGGCATCAAACGGTTCACGTATAGACAAACAAGGCATAGAATTTCAGATCAATACCGCTCGTTGGCGTCCGCTCGCCACGGCATTGACAATCACCGGCGCTTGGTTCCGCTCTGTATACTCTAATTCTCAGATGCTCCAAGACCCCGTATCGGTTGTCGCCGACGGCGTGACGGTCTCAGATTACTACATCGGTATATACGACACCAAAGAAGGGCGCACGAACAACCGTTTTAACACAAATTTCTTGTTTGACACCCAGATACCCAAACTCGGCTTGGTGTTCTCGACAACCGTTGAATGCTTGTGGCTGACCTCAACAGAAGCATTACCGCGCACCGGTCGCCCGGTGTCATACATCAGTGCCGAGGATGGATTGACACACCCATTCACCGATGAAGCCATAGCAGCGAACCCCATACTGCGACACCTCATCTACTCTGTTAATCCGGGCATCAAACTGACAACGCCACCGGCAATATACGTCAACCTCAAAGCCACAAAACGCATTGGCAAATATCTCAACGTCGCATTGTTTGTCAACCGCATCATAGACTACCTGCCTGACTACAAATCAAACGGCGTCACAATACGCCGCAGTGCCGATGCCTATTTCGGCATGGAACTAAACTTCACCTTGTGACAAAAAAAATAATTAATACATAATCAATTTTTTTAATTAGAAGATGAAAAAGATTTTCAAACTACTGACAATTGCCGCCATAGCACTCGGCTTTGCAGCCTGCTCTGACGATGATCCCAAGTATCTGCCCGTAACCACCGAGGACGTGACACTCACACTTCCCGCCAACGTTTCTGCATCATCACTCTATGATGCAACAATCACCCTCACCAACGTTGCCAATCGCGAAGTGACCACCCTCGCCTACCCCATTCCCGCCGGCACGACAATCCTCCCCGGTCTCTATGATGTAGAGTTCAGCGCAAAAACAAAACTCGAGAACGATGTAGAAGCCGAAGTTAAAGCCTCACAACGCTCGGTACAAATCGACGAGAATAACCTCAAATTAGAGTTGAACGCCTTTGTAAACGTGACAAAAGACGACCTCGTTATCGCCGAAATCTTCTTTACATGCACACAACAGCCCAACGGCAGCCAATATGCCGGTGATGGTTATGTAAAACTTTACAACAACACCGACCATGTCGTATATGCCGATGGTATCGCACTTATCGAAACCAAATTCCTTACTAATCAAAAATACGAATACGACCCCGACAAAATGTCAGAAGCCGTAGCCGTTGATGCCGTTTACGTAGTTCCCGGTTCGGGCAAAGATCACCCCGTACAACCCGGTGAATACTTCCTCATCGCTGACAACGCCGTTAACCACATCGAACTCAACCCCTACTCATTCGACCTCAGCCACGCTGACTTTGAATGGTATGACGAATCATCAAATCCCCGTTACCAAGACCTTCAAAACGAGAATGTTCCCGACCTCGACAAATGGTATTGCTATACAAAGACAATATGGAACCTTCACAACCGTGGTTTCAAATCATACGGCATCGCTCGTCTGCAAGGCAACGCCGAGACATTCCTCGAGAACAACGCTTACCACTATACCTACAAAATGGTACTGCCCTCAGGCACATTTGACATGAAGGGTGACGCTTACCTCGTGCCCAACGATCAAATCATCGACTTTGTCAACCTCTCTATCGAATCAAACTTCGCTTGGACACTCTGTGCTCCTTCAATAGACATGGGCTGGACACATTGTGGCAGTGTTGACCAAGACAAAACCCGTTACTTCAAATCAGTACGTCGCAAATATCTCACCACTACCGAAGACGGTCGTATAATTCTCCAAGACACCAACAACTCGACCAACGACTTTAACGCCGATGCCATTCCCTCTGAAATTGAACGTCAAAAAACCGTTTACAACGCAGACGGAGCAAAATATACCGGCGCAGAAACCATCGATGGTGTCACACCTAAAAAATAACACTAACTGATATTGCCGATGAACAAACGGCTCTATTCTATAATTCTAATCTTCACAAGCCTGGCGCATAATGCTCCGGGCTTGTGGAGTCAAACACCTTTGCTCGAACGGCAGATGGAACACCGGTCATGGTTTAACAACCCGGCGTCCACTGTTCTTGCCCCTTCGGTTATGTCTATATGGCGTCAAAACACGACATATTCGACAGCCGGAGCCTCTTGGGTGCAAGAGACATCTGCCGCCAGAGAAGGGCGGTTTGATGCCACATCACACATGTGGCTCGATTCGACATCGGTCGTCACCGGCGCGGCATCTTATGCCAACGGCTTTTATTATCCTGAAACAAAAGCCGAGTGTGCAGACTTTGACATGGTCTACCCCTATACCCTCGGAGATGAAATCGGCGGACGTATGCGACTCGAAAACTATGCATTCGCCGGCTCGTATGCCTCACGACGCAACCATCGTCTGGCGTGGGGCGTAAGCTTGTCATATAACGCCGAACTGTCGTTCCGACACCGTGACCCACGTCCGCGAAATGTCTCCGGAACGCTTGACATCGAGGCTTCTTTGGCTTGGCGACTGCGCGATTATCGCCTGACGGCAGACGCTGCATGGCGCAAATACAAACAAACGTCCGAAATCACGTTTGTCAGCGAACAAGGTGTCCCTATCGTCTACCACTTCACCGGGTTGGGAACCTCGTACAAACGATTTAACGGTGTGGGATACAACACCCACTACAAAGGCTCTCGATACAGCGTGGCTCTCGGCATATTCCCCGACAAAGGCGAAGGCTTTTGGGGCACTGTCGGAGGTAAGTATTTTTCTTACGACTACATACTCAAAGACCTCAATCGCCTGCCGATGAGCGAGCTGACAGACAAATCAATAAATGCCGAAATAGGTTGGCGCAAAGGACGTCAGACAGACGGCATCGCTGTGTCTGCCTCATGGCAGGGTCATAAACGCCAAGGCACCGAAAACCTCTTTGGCGATGCCTCGACAAATATATATCCTCAGATCGGCTCGTTGCAAATGTATTCGGCAGGGATGTCGACATCACGCATCGATTTTGTTTGGGAGAAACCTCTGCCACACAAACTCTTCCTCTCTGCCGAAATCACGGGCAGCTATCGCCACTTTGCCGACAGCTATCTAAACCCGGTGAGATCCTCATCATTAGACAGGTTTGCCGTTGACATCAAAGCACGACTGGCGACGTTAGTCGTCACAAACTGGTACTTTGCCGTGCAACCGTTTGTAAATGTTGACCGCTGTCTTGACAGTGACCTCTCGGGGCTTGCCGATGACACATCGGTGCCGGCACTCGACTGCATAGCGACATACAATAACAACATACGCGATCTCACCACTTATGGTGCCGCTTTGCGTGCCGATCGCACACTCTCTCGCAAAATTGCCCTCGGATTAGGCTTGTCTGCCGCCCACAACTCTTTGGGCAACTATTTTAATGCCACTATTTCATTTGCCTTCTAATAATGACACTTAAACATCTTAGACTTTCTCTGCTCTCAGCCTTTGCTGCACTGACATTATCGGCATCGGCGACAGTGAGCGATGCCGACATACGTTACGGCACCCTTCCCAATGGTCTGACTTATTACATCAGACACAACGAAAAGCCCGTTGCTACTGCCGACTTCTTCATTGCCGAACGTGTCGGCTCGATATGCGAGGACGAAAATCAACGCGGACTTGCGCACTTTCTCGAACATATGTGCTTTAACGGCACTCAACACTTCCCCGGCAATTCATTGATAAAATATCTCGAAGGTATCGGTGTTCGTTTTGGCGCCGACCTCAATGCCTACACATCAACCGACGAGACTGTATATAACATCTGCAACGTGCCGACAGCCAGACAATCTGCCGTTGATTCGTGCCTGCTCATTCTTCACGATTGGAGCTGTGCCATAACCCTCGATCCCAAGGACATAGACGAAGAACGCGGTGTTATTCTCGGCGAGATGCGTCAACGCAAAACAGCCTCGACACGCATTCTCACACAAGTTGCCCCCGAAGTTTATCCCGGCAGCCGCTATGGTGTCAGACTGCCCATCGGTCTGCAAGAAGTCGTTGAAAACTTCCCGGCGCAAAGGCTTGTTGACTTTTATCATCGTTGGTATGGTCCCACGAACCAAGCTATCGTCATCGTCGGTGACATTGATGTCGATGCCGTAGAAGCCTCAATGAAACGCATCTTTGCCGATGTCGCTCCCGGTGGCGAACCGGTCACCGATGATATTATGGCTGTTCCCGGGAACGATCGTTTGATCGTGTCTGCCCACAGTGATCCCGAGCAAACAGCCTCAATGGTACAACTCCACTTTAAACATGGACAAAGACCTCTCGCCAATGACACACTGTATATGCGCGACCGTCTGTTGTACTCGTTGCTTGCCGATATGCTTGTGGGTCGTTTTGATGTTATGGAAGAGACAGCCGCGTGTCCACACTCTCGCATGGCTCTCGGTGACACAAAATTTTTCCTGTCTCGCGGTCAACGCTCGTTCATGCTGCGCGGATTTCCCAAAAAGGGACAAACCACAAATGCGATAAAACTTTGGCGTGCAGAGCTATTGCGTGCCGTGCGCGACGGATTTACCGCTGACGAATATGAGCGCTCTGTCGGCAACCTCAAACGCCAACTTGGTGACCGCCTTGATGGCGATGCTCGTGCTACGAATACACAGCGTGCACGCACGTATGTGCGTCATTTCCTTGACGGCGGACCTCTGATGTCGGCAAAAGATTATAACACTCTTGCCCTTACCCTTCTTCCAACCATTAGCGCCGAGGAAGCACACAAAGCGCTCACCGAAATTGTAAACAACGAGGAAGGCAAAGACGCCGTCATCATTCTTTATGAACGTGCCGAGGAAGGCGTGCCGGCGACAACCGATGCCGATTTACGTAAGGCATTTGCCGATGCTCGTACCCTTGTCAACGAAATGACACCGTTCCAACTCGCCACTATTCCCGACAAGATACTCCCCATCGAACCCAAGCCGGGTCGCATAACCTCGACAGACACCATCGCCCTTTTTGATGCCAAAGTATACAACCTCTCAAACGACTTACGTGTCGTTGCCCGTCAATCAAACGAGGTCAAAGACCAAATCTATGTCAGAGGCGTCGGCTATGGTGGCATATCACAAGTTTATGATGTCAAAGACGTGCCAACACTCAAAATCATCAATGAGATTATTGCCTCATCGGGTAGTGGTAACTATACAACTGCCGACTTGCGCCGTATGATACAGGGTCGTCAGTTAAAAGTATCTTTGTCCATGAATGTTGATGAATCGACTGTCGAAGTCGCCACCTCTCCGGCAGACTTCACCGATGCTATGCGCCTGATGCACCTGCGTCTGACCTCACTCACACCTGACACCGTTGCCATTGCCAACTTCTTGACCTCAGAACGTCAACGCCTTGCCGGCATTTCGACCAATCCATCGCAAGTTATGGGCGATTCTATTCATAATATGGCATATTGCGGTCACCCACTGGCGCTGAAACTCTCGCCCGAAAAACTTGACATGGCATCTCCGGAGCTTGCCCTTGACATCGCTCGCAAACGCTTTGGCGACTTGGGCGGATTTACATTCTATGTCACCGGCGACTTCAATCCCGACAGTCTTGCATACTGCCTTGAACACTATGTTGCCAACCTTCACGCCACCAAACATGTCGTAAAACCGCGCGACATAGGTTATGGCTATCCGACCAAAGCCCGCACGAACGAGTTTACACGCCACATGGTTACGCCCCAAGCCGTTGTCTACACAATATTTACCGGCGAATGCCCTTATTCGGCAGAAAACCTCGTTAATGCCACCGCCTTCGGCAACATTCTCAAAGCACGTTTGCTCGAAGACATTCGCGAAAAACGCGGGTGGACATACTCCGTGATGAGTCACTGCGCTGTCAATGCACACCCAGGCGGCACATCACCCTCAATGCTTATGCTTCCGGTAAACATCACCGTTGCTCCCGAAAATGCTGACGCCACCGCCCAAATCGTGGCTCAGACCGCCGAAGATATAGCCAAAAACGGCTGTACACCCGAAGAGCTCAAGCGTGTGCGCGAACAACTCGGCGCCTCAGTCAAAGAGAGTCTCAAAAGCAACGCATTCTGGCTCAGCGCAATGCGCATTTGGGAACGCGATGGCGTGGATATGCGCAACGGTTATGCCAATGCCGTCAACGCGTTGACATCAGACACTATTGCTGACTTTGCACGCCGTTATGTTTCGACTGCTGCTCGCTCAGTATTAATCATGCGTCCCGAAAAATAACACTAACAAACAATCATTCTACTATGCGCTCATATCTCTTTTTAGCACAAGGATTTGAAGAAATCGAAGCATTAACCGTTGTCGATGTTATGCGTCGCGCCGGTCTTGATATTAAAACCGTGTCGATAACCGACGACCTCAATGTTGCCGGAGCCCATGGCATCAATGTTGCCGCCGACCTCCTCTTTGGTGACACCGATTTTGCCGATGCACAATGGCTGATAGCCCCCGGAGGTCTGCCCGGTGCCGAAAATCTTCATAACTTCGGTGCTCTTAACACATTGCTAACATCTCACGCCGCCAAAGGCGGAAAAGTCGCAGCAATCTGTGCCGCACCGGCATTGGTATTATCGCCACTCGGCTTACTAAAAGGTCTTGATGCCACATGCTATCCCGGTTTTGAAAGTCATCTCATCGCCAATGGCGCCAACTACACCGCCGACACGGTGAGCGTGACCCCACAAACAATCACCGCCAACGGTCCGGCATCAGCCACGGCTTTTGCAATAGCCATCGTTGCTGCCACACTCGGCGTTGACACTGCCAACGAAGTCGCCGCCGGAATGCTCTGCTGACGACTTCCCCGACATAACAACTCACAAAGTGGCACGCGGCAACGTACCGTGTGCCACTTGCTTATTGTCAAAATCAAGAATAATTCATATCTTTGTAGCACTATTCAAAACAAAACATCAACATATCAATCATTACTATAACCGCGACCTATGACCATCACTCTTATTATCTTGGCATTGACCGTGGGCTTTTTTGTTTGGGGACGTGTGCGCTCAGACATAGTGGCTCTCACCGCACTCGCCGCCTTGCTGATTTCGGGCGTGCTGACTCCGACCGAAGCATTGGCAGGTTTTTCATCACCAATAGTCATAATGATGATGGGATTGTTTGTCGTTGGCGGAGCCGTATTGCGTACAGGACTCGCCAAAGCCGCCGGACAGCGTCTTGTGCGTTTATCGCGAGGCAATGAGACGTTGACATTCCTGCTCGTGATGCTTGCCACGGCATTTATCGGCGGTTTTGTCAGCAACACCGGCACGGTTGCCTTGATGATGCCCATCGTAATAACAATGGCAACGCAAGCCGGTTTCAGTGCATCTCGCATGTTGATGCCGTTAGCGTTTGCCGGCAGCCTCGGCGGTATGTTGACCCTCATCGGTACGCCTCCAAACCTTGTCATTGACGAAACACTGACTGAACACGGATATGCACCATTGGAGTTCTTTTCGTTTCTACCGGTTGGCATTATCTGCATTATCATCGGTATTGTCGTGCTTTTGCCTTTGAGTCGCTTTTTCCTGACAAAAAAGAATGAGAATAGTGACACCTCTACCAATAAGACACCACAAGAGCTTGCCGGCGAATACAATCTCAATCCTCGTCTGCACAAATATCGTTTATCGTCAGACTCACCCATTCTCGGTCGCATGGTCAAGCAACTTGACCTTCAACGCAAATATGGCGTGACCATCGTCGAAATACGCAACGAGCGCAAACCCTCCCTGACTCTGCGCCTGCTGCGCGATGTCACACAAAACATTGCGTTGGCAGACACCATTTTCCGCTCCGGTGACATTGTGTATGTCATAGGCGGTGACGATGATGCCATAACCATGATGGAACAAGAGCTAAATCTCACTGCCGAAGTCACGTCATCGCTTGACTTCTATGACCTCGGTCTTGCCGAGCTTGTTCTTATGCCTCAATCGAAATATGTGGGTATGCGCATAGATCGTGCAAATCTGCGAGCTCTGCACAATATCAACATTCTTGCCATACGCCGCGGAGGCGAATTTATAACAGACAATATTGCCGGCATCCGTCTGCAAGTCGGCGATGTGTTGCTCGCACAATCACAATGGGACAATCTTCATGCGCTCAACGCCAACACCGATGATTGGGTGATTATAGGCACACCCGAAAAACAAGCCGATAAAGTCACCCTTGACTATAAAGCGCCGACAGCAGCGCTGATAATGGTTCTGATGGTGGCAGCCATGGTCTTTGACTTCATACCACTGGCTCCGATCACGGCAGTGATTGTAGCAGCTCTGCTCACCATCTTCACGCGATGCTTCCGCAATGTCAGTGCCGCATATCGCACAATCAATGTTGAGAGCATTGTGCTCATCGCCGCCATGATGCCAATGTCGACGGCTCTCGAAAAAACCGGCGTGTCAACACTCGTATCACAAACCCTTGTCGACAGCCTCGGCTCACTCGGTCCCACGGCGATGCTCGCCGGCATCTACATCACCACGTCACTCCTCACCCTGTTTATATCAAACACTGCGACAGCCGTGCTTATGGCGCCGATAGCGATGGTCGCCGCCACACAAACCGGCATCAGCCCTTATCCATTATTATTTGCCGTTACACTTGGCGCAAGTATGTGCTTTGCCTCACCGTTCTCAACACCGCCAAATGCGCTTGTCATGAAAGCCGGCAACTATACATTTATGGACTATGTCAAAGTGGGGCTGCCTCTGCAACTTGCCATTGGCATCGTAATGATATTTGTGCTACCCCTGCTGTTTCCCTATTATTAACGACACCATAGCACAAACTTTCATATAAAAAGACTATCTTTGTGACGAAACAATAATCAAACAAAATGAAAATCGGCAATACAGACCTCGGCAATCGTCCTATAATGCTTGCTCCGATGGAAGATGTCACAGACTCATCTTTCCGCCTCATTTGTAAGGAAATGGGAGCCGATATGACGTACACCGAATTTGTCTCTGCCGATGCGCTGATACGAAACATCGCGTCCACGACTTGCAAACTCCACATTGAACCTGCCGAGCGTCCCACAGCCATACAGATATATGGTCGCAACGTTGACTCTATGGTTGAAGCTGCCCGCATCGTGGCACAAGCCAAACCGGATATTATAGACCTCAATTTTGGCTGTCCGGTAAAGAAAGTTGCCGGCAAAGGTGCCGGCGCCGGCTTATTGCGCGACATTCCGCTGATGCTCGACATTACACGCGCCGTGGTGAATGCCGTCAACATTCCGGTCACAGTCAAAACGCGCTTGGGTTGGGACTGCAATTCTATAATAATCACCGAGCTTGCCGAGCGGCTGCAAGATTGTGGCATCGCTGCGCTCACCGTTCACGGGCGCACACGATCACAAATGTACACCGGCACGGCAAATTGGGAGACAATAGCACGCATCAAAGACAACCCACGGTTTACAATCCCTCTTATAGGTAACGGAGACATCACCACTCCGGAGGCTGCACTTGAAGCATTCACGCATTATGGAGTCGATGGCGTTATGGTCGGACGTGCTTCGATTGGCGCCCCTTGGATTTTCAATGAGATAAAAGCACTGACAGCTCCCGACACCGTGCGCACACCTCTCTCCGTAGCTCAGAAGTTTGCATTGCTAAGACGACAAATAAGCGAAAGTGTAGAACGTATTGATGAGTATCGCGGCATACTCCACATACGTCGCCACCTTGCCGCCTCGCCGCTGTTCAAAGCCATACCCTCGTTCCGCCCTACGCGCATTGCCATGTTGCGAGCATCGACACTCTCCGAGCTTATGGCAATACTCGACAACATAGAGACAATGCTATCTGCATCTTGATAATAACCACACAAACTACAAAAGTCATGAGACGATTATTACTTACCGCCCTTCTCATTTCGCTCGTCACCACGGCAATACACGCCGAGCAGACCACTACTGTAAATGTTCAAGGCAAAGACTATCAAATGGTCAAACTACAAGAACGCCCGATCGGACCGGGTGCCGTCTATCATCGTTACCGCCTGCCGGATTTTCCGTTGAACATCAATATGGTGACCGTAGACATGAACAACCCCAATATCAAAATAGAGACAACCATCTCTAACGAGAGCTCTTCGGGCACCGAATTGCTTGTTGATGCCGCCGCACGTCACGATGCCACAAACCATCATGCCATAGCGGCTCAGAACGGCAACTTCTGGATTGTATCCACACAACCGCAATGGGCGGCGTATAATGCATCGCCTCACGGCATAGCTCTGCGCAACGGCATGTTGTCAGCCGACTCCAAGACAAATCCTCATTGGTGGTGGTGGGACACCACTCGCTCGGGTATAGTATCTGTGTCTACCGACAACCAACTGTTTATCGACCTTTGTCGCTCAGAGATGACGGCTACCGGTGACAAAATCGGCACCATTGAGTTAAACACTTGCAACAAAGGTTTCAAGCCCGGCAAAATTGCTTTCTATACACCTTACTTTGGCAGCTCGCGCTCATTTATTCCCTTGCTTGCCGACACCCAAGAACAACTCAACAGCAACGACATACACTATGATGTAGATAATAATGCCGAGTGCACAGAGGTATTATTGTCGCTCAACTCCGGACAATCATGGTGTGGCGGCACAGATATGACCTTCACGGTGATATCAGTCGCTCAAAACAACGGTCTCGGCACTCTCGGCACTGCCGATCTTGCCATCGTCGGACGCACAGCAGATTTTCCAAAACTTGCCACACTCACTGCCGGTGACCAACTGACATTGAATTACTCGTGGACGTTCGACCCCGATGGCAATGCCGTGACACCCAAAATCGATCAGGCTTTGGGCGGAAATATGATGGTCATGCGCCATGGCGTCATCACCGAGCAGAATGCTTGGGACTCATATGACACGATGATTTATTCGCGCTCGGCATATGGTTCAAGCCAAGATGGCAAAACTCTATATATGATTACCATAGACAAATCTATCGACCCTGTTTATGGCACGTCTAACGGCTGCACCACTGCCGAGATGTGTGACATCGTGCGCACATTCGGCGTGTACAATCTCATCAATGTCGATGCCGGCGGCTCGGCACAACTTATGGTTGACAATCAAATCATCAACAAAACCACTGAGGGCAAACCTCGCGCCGTGAACAATGGTTGGATGGTTTTCAACACCGCCCCTGATGATGAGACAGCCATCGCTTCGCTTGTATTTTATGACATCGAACTGTCGGCACCGGTAAACTCATTATACTCTCCGCGTGTCATTGCCCTTAACAAATATGGTACGGTGCTCAATGACGACTATCGCGACTTTATTGTCACCAATAACGATGCCACCGGTATCGGCAAAGACAATGCCTTGCAGGTTGGTACTGAAAGCGGCGAAGGCACTATCACAATCTCGACACCCGATGGCATTGTCACCGCCTCAAAAGCGATAACATTGGTGCAATCAGCTCCAACCCTGAAACGCAGTGAAATACTCATCGACAAATGGCATACCTATCCCATCGAAGTTCAAACCGTCTATAACGGCAAAACCTATGACTTTGACCCGGCAATCGTGACATGGACATCAGAAGATCCTCAAATTGCTTTTGTCGACGATAGTGGCACTCTCCACGCCACCGGCAGAAACGGCACCGTAAAAATTACCGGCGTCTATGGCGATATGAACGAAACACTCACCGTGTCTTCTGAGACTACATGGTTTTGGTATGACGATCCTATTCACCCTACCGATTGGGCAGAATGGACGGTAAAAGGCGTCTCCGGGCTCAAAGATGTTACCATAAACGACAAAGGCGAGCTCTCGTTTACATATAACTCGGTGCGTGGTGCTTCTTGGGTAGCATTGTCCAAAGATTTCACATTCTATGGATTGCCAATTGATTTTTATTTAGATTTTACACCGGATATACCCGTGACAAAGGTAGAGCTTGACATACACACGCCCGACGACCCTCGTGGTTCCATAACAATCACGCCAGAGACACCTTATGCCACCGGTGAAACCCATTGTATAGAATTCAAATTTGAAGATTATTTTGACATTCACGATGTGCGCAACTATCCGTTGAAGATGTCAACCATTCGCTTCACGTCTCCGGCATCATCTACCTATAAAGGCGACCATAAATTTGCTCTCGGCACAGTATCAGTCAACTATATCAGCGGTCTCGGTGTTGAAGACGTTTCTATTTCAGAGCCGACACTCACCATTTATCCCAATCCGGTAGAACGAGGTGGAGATATTACCATCAACGCCACCTCTGAGGTGTCGCGTGCCGATGTTTATGACTTGACCGGACGGCTCATCGACAGCAAGACGTTTGCTGACGCAACGACACATATCATACCTGCGCCTCAAACTCCCGGTATGTATATTGTCCGCGTGACAACCGCCGTCGGTGTATCCTCTCAACGCGTCATCGTTCGCTGACATTATACGGCATTGACATCCCAACAATCAATATCTCATAGCACAGGCGGGCTCTCGCGACAAATTTTAGCTCTCGCGTGGCCCGCCTTGCTCACCAACATCACGACGCCGTTGATGTCTTTGGTAGACATCACCGTTGTCGGACACCTGCCGTCGGCATCTCTGATTGCGGCGATAGCTATCGGTTCTACAATTCTCAACACCCTGCTTTGGCTCTTAAACTTCTTGCGCACCGGCACATCAGGCATCACCGCCCAAGCTTTTGGTGCCACAGATAATCATACCATATCGGCAACGCTGACACGAACGCTGTCGATAGCCGTAACAATCGGAATGGTGATTTTGATGTTGGCTCCGATTTTTACACCGGTAGCCGTCGCATTGCTCAATGTCGACCCATCTGTCGCCGTGCAAGCTGACACATACTTATCTATCACTCTTTTTGCCACGCCGGCTGTGCTTGCCACATACACATTATCAGGTTGGTTTACCGGCATGCAAAACACACGCCCGATACTCGTAATGTCAATCGTCTCGACAATTACCAATATCACGCTCAATATCACATTTGTAAATGGCTTTAATCTTGATTTGGAAGGCGTTGCCATCGCCACGGCTATCGCTCCATATATCGGACTCCTCGCCGCGATACCCTTGCTCAGGCGTATGTTGCAAAAGCACAACCTACAGCTGATGTCTGTGTGTCAATCTTTTCGTCATGCAAAAAATGCAGTATTACGCCTGATGACGGTTAATATGCATATTTTCATGCGCACCCTACTATTAATTGTCGTAACATTACACGTGACTCACGCGGCGTCGGCAATTTCCTCTGACACGTTGGCGGCAAACACGATACTTATGCAACTCTTCACCTTGTTTTCGTATGTTGTTGACTCGTATGCCTATGCCGGCGAAGCTCTTGCGGGATTTGCTATCGGAGCACAAAAGCCTCACGCCCTGCGTCGCGCCATACGTATGTTGTTCATACATGCCACCATCATATCCGTAATATTCACCATAATTTATCTTGTGTCGGCATCCGGTTTCATCGCCCTATTGACGTCTCATCATAACATTCGGGCTATTGCCGGCGAATATGCCCCTTATGTCACAGCCATACCCCTCGTGGCATTCGCCGCATTTATCTGGGATGGCATATATATCGGAGCCACACTCTCACTGCGTATGCTTATGACGATGATTGTGGCTTGTGCCGCCTATCTAATAACATACTATGCACTGTCAACGTGTATGTCTCACGACAACAGCATCATTTGGACGGCATTTTTGGTTTATCTTGCCACCCGCTCGTTGGTGCAAACGCTGATTTTTCCGCGACGTCTGTATCGCGCAGCATCTGTCTCACACTAAAAGTATTATAGATCGAAAATTTGATTTTTTATCGTGGGTGCCAACAATTTAAGATGGCGGCGAGCGTCACGCGATGACAAATACTCGTCAAACGCCTCTATGTGCCGCTGTCCGTGCGTGTCCGTGCCCAAAAAGTCAACCATCTCATTCTCGGCGAGCCACTCGGCGACATGCTTTTCGGCTTTGCCGTAATATCCGGCAAGCGACAATATATTGACCTGAAACTCAACGCCCAATCCTTTAAGCTCACGATAACGCTCAACGCGCTTGTGATAATACAGATAACGCTCGGGGTGGGCAAGAATCGGCTTATAGCCTTTTACTTGGAGGTCAAATATCAGACGATCAAGATTCCACGGCTCTTGAATAAACGAATTTTCGATAAGTATGTGATTGTCCGGGTATGGCATAACAACGCCGGCGTTCATCTGCTCTGCAAAAAACTCGTCTATACGATACTCGGCAGTATGAGCCAACGACACATCTATACCGGCATCGCGCACGGCATCGGTCAACGCCTGCCACGGTTCGGCAAGTGTCTGAGGCGTGTTTTCAAAAGTCGCCTGTGTTACATGAGGAGTGGCGATTATACGATTTATGCCAAATTTATGCAAGCCCTCTATCAGCGCGAGTGATGTTTTCACATCAGGAGAGCCATCATCGACACCGGGAACGATATGGCAATGCAAATCAGTTGAAAACCAAAAATTTATGTGTTCTTTATTCTTATTAAAAAATGAAAACATATCACATTTTCTATTTGTGAGGGCAAAAATACACATTTTTTCTCAAAAAAATTAGCGATTTTTTTCTTTAATTACGAGAAAAGGTATAACTTTGCGCATGGTCGCTGACAAAATGTCACATCGACTTAACCCGTAATCTAAATAATCACCCAATAAAATAACCTTGTTTATAATGGAACGCAAACTAAAAATCCGCGACCTTACGCTTCGCGACGGTCAGCAGTCTTTGTTCGCAACACGTCTGAGCCAGACTGAAATTGACAAACTTTTGCCTTATTACAAAAACGCCGGCTTCTATATTATGGAAGTATGGGGTGGCGCTGTTCCCGACTCAGTAATGCGCTATCTTGACGAATCACCATGGAATCGTCTGCGCTCAATATCAAAAGAGATGAAAGGCATATCTATGCTTTCGGCTCTGTCTCGCGGACGCAACCTCTTCGGTTATGTTCCCTACCCCGACACCGTACTCTCAGGTTTCTATAAAGAAGCCATTGACAATGGTCTTAACGTGATGCGTATTTTTGATGCCCTCAATGACATCGACAATGTGCGCGAGTCCATCAAACTCATCAATCAAATGGGTGGTGTGCCCGATGGCGCCGTATGCTACACAGTTGATCCCAAGCCCGTAGCTGCACCCGCTGAGGCACCCAAAGGTTTCTTCGCAAAACTCTTCGGCAAAAAAGCCGCTCCGGCTCCCGAACCCGAAAAAATCTTCACCGACGAATACTTCGTGGAGAAAGCAAAAGCCATGGAAGCCCTCGGTGCAAAAATCATCACACTCAAAGACATGGCAGGTCTCGTGACACCCTCACGCGCCGCCTCCATCATATCAAAACTCAAAGCCAACGTCAAAGTGCCCGTTGACTTCCACACACACTGCACACCCGGTTATGGCTTGGCAGCATCTGTGATGGCTATCATCAACGGCGTTGACATTCTCGACACCAACATTTGGTGGTTTGGCGGCGGCTCGGCAGCTCCGTCAATCGAGCTCGTATATCTCTTCTGCCAAAAACTCGGCGTCGAAATCGAGGTTAATATGGAAGCTGTCGGCGAAATTCGCACACGTCTGCGTGCCGCTCGTCAATCGCTCCGCGACTTTGACCTCCACAAAGATAACTTCCCACGCGAGTTTGATCCCCTCAAAGACAAACTTCCCGCTGACATCGAGGCACAACTCGACCGCGCCGTGGCTGCTGCCAAAGCCGGTGATGAAGAGACCCTCCTCGACGCCTGCCATCAAATCGAAGACTACTTCGGCTTCCCCAAACCCAACCTTCTTGTCAAAGAAGCAGAAGTTCCCGGCGGTATGTATTCAAACATGGTCGCTCAGCTCAAACAACTCGGCGCCTCAGACCTGCTCGATGACGCTATGCGCCTGATACCTATGGTACGCCGCGACGCCGGTCTTGTACCTTTGGTTACTCCCACATCTCAAATCGTGGGGTCACAAGCCGTTATGGTTGCCATCGACCGCCGCAAGGGCAATGCCGACTATACTACAAAATCGAACCAATTCATCTCTCTTGTCAAAGGTGAATATGGTCACACTCCGGTTGCGATCGACCCAGCATTCCGCGAAAAAATCACCGGCGACCCGACAGAGCACCCCTATGACGTTTCGACTTACAAACAGCCACAAAATCCGACACTCGACGATATGGGCGGCGTGAAACTCGCCACTAACCGCGAAGAAGAGCTGTTGCTCGAACTTCTTCCCAACGTAGCCACCGGCTTCCTCCGTAAACGTCGCAGCGAAGAATATGCTGCCACAGCTGCCGCCAAAACCGAAACTACCGAAAAGGCTGCCGAAGAACAAGCACCCATCACCGGCCCTACGCTCACAGCTCCGATGCCCGGACGCATCGTTGAGGTTAATGTGAAACCCGGAGATGCCGTTAAGAAAGGTCAGGTCGTACTCGTTTACGAAGCCATGAAGATGGAAAATGACATCGTTGCCGAGAAAGACGCTGTTGTAAAACGCGTGTTTGCCGTTCCCGGCGAAAACGTTGGCAATGACGCCGTTCTCATTGAATTTGAAGGCTAATCCCGGTTATCGCACACGATAACATAAAATAACAACACCGCCTTGTCATCTCATAATGTGACAAGGCGGTGTCTTTTGTTCTATCTTTTCTCAATGCTGTGATTTACCGACATCGGTCGACGGTACATTTTACGCACACCGCTTAATAGCGGTAGCAGTTGATGTAATTTGCGCCGATATTTCAACACACATATCACCAACAACATACACAATGCCAACCAACACATCTCGCCATAGCATTCTTTTAGGGCAAGCACCGTCCCTTGAGCCTTAACGCTCTCGACAACAGATGACACATCAAAACCTGACATTATGTCGTATGTTTCACTTGCCACCATCTGACCGCGAGCCATGCTCACCGTCAACCACCGTTCGGCGACTGCACCGCCAAGCGCCGTGCCTACGCCGGCACGTGCAAAACCAATGATGGTGATAGTCTGAAAGAAATGATTAAAGGGTATGGTTTGAGACAAATACCATGTTGCCACAACTTCCATTATTACTTCACCACAGCCGAAAAGCATCATCGGCAAATAAAATTTTTCAATATTTGTTGTGCCATCTACCAAACAATACATTGAATATTGATACAGTCCTATCATCAAAAATGACACAAACAGACTGCGTTTCACGCCCCATTTAAAACGCACTAACATATAGTACGATAGTATTGCACCGGCAACGACACCTATCAATTCAGGATAATTCAAACTTATGATATTCAAGGCATCAAAATGGAGCACACGCCCCATAAGAACCGGCTGTAATGTATGCAGTGCACTATGAAGCACTGCCATACCCAAAAGTGCAAAAGATATGCGCCACACGGCACCATAAGCAAACGCAGACAATTCGATATAAGCATCTTTTTTGCGCCACGACTGATACAGACAAACCGCGGTCATCGCACCGAATAGGATAATGCCCAAGCGTATATTATTGCTTTTAAGCCAATCGTAATATTCGCCAAACGCAAATATCCAACACCCGATGATCGACCACAGGCTCCACAAACAAAATCCACCGAAATCTACACCCTTTAACGGCATATATGGTCCTGAACGATGATCACGCTTCATCAAAAAATATACAATGGTTATCACCAACAGCAGCAAGCCGATAGTCATAACATTCATAAGGCGCCAATTGCCGATATACGACAAATAAGCAGTCGCCAAACCTGACAACTGCATACAGCCACAAACGAGGATATACACGACAGGGAAGAAAACAGCAAAGTTTCGAGCCGGGGTTATCACTAATTGCACAGAACTCATCACTCCAAACATACCCACCATTTTTAATGCTCCGGCAATAAAACATACCACCCACACAATCGGAGACGGCGGCGCGTTCAGTACCAACGAGTTACAAATTATTAATCCGCCGGCGGTGAGAAAAAACAGCTGACGCGTGAAAAATCTGAATTTAAGTCTGAACAGCATCGGAAACACCATTGTCAATCCGGCAAGGGTGCAATATGAAGCCATTGTCACATCTTCACTTTGCAAGTGGGTATCACCTATGATTTGAGTGAGCGATGCCACATATACGCCACCGGCAAGTTGATAAATGGCAGCAATTAAGATAAAAAGCCAAAAGCGCATCGGACGAGGCACCACATCGCGATACATCAACAGTGACCGCATCACACGCAATGGCGGCATTTTTGACGGTATCATAATCAGGGATTAACGCGGCATTCGACATTCAGTCCCGAGCGCAAACGTGCCATGGCGTCTTTATCATTATCATCGGTGAAGATAATCTTAACCGGCACACGCTGCTCGACTTTGACAAAATTGCCGGTGGCATTATCCTGTGGCAGCAATGAATATTGCGCACCGGTAGCATTTGATATCGCCACGACTTTACCTTTAAACGAAACATTGGGAATGGCGTCCACAGTCAACTCCACCGGGTCGCCAACGCTTATGTTTGCCGTTTGCTTTTCCTTATAATTTGCGATAACCCACGTGTGTGCGACATCAACGATAGACAATAAAGATTGTCCGCGCCCTATCAGTTGACCTTCTTGTATCGTTTTGCGTGAGGTATATCCGTCACAAGGCGCAGTAATCACCGTGTATGACAGATCGAGTTCGGCAAGCTCGACTGCCGCCGTTGCCACTTCGAGCGCAGCATCTCCTTGTTCAAGTCGATGACCGACTTCGCGAGTTGTTAGCGAGGTCGATTGCTGTTGTTTGACCATCATTTCATAGCGCGCCTTGGCTGTTGTGTATGCGGTTTCTATGCGGTCAAATTGTTGTTGTGTTACGGATTCATCTTTCAGTAACTGTGTATAGCGTGCCAATTCACGATAGGCATTATCCATGACCGCCTTAGCTTCGGCTATTGCTGCTTGGTTAACAGCCACATTATTTTGTGTCGTTGACAAATTCATCGCCGTAGCATTTTTCCCGGCTGCAACGTTTTGCAAATTTGCTTTTGCTTGTGCCAAGCGCAAACGATACTCGGCATCGTCGATAATCAGCAACGTATCGCCACGATGCACAAACGAATATTCCTCAAAACATACTTTCTTGATAAAGCCGTCAACACGACTGTTAACAGGCACGATTTGTCTGTGCACCTGTGCATCATCTGTAAAATTTGATGATGCATAATCGCCAAATTGGTAAACTATCCATACGACAATAGCGATAATAAAAGCGATAACTCCTGTGTTTTGCAGCATACGCCGCGTTTTCTGATTCATAATCTAATGTGTTATAATGTTCCTGATAAGTATTTTAAAGTAAAAATAGTATTTAATACATCGACGCGAGCATTCTCATATCGCGTCTGTGCATCAAGCAATGTTGTCGATGCGTCAAGCATATCTGTCAAAAGAGCAAGCCCGTTTGAATAGCGATTGTTAACTATTCTATAATTTTCGCGAGCAAGCTCAATGTTTATCTTCTGCGTATCAAGAAGACGTTGACTGTTTAAATAGGCAGTCCATGCTTTATCTATTTCACAATCGATAGCATCGCCGGTAGATGCTAACTTTGAGTCCACCTCAATTATGCGTGCAATATTCTCGCGTTCTTTTTTATTGGTTTTAAATAAAGATGACAGGTTATATTTAACACTCAGCCCTATCCACCAATAATTAAGATTTTTATTTATCGGCGGCACCTCTATCGTTATCGGACCATTGAAATTGTCACCGGCGGTAATGCCTATTTTAGGCAGACGCTCGGCATAAAGCAGTCGTCGTTGGTTTTTCTCTATCTCTCGCTGAGTCTCCAAGATTGACATCTGAGGCGCATTATATCGTGCTCTTGCCTTCCAATCGGCAGCAGAAACCAATCCCGGTTCATAATCTAACAATGTCGTATCGGGGCAACATAGTGAAGCGTCGACACCCATATAAGTCGTCAAGAGCGACCGCGACATCGCAATGTTATTGTCAATCACCACACTGTCATGGAGAAGTGATGATAATCGCAATTCATAACGTGTAACATCATTATGCAAAGCTGCGCCCTGTCCTACACGACTTTCTATTTCGTCAATAAGATGCCTTGTAAGCTCTATGTTGCCAGCATACACGGCACGAAGATTAAAATTGCGAAACAACTCGAAATATGCCGTCATTGCCGCATATCTGACATTCTGACTTGTGGCTGCCTCGTTGGCACGAGCCAATGCTGTCCGACTTCGAGCCAAAGCAGATGTCGCTGTCAATGCGCCTCCGGTGTATAATGGCTGATATATCGATATTTCTGCACCATTGCCAAAATGTGGCATCGGCGCACGTGTGACATCGCCAAAACTGCGACTCATCAATGTGGCATCGCCAAGATAACTAACCTGTAAGCCGACATTTATATCCGGCAGCCTCTCACTATCGGCTACCGACTCACCGCTTAACGCCGTGACCACAGATTTACGAGCAGAGACAACCTGCGTGTTATTTTCATCTATATGCCTGAACATTTCCTCCACGCTCAGCACTCTCTCCTGTGCCAAGGAAACACCGGCACCCCATATCGTTGCACACAACAACGATATGAGAACCAAAAATTTTCTCATATATGATTAAAAAATGTAAATGATTAGCGATTATGTGGCAAAACATTCGATTTGTTTTGCCGGCTTCTGCTCACAATGTTGCAGAGCCTATATGTGGGGGCGTTAAATTAATGTGTGTTTGCCTGTCCCCATTGATGGAACGAGTGGATTTTATTAATTCTAAACTTATTAACCGACAATGATGAATATATATACATATTATGGGGTGGCTGAATGACCGCTGCAAAGTTACAAATTTTTTCATTAACAATCAGATTTGTCAAGACGGTTCGATTGATTTTTGATATACACATGATGTTTGGTGGTTTGGGCGAAAGTTGCTAACTTTGTGTGATTTTAGCGCCAACGGCACCCCCTGTCGTGTGAGTCGCCAAAATATTAATTTATTACTCATCGAGCCTCACGGCTCACATTTATCCACTAAGAAATGGCACAACAAGAAGATGTCTTCAAAAAAATCGTTTCACACGCCAAGGAATACGGTTTTGTTTTTCAATCAAGTGAAATCTATGATGGTCTCGCTGCTGTCTATGACTATGGTCAAAACGGCGTCGAACTCAAAAACAACATAAAACGCTATTGGTGGGAAGCCATGACCCTTCTCCACGAGAACATCGTGGGTATCGACTCGGCAATATTTATGCACCCGACAATATGGAAAGCCTCGGGACACGTTGACGCTTTCAACGACCCCCTCATTGACAATCGCGATTCTAAGAAACGCTATCGCGCCGATGTGCTCATTGAAGACCAAATAGCCAAAATCGATGACAAAATCGAGAAAGAAGTGGCTAAGGCTGCCAAACGCTTTGGCGAGTCTTTTGATGCTGCGCTTTATCGCACCACCAATCCGCGAGTGCTCGAGCACAAAGCACATCGCGATGCTCTCCACGAGCGTTATTCAAAAGCGATGAACGAGAATAACCTCAACGAACTTAAACAAATAATACTCGATGAGGGCATAGTTTGTCCTATTTCGGGCACGAAGAACTGGACAGATGTGCGTCAGTTCAATCTTATGTTTAAAACCGAAATGGGTTCAACTGCCGACGGCTCGATGACAGTCTACCTTCGTCCGGAAACGGCACAAGGCATCTTTGTCAACTATCTCAATGTGCAAAAGACCGGGCGTATGCGCCTGCCCTTCGGTATTGCACAAATCGGCAAAGCATTCCGCAACGAGATTGTAGCGCGCCAATTTATCTTCCGCATGCGCGAGTTTGAGCAAATGGAGATGCAATTCTTCGTGCGCCCCGGCGAGGAACTCAAATGGTTTGAACATTGGAAAGCCACACGTCTCAAATGGCACAAAGCCCTCGGTCTCGGCGACGAAAAATATCGCTACCACGATCACGAAAAACTCGCCCACTATGCCAACGCCGCCACTGACATCGAGTTCCAAATGCCGTTTGGCTTCAAGGAAGTTGAGGGTATTCACTCTCGCACTAACTTTGACCTCTCGCAACACGAAAAATATTCGGGCAAAAACATCAAATACTTTGACCCCGAGCTTAACGAAAGCTATGTGCCATACGTCATTGAAACATCAATCGGCGTCGATCGTATGTTCCTGAGCGTGCTTTGTTCAAGCTATGAAGAGCAACAGCTCGAAGGCGGAGACACTCGCGTTGTACTTCACTTGCCCGAAGCTCTCGCCCCGGTAAAATGCGCCGTTATGCCTTTGGTAAAAAAAGACGGTCTGCCCGACAAAGCACGCGAGATTGTCAACGATCTCAAATTTGACTTCGCCACACATTATGACGAGAAAGACTCAATCGGCAAACGCTATCGTCGCCAAGATGCCATCGGCACACCGTTCTGCATCACCGTCGACCACCAGACGCTCGAATACAACACCGTCACCCTTCGCGAGCGTGACTCAATGGCTCAGACACGCGTCAACATCGCCGACCTTCACAGTCTCATACATGACCGCGTGAGTCTCAACTCACTGTTGCGCAAACTCGCATAACACAATCTCTTGAAGTTACCACTTATAACAACAGAATATTAACTCCTCAAACAAAATTTAATGAAAAAGTCAAAAAAATCGCTCATAATCTGGTGTTGCGTGGCTGTCGTCCTTCTCATTTTTCTCGGAGGCTCATGCTCAACATACAACACAATGGCTACCGGCTCTGAACTGGTAGACAAAGCGTGGGCTGACGTGCAGTCACAATATCAACGTCGTCTCGACCTCATACCCAACCTCATTAACACCGTCAAAGGCGCCACCGAGTATGAGAAATCGACCCTCGTCGATGTCACAAAAATGCGCACCGCCGAAAAAGAGCTCGAAGCAGCTCAGAAAGACGCGTCGTCAAAATTCTCCGGACCTGATGGCGACAATACCGTTGACCCGCAAAAATATGCCGAGCTCGAACGCAAACTCAGCGTTTATGTCAATGCCGTCCACGAGGCATATCCCGAATTGTCAGCGACACAAAACTTCCGCGACCTCTCTGCCGAACTCGCCGGCACCGAAAACCGCATCAGCACGGCTCGCAATCGCTATAACGAGACTGTCACCAATTATAACATCTCGTTAGTCAAATTCCCGAACAATATTTTTGCCGGTCTGTTCGGCTTCAACAAAAAACAAACATTCCAAGCCGAAGCCGGTGCCGAAAAAGCTCCGCAGGTAGACTTTTCAAAATAACAAGTCTGTATCTGACCGCTTGTTTTAAAATATAAGCTCATTAGAATAATGAAATTACATAAACTTGCCATTCTCGCTTTCTTTGCCTTGCCGGCAGTCTTTGTCGCTTGTGATGATGACAACAACGACACAGATGACCAATATGTCGAATGGTACAACAAAAATGCCGAATGGCTTGCCGCGAAAGAAGACTTGCGCAACGCCGATGGCACGGCATACTACACAAAAGTTGTCGCTCCGTGGAATCCGGGTGCTTACGTTTTGATGCACTACTACGAAAATCCCGATGACAACAAAGACAACCTCGTGCCTCTTTACACATCGACGGTCGATGTGCGCTATAAAGTATATCTGTGTGATGATACGCCTTTGGACTCATCGACAAATATCACGTCGCCGGTAGCCGGTGCTTACCGCACACCCCTCAACAGCGAATCGCTTATCGCTGCATGGCCCATAGCCATCACCCACATGCACGTCGGCGACACCTGTGAGGTTATCGTCCCCTATTCGCAAGCATATGGCATAAGCGGCTATGGCAACATCGATCCATACTCAAACCTACGCTTTAACTTGCGCCTTGTTGACATTCCCTATTACGAAGTCAAACAACAATAATTGATCTTTTCCATATTAGTATGATGAGGGACAGACGCAAGTTTATCCCTCATCTGTTTTTATAAGACGATCAATCTCATCATTTCAAATGTGATAAAAAAATATGGGACGGAACTCCATCACAGAGCCCCGTCCAAAGGGTTTCCAATAGGTACAATTTCTAAGGTAAAAAAGATTGTTTTAGGTTGCGGTACAAAAGTAGACATGTTATGACAATGTGCAAAATATTTTTTTATGTTATAAAGCATAGTTTTTGACAACACATCTTAACATATTTCCTATTTATTCTTTTACCTTATAATATATCAGCTTTTTACGCGCAAAAACCTTTACCAGCCACATCAGCGGCAATATTGTTAATAAGTATTAATTTAAGATTTTTGAGTAACAAATTGCCTGAGCTCAAGATTTTCGCCGTCAAACACAGCATAAGTGTACTGCCTGAAACAGTCGCCAAGAATGACAAATTTTGTATGCTCGCCCAGCGGTCGTTCTATGGCAATATGACGATGCCCGGTGACAAAATAATCGAGAGTCGGATGCTCCTTGACATACTCACGTGCATAAATCATTGCGGGTTCATTGTCGTCACCCTTATACCGAGCTATGCCGTCGCCTCGCACCGAGCGTGAATGTTGGCTCCATCGGTAAGCAAAGGGCACTGTCCAACGAGGATGTATCGCCGCATATAGGTACTGACACACTCGATTGCGAAACAATGAACGTATAAGTCTGAATCCTCTGCCGATATTGCCGAGACCGTCGCCATGGCTGAGGAAGAACTGTTTGCCGTCGATGGTGTGCACCACCGAGCCGTCGATAACGTCCATGCCTATCTCATTGCGCAGGTAGTCAAAAAGCCAAATATCATGATTACCTATAAACCAATAGATTTTTATGCCGGCATCTGCAAGGCGAGCCAATTCGCCAAAAAAGCGCACATGCCCGCGAGGCACAACCGTGCGATATTCATACCAATAGTCAAGCACATCGCCCAACATATATATGGCACGGGCATCGTCGGCAAACGAGCGTAACATCGCTATCACCCGTCTCTCATGGTCACGCTCATCGTCAAGATATGTGGCGCCGAGATGCAAGTCGCTTATGAAATATGTTTTCGTTCGTTCGCTCATAAGTATATGTATAAGCAATCAAAAATTGGAGCCAATTACATAAAGCCGAGTTCGAGTTTAGCCTCGTCTGACATCATATCCTTATCCCATTCGGGTTCAAAGACGATATTGATGTTCACCGCCGTTATACCCTCGATGGATTCGAGTTTCAGCCGCGCGTCCTCGACAAGGAAATCTGCCGCCGGACAGTTGGGCGCCGTGAGTGTCATATCGACATCGAGTTTGCCGTCATCGTGAACATCTATTTTATAGATAAGTCCGAGCGAATAAATATCTACCGGTATCTCGGGGTCAAAGACTGTGCGCAACATAGCCACGACACGTTCCTCGATTTTTAATTTCTCTTCAGGAGTCATAATACAATTTTGCTTTGTCTCTGCAAAGATAGCAAATCATCGTTTCACCGCCAAATGCGTCTCGTTACATCTTTGCCGTTATGTATGCCCAAAATGGTAAATCGCTCCGACACGAGAGCCGGAGCGATTTTGAAAAATATAAAGATTGCTTATGAATGTACCCTTATCAGCGTATGGCAACAGTTTTTGTCGCCACGGCTTTGCCGGCTGTCGCACGCACAAGATACATGCCGGGGCGCAACATCGTTGACGCACTATCCACGCCGTCACCCGAGGCGACAAGTCGTCCGGCGGCGTCATACACCTCATATTTATCAACAATCACGCCAAACGTAATCGTCTTGCCGTCAAGACCGATGGTCAGTGTCTCACCATCTATGTCTTCGACGCCGGTGATCACGCGATGTGTCAGTGTATATGCTGCCAAACCGTTGCCCGAGGCATAGCAATAAATCGTCGATGTCGGCTGACCGGTGGCAGCTCGTGTCAACGCACCTTGTGCGTTGCGTTGCACAACAGAAATCGGCATGGCATAATCAGTACTGCCACGGTTTGCGCTACCGATACCGGCTGTCGGAAATGACCACATTGAGGACAATCCCGAGAAACTCGAGGTATAGTTGTCACACGTTGCAATCTCCCAAAGGTCAATCGAGCTGCTTGACGCGCCATTAGCCATCACTATGTATGGCGTGCCGTCATGTTTAAAAGTTGCTATACCGTTACATTTCACGGCAAGCGTCATATAGTTCGCCGCATTATCTGTCGGCGACTGTGCCGTAGACGAATTGTTCACAAATTTAAAGAACATCGGAGCCGTGTTATAGCCGTCAAGAATAAAATTATTCTGACTCACAGCCACTATGCGTGGGGCGGGACCATAATCGGCAAGTCTCATAATACCACGAGTGACGTTGCTGCCGTTGACTATCCAGCGTTGCACGTATGTTATTCGCGACGGATTATAAAAGCTACCAACGGCAAACACCGTGTAAGAGTTATTATCTACCGAGCCAAAAAGCGCGATGTGATCGACACGAAACTTTGTGCCGTTATTATCTATCGATTGACTGAAAACAGTCGTAGCATATCCGGTTTTGACATCGACCTTGGCTATTGTCAAATTGGCACTCGTAGCCAGGTTGTGAACAAGCAAATTATTGTTATCATCAACCAAAACGCCGTTCGGTGCCATATCATTAACAAAAGAGTTGTCAAACGAAAGGCTTAAATCGCCGAGGTCGCGCCCGGTGCGCCCGTCTAAACGGTGCAGTCGCACTGTCCCTTTGTCGGCGATATAAACAATGTCTGTTCCGTCTTGGTCGCCGTTGAGGTCTCCGCGAGCCGCCATATCGCGACTGTTGCCCTCGGCATACGAAATTGCGTTATGAGAGGCATCGCGCAACCAAAGGTTGGTAAATGTCATCTCTTTTTGATTGGGGTACAACACCGGGTCACGATAAGGCACATAGTCCGAAACCGATTGTCCGTCGCCGACAATAAACGTTGTCGACAACGACGTGGCGTCATAGTAGCCGTCTTTGGTGACACGCACGCGCCAATAGTATGTGCCATTGGGGAACATGTTCAGAGGCACGGTATATTGTTTGCAATTATCAACATCATACCAGCGGTCGCTACCCGAGAAGTGTATATTTTTAAAATCAGGATCGGTGGCTACTTCGAGCACACAGGTCTCGGCATGCACATCCTCACAGATGAAAGCAAAATCGCTTGTCACTTGTTCGCCACCACGTGGGAAATACAAATGTGGCATAGGCAACTTTGGCAGGTCGGGAGCAATAAAGCTGCGTACCGCCGATGTGGCATCATAGTAACGCGCCTTATGTGAAATCACACGCCAATAATATGTCGCACCGCGCGTGAGGCTGTATATGTCGGGAGTACACGACGGCGATGTTGTCACGGCGCTTATGGCTGTCGATGTAAAACTGCTGTTGCTTGACACTTGGAACGTATAGCTGTCGGCTGACATCGGGTCGCTCCACGTAAACTGAGTGCCATACTCGGTCTCGGCGCCATCCGCCGGCGACACCAACGTCACGGCTTGCATAGTCGATGGTGTCGGCGACACAATCGTACGTACTTCAGAGGTTTTGGTTATATAGCCCGATTTTGATACCGTAACGCGCCAATAGTATGTCGTAGTAGGTGACAAAGTCGAGAAATCGACGGTTGTCGATGTCGCCGTAGAGCTTTGTGTCTTAACAATATTTGAGAATGATGAGGTTTTAGACAATTCAAACTTGAAAGTAGCTCCCGATGTGCCGGTATAGGTAAACTTCTGTGACCATGCGGCGGTAGTACCTGTGGCAGGTGACGTCAACGACACCTCGGCATATTCTTCGGGTGGCACATCTCCATAAGTCGTCATGTCCCACTCGTTGCCATAGCGGTCAAGTGGCGCAACGGCATACCAATAGCCCGAGGTTTTGCCTGATATTGACACCGAATTAGTATAAAGCACGTGAGAGAGTATGTACTCGGCACGCAATCCGCCATGCTCGGGGTCTGTTGCCTCAGAGCGAGTGACCGATGTGGGCACGGCATAAGCCAAATATCTCATGCCCGACATTGCCGTCCAACTCAGCGTCGTTCCCGATTTGGTGATACCGGTGATTTTGCCGGGATTGGTGCCGTATTTACCGCGGAATGCCGGCACTGCCGACGGATATTGAAACACATTGTTCTTGAAATATTGTCCGCAGGCAGTATTTGTCGGACCGACAACATAATTTGAAGCATAGCATACCTCGCCAAACATACCGTCTTCATTATTTTCGCGGTTATGTTTTATGTGGGTCGTACTCTCGGCATAACTTGCGTTGTCATCGGCAAACGCAATTTGCTTGTAAGTGTTTTGCGAGGGTATCACCGGCACGCCGAAATGTTTGGCAGCCATAGCATACCATGCCGACATCGCTGAGTAAGCATTTGTTTTGTGCGTGTTATCCCAATACAACTGAGGCGACAGAAAATCTACGGTCTTGTCGCGCATCCATGCTATTGGATCTGCGTATCGACTGTCATAGTTGTTGTCCGGAACATTGCCTGTCGATATATTGTGTTTTGTGTCGGTATAATTGCACATATTGGGTATGCCGTCTGACGAGCGCATACCGCCCCATGCACCACCGGCAGGACCGACGGCAAACACGGCGTATGGCTTAACGGCGTGAACGGCAGCCTGACATTCGGCAATGATAGTGTTAATATTGTTGCGACGCCAATCTGCAATGCTCATTGTCGTCTTGGAGTTTATATATGTGGAATAGTCCGGGGCACTGCTGTCTTCGGGCATACCGCTTTCACAATAGAAATAGTCGTCAAAGATGATACCGTCCAAGTCATAGTTGTTGGTTAGGATGCGACAAACATTTATTATGCGAGTGCGCGGAGCGTCCAAGCCGGGATTATAGAAATAATAGGTTCCTTGACTGATTGTCCAACTCTTGTATGTACTACCATCTTCTGCATCAGACGCAACGGTGCGGAACGGGTTTAGCCATGCATACACCTCGATGCCGCGTTTGTGTCCCTCCTCAATCCAATAATCAAAGATGTCTTTTGTTACGCCATTTTCACTATATGTTGACATAGTGCCGCCACGTTCGCCATTGGTGGTCACAAAACGAGATGCCGGTCCATAATCAACATACTTTGTGCCGTTGATTGTCGCCGTGTTTTTGGTGTACAAACGGTCGCCGTGCGTGCGCATGTGGACGAACGCCGTGTTAAAGCCAAACTTCTGCATATTGTTTAGTATAGCCAAAGCCTCAGCCTTCTGCGTGGCAAGGCTTTTTCCGGATCCCGCCCAACCGCCGTTGATGGGTGTTATCCACACGCCGCGCATCTCGCGCTTGGGATTTGTTTGAAGAGCAGAGCAAGGATTAGTAATGGCAAAGAGCAAGACTGCCATTGACAATAAACGTAAAAAACGATTTGTCTTCACTTTTTTATTCAAGGATTAAAAAGTTAACAGACCGGTGATGCGATGTTAATAAGCCTTACGGCTGCGAAGCAAGGGGCGCATCGGGTCATAATATCAAGGTAATTGTAATCACTATGGTAACAAACGCGACAATAACGTATCCTCTGACATCTGTACGCCTGCTTTTACCAAATCATTATGATAATCGACAAAGGTAGTAAAGATTTTTTCACACTACACCAAGCACACACTACCCCCCCCGATATTTTAACTAAATTTAACCCAATATAACTAAATCTTATCAAACTTTTGGGCACTTCAATCTGTTGTCAAGTATCAGGCTCGTTACAAATCATCGCTTGTGACTGCATTTTTGGGCATATCGATGATTTTTGCTAATTTTGAGCCAAATTTAAGACTCTTGCCAATGTTGACCAACCGTCAGTTATCAACAATCATTGCTTTGGCGATGCCCTTGTGCTCTTTGTTTGCCGAGGGCACGACCGATTCACCCTCAACGCCCGCGGACATAAGATATGCCGTGAGTGCCAACGGCGTGGCAGCGACGGGCGACTTTGCCCCCTATATGATAGGGTCGTGGAACTATGGGCGCACAACGGCAAAAAACTCGTTTACGCTCGACCTCGAAGCCTATCACGATCTCGACCGCACAAAACGTTTTGCGTGGAGCGCCGGCGTCGAAGTCATCACCGGCTATAATCACAAAGCACATTATTCGCTGTATGACGCTCAGGCAGACACATGGCGAGAGCATCGCGTGGGTCAGTCGGCGATTTGGCTGCAACAGCTGTATGGCGAAATCAAATATCGCGGCGTGCTACTCACCGTCGGCATGAAAAATCAGAAATCGTCACTTGTTGACAACGCTCTGTCGTCGGGAGACCTCGTGCAGAGCAACAATGCGCGTCCCATACCGATGGTCAGTGCCGGCTTTGTAGACTATCAAAACATACCGCTGACAAATGGTTGGGTGCAGATCGATGGTTGCATAACATACGGCAAATTTATCGACAACGACTACCTGCGCGACCAATACAACCACTATAACAGCCACCTCGCCACCGGCGAGTTGTACACATACAAACGCGCATACTTCCGCACCAAGCCGTCAGAGCCGCTCTCAGTGACTGTCGGCGCACAATCGGCAGGGCATTTTGGCGGCGTCACAAATCACTACCGCAAGGGCAAAATCATTTCTACCGTCGACAATCCTCAGAATTTAAAAGCATTTTGGGAAATGTTTATCCCCGGGCTTGACAATGGTGATGGCTTTGTCGAGGGCAGCCATCTCGGCTCATGGGACTTTAAGGCTCGCTATCGTTTTAAGAACGGCGGCGAACTCTCGGGCTACTTCTCATGGCTGTGGGAAGACGGCTCGTCTATGGCACGGCGCAACAAATGGGACGGACTTTGGGGCATTGAATGGCACAAAGACGATGGCGGCTATCTCACCGGAGCCGTACTCGAATACATTGATTTTCGCGACCAAAGCGGTCCGATACACTATGCTCCGGGCGACCTGCCAAACCCCGACATCACAACCGAAGCGACCGGCGCCGATGACTACTATAACAACTCATCGTTCAACGCCCACGCTCATCACGGCATGGCGATAGGCACGCCTTTCGCTCTCAGTCCGCTGTACAATCGTGACGGCTACCCCCAATTTGCCCAAAATCGCACTCGCGGTTTTCACGCTGCCGCTACCGGCAATATCACCCCGACATGGACATGGCAGGCGAAAGTCAGCTATCAGGTTGCTGCCGGCGAGGGGCGCATAGGCTCACCCGTCACCCTCCACAACACATCGGCAGCCATCGCGCTCGCTTGGCGCGCCGACAACATTATACGCGGTTTGCAATTCGGCGCCACGATGGCAGTCGATGCCGGCGACCTGCGTGGCGACAACTTTGGTGCATTGTTCACCGCCAAATACAGCGGCAACCTGTCTTTCAAACGTCATAAAAGATAAGTCTCTTGAAACTTAATATGATACCCTGTTTTCATAAAAATATATTTCGCACGATGCGCCTATATGTAGTGCTGTTCGTCGCCTTGTTCTTGTCCTCGTGTGTCACCAACAACGGCGACATCGGCAATCTGTATGGCTCTTGGGTGCTTGATACGGTAGACATCGATGGTGTCGAGCAGACCTCGTGGAAAGCTGACGGCTCGTTCACCACATGGAACTTTCAGAATAACATTATTCTCGTGAGGCGTGCCACAGCCATTCACGATGCCAACTATGTTGTCGGCACATGGGTGCGAGATGACAACACGCTAACTGTCGACTTCAATCATAAAGACGATGAGACGCCTGCCGGAACCGGTCTTTACGAAGCCCCAATATGGATATATTTTGAACATGGTGTCACCACACTGACTTATCTTAAAGATGAGTCAAAAAAAATGGTGCTCGCCACGACACTCTCTGACGGCAGGCGCATAACCTACACTCTTCACAAATCGATATAAAAGCAAACCACTTCACAACAATGATAGACAAAACAAAGCCCATACTTGTCACCGGCGCCGACGGTTTTATCGGCTCACATCTCGTCGAATTACTTCTTGCCAAGGGATTTCACGTGAAAGCATTGAGTCAATACAACTCATTCAACTATTGGGGTTGGCTCGAAGATATAAAATCACCTCAGCTCGAAGTCGTGTGCGGAGACGTGCGCGATGCCAATTTTTGTCGCGAAATCACACGCGGCTGTGGCACAGTCTTTCATCTCGCAGCATTGATAGCCATACCTTATAGTTATGTTGCTCCGGACAGCTATGTTGACACCAACATTAAGGGCACGCTCAACATGTGTCAGGCGGCAAGAGACAATCATATTGACAGACTGATAGTCACCTCTACCAGCGAAGTGTATGGTACAGCACAGTATGTGCCCATTGACGAAAAACATCCGCGCCAACCCCAATCGCCATACTCGGCAACAAAGATTGGAGCAGATGCCATAGCAAAATCGTTCTACAATGCCTTTGATCTGCCGGTAGTCATCGCCCGTCCGTTTAACACCTATGGTCCGCGACAAAGCGCTCGCGCCATAATTCCGACCATCATCGGACAGATCGCCAACGGTGCGCATGAAATACATGTCGGTGATCTCACGCCAACTCGCGACTTCAACTATGTCGGCGACACCGTTCGCGGATTTCTCGCTTTGGGCGAAGCCGATGACGAGATATTGGGGCGCGAAATCAATATAGCCACCGGCACAGAGGTCTCTATGGCAGACACTCTTAAAACCATAGCTACACTTATGAACGCCGATGTGCAATATATCACCGACCCCGAGCGACTGCGTCCCTCAAAGAGCGAAGTTTTTCGCTTGTGTGGCGACAACACGCTGATAACGACACTGACCTCGTGGCGTCCGCGCTGGTCTCTCGAAGCCGGTTTGAGAGCCACGATTGACTGGTTCACACGCCCGGAAAATCTTGCCAAATACAAGACCGGCATCTATAACCGTTAACCATTGTTATATTATGCAGACAGCAGACAATTACAGAGATTGTGACACGCCAGTGGTTCTCATCGGTGGCGGAGGTCATGCGCTGTCTTTGTTGGCGGCAAACACCGGGGCAGACATTTGCGGATATGTCGACCGTCACATCGTTGACACTATGCCCCTGCCCTACCTTGGCACCGATGACGAATTTATCGCCAAAAATGAAGATTGTCTTATACACATATCTATGGTATCCGGCGATAACGCCGATCTCTCGGCAAGACACAGACTCATCACTCGCTACCGCGACAAGCGCGCGGCGACACTTGTGGCAGAAACGGCTGTACTGACCAAAGGGACTGATTTGGCTGAAGGTTGCGCCGTCATGGCTCGCGCTGTCATCAACAATGCCGTCATCGGCAGACATTGCATAATCAATACCGGAGCCATCATCGAGCATCAGGTGCATGTCGGCGACAATGTCTTCATCGGTCCGGGTGCAGTGATTTGTGGCAATGTAACCATTGGCGCCGACACATACGTCGGTGCCGGCGTAACCATACGCAACAATGTGTCAATAGTATCCGGAGCAATAATCGGGATGGGTGCCGTCGTCATCTCAGACATTACCGAACCCGGTGTATATGTCGGTTGTCCGGCACGCTTGCTTAGGTCTATATAAAGGTATAAAGGTAAACGTTATGGCTCAAAATTCTGACATAATCATAATTGCCGAAGCCGGAGTAAATCACAACGGCTCGTTGTCTCGTGCTCTGGCAATGGTTGAGACAGCCGCTCGTGCCGGTGCCGATTATATCAAATTCCAAACATTCAAAGCCGAGAGACTTGTCACTGCCGCCGCTCGCAAAGCCGAATATCAGAAGACTAACCAGCCCGAGGGTGACACTCAGCTTGAAATGCTTCGTGCCCTCGAACTGTCAGATGACGACTTTCGCCTGCTTGCCGACAAGTGCCGACAATGTGGCATAGGTTTTATGTCCACGCCTTTTGACAACCTTTCGGCAGATTTTCTCGCCACCATTGGTATGGATTATTGGAAAATACCATCGGGCGAAATTACCAATTTACCTTTTCTCAGACACATAGCACCGCTTGGTGGTCACATCATATTGTCAACCGGGATGTCCACGCTTGACGAAGTCTCGGCAGCAATAAACGTTCTGACCTCTGCCGGCGCCCAACGCGAGGATATCACATTGCTACATTGCACAACTCAATATCCGGCGCCCTTTGATTCTGTGAATTTGCGAGCTATGGACACTCTCGCCACCCTCGGCTGTGGCGCTGTCGGATATAGTGACCACACCCCGGGTATAGAAGTAGCCATCGCTGCCGCCGCTCGCGGAGCAAAAGTCATCGAGAAGCATTTCACTCTTGACCGCACACTTCCGGGTCCCGATCATGCGGCATCGCTCGAGCCCGAAGAACTTTGTGCATTGGTGCGTGCCGTGCGCAATGTCGCGACAGCTCTCGGCACCGGCACGAAAACCGTAGCCGATGCCGAACGCCCCAACATCACAATTGCTCGCAAATCGATAGTCGCCGCGCGTCACATATCTGCCGGTGAAATATTTACCGCTGACAATCTCACCGTTAAACGTCCCGGAGACGGCATCTGCCCCATGCGTTGGGACGATATCATCGGGCAAACGGCTGTTCGCGATTTTGACGTTGACGAGCAAATAGAATTATAGTCCCCACACAATCAAATTTTAACGGCGTTAACTCATTTAATAATATTTAACGTCAAAACACTTGACAAAGTATTACCTCCTCCTTATATTGCAAGACTGCGAAACGATTATCATAAATACTTGTTTTAACATCAACCAAAACACTACCCTCGGCTATGGGAACAACAAAATTTAAGAACGACCTTATGGCGTTGCGCGAAAACATGCTGAATTTTGCGTATATGCTCACATCTAATCGTGATGATGCTCATGATTTGCTGCAAGACACGACGCTTAAAGCACTCGCCAACGAAGATAAATTTGTCGCAGACACCAACCTCAAAGGCTGGGTATTTACAATAATGCGCAATATCTTTATCAATAATTATCGTCGTGTGTCTCGTGCGGCAACACTCATTGACACCACCGATAACTTGTTCCATCTCAACTTGCCACAGGGTTCCGGAATAGAGTCTCCCGAAGGAGCATATTCCACAAAAGAGATAACCAATGCCATCAACAGCTTTGAAGACGAATATCGCATACCTTTTTCAATGCACGTTGCCGGCTATAAATACAGTGAAATTGCCGAGAAAATGGGATTGCCTTTAGGCACGGTCAAAAGTCGTATTTTCCAAGCACGCAAGCGATTGCAAGCAAAATTTGTCGATTATCGCTAATCTCATTGACAAGCAATTCTCTTACAAGACACAACAATAAAAGAGGGTGTGTCGTAATTGAGTTTTACGGCACGCCCTCTGCTTTTTTGTTCCGCGACTCTGATAATTTATCAAGCGGCGGATTTTTGCGGATTTTTTTCAAGAAATCGGTTTGCAGGCAATAAAAACCAAGATAGGCACAAAAGCAGGTCAAAAAGGGGCGTATTTCCTCCGTTTTTGGACTGTTTCGCCA
>CAVCBR010000004.1:0-101911 GCA_963600695.1 bacterium
TATCCAACTCGTTGTGTGTAAATACATTACCGCCCCCTACTGTCAAAAATGGGAAGTTAAGCCAAATTTGTTGTTTGTGCAAATTTATTTTTGATGACAACAACGGGGCATATGAAACAAGCAAGAGTAAAAGAGAGAAATGAGACCGTCTGAATATCAATTGGTGCCGGTTTTGACGCACCGTATAGATGGTTGTCATTGTTTGTGATGTTGCCGGAAGTTATTAAAGGTTGATTTGATATAGGACGTGAGGTGTCAAGGGGCTGTGTGGAGGTAGTAAGGGGTGGTTAAATTCTTTGACTTTATGCATACCGATTTTTATCATGACTTTTTGTGATGGTATGTTTATTGTTGAGGTGAATGAATATAGTTCGGTTAGCCCTTGCCGTTTGGCAAGATGGAGAACGGCACGAGCGGCTTCGGGCGCAAAACCGTGTCTGTGGCAATCACTGCGTAACCGCCAACCAATTTCTATACCCGGTGTGAAATCGGTTTCAATGCCTATTGTATGTAATCCGACGTATCCAATAAATTCGCCGGTGGCTTTGAGTGTGACAGCATACAATCCAAAGCCTTTGTTGACAAATTCATTGGTGATACGTTTGTAAAAACCATAGCTTTCGGTAGCAGTCAATGTTTTTGGAAAGTATTTCATGACCTGTGCGTCAGCATTGATCTGAGCAAATGGCTCGATGTCATCCTTAATCCAATCTCGAAGTATAAGTCGCGTGGTCTCAGCGTAAATCATTGTGGTGTAATGGTTAATAAAAAAGCATACTCGGTGGGGAGTATGCTTTTTTATTATGTGTGGTGTTGTGATTATTCGGCAACGACCTCGAAGGGGATCTCTACGCTGACTTCTTTGTGGAAGGTGATAGTGGCGGTGTATTTGCCAACTTCTTTGACAGCTTCTTTGATAGAGATGAGTTTGCGATCAACGTTGTGACCGAGTTTTTCGAGGGCTTCGGCAATTTGAATGGCGTTAACCGAGCCAAATACTGTGCCTGTAGAGCTGGTTTTGGCACCGATGGTGAGTTCTACGCCTTGGAGGGCGGCAGCGGCAGCCTCGGCATCAGCTTTGATTTGGGCGAGTTTGTGAGCGCGTTGGCGTTGGTTTTCAGCCAAGATTTTAAGCGCCGACGGTGTGGCGATAACGCCTTTGCCGGTCGGGATCAGATAGTTGCGACCGTAACCGTTTTTTACTTCTACGACGTCGTCCTTGTATCCAAGTCCGCGAACGTCTTCTTTAAGTATAATCTTCATGTTGAGTTCCAGCTTTTAGGGGTTATTTCATCAAGTCGGTTACGTAGGGCAGGAGTGCGAGGTGGCGAGCACGTTTCACGGCTTGAGCTACGCGACGTTGAAATTTGAGAGATGTACCTGTGATACGACGGGGCAGGATTTTGCCTTGCTCGTTGAGGAATTTTTTGAGGAACTCAGGGTCTTTGTAGTCGACATATTTGATACCGGCGCGTTTAAAGCGGCAGTATTTTTTCTTTTTAACGTCAACCGACATAGGGGTGAGATAGCGAATTTCTGATTGAGTTTGTGCCATGATTTAGTCCTCCTTTTTTTCTTCGGTTTGAGCAGCGGGAGCCACTTCTTGGTTTTGTTTTGCGCCTTTGAGGCTGCGACGTTTTTCAGCATATTGAGCTGCGTACTTGTCTAAGCGGAATGTGAGGAAGCGTATTACGCGCTCGTCACGGCGGTAGGCTGTTTCGAGTTTTTTAACGGCAGTGCCGGGGGCTTCAAACTCGATGAGAGTGTAGTAGCCGGTTGATTTTTTCTCGATGGGGTAGGCGAGTTTACGCAAGCCCCATTCTTCGGTGTTCACAATAGTGGCATCGGCATCGGCGAGCACTTTGCTGAACTTTTCTACCGCTTCCTTCATCTGAACATCAGACAAAACGGGAGTTAAAATGAAAACGGTTTCGTAACGCATTGTAAAGTGTTAAACGATTAATAATTAGTTGATTATTGTGATTTGACTGCCAAATCGACTGCAAAGTTAATAATTCTCAGCCGATTATGCAACAGTTGAGCGTGTTATGTTTGATTTTTTTTGAAAAATAGCATCAATGAGGTAAAGCTCATCGCTCGGTAGAGCTTATTGTTCGATAAGGTCTTGTATGATGTTTTGTGCCTCGCTGAGGTCTTCGGGAAAGACGAGAAGCCTGATTTTGGCAAAGGGCATGCCGATAGCGCCGCTCCACATATTGGCGATGGTTTCGCCGGTGAGTGTGCAGTTTATGCCGGCATCTCTCAGTTTTGTCAGTGCGAGGTTTGCGTTGAAGTCGTTGGTGAAAGTTGCAGCAACGACAGTTTTGCGATCGTCATTTGTCATAGTTGTTGTTCGGTTTGATGGTGAGAGCTTACTATTGTTTTTGTGTTATGCCAATGCCGCGCTCATCGAGCTGTTGCTGATAGCGTTTGGCGTTGGTGAGGTGTGTCGCGTAGTCTGTGGCGAAGTTGTGATAGCCTGAGAAGTCCGGACGAGCACACATATACAGATAGTCGTGTTCGGGAGCATCGAGCACGGCATCGATGGTGGCTGTTTCGACAATGCGAATGGGCCCGGGTGGAAGTCCGGCGTTGAGGTATGTGTTGTATGGCGATTGGGTGGCGAGCATGGTGTTTGTCACGCGGCGTATCGTGAAGTCGCCGATGGCGAATTTCACCGTGGGGTCGGCTTGCAACTTCATACCCTTGTCGAGACGATTGAGATATAGACGGGCAACAAGAGGTCGCTCGTCGGGTTTAGCGGTTTCTTCTTCGACTATCGAGGCTAGGGTGGTGACTTGTATGGGAGTGAGACCGAGTGTCAGAGCTTTCTGTCGGCGAGAGTCATTCCATATTTTGTCATATTGTTCGGCGAGTCGTTTGACGACACGTTCGGCTGTGCTTGTCCAATAGAAGTCGTAGGTGTCGGGGATAAATGCACCGATAAATTGTGGCTGAGTGAAGCCGCGCTCCGGTAATACGCGAGAGCAGGCATCGATGAATGCTGCCGAGTCGAAAGCCATATTTTGGGATATACGTGTTGCCAAATCGCCGAGTGTGCGCACTTGGTTGAATGTGACTTTGACCGGAGTTTGAGCTCCGACGCGCAAGCGGTTTGTCACTGACCAAGCCTTGTCGCCGGTTGTGATGATGTATGAACCGGCGGCACGTTCGGGATCGCCACCACGTATGCGCCATAGACGGGCGACATCTGCGCCGAAATCATCTCCGAGGCGCAGTGTGAGAGTGTCGGTGATGGCATCGACTGTGCTACCACGAGGTATGTATATGCGCACACTGTCGCCTTTGCACTTGTATGTGTTGAATGCAAGGCTTGCAAAGTATGCGACAATGCCACCGGCGATGACTATTATCGCACCGATAGACAGCAATATTATGTGCTTTGTCGACAGACGTCTCTTAGTCCGTTTAGAACGTTTGGGCTTATGCTTGGTCGTTTTGGTTTGCTTTTGTTTCATACGTGCAAAGTTAACCATTATTCTTGGCATATAACGATGCTTGTCATCAATAAATAACAATCAAAACACCTGAATTGTTGAGCTGTCAGAAATGTGCCTTAAAAAACTTGTTCCGGACATTTGCCGTGCAACATCAAAAAAATATTTCGTATTTCAAAAAATAGTTATAACTTTGCGGTCTGAAAAGGTTGCCTATCGCAGCGGTTTGTATTTCAGACTCGGTGTTTTAGGCATTAAAAGGGAACGAAGTGAAAATCTTCGACAGTACCCGCTGCTGTGAGTTCCATTAACAACGTTGGTCACAAAATGTCACTGGTGTAACAACCGGGAAGACGTGGCTGACGGGGACGAGTCAGAAGACCTGCCTGTTCAACATATTCGGCTTATTAACGCCTGCGGGATTATGGGCAACAAGAGTCTAACTGCCGAGAGGTGCAATGTGCATCTTTTGGTGAGCAGATGAATTTTAGTGAATTTTTCCCGTCGACGTTATCTTTACCGAACGCCGACTTTTTTATTTATATAATGTATTGTATCGATTAGAATGAACAAATCGTCAATTATTATTACAAGCCTCCTTTGTTTAACCTGTGCCACGGCATGGGGTGGGGGTGTCGGCGACTCGACACAGCAGACTAATGATTCTATTGAACAACTTGGCGAGGTCGAAGTTGTGGCTCACCGACGAGCCATTGAAGTTATACCGGCGCAACGCCTTTCAGGCGAAGAATTGCAACGGTTGAACTCTAACAGTATAGCCGACGCGTTGCGTTACTTCTCGGGTGTTCAAGTTAAAGATTATGGTGGCGTAGGTGGCATCAAGACAGTCAACATACGCTCGATGGGCACAAATCATACCGGTGTTGTCTATGATGGTATCGAGCTTGGCAATGCCCAAAACGGACAAATCGACCTCGGTCAATTCTCCCTTGACAATATCGAAGCAATTTCGCTCTACAATGGACAGAAGAGCGATATACTCCAGCCTGCCAAAGATTATGGCTCGGCAGGTACCATCTATATACGAACGCGCACGCCCCACTTTGCTCCCGGAAAGCAATATAACTTGCGAGCCACGTTGCGTGCCGGTTCTTTTGACTTGATCAATCCGTCGGCAAACTTTGATGTCAAATTGTCCGAAAAAGTAAATGCCACGTTGAGCGCCGAGTGGATAAATTCGAGCGGCAAGTATAAATTCAGATACCGACGTGTCAACACAGCCGGCGAACTTGCTTATGACACAACAGCCACGCGTGAAAACGGCGACATCAATGCCACGCGCATCGAAGCCGGTGTCAATGGCATCATATCTGAGGGCGAATGGCACGTCAAAGCTTACAATTACAATTCCGAGCGCGGAGTTCCCGGAGCCATCGTCAACAACGTGTGGCGTCGTGGCGAGCGCATTTGGGACACAAACTCGTTTGTACAAGGCAGTTTTACAAAGACAATCGGCAAATTCACAACATTGGCAAATGCCAAATATGCCTTTTATCGCACTCACTATGTCAACAATGATGATCGACAGATAAAGATTGACAACCTATACAAGCAAAAAGAATTTTACATTTCGTCTGCCAACGAATATATCATCAAATCATGGTGGCGAGTATCGGCAAGCTATGATTTTATGTATAACGGACTTAATGCCGATGTCTATGACTTTGCAAAGCCTGATCGCTTTACGAATATGCTGTCGGTCGCCACAGCCATCAACTATCGTCGTTTCAAGGCACAAGCCAGCGCACTCTATACTTATATTCACGATGAACTCAAGGGGCAACAGGCTCCCGACGACAAGAACGTTGTCACCCCGGCAGTGTTTACCTCCTATTCTCTATTGAATAACAGAGAGCTTACTGTTAGAGCATTCTATAAACAATCATTCAGAATGCCAACATTCAACGACTTGTATTATGCCGATATGGGCAACTCTAAACTTGACCCCGAACGCGTGACACAGTATAACCTTGGTGTCGTTTATGACAAAACAAAACGTGGATTTATCAGCGGAGTGCGAGTGAGTGTAGATGCTTATTATAATTATGTGAAGAATAAAATTGTAGCCTATCCCAAGGGACAACAATTCAGGTGGACGATGCTCAATCTTGGCAAAGTTGACATTAGGGGCATTGACGCTACGGCTCAACTCACGCTAAATCCGGCACGTCAGTTATATATCACGGCACGAGTACAATATACATACCAACGCGCCATTGATATTACCGACCCTGCCGACAACTATTATCGCGACCAAATACCCTACATACCTCATCACTCGGGGTCTGCGGTGATCAACGCCACGTGGCGAAAATGGAATCTCAATTACAGTTTCATTTATGTCGGCGAGCGTTACAATCAACAAGAAAACATACGCTACAACTATACTCAGCCGTGGTACACCAGTGATATCTCTTTGAGTCGCGATATACAGCTCGGCAAAGTCTCGTTGCGAGCACTCATCGAAGTCAACAATCTCCTGTCTCAGGATTATGATGTCATACTCAACTACCCAATGCCGAAACGTAATTATCGTTTTACAATAACGGTTGAAATATGAGCACATTAACACGAAATATAGTTTTTCTTTTAATATTGCCAATAATCTCGGTGGCAGCCACAAGTTGTCGTGAGGACGAACTTGTGGTGCCCACTGAGTATGACATCATCGGTGACGAGATGCCCGATTCGCCGGTACAGGGACTATACCTTGTCAACGAGGGGAATATGGGTTCAAATAAATGTACCATCGATTTTTTTGACTATCATACCGGACTATATGCCCGCAATATATATGCCGAGCGCAACCCCGAGGTCATCAAAGAGCTCGGAGATGTCGGCAACGACATAGCTATATATGGCTCAAAACTTTATGCAGTAATCAACTGCTCGCACAAAGTTGAGGTTATGAATGCGCACACCGGGCGCCGCATAGGACAGGTAGACATACCCAACTGTCGCTACATACGCTTTTATCGTGGCAAGGCATACGTCAGCTCATATGTTGGGCCCGTGCTAATCGACCCGACAGCTCCCAAAGGTGCGGTTTATGAAATAGACACGCTGTCGTTGGCAGTGACACGTCGCGTCACTGTCGGTTATCAACCCGAAGAAATGGAGATCGTCGGTGACTATATGTATGTTGCCAACTCAGGGGGGTATCGCGCACCGGATTACGATAACACCGTGTCGGTCATACAGATGATAGACTTCAAGCAGGTGAGACAAATAGACGTTGACATTAACCTGCATCGCGTAAAGCGTGACCAATATAATAAACTTTGGGTCAGCTCTCGTGGTGACTACCAAAGCCATCACTCCAATTTATTTGTTCTTGACCGCAATAAAATGACCGGTGAGATGGAAGTCACCGATCGGCTTGACATACCATGCTCGAATATGGCTATACATGGTGACTCATTGTTTTATTATGCCACTGAGTGGAACAACTTTACGGCTCAAAATACAATCTCATACGGCATTATTGATGTGCGCACAAAGAAGGTGCTTTCAAACAACTTCATTACAGATGGCACCGAGCGCGAAATTACCATACCATATGGCATTGCCGTGCATCCCATAACCGGTGACATTTTTGTCACCGATGCCAAAAATTATGTCAGCAGCGGTACACTCTATTGCTTTGACCGCCACGGACGTAAAAAATGGAGCGCACGCACCGGCGACATTCCCGCTCATATTTGCTTCCTCGAAAACTAATTGACAAAAAACGACAATGATGAATATCTGTCACAACATAAAGAACGGTTTATTGGCAATGATGGTGATATTGTTGCTGAATGCACTTGTGGCTTGTGACAACGAGATTCCGACTGTCAGCCTCGGTCTTGACGACTATTATCGTGTTGAGCGAATGAAAAAACTCGACCTAAATCCGGCACTCACCGGCGCTGACTATCGTTGGACAATTACCCGCCCCGATGGCACAGACAGCGTCATTGATGGCAGTCGTCGTTTGGTATTTCTCACTGCTGACGAGGGACGATACAAATTGCGTTTTGATATCATTGACCCGGAGACACCGGTCAGTCACACACTCATAGTTGACATTACGCACGAAGAAGTGGAATATAGTCCCTACATTGCCAATGTGTTGGAATATTGTCCTGCTCCCGGTCAGTTCGTCAACGATATGCCTCGTTATGATGAGGGTGACACCGCCGAGGATATGGCTCGCAAAGCCACCGAATGCATCTCGGGCACAAATGACGTAATGATTTCACTCGGAGCATACGGTGGCTATGTGACATTTGCTTTTGATCATACGGTCGTCAATCTGCCCGGCAATGACATACGAATTTGGGGCAACTGCTTTTATGAGGCAGGTGACCCCGAAAGTCGCGGAGGCAGTGCCGAACCGGGTATAATTATGGTGTGCTACGATGCCAATGCCAACGGCTTGCCCGACGATCCATGGTACGAACTTGCGGGTAGCGAGTACTACTCCAAAGCCACTCGCCACAACTATTCGGTGACATACACTCGTCATGATCCCACCGCCACACCGGTTTCAGATGGCTCGCTTGACGATGTCTATTACATACCATGGACAGATAGTGAGGGAGAGAAAGGATATGTCTCACATAATATCTTCCATGAAGGTGATTATTGGCCTAAATGGTTGCCTCAACAAACACTTACGTTTACCGGCAGTTGTTTGGCGCAAAATGCAAAAGATCTTAGTGGCGAAGGCACATACTATGTTCTTTACAGCTATCCTTGGGGATATGTTGACAATCACCCCAATGACTATGCCGATCTCAACTCCTTTGATATCTCAAATGCCGTTGATGACCAAGGACACCCGGTTAAACTTCCCGGCGCAGATTGGATACGTGTTTACACCGGTATCAATCAGTATTGCGGATGGCTGGGTGAAACATCGACAGAATTGTCTCGTGCCGCCGACTTGCATGTCATTGCGTCAAGTGTGCCGACTGCTGTACCTAAATATAAAAGTAAAACAACTAAAAAATAACGATTTAAAAATCGATAAATCTGTGTGATATGAAACATCATTACAAAACAATCCTGACTTTGCTGTTTGTGGCATTTGCGTTTGCCACGACACGAGCCACAACACTTGAATTTGACAAAATCAAGTACTGGGTCGGCGAGGGAGACTCAAAGGCAGCATTCGTGGTTTACTTCAATGGCACCAACAAGGCACAAGTTTGGGGCTATCGTTGGAACAAAGACGAGGTGACGCCATCGGGGGCAGATATGGCAAAAGCCATAGCGTCCGGCTCTGACGATTTTGCCGTGATGATACAGTGGACAAATTTCGGCTACACATTTTCGGGTGCCGGATACAGTCCAAAACACAACTCAATAATGTCATACATACACTATGACTTTGAGGGAGCTACTGAAGATGCCAATATATCATTTGGTTACTATACGCCCAATAGCGGTATGGGGCAGACCGTAGCCCCCGGTGCCTCAACACCGGATATTTGTGGTGAAGCAATTCAAGAAGCAATTACCACACATATCATCGAGCATCCTCTTAATCACAACACATGTGGTTATAGTGCATATGATTATGATCACTGGCAACTTGTTGAAGGTGCTCCCAAAGACATTCTTTGGCGTGCCGGATGGTACATAGGCTATTGGAGCTATTGGGTTGGCGACACCAATCTTAGTGAATTCGGATATTCGGGCCTCGGTATGTCATCTGTTGAGCTTGTAGATGGCGCAGTTAACGGTTGGGCATACTACATTTTATCGGGCGATGACTATGGTATGACTTCTGTCGATTGGGATATAGTCGAACTTGATTATGACCATCTTGACACAGATGGCGTTGAGACGATCACCGCAAATGAGATCTATGATGACTTGACAAAAGTTTATTCGCTCAGTGGTATGTATCTCGGAACATTCAATAAGATACGAGATAAATTAAATCGCGGCATTTACATATTGCGCACAACCAATGGATCTACAGCTAAAATATGTCTCTGAAAAAATATAATCAGCAGTAGTATAGAAATTTAAATAAACAACCATTTTATAAATCATTGAGTCGGGAATGTTCCATTTAGAGCATTTTTATGGAAGTTGCCGGTTCTAAAAACATTAAATTATGTATTTAAAATCATTACTTATCAGTGCATTTGTATGCTCGTCGGTAGTGTCGGCGTCAGCCGCTCTCATACAAGTCGACGGAGTGTACTACAAAACGTTCAGTGATGGTACTGCCACCGTTCGTGCTCCCGGCAGCTCGGAAGAAAAGTCGACCGGAGACATTTACATTCCTGCTACCATCAATTACAATGGGCAAGCATACACCGTGACCGGTGTCGAAGAAGAAGCTTTTGCCTACAACTACGAAATTACCGATCTTGAGATCGCCGAAGGTGTTACAACAATCGGCAAACGTGCGTTCTTTAACTGCACGGGACTCACAACATTGTCGTTCCCGACAACCATAACAGAGATTGGCGACTATGCTTTTGCCTCTTGTACCAATGTTACAAAATTGACATTCCCTGTTGGTTTGAAAACGGCAGGTCCCATCTTCCAATCATGTCTCAAACTTACCTCGATTAATTTTAAATACAACTGCGTTGTTACGAAATTTACAGGCACGTTCCAAGACTGCCGCGTGCTTCCATCGGTGTCCATTCCGAGTTCTGTTGATACCATCGGTAACGACACATTCAGCGATTGCAAAAAACTTGCAAAAGTCACATTCAGCACCGGTGGCAAACTGAAATATATCGGCGATTGGGCATTCAATGGTCACCAATGTACGACTCTTGATATTCCAGAAGGTGTTGAAGAAATTGGAAGTATGTCACTTGGTGCAATGAACGGCTCGTTTAACACAAACAAAACGTTGACCAAAGTTGTGTTGCCCTCGTCGCTCAAAAAGATTGAATACAACGCCTTCAATAATTGTGGTGCCTTGGTTGATTTGACATTCAAACCGGCTGCAGAGCCACTGAGAATCACTACCTATTACGACTACTACACAGATATGTTCCTCGCCTGCCCTGAGGACTTGGCTTCGACAACTTGTCCGCTGAAAACCCTTGTGCTTGGTCGCCAACTGATAAGTGACAAGACCGGCGAAGACCACACAAGCAAAATATTCTCTGTAAAGAGCGCACTGGAAGATGTAACTTTTGCCGGTAGTATCAAACAAACTCCCGATCTCAGCAGTGCAACCGGGCTGAAATACATCAATGTCGCAACGACAACAATTCCAACGATTGGTGCTTTTGCCGATGAAGCAAAAACATCAGCACTTGTTACAGTGCCCTCGGTCGCTCGTGAGGCTTATCGTGCCGCCGAAGGTTGGCAAGACTTCCTTTGTCTCAACAATTCACCATGGTGCACATGGACAATTGACGAGGCAACTGCCGATGCCAATGGCACGTATGCTCTCGGTTTAAAAAAATCTCTCGCATCGACATTCACCTTTGTTGATGAGAATTTGACCATCAAAGACTTCAACTATACATATTCAAACAACTCGATACTGTCGTTCAGCACATATAATGGCAAAGTATCGACAGGTGCAGTATCAGGTGATGCTTACATTTTAGCTGTCAACAAAACAGACCCATTGATACGTGCAATTATTGTGGCAAAAGTTGCACCTCTCAAACCGGTGACCTCCATCACTATGGATGGTGTTGTTGATGGCGTTATGCGCTTGACATACAACACAATGGTTGCTGCCAATCCCACGATTGAACCGGCAGATGCCGATCTTACAGACTTCAATATCACTATTGAAGACCCGACACTCTGCACAATCTATGCAGCCAAAGCCTTTAACCCCACTCGTAACTTCTATGAGTTGACAACGTTCAAGGTTGGTGAAACCAATGTTACTTATACTGCCGCAGACGGCTCCGGGACACAACTCAAATTCAAACTTATCGTTGAAGACCGCGACCGCGAGACTCCTATCGACTATACACAAGGTATGTTCTGGCTCAACGAAGAATGGTTTGGTCACTGCAGTGGTTCTATCAACTTTGTTGGTGACGACTATACATTTACCGGTAAAGTCTTTGAACGCGAAAACCCATGGCAAGCCTTTGGTGCAACATCACAGTTTGCCACTGTATATGCAGACCGCCTTGTTGTAATGTCGAAACAAGCACGTGATGGTGGTGACCTCCGTGGCACAGCTGCCGGTGGTGGTCGCGTTGTCATTGCCGATGCCAAGACGCTTAAAAAAATTGCTGCTTTTGACGAAATTGGCGGTGACGGTCGTGCCGCATGTGGTGTTGGCCCCGACAAATTCTATCTCAGCCATGCGTCTGGTATACGCGTATGCCGCGCACAAGGAGATACATATGTACTTGATAATGCCGATATCGCCGGTATAGGTGGCGGTTCGACATACAACGGACAAATGGGTGACCTCGTATATGCCGGCAAGTATGTGTTTGCCGTACAACAAAACACAGGTCTCCAAATCATCGATGCCGAAACCGACACATTCGTTAAAACTCTCGAAGAAACAGCAGCTCAAGGTGTGGTTCTTGCCGCCGATGGTAACGTATGGCTCATGGCTACCAAGAAGCTCTATTGCATCGATCCCTTGACTGCCGAAACAATCAAGACTGTTGACATTAACCAAAGCGTTGCTTGTCAATGGGGTTCATGGCGTCACACAAACTTCATCGCTGCCAAAAATAAGAAAATGCTCTACTGGATGGACGGTGGTGCATGGTCAGGTTCGGGCAATGTGTATGCGTGGGATATGGAAAGCGAAGTTCCGACCACGGCACTCTTCTCTCTCGGCAAACGCGAAGGCAAGAACGGCTCAACCCAATCTCAATATGGTTCGATCGGTTATGACGATTATAACAATCGCCTGATGCTCGCCACAACTCATGGCTCGTCATCTAACTATCGTTACAACTGGTACTACTTTATCGATGGTACCACCGGCGAAGAACTCAAAAACTTCGAACTCACTCCTTACTATTGGTTCCCCGCTATGCCCGTAAATCCCGATCGTTGCAAAGTTGAATTTGATATGGACAATATCAAACTCGAAAACTATACAGACCCTGTGACCATCGATCTTACCGGTCACTACACTGACGGTGACGACGTTGACGCTGCTATCGTACTTTCTTACGATGCCACTGACAACAATGCTCTTGCGTCTCTCGCCGATGTTACATTGACAGGCAATACACTTGCCATTACGCCCAAAGACCATGGCTCAGCCGAGTTGATACTCAAATCTCAATCTCGCGGTCATGTTGCCGAGCACAGATTTAACGTTGAAATCGCTAACGTGGTAGGTGTTGAAAATATCTATGATGATAACAACGCTCCCATTGAGTACTTCAACCTTCAAGGTGTATCTGTCGATGCTGACAACCTTACTCCCGGCGTATATGTACGCCGCCAAGGCACAAAAGCAACAAAAGTTGTTATCCGATAACATATTCCTTATATGAACAGACATTTATTGTCTGCCGCAATCTTCGCCATGGCCACCTTCACATCGTCGGTGGTCATGGCTGAAGATTTTCAAGGCGGCTTTTATATACTCAACGAAGATTGGTATGGTCATCAAAACTCTACCATCAACTATTTGCATCCCGATGCCACAGACGATGTCTATTGGGACTATCGTGTCTTTCAAAGCCAAAATCCCGGAAAGGAACTTGGCTGCACGGCACAACATGGCATAGCATGGGGCGGCAGATTGTATATTATCGCCAAACAAGAAAAAGACCCCGGTGCCAAAATAACCGGTGGACGCATTACCGTTTGTGATAGTAAGACGATGGAGTGTGTCGCACAGCTAACACTCATTGATCCCTCCGGTACTCGTTGTGACGGTCGTGGCGTGTGTGGTGTCACTCGTGACAAGGTCTATATATCGTCGAGTAATGGCATTTGGGTGTTTGATACACGCTCGCTCACTGTTACCGGTCAGATTCCCGGCACCGAAAATCCCAATGGCACCGGTGGTTCGACAACAAATCCTGCCGGCAGCCTCTACAAAGGACAATGCGGTATGATGGTTCTGTGCAAAGGACGTATTTTTGCCGCTCACCAAAAATCCGGTTTATTGGTAATTGACCCTGAAACAGATCGCGTGACAAATGTCATATCTATGGATATTGTGCAAGAAGGTGCCGGTATCGGAGGTATAGTCAAAGATCGCAACGATATACTGTGGCTTTCTATTGACAAAAATGTTCAAGGTGGAGGTAATGCCATACGTCGCCTCGTGCGCCTTGATCCTGAGACACTCGACTATGAGGTCATCACTATCGATGACAGCATACTGCCTCCGACAAACTCGTGGTATGCATGGACTCCTGATGCTTTTTGTGCAAGCTCAAAACAAGATTATCTGTATTGGCGTGGCAACCCCGGTTCGGGACAAGCATCATGGTTTAACGGCGTGCATCTTGTCCGTTTCAATACTGTGACTCGCACTGCTGAGCTGATACGCAATTTTAAAGAAGATGGCGAGGGGTGGAGCATTTATGGCTGCTCGTTGCGAGTACACCCTGTCACCGATGAACTATATATGTCACTCTATCAGGGCAACCAAAAAACGACATACATCACGCGTCGTTGTGACGCTGATGGCAATACCATCAAGGATTATCCGATGATTGCCAACTATTGGTTTCCATCATTGCCGATATTTACCGAAGACGATCCGTATCCGTTGAGTGTCAGTGATATCACCATTGACGCTCCCGATCTTGATGCTCCGGTTGAATATTATAACTTGCAGGGCGTCAAAATAGCCCCGACAAACATTACCCCCGGCGTCTATATACGTCGCCAAGGGCGCACAGCGACGAAGGTCCTTCTCTGATAACCTTCGTTGTAACACACCTCCCTCAACCAATATACTTTCTTAACCAAGGCTCCTATGTACTCGTGTACATGGGAGTTTTTTATCGTGATAATTCAAAAAAAAATAACTAATTTTGCGCTACAAACGCAGGGCGTAGAACCTTGCATAATCAACGATATTTCACTGATAATTTTTATAGCCAAAATGGATTTTAACGAAAATAGAACCAAAAATTCTCGTCTTTCTCGAGATAATGATGATACAGTAAGCATCTCTAACGGCAATAATACAGATACTGATAGCTCACACCGTTCGTCGCAACGCAACAAGAGTTTGATTTGGATTGGTGTCGGTACTATTGTGGTGGCAGCATTGCTATTCTTATTTGTGTGGTTTTATTTGAGTGGCAGTGGCAGTGATGAAACAGAGGGTGTTGACTCGGTAGCCGCCAAGGAACTTGCCTTGCAACAAGAATTGGCAAAGTCAGAACTTGAAAATGCCGACAAAGACCTCGTCGAGCTTGAAGGACAACGGGACCTCGTGCTTAACGACTCGGTAAAAATGCGCCTGACTCAGAAGTACGAGGCTGCAAGACTCGAAATTGAAAAACTCCAAGCACAGTTGCAAGATACCAAAAACCGCTCGGCAAAGGAGATTGAGGATCTGCGTGGTCAGATCAAAACTTTGCGAGAGCTGCTTAAACATTATCTTGAAGAAATAGCACGTCTCAATCAGGAGAACGAAGAGCTGCGTGCCGAGAATGCACAAATCAAAGACCAAAATCAACAGCTCTCGTCACAAGTGGCATCAACCACGGCTCAAAACCAAGTGTTGTCAGAGCGTATGACTCTTGCTGAGAAGCTCAATGTCACCGGTGTGTCTCTCACACCACTCAAAGACAATGGTAAGACTGAGAAAAAAGTTAAGAAAGCACGTCAGCTGATGGTGACATTCACCATACCACAAAACAACTCGACGCCTGTCGGCGAGAAGACAATCTTCTTGCGCGTGGTTTCGCCCGAAGGTAATCTTATCGGCAGTGCAGGCAACTTTGCCTTTGAAGGGACAACTGTGCCATGCTCGGCGCGCAAAGTCATTGAGTATGAAGGTGCCGAGATGGCAGGGCTTGCCATATATGTTAATGTCAACACTGCTCTCAGCCCCGGTGAATACACAGTGGAACTCTTTGCTGACAACTATCGACTCGCCAGTCGTCGATTTACTCTCAAATAATTTCAATCTTAACGACTATTGTAACGTTTTTGTACAGTAGACTTGACACATAACATACATTAATAATAATGAATATTGAAGGACTGATACTTGACCTCGCGTTTATACTCTTGTTGGGCGCGGTGGTCACGGTCTTGTTTAAATGGATCAAACAGCCGGTTGTGCTCGGATATATCGTTGCCGGCTTTTTGGCAAGTCCCCATTTCAGCTACCTGCCATCGGTGGCGTCTGAAGCAAACATAGACTTTTGGGCACAGATAGGTATTGTTGTGCTGCTGTTCTCGCTCGGTCTTGAATTTAGCTTTAAAAAGTTGGTAAACACCGGAGGCTCGGCGATTGTCACCGCACTCATTATCATCATCGGTATGATGACCACAGGTTATGTAGTGGGTTATGCTATGGGCTTCTCGTCGATAAACTGTCTGTTTCTCGGCGGCATGCTGTCGATGTCATCGACAACAATCATCATTAAGGCATTCAACGATTTAGGGTTGAGACAAAAGAAATTCACATCACTGGTGCTTGCCGTGCTCATCGTTGAGGATCTGTTTGCTGTTGTCATGATGGTGATATTGTCATCGATAGCTGTCAACAATTCCGTTGAAGGCTCTGAACTGATATACAGCATAGCCAAACTCGTATTTTTCCTCGTGATATGGTTTTTGGTCGGTGTCTATGTGTTGCCATCGGCATTTAATGCCTGCCGTCGCTTCCTTAATTCAGAAACGTTGTTGGTTGTCTCTATGGGCTTGTGTTTGGGAATGGCGGTGTTCTCGGTCTTCTGTGGCTTTTCACTTGCACTCGGTGCGTTTGTCATGGGATCGATACTCGCCGGCACGAGCTATGCCGAGCGCATAGAGCATGTAGTCACTCCGGTCAAGGATCTCTTTGGTGCAGTATTTTTCATCTCGGTAGGTATGATGGTAAATCCAGACATCATTGCACAATATTGGATGCCTATTGTCATACTTTCGCTTGTGGTCATTGTCGGTATGATTATCTTCGGATCATTTGGCATGTTGGTCACAGGACAAACTTTGCGCGTTGCCATACAATCAGGTTTCTCGCTGACACAGATTGGCGAATTTGCATTTATCATTGCCACACTTGGTATGTCGTTGAGGGTGCTTGATGCCACGCTATATCCTATAATTGTAGCTGTGTCGGTATTGACGACATTCACCACACCGATGTTCATAAAAGTGTCTGATCGCTTTTATGAGTTTGTCGCTCGCTGTCTGCCTTCTCGGTTGCAGTTTCTTATTGATCGTTATGGACAAACGGCATCTGTCGAGCAGGCTGCCGGTGGTCCGGTATGGTTTGGCGCCATAAAAAAGTCGATATGGCGCACGCTCATCTACTCGATAGTGCTTGTAGCCGTGACATTACTCGCCAAACAATATCTGCCGACATTTCTTGATGATATTATTCCCGAATGGAGCCATATTGCAGCTCTTGTGATCACGTTGTTGACGATGTCCCCATTCCTCGTTGCGTTGCTTATGCCATTGAGTCGCGTGCTGTCAACGCTAAAACGCAATTCAAACAAGCCTGCACCGACCATACCGGCAATAGTTTTGGCTGTGTTTAATTTTATAATTGCATTATATTTTGTTATTCACATCATCACGTGGGCTTACTCGATGACTGCCGGTCTGTCAGTGGCGATAGGTGCAGTGGTACTCATCATCTTGGTGTTCTCGACACGTATACACCGTCGTATGCTTACAATCGAAAATCGTTTTCTTGACAACCTCAACGAGAGAGAATTGCGTCGTCGTGGTACGAAAAATTCGATTGTCAGAGACTTGCACCTTGCCTATATGACCATAGGCAATGGCAGCGAATTGGCAGGACGCAAAATTTGTGACTCAAAAGTGCGTGACAACTATGGGGTGAACATCGTCTCGGTGCAACGTGCCGGCGAGACAACACTTATTCCATCGGCAGACATGCGCCTGTATCCCGGTGATGTTGTTGGCGTTATCGGCAATGATGAGCAATTGGCTGCGATATTGCCAATGATTGAGGTTGCCAAGCCTGAGGTTAAGCGCAGTGTCGATGAGTTCAACTTGTTCTCGATGATGATTGGTGAGGGCTCGCCACTCGCCGGCAAAACGGCTCGATCTTCAAAATTGCGCAATAATTATGATGCCCTTGTGCTTGGTGTCGAGCGAGGTGATGACTTTATAGACCAAGATCCGGATCTCGAATTCCGACCCGGTGATATTTTGTGGATTGTTGGTGATAAACGTCGTCTGACAGCATTGAAGTAGTGCCTTTGACAATGCCACATATCATCGCCTATTGCGATATATTTGTCATTTAAGGATAAAGTAAGCGACCCGTCTTTGTGGCAGGTCGCTTATATATTATTGAATTTGGAGCTTGCCGAAAATTAATGGCAAGGTGTCAATTTCGTTAGGATTGATTTATTCGCCTTTGATAGCTGCGATACCGGGAAGCACTTTGCCTTCGATGGCTTCGAGCAATGCGCCACCACCGGTAGAAACATATGAAACCTTGTCGGCGAGACCGAATTTGTTGATGCAAGCGACAGAGTCACCACCGCCAACGAGTGAGAATGCACCCTCTTTGGTGGCTTCAACGATAGCATCAGCGATGGCACGGCTACCGGCAGTGAAGTTGTCAAATTCGAATACACCGGCAGGACCATTCCACAGAATTGTTTTTGCCCCTTTGATGGCGTTGGCAAAGAGTTTGCGAGTTTCAACACCGGCATCGAGACCTTCCCAACCTTCGGGAATGTTCATCACCGAGCAATCTTGGGTATTGGCATCATTAGAGAAATCGTCGGCAGCAATACAGTCTGTGCCGAGTACGAGGTTCACACCTTTTTCTTTGGCTTTCTTCATAATGTCGAGAGCGAGGTCGAGTTTGTCGTTCTCACAGATAGATTTGCCGACGTGACCACCTTGAGCCTTGGCAAAGGTATATGTCATACCGCCACAGAGAATGAGGTTGTCAACTTTATCCATGAGATTCTCGATGATACCGATTTTTGTTGATACCTTTGAGCCACCCATAATAGCAGTGAAGGGGCGTTTGATATTGCCGAGAATATTGTCGACGGCGTTGACTTCTTTTTCCATGAGGAAGCCGAGCATTTTGTGATCTGCATCAAAATAGTCAGCGACAACGGCTGTCGAAGCATGACGACGGTGAGCTGTGCCAAATGCGTCATTAACATAAACGTCAGCGTATGAGGCAAGTTTCTTGGCAAAATCTTTTTGACGCGCTTTCATCTCTTTTTTTGCAGCATCGTATGCCGGGTCTTCTTTGTCAATACCAACGGGTTTGCCTTCTTCTTCAGCGTGGAAGCGGAGGTTTTCCAACAGCAACACTTCACCGGGCTTGAGAGCGGCTGCAGCATCATCAGCGTTGGCGGCATCGGGAGCAAATTTAACATCACAACCGAGAGCTTTGGCTACAGCATCTTTGATTTGGCTAAGAGAGAGCTTTGCGTTGACTTTCCCTTTGGGTTTGCCCATATGTGACATAATGATGAGAGCGCCACCATCGTTGAGTATTTTTTTGAGCGTGGGGAGTGCGCCACGAATACGAGTGTCATCGGTAATGTTGCCGTTCTCATCGAGAGGCACATTAAAATCTACACGTACGATTGCCTTTTTACCGGCAAAATTGTAGTTGTCAATAGTCATTGTTTGTAAATTTTATTTGGTTATAATCTTATATTTACTTACTGTGTTCCGGGACGCAAAATTACATATTTTTTGTCACATTTAAAAGATAAAAAATGTGTATTTAGCAACATCAATGCACGTATCTGTTGACAAAAAATAAGGACTTTAAAGATCTTACAGCCTTTAAAGTCCTTAGATGATTATTAGCGCACGAGGATTTTTGTTATCTTGTCACCCTCACGACGTATATAGATACCGGGCGTTGTTGGTTGCTCTATGCGTCGTCCTTGCAGGTCAAAGAACGAGACTTCATCCTGATGGTCGTCAGAGGTAATTGTATCAACAGACAACATACCCACAAAGCCTTGGTTGTTATATATGCCATTGTTGACAAACTCAAGGTCTGCTGTTTGATTTGCACCATTATTGCTGAAAATAAGCATCATTTTGGGATTTGTAGAGGTTACGGTGCAGGTGAATTTGTAATACCCGGTAGCTTCATCGATTGTGAGCGATGAACCGGGCCATTTGCCGCCGGTATAATTTTGGTCGCCGTTGGCTTTGTCCCAAACCCAGATGTATGGAGTATTCCAAAGAGCATCGTTACGGAAGTATGCCGTATAAGTCACGGGGTCGGGTTGCTCGGGTTGTTCAATTTCTCCGGCACCTTCGATTGTGTGTTGATAGCCTGCCGAAGTGTAGTATCCGCCATTGATATACTGCCAGCCGGCAGCATTGGTTTGGGCATCGCCATTATTGAAGATTACCAAACCGGATACTTTTTGTGTGCCGGTATAATGCCACTTATAGATTTTGTTGCCGAGATAGGTGAGGGGCTCGCCGGGCCATGTGCCACCGGTATAGTTTACGCCGGTGTTCCAAATCCAGGCGTTGACATTTTTCCAATCATTGTCAGCCTCAAAGAATATTGCTTGCTCGCCCTCGCTCATTGTCGGTGGGGTGGGCTCTTCGGGTTCGATGACTTCACCACCGCCACCAGTTGATGTGTCGCGCACGGTGAGTGTGTCTTCGGGCTCTTGGTTGCCGTCATATTCACTTTGGGTGACGTCTGTCGGAGTTGTGTCATAAAGGTAATGAGAGTCACCGCCGATTTTTCCCGGAGCGGGAGTCTTTTGTGTCGATAGCACGTAGATACGCATATTGCCTTTCCCTGAGCAAGTGGCAGTTAGAGTGCCGTCGGTGACTGTCTTTGTGTCACCAGTGACAACATCTGTATATGTGCCGTTGAGCACGCCTGTAAATGTTGCCGAGCCACTGATCGTTACCAATGCATATGAGTCGGTTGAGTCATCTGTATAACGACGTTTAAAAGCCATACTGCCTGAACAACCTTCGGTAGAGTATTGCCCCTTGCGCAGAGCCGGAACGGCAGCACGAATAAGGTTTAATCGCTGTATATGCAGTGCCAATGGGTGAGAGAGAGTTGCAGCCATATTGCCGGTGGCAGATGAGTATGTGGCAAAGTCAGTCACATCAACAGAACCTTCGATGTAGCCGCCAAAGTATGCGCGTCCTGAATTTTTGAGCGCAAGGTTGGGACCTTCATCAATGGTCACTCCGGCGCGAAATTCGATTTCTGAGCCATAGTACAGACAGGGTATCCCTCGCCAAGTAAACATCAAATCGAGATTTTCAGCCCAAGCATCTTGTCCCCAGCTGAAACGACAACGATCATTGCCGTTGGGACCGTAGTCGTGAGAGTCGACATAGACGACATTCCATCTTGCATCATTATAGAGATTATCTTGTGTGCGCACGCCGAAAGCATTTTTGGCATCATGAAAACGCCAATGCATTGGAAAGTCTATGACATTGAGTCCTGAGTTTAGCGAATAGTCTTCCGTATGATAATCATTGCCCGATAACAAGGCGTTGTTTGATTGAGGCATATTGGCGTGACCCAAATAATCTTCACCTTGTTGAAGCACAGATTTGGCGTTGACGTGATCGCCATACTCGCCTTCCATAACGGTGTAGTTGTCCCACGAGGTTTCGCTGTAATCCCAAGGATAATCTTTGGTTTCTTTCCATGTGTAAAAGCAGGGCGAGCAATTGTAATTCTCACCACGATAAATTACTTCTTCGGCGCGAGCACAGACCTCGGTGTACATGTAGAATGGTGTGCCACCGCGTTTGTCCTTATACTTTTCGCCTAGTACTGTGAACTGAGGAATAAAGGCATTGTTGAACGTCAATCGTGATATGTGACCGCCTGTGTCAATGCGAAAGCCATCGACTCCCATTTCAATAAATTTGCCATAGCAAGAAACAAGATAGTTTGTCACTGCCGGGTTCTCAGTGTTAAGATCTACACAGTCGCCGGCAATTTGTCCCCACCATCGTGAGGGGTCGTCCCAGTTGAAGTGAGCATAGTGGTGCCAATAGTTGTGAGTGTCTTGGTTCACTCCTTGTGTGTTTTTCATTAAGCCGAGGCGTGTATCATACTGACTTTTACCGGGCAGTTGAAAGTAATTTGCCGGGAGTTTACTGTCGGGATGCAGGAGCATCGATTTGTTGATGTTTGAGAGGTTTTGAGTATAATCTTTTTGAAACATCGGGCACAGACGGTTTTCACCAAAGTTGCCGGTATGTTGCAACACAATGTCGAGTATCAATTTCATGCCACGGGCATGGACAGCATCAATAAGGTCTTGAAACTTGCAATCGCCACTCTCGTAACGAGGGTCGACTTTATCAAAATTAAAAGCATGATAACCATGGTAGTCCAATCCTGAGGCATTTTCGACTACCGGTGTTATCCACACGGCAGTGAATCCCAATGCTTTGATGTAGTCAAGTTTGCTGATAAGCCCCTTGAAGTCGCCGCGCCACTCGGGGTCATTAATGTTTTTGACACCATCCCAACAATATGTGTTGTTGCTCGGATCGCCATCATAAAAACGAGTCGTCATGGCAAAATAGATAGTCTCATCGCGAAAGTCGGTGCGGTCGCCGACAAATGTTGTTGCCACGGCACTTACAGCCGTCAGCATCGGGAATAACACTCCGATGATTAGTCGAGATAAACAGTTCATGATAAATAATTTGGTAAGTGAGATATAATCGTGCCAAAGGTAATGATTTTTGTTGAAAAATTATGACGATTGAAATTGATATTTTGTACTATGGTTTAAATTTGTTAAGTTTGCCGATGAAAAAATCAATTACAGATAATATATAAACAACTTTAAATATGAAATTTAAATACTTGTTAAGTGGTGGTGTTTTTGCCCTGTCGTTACTTGTGAGCGTCAAAGCAGCCGCCGAGTATGACCCTGAAACCAAAGTGATTACTGCGACATTTGATTGGACAAATCCAAAAAGTCTGTTACCGGCATATGATCCACCGACAGCCGAAAATCGTGACGGAGCAAAGGTCGGTGGTGTTGATTTTTTTGATAGTGGCGTCAACCTTGCTATAAATGACAATGAAGTCAAGGAACAGAGTCGCAAAGCACGTTTTTATTTTGGTTATAACACTCAGCGATGCGAGCTGAGGGTATATATGGGTTCTTCAATAACGATTGGTGTTGCTGCTCAGTGCATACAATCAGTGACTTTTGAGGGAACCGAAGTCGGAGAAGATTATATGACAGCCCAAGTTGAAGGCTCGTGGTCGGGATCTACGTGGACTATGCAAACACCATCAGAGATTGCACTATTTGATATCGATGCTCGTTGCCAGATCGCGAAAACTATTGTCAAATACACATTCTCAGACGGTGTCGACGATATTATGGCCGATGAAACCAACGTGAAAAGCGTGTGGTATGACCTCAGTGGTCGCGCTTTGAAAAACCAACCGGACACCCCCGGGATTTATGTTGAAGTCCGGGGTGCACAAAAGCGCAAAGTATTTGTCAAGTGACACGTTGTTAAGTTGTGTCGTCTGAGTATTATCTCAGATTTCCATATAAAGACAAACCCTCGCCGGTGAAATATGCCGAGCGAGGGTTTGCTTTTGCAGATGCGTACGACTCTGTTATTTGGCGGGAACCACTGTTATTATGGCTCCTCCGGTGTGAGCTGTCAGTGTCGGGGCTTTATCACATGTGATTGTTGCCACGCCTCCGGCAAACGTACCGGCATTGTTGACAAATACATCATACGAGATGACATGTGTGCCTTGTGGCAGGTAGTCGATAAAGATGTTGGTGCATGTATCTCTGTTCTCTCGATAGTAGTAGATGCCGTCTTGGCGCATAGTGCGTGACAGCTGTTCTACGGGCTCGAATGTCGCGGCGCGTTGGTCGCTTATATTGACATAACTCATCGGGCGTGTCGTTTTTATGGTCAGTGATACGCGCACTTTCATGCCAACGTTGAGTGTCGACGGAGCATCATTCCACACACCATTGCCGTTGTCAATGATAAAGCGTTTTGAGATTTTGACTTCATCATCTTCGGAGTAATCGGTGATTTGAGACATTGGTGCGGTGTACGTAGTGATGATGGCACCATATGACGGCACGTGAGCATCGCCGACATTTAACGTCAGAGAACTGCCGGCGACGGGTACGTTATAAATAGATGCCGTGCCTGTGGGCGTACCCAAATCGACAGGCTTGTTATCAACATTGAGGGTGGGGGCGATGGTGGGTTTTGTCCATTTAGATCCGGAGTTGATGAACGATGATACAACATACGACGTCAGCGCAGAAGTGCCCCAATCGGTGGCTTGCTTGCGAACAATAAGATGTTGTCGCAAGCCGTCAACTATGGGCGATGTGGGTGTACTTGCAGCGTAGGCCTCGAGTAGGTGTCCATAAGCTAGTAACGAACGCTCGTTTTTAAACTCTGTGCCCTTGGTCTTAGATGTCGTTGCGAATTGATCGAGTGAACCGATGATCATCTTTGCCGTGGCTTTACGGTTGTTATTGACAAGAGCAATAACCGAGAGAGCCTTTGTGTCAACATCAAATTTTTTCCATGTGCGTGTGATGCGGTTGAGTGTTTGGTCAATGACTTTTTGTCCGTTGAGCGACGGTTTGGCAAGACTGCCAAATTGACTGCGCACAATGGTATAGGTATAATCATAACCACTGACTACGCTGTCATAATATTTGACAGCATTGGTAAGCATCTTGTTGACTTTGTCATTGTTGGCGACATATCCCCAACGCAAGAGGTCATAAAATCTGTCGAGAACGCTGCTTGTTACCCATTGAGACGAACTGTTAGACCATTCGCCCCAAGCCCAGCCGCCATCGGCGCGTTGCAATTTTTCGAGTTGATTAAGTGCGGCTTTGGCGCGACGTTCGAGATCTTTACGATCAAATATTGCCGACAATTCGGGGTGCTCTTTTTCGAGAGCCAACGCAATAGTCAGACCATAGAATGCTCGCGATTGAGATGCTGCCGTGGGCCATGTTTCGTCCCACAACACAGGCAGTGCTTCGATGACCGTTGCCATTGGGTTGGCGGTGAAAGTCAATGAGGTTTTGAAATCTTTGCCACGAGCCGAGGGTATATCGGCGGTATATGTCGTGTCAGATGGATTTAGATAGAAGTTGATACATTCGCGCACAAAGCTTTCTGAATCGAGCACGCGCAAAGCAATCTGTTCGCCATCGCCATAAGTGTCGTTGGCGGCACGCACACGCACACCGATAGAGTCGGCGGCAAAATTGTCATTGATATCGAGACAGAACGACATAGTGCCTTTGTCGCCGGCAGCGAGAGTGAATGCTTGAGTTGTCGATGAGATGACAGAGTCATTGGCGATGTTAAATATTTCGGCTATGGCTTTGATGTTCTGAGACTCATCGCTATTGTTCATTGCCGTGGCAATAATAGTGGCTTTATCACCGCGACGCACAAAGCGCGGCATATTAACGCTGACCATTATGGGCTTAGACGCGGTCATAGTTTTGGAGATGCTTGCAAGATGCGCATTTTTATCCCAAGCATACGCCAAGAGACGCCATGTTGTCAATGCGTTAGGTATGATGAAAGATACGTCGAGCAAACCATTGTCGTCAGTGACAAGATTTGGTTGCCACAGGGCAGAGAACATCTCCGGTGCACGCCACTCGATGGCTGTCTCATTGGCAGAACCACTGTCATTGCTACCGACAGTAACAACTTCTTCTAATGCGGCTCCATCACTTGCTATGGATTCAACCTCGTCATAAGCTTCTTCGACCGTAGATTGAGATAATCGATTTGCTTTATATTTTACACTGGAGACAGTGCCACAGCCACGGACACGAATATTTTCTGAATAACTACATTTTATGATATCAGGGTATTTGCCATAAGCTAATACTATGGGATCATAATCTACACAAGAGTTTGATACCTCAAACATATCATAGGTAAATGGACTATGCCCCAATTCGATATTGGAATTATATGTTTGCCAAATGGGACGTCCGGGTGTCATATATGTAAGAGGATTCAAAGTTGTGCCAATATAGTATCTGCGTTGTCCTCCGATATATGGTATATAAAAGCGTGGTGAGGGGCGCCAAACATACGTCGGACCTGACGACAGCGAGGCAGGCTTGCGCAGTATATCGAGCTGTGTATTATACACATTGACGATGACGGCTCCGGCTACACCTTGATTATTTTCGTCGACGAGGCGCAGTTGCCATTTTTCGTTATCACCGGTATATACTTTGTCTCGGAAACTCTCAATGATTAGATTGACAGACTTTTTGGGCGCACGTTGAGTGTCTATATCATATTCAAATGTCTCGGTGTCATAATTGCGAGTATTGAAAATTAATAGTTTATCATCTTTTGAAAGGTTATCAACTTGATATGACAGCGTATGCCAACCGCTCGATAGATGTGTGTGTTGCATATCTTCGGGTTTTGAGTTGATGCCATATATGAGGTTTGCTCCCAAAGAGTCAACGAGCACTTTAATCTTTATGGTATTGTCTGAGTATGATGCCTTTTTGTCAGGCGTCCATAGGCTGGCCTTAGCCACCGGTAGGGTGTTGTCATTGTATACGAATGCTATGAATGACGTGCTGACAGTTTGAGCCGACATATCAGACGCAGCCACTCGTAGGGTATATTTGCCGACTTTGAGGTCATTGATATTCAGAATGAGTTTGCCGGGTACAGTCTCGCCATATTTGATGATGAGACTATCATTATCGTTGCCATACAATCTCCATTTTATTGGCGTAGTGATGGTATCGCCACTGGCAGATTTCAAAGTGATGTCAAATTCAGCCGGTTTTGTTTTCTCCAATACTGTATCGTCTGACGATAAAGACAGTTTGTTGGGGAACTGAGAGATGCTCTCTTGCCCGATGTATAGTTGTGTGCCGTCATCGGCAAGAGCCGAGATAGAGACGTATGTTGTTGTCGGGTAGAAATGCTCGGGAGTGAAAGGCAGGTCTTTGATATATTTGTCACCATAAACTTTGGCAATACGTTCTTTAATCGTTTGTTCAAAAACGCTGTCGGCAACTATTTTAAACTTGCCGTCATTGTCGGTAACAGCAGTGAACGTTGAATCTATTTTGTTGCCCTGTACCTTCGCGCTGATTTTTGTGCCTTCGAGCGAAAATCCGGCATAGTTGGTGATGTGTCCGGTGATGGATATGGACTTATCTGCCGGGATGCCGCCGACTGAGACAAGATTGTCAGACTTTAATGCCGGCAACTTAAAGTCGCTTACTTCAAAGCGTGCACGACAAGAGGCGTCTTCGCTATCTGCATCAATGGCAAATGTACCGGTGCGAGTCTCGCTCGGAAGTGTAAATTCGCCGGCAAAACGGCCATACTCATCTGTGATCAGTGTCGTATCGCCGATGTTTTGATAGTTAGTGTTATATATGGTGATGTCAATTTCAGCGTTTTTGATGATGCCGAGGGTGTCACACAAAAATCCGGCGTAATGCATCTTGTCACCAAGGTGATAAGCGCCGAGATTTGTGGTGAGTGTTATCTTTTGGCTGTTGTCAGGAGCAATATATTTGGTGTGATATAGGTTGATGTCATCATATCGCATACTCATGCCATTGTGACGTAACATCAGAGACGATGACTTTTTAACATCGAAATACAAGAAGCCGTTGGCATCGGTTTTGCCGAGTTTGGTTTTTTTCTTATCCTTGTAATTGGAGATGGCAAAGACTTCGACATCTTTTGCCGGTGTGCCATCGGCAGCATTAACAACATATAGATAGGTCTTGCCGTTTGCCTGTTTTACGATAGGTTTAAAGTCGTAAGCTTCAAGAAACAGCGGATATGATTCTTTTACCTCATCTGCTTCAATCTTTGCGCACACAAGGTTGCACCCTATCGGTAGGGTGACCATAATGGTTGTGTCTCGTTGATCGGGTGTTGCCGAGCCGAGATCGAGTGTAATTGTTTGAGATGGTTTGATGCCTGAATAGTTGGATTGAATGGATTTTTCGGCGGCAATGTCATCAACAAAATTATACACATTGATGGTCGCTGTGCTGAGATTTTGGTATTTTATCGGTATTTTTATGGTTTCACCGGCTGCGAACTTTGATCTCTCGGACGATAGTCTCAGCTGTGGCATCATCAAAACATTTATGCGCATCTTGATAATGTTTTCTATCCAATACCCTTTAAAGTCGTTCGCTGCGACTTCAAGGAAAGTGACCTGTTCGCTTGGCTGTTTGTATAATTGACTTATGTTTGCATTCTTTGTCAATTCACAAAGAGTGTATGTACGACCTGATTCGCGAGGCTCGGACAGATACAGCTCTTGCAATCGTTGTGGCACGTTTTCGTTTTTGCGACACACAGCCAATGTGTTCCAGCAATACCAAGCATCGCTATGAGGTGCGTGATATTTTGTCATATCAGACATAATACTGTCAGCCCAACCTTCTTTGAGATTTACAGAGAACACATCTAAAATATATGATGCAACAAAGTCTTTTGTCGTAGGGAAAAATTTAAGTGTCAGATCATTGGCTTTAATCAATGGTTTGATATCAGTCAGAGGCATGTCGCCGGCATTTTTGTATGCCTCGTTTGCTAATGAGTCGATGACGAACTCAAACATTTCTTTGCTCCACTCGTTAATGTCTGCCGGACGTGGAGTCAGAGGCAGTGTGCGACCATAATGATAACGCACTCGGCTTGATGCTCGGTCATAAGCCGTAGCCATAAACAGGTCTCTTAAAGCTTTGATTTGTTGGTCTTTGATGATGACTGTACGGTTGTCAAACTCCTTTATGGCAGAGTTTGACGCATCATTGTCGATGCTCATCTCGGCGAGATATGATTTGATGGATGCCGAGAGTATCGCTACTTGATCGCCTTTGTTGGCAGCTGTGGTGTACTCTGTGGCGGCTTGCTCGGCGACGGTCTTTGGATAGGCAAAATCCGGAGTCGCGACCTGTGCTAACATCGCCTGACTCAGTGTGCAGACACAGATGAGAGCAAGTAATCGTTTAAGGTGAATTTTTGTCATAAAAATATAATATTATCAAATAAATAACTACTAATCAACAATATAACATTTATGAATATTAACATGAGTATCAAAGTAGTACCAAAATATGAATTTTATTGACGCTTTAAAGCACGCTTTGCCTCTACAAGACGATCATAGAGTTCCACCGATTTTTCCGTGGCGAAATACTCTGCCCAATCTTTGAACGTGTACGAGATCTCTAACACACCGTCATCATAGTCCATAGTATCCCACCAGTCGGAAAGTTCCGCAAAGACTTCGGGAGGGTTCGTGCCGAGTGTGTCCACAACTTCGGTTGGATACTGCTCGATGAGCAACATCTTCCAACTCTCCAAATCTGTGCTGGGGTTCTCATGGAGGACGTTCCACGCCGCCTCTTTCAGTTCGGCATTAAAATCGACCTCATCGTCAAGTTCTTCCTCTTGGTTTTCTTCTTCAACTTCATTGATGGCATTCATCAACATTTGTAGCTTTCTTAAATCTTTATCCATATCACAAAACTTAAAAAATAATTATCAATTACACTCGCTATCTTTGTCCGTATGAAGAAAATGCTCAAGCACATACGAAAGTGGCATTATTGCAGATTATACACACGGTTGGTCTTTGCTTATCTGAAGCACGAAAGTACCAGTTGCAATGCATACATTTATGCAGAGAATGCATTCACGGCAATCACCGGTCGTTGGTTTTCTGAAATTCGCGACGAGTGATACTCTTATGCCTTGCTCCGTCTTTTACTACGACTTCTTCTTCAAGTGAAGAGGCGTGAGGGAGCAACGCTGGTATTGTGAATTTTATCCTTGATACGTTTTGGTATTTCTCAGCCGTTTCTTCCTTACCATGCCCACCAACGCTAAACACCCCGGCAATGGTTATTCCTCCTTTTATGCCATTGGCTGTACCCTCGGTTGTTTCTGTTGTAACCGCTACATCAAAATCAATATTTGATATATTGGCATATCCGTTGGTGGTTTTAACGTGTGTGTCTTTGTTGCCGCCCTCTGTGATAGGGGCAATAGTAGCAAATTCTTGAACACTCTCCTGCGTTTCTTTTACGGCTGTGACAATATCTGTCAGTGCCGTTTTTATAAATTCTTTTAGTTCCATAGTCTTATTTCCATACATTCACACGCTATCACTCACAACACAGTTCGCACGGCGTGCGCCCCATGCGTTTCGCTTTCTCCAAAGAAATCTCCTCTACATCTGCCCTGCAATTCCAAAGACCCTTGCAGTCCTCATCTTCGTGGTACCGTTCCGAGTAGCTACCGGTGCATATCCACACTGACTTCTTAGATTTACCACACGAACACAGCAACAGGAGGATGACTAATATGATTGTTTGTTTCATTGTGTCTTATATATTCATTGAAAGTAGTATTATTGAAGCGATAAACAAGAATGGGAATAGAATAGCAGCTGCCATTTCTAACCAAAAAATTGGCGGCGTTATTGCATATGCGACATCTTTACAGCAATATGCTATTAGCGGTATCCACCATAGCGTCTTAAAGCAAGCCCATACGAATAGCCCTATTGTTGCAAAACCGCCAAATCCAGTGCATAACGACAGGTATTCCTTGAACAAACGGGAACTACCTCTGAACTTCTTGTATCGCGAAGCAGCTAGAAACTGTGTCCAACCTGTGAAAAACAACATAATTATAAAAATCTTCATAGCAATAACTTAATAGGTCATTAATTAATGACTGCATTTAATTGTCTGCTTTTCTATTTACCACCTGTTTCGGTAAATAAATCCACGCACTTTCTCACAAAGTCTTGTTTGTCAGATACGTAGCCATAGTTGTAGTGCATATCCTCCACCCAATTACAAATCATAAATTTCTTATTAAGTGAGTGCTCCATAGCAAAGCATTCCGCTTTGTGCACCGATGCGTCACAGACATAGCAGATATATTTTGTCTGTCCAATTTCACCATTCGTAGGCAATTCGGTAATCCGGATTATCAAGTCATCGTGGCTATTAAGCCGGACGCGCTCTATTTTTGACGCGTTCACAAATGACATAATCTTTTTCCCTATTAGCTTCGACATGACAGTTTCCATGTAACCTCTGCTCTCAAAAATGCTCCAATCGGCTGTTCCTGAATTGTACAGCTTGACCATGTTTGGCGCGATGATTTTCAACATAGCGCGGTTGGCTAAGTCTGTTAGCTTCATCTCTGCGGCTCGTCGTGCCATATCTCGCTTAAACAACCGGTGTCTTAACGGCGGTATACTCAGTATAATCCGACGCCATAGCCCCGGTTTCGGACATTTTTCAGTCTCCATAGCCTTACTCTTGTTTGTCAAGTATCTCCTTTGCAGTTTCCGCTATTTGCTCCCCGACAGTTCCCGGAATAATGTTACTTTTTGATGACGGAATATTACAATTTTGGATAACCTTATTGTCTTTGTTATAATCAACAACTTGCAAGATACGGAATGATGTAAAATCGTACGAGAATTCGCATAGCTGTTTTGATTTCACTGCCTGTGTATCAAATTCCTTTTGAGCCTCTGGTGTCGAATACTCCCACATAATCCAAACTTTGATATAATCATATTTCAATTCTGGTCTCTTAATGTCATCATAAACAAAAAGCCACCAAGAATAATCCTTCGCATGGTCTGCACAAATCCAACCGTGTCCTTTTGCAAAAGCAAATATGGGTACAACCATAAGGAACAGCAATAATAACCTTTTCATTTCTCCACCATCCTTTCGTAAACCTTTATCAGTCTCTCTTTTTCCGCAAGCAAGGCTTCCAACGCCTTTACACGCTCCGCCAACACTACATCTGTGTCAACCGATACATTGTTGTTGATATTGTTATGTGCCCCATGTCCGTTTACTTGGTTGTTGCTACCCGAAACTGACACAACTGTTGATGTACCGGATAAATCGTCTGTGTACTCTTTGAAAAAGTTATAATCCAGCGCTTCGCATATCGCTACAAGTTTATCTGTATCAATACTTGTTTTATCAAGTATTCTATTCACATTTTGTTGCGGCACACCTATTTTCCTGCCAAATTCAGCCTTAGACATACCAAGTTCATTAAGCTTTTGCTCAATGCTTAAGCCAATGTTTATTTTCTCAATTTTCATAAGCAACTTTGATTTGTATAATCATAATACAGTTAATAATTCTTAAAATTAAAACAGAAACATAATCGCTTTTGATGTATATAAATCTATTTTGATTACCTTTGCACCATAAAGTTACAAAAACCCAATCAAAAACCAAACAGATGGAACTCAAAAAACTTAAAATTCAATCACTTCCCGATGCGCTCAGAGCCATGAGCGTGGGCGAAACATGCATCGCCCCCGATGACCGCGCAAAAGAGTATGTCAAAAGCGCGTGCACATACCTCAAAGCCGAAGGCTACATATTCACAACAACAACCAAAACCGGCGTGATGACAATAACTCGCCTCAAATAACAGCTTCCAAACAACAATGAAGCGCAAAAAACTTGACATAGGAGATCCCTGCAACCTCGTCAGTTCATGCTCAGAACCGGACGAGTTGCTCAGAATAGAATGTGATATGGCTATTCCTTACGATATATGGGACATCGACACCAAACAACAGATCTATCGCCCGCTGACAAAGAAAGAACGCAGAGAATTCATATACTGCGTGTTGTACTATGGACGATCATCTATATGGTATCGACTTTTCAAAATTCTAATCTTCTCATTGACCAAGCGAATATACCCATCACAAGGCAAGCCTGTAAGTCCACGATGAAATCTCGGCACGGAAACCTCACCATTGCCCATAAGTCTGAAACTTACGCCATGATAGCCGCCACAATCAGGGCAAACCATCATATCACATTCACGGCAGAGTCTTTCCACCACAATAGAAAATTCTTCATTCATAACTCTTGATTTTAAGTTTGCTACAACAAAATTAAGAAAATCCCCCGAAAAGCGTTGAGCGCCACTTCAATGTGGTCGGGGGAGCAAAATCAAAAAAAACAATTTAGTCATGAAAACGACAAACATCACAATCTCTCTGTTGCGCATAGCATCACTGCTGACACTCGCAACATTCGGCTTCATTCTTCTCATCGGCGAAGAACAAGACCAAAACCCCACACTCTTCCTCCTCCACATGCTCCTCGACAAAGCATTGGCAGCCGCCGCAATCTATGCCGCCTATCGACTCTACAAACGCTGGCGCACAAACGACAAATACATCAACTCCATCGACCGCTGGTGCCAAAGCGGATTTGAAACAGACAACGAATTTTAAAACCATACCTTTATGAACAAACGAACAACTCTCACCTACCAACAACGCCTCAACCGCTGCGACTTGCTACAAGTACTTGAAGTCGGCGATGTCGCCGTCATGCTCAACCTCTCAGAGTCTCGCGTGAGACACCTCACCCAAGACCGACTCATACCCCACTATCGCAATAGCCGCGGTCAGATAACGTTCCTCAAATCCGAAGTTGAAAAATATCAACTCGGTACACGCGTCCCCACCGCCGCCGAGCTCGAAGCACAAGCCGCCACATACAACGTCATCGGCAAGCGATGAGACAACAGTCATAACAACAAAAACAGGTCTTAGCATGCCTCGCCCCGGCACCTTTTTTGGTTTTTGTTCAACGAACATTTTCTGCACGTTATCAGCCGGGGCATCTGTGAGGGAAAGCATGACATGGCTCCATGTCCGGTCGCTACTCAAAATCCGCCAGACCGAGACCGCAGGTTCGACTCCTGCCCCTCACACCACGAACATAAACAAACTCAAAAAATATTCACCGCAATGAACAGAATAATCATCAAAACGCTGAAACTCGTCAACTTCAAAGGAGTGCGAGACCTGACAATCAATTTCAACGAAGTGCAGACAAACATCTATGGACGCAACGGCTCCGGCAAAACGACCATCTTTGACGCTTTCACTTGGCTGTTGTTCGGCAAAGACAGCAACGACCGCAAGCAATTTGACTTAAAGACGCTTGATAAAGACGGCAACATCATTCCGCAGCTGCCACACGAAGTCAGCGCCGTCATTCTATACAATGACGCCGAAATCAGACTTATGCGCCGTTTCACTGAAAAGTGGGTAAAACGTGCCGGCAAAGTTGACAAAGAATTTGACGGCAACAAGGAAGAACGTTTCATCAACGATGTGCCGGTATCAAAGAAAGAATACGAAGAACGCATTGCCGACATCTGCCGCGAAGATGTCTTCAAGTTCATCACGTCTCCGACATACTTCACTTCACAAAAAGCCGAAGCACAGAAAGCCATGCTACATCAAATGGCTGGAAGCATCACAGATGCCGAAGTCGCAGCAGGCAACAGCGATTTTGAACAGCTGCTCGATACAATCACCGGCAAATCGCTTGCTGACTACAAGCGAGAAATAGCGTCGAAGAAGTCACACATCAACGCTGAAATCACAGACCTGCCCGGGCGCATCGACGAGAAGCAGCGCGACATCGCGAAAGCAGAAGCCGAAGCTGACGATTGGGCGATACTTGAAGCAGAGTTGAAACAGAAACGCGAAGCACGCGCCGCGCTTGACGCCCAAATTGAAGATGTTGCAGAACAGCAACGCGCCGCCGACTACTTGCGTGCGCAAATCATTCGCTACCTGTCTGACCTGAAAGCAAGTCAGCAGATGCGCATCAGCGAAATTAAAGGAAAAGTCACTGCCGACTACTACCAAGCGAGCGGCAAACGTCAAGAACTTATGATGAATGTGCGACAACTGCAACAGCAAATCGAATATCAACAGCGAGCAATCGCGGCACATCAGGCAGAAGTTCAGCAATGCGAAACCAAGCGCGGTGTTCTCATAGACGAGTGGAAGCGGTTAAACGACGAACGCGCCACAATCGCCGCAGAACAGCTTAAAATCGACGAAACGGCATTTGTCTGTCCTACTTGTCACAGACCGCTTGACGTAGATGACATCGAAGAAAAAGAAGCACTGCTACATAAGAATTTTGAAGCCGAGCGTGCGGAACGTCTTGCACGTGTCGCTGACGCTATTGAACGCAACAAACGCAACGGCATAGCCAACAACGAGCGCAAGACGAGTTGTTTGTCTGACATAGAAGCAGCACAGACGTACATCGAAAATACACGCAAACAAATCGCCGACATAGAGACTCTTCCCGAATACACCGCAGAACTGTTACAGCCCGATGCGTCAGCCGCAATTGCGGCAGATGAACAGCTGAAACAGATAAGCATCGACATCGCCAAGACCGAAGAAGAGCTGAACGCTGAGTCAGAAAAGCATAGCGATGATGTTTCAGAACTGAAAGACGCACGCGAACTGTTGACCGAAGCGATTGAAGAACTCATTGCAAAACTCGCACGACGCACCGACATTGACGCAGACCGCCGCCGTCTTGCCGACCTCGAAGCTCAGATGCAAACCTTGAATGTCGAACTGTCGGAACTCGAAAAACAGGAGTTTGTCATCGCCGAGTTCAGCAAGGCACGCAATATGGCTATCGAAGCACGCATCAACGGATTGTTTAAGCACGTGCGTTTCCGTTGGCTGTCAGTCGCCATCAACGGAACAGAAAGCGAGACATGCGAAGCGACAATCAACGGCGTCCCATACGCATCACTTAACCATGCCGGACAAATCATAGCCGGGCTTGACATCATCAACGCAATATGTCGCTCACAAAGCGTATGCGCCCCGATATTCATCGACAACGCGGAAAGCATCAACGACCTCATTCCGATGCAGTCGCAGATAATCAACCTCATAGTTTCACGTGACGAGCATCTGCGCGTGGAAGCATAATCAACACAAGTTTCACATCTAAATTCACCGCAAAATGGCTGAAAACAACCAAATCGCACAGACGCCGCAATCGAACGGCGGTCTTGCCAAACTGAAAACCATTCTGAACGCGCCAAGCGTACAAGAACAATTCCAGAACGCGCTTGCTGAAAACAAAGACCTTTTCGTTGCAAGCATCATCGACCTCTACAACGGCGACGCATCACTACAAACATGCAATCCGTCAGCAATCGTGTCAGAAGCGCTGAAAGCCGCCGTTCTTGACCTGCCAATCAACCGCGCACTCGGCTTCGCGTACATCGTTGTCTACAAGAACAAGAAAAAAGTGACCGACCCGCAGACCGGTCGCACTGATTGGGTAGTCGAGCCGACCCCGACATTCATACCCGGCTACAAGGGCTATATTCAGCTCGCTATGCGTACAGGTCAGTATCGCACCATCAACGCGGACTTCGTGTATGAAGGTGAACTACGCACAACGAACAGACTGTCAGGTGAAGTCGCACTTGACGGCAAGCGCATATCTGACAAAATCGTCGGCTACTTCTGTTACTTCGAGCTTCTGAACGGTTACAGCAAAACGCTGTATATGTCAGTCGAAGACATGGCGAAGTACGCCAAGCGATACGCGCCCGGCATCAAGCGCGACACTATAATTGCGCAGCTCGTCGCAAAAGCGAACGACGGCATTGTTTCAAAGGCTGTCGGTTGGGAAGGCAACTTCAACGACATGGCTCTGAAGACAGTCATTCGCCGCGTGTTGTCAAAGTACGGCTATCTGTCAATCAAGATGCAGAACGCAATCACGGCTGATGACAATGCTTCGCAGCACGCACTCATCGCACGTGACGAAGCACTGCAAATCGCAGACGCGAAAACGCTTGACCTTGACGCTTCGACTGTCGAGTATGAAGAAGTAGTCGATGAAAGCACCGGCGAAGTTTCAACGCACGCTCAAACCGTGCCTGAAACGGCTCCGCAACCATTAGCAGAAGACGTTCCCGGGTACTAATCGACAGCATAATTCACGATGAAACTTTCAGTTCTCGGCTCATCTTCATCAGGCAACGGCTACATCCTTGAAGCGTCTGACGGCGTGCTTGTAATCGAGTGCGGTGTGCCGCTTATCGAAGTCAAGAAAGCGATTGATTTCAAGATTGGGCGCATCGCAGGCGCGATTGTGACGCATCAGCACGGCGACCATGCAAAGTTCATCGGAGAATACCTGAAATGCGGCATCCGTGTGTGTGCGCTGCAAGACGTGTTTGACGCGCACACACCTATGCGGCGCACATTCTGCAAGACAATCGAGCCGATGCACGGCTACCGCATAGGTTCGTTCAAAGTGTTCGCTGTGCCTGTCGCACATGATGTGCCGTGCGTCGGTTACGTAATCGAACACGCTGAAATGGGAAAGTTGCTGTTCGTCACCGACACGATGCTGTTTGAATATCGCTTCAAGGGTCTCAACCACATCATGCTTGAAGCGAACTATTCTGACGAAATACTTGACTACAACATCGAGAATGGGATCACCCCGGCATCAATGCGCTCACGTCTTCTGACTTCACACATGGAAATCAAGACGACTGAAAGCATCTTACAGACAACAGCCCTTGACAGCGTGAACGAAATAATTCTGATACATCTATCCGATAAGAACAGTGACGCAGACGCTTTCAGACAGCGCATCATGCAGAAGACCGGCAAGCCGGTAATCATCGCAAAGCGCGGCGTGTCTGTCGAAGTATCAAAAGAACCGTATTAAATAAAATTACAATGTCACATAAAACATTTAAACTCAATCAGAAAGTGACCGTCTTCGACCAAGCCGGTACAATCACAGAAGTCATCGATGCAACCGAACCGCATTTGTATAGCGTGACGTTTGATGAAACAGGCAAGCAGTACACAATCGAAGCGGCGCACATCGAAGCTGTGCGTGATGAACGCCCTGCAATCGAACGCATCAAGACGTTTGAAGATGCTTGCAACGAGTTGGGCAAAGACCATCCTTTGGTTCTCGCTTATCAGAATACCAATCTGAGAGACAAGGAGGTTGCAGACGATAACAAGGACATCATCGCCTATCTCAAACTTCGCATCATCGTGGCAGCATTGAATGAAGGCTGGCATCCACAATTCACACTTGAAGAACGCCGTTGGTATCCATACTATAAAATTCTGACCAATGATGAGGTAGAAGAAATGTCCGAAGAAGAAAAAAGCCGTGTTGTTGGTCGTGCAGGTAGCAACGCGGTTGCTGATGGCGGTCTCGTTTACACGGATACTTATGGCGCTTCTTCGGTATCGAGCGCGGGCAACAACTATCGGCTTGCATTCAAGTCTGCCAACTTGGCAGAGTATGCAGGAACTCAGTTCATCGACATCTTTGCTGACTTATATTTAACATGAACAATTGGATTAAGATAAGTCGCGACTTGCGCAAGCATTGGCTGTGGACTGATGCGGCGCGTTTGATAACCGACAGCCCACAGCTATGATCACCATCAGCAACAGCGACCGCGATCGCGCCGTGGAATGCCTTCGCGCATACGCCGCGACAATACCGCGCGACGCCACAACGTCCACGCGGCTCACCAACACGCGGCGCCTGGCTCTGAACCTCGCCAAGAAGTTAGAGCGCAAACGCCAGACAACCATCGATAACAACAGATAACCCCGAGGCTTGGCGCACGGACTGGGGCTCACGAAAGCACCCCAGGCGTTTTTGAAAGTAGTGCGCGGTTGATCCTACACGCCGAGCCTCTTTTTAACAACAACCCACTCAGACAAAAAACAAAATCTTATGACAAAAAATGATTTGGCTCGCGAGCTTGCCGTCTCCAAAAAGCTCTCCCTTTTCACAAACATCAATGCCTACGCCCGGGAGGAGCGCAAGCTATGAGACTCTACGAATGTGGCGTGCGCTACGAAAAAATTATGCCTAACGGCGCACAAAAAAGAATAACCGAACTATACCTCGTCGACGCTTTGTCGTTCACCGAAGCTGAGTCTGTTATCATTCGCGAACTCACTCCCTATCTATCCGGTGACTTTGATGTAATTTCCATCAAACGCACAAACTATTCCGAGATCGTGCGTGACACAGACAACATTCCCGACAAGTGGTTTAAGGCAAAAGTTAATTTCTTATCCATCGACGAAAAAACAGGAGGCGAAAAGAAAAATGCCACATACCTCATAGTCAATACCGGCTCTATAAACGCCGCCCACAACGCGTTGGTGTCACATCTAAAAAACACCATATCAGACTACGAGATCGCCACGCTTGACGAAACAAAAATTATCGATTTGTTCCAATATCAACCCGACACAAATGACGATAACTAAAATCAAAAACTCCTTCGCCAAAGGTCGAAATAAGTACGGCAACACTCGCGTCGGCTCCCATGCCTCAAAAAAGGAGCACTATCGAGCCATGCAACTCAAAGCCATGGAACGTGCCGGACTTATTTCCGACCTCCGCGAACAGGTATCATTCACCCTCATCCCCACACAATACGGCGAGTGTGGCAAAGATTTCAAAGGCAAAAACGTCAGAGTCCTCCTCGAGCGTGCTTGCCGATATGTCGCCGACTTCGTTTACACAGACAACGCCACCGGGCAACAGGTCGTTGAAGACACAAAGGGCGTGCGCACAAAAGAATACATCATCAAGCGCAAACTCATGTTGCTCGTCTACGGCATACAAATCAAGGAAATATAAATCCCCGAAGGGGTTGTATGATGGGTCGGAGTTTCGTCGCAAACACCGAGGTCATACAACACTTCAACTTAAATTGGTTAAGTATATGGAAAAAGACGCTTTCCTTTTTTACCGCAGCTTCTATGAGGCTATCAAACCACTCTCAAAAGATATTCAGTGCGAGGTTTATACGGCTATTATGGAATATGCCTTGTATGGAAATCTCCCGACTGATCTCAAACCTTTTGCTCAAAGTGCTTTCACCCTCATCAAACCACTGCTTGACGCCAACTCCGCGCGTTATGCCAACGGCTCCAAAGGTGCTGCCTTCGGTCACCTCGGCGGTCGTCCGAGAAAATCTAAACAACCGACACCTCCGGTCGCTGACATTTCCCCGAAGTACTCGGCGTCTTTCGCCGACGAAGCTGACAAAATGAAGTCTGACACCATTTGGCTCGAAAGTGTATGTATGCTGTTCTCTATCGACACCGACGAGTGTATGAAACGCTTGCAGGCTTTCACTCAACATTGCCAATGCGAAAAGTCTGAAAATCCTCACTCCGACATCAACGACGCCAAACGACACTTTCTATCGTGGATGCGCAAAGCATACCCGGCGTCTTCAAACAACAACCGGTCGACACCGACAGATTATTCCTATGATGGCGGTTTCGGCAGTATCGATGTTTAACAATATCCCCCAAATTATGACTGACAATTATTCTCAATGCCTGCGTGACGCCCTCTCGTCATTCAACATCAAGCCCACCGGCAGTGCCGGGTGGGACTCCGAACTACTGTGTGCACTTCAAGCAAAACGACACCAAGAGGCAAATGCCATACGCTCCCTGTCCTCTGTCATCGTCGAGGTTTTGCAATACGCCAAAAACCACAAAAGCAATATGCCCGACCTCTCAAATCCGGCAGTCTACAACGCACACGCCAAACTCATTGTGTGGATAGCCGACAACATCGTCCTCGCACCACAACGCCGACGCTTCATCATAGACAAAAACAACGCCGACATTCTGCGCTTTCTCCTATTGTATTTCAACGATTGCCCTCTCGCCGAAGATGTATTCCCCGACCGGGGCTACAAACTCCACAAAAACATCATGCTTCAAGGCAGTGTCGGCGTTGGCAAAACAATGATGATGCAAATATTCTCCGAATACCTGCGCCGCACCAACAACCCCCACGCGTTTCAAAACGTCTCCGTGACTCAGATGGTGAACCACTACTCGATATACAACAACATTGACCTATACACCTACAACGAGGGCAACACACGCGGATTTAAAGTACAGCCATACAACCTCTGCCTCAACGACATCGGCGTCGAAAACCGACCATTCTATGGCATCGACACTCTCACCGTCGTCACCGACTTTCTCCACGCTCGCAATGAACTGTGGGCAAACCAAGCCATCGGCGACCGCAAATTTGCTCACCTCACCACAAACCTCAACAACGAAGCCCTCGACAAACTCTTCAAACAAAAAGACTCCTTCGGGCGTGTCGTCGACCGCTTCAAAACCTACAACGTAATTCCTCTCACCGGCAACAGCCGACGATAAACGAGCAAAAAAATGAAAATCAAAATTTTTGAGGCATTTGCCGGATATGGCAGTCAGTCTATGGCTTTGGAATTGCTAAAACAAGACATAGGGTTTGATTATGAAGTAGTAGGTATTAGCGAAATTGATAAAAATGCGATAAAAGGATATTACGCCGTGCGCGATACAGATTTAGATACACCTAATACACAGGCATATAGGGGGTATAAACCAAAAACCGAACTATTAAATCGTTATCACAACTTTGGTGACATTTCAAAAATTGATTGGCAAAAAGTTCCCGATTTTAATTTGTTCACTTATTCATTCCCTTGCACTGACATATCTCACGCAGGTGCGCAAAAAGGATTTTCGGAAAAGTCCGGTACTCGTTCGTCCTTATTGTGGGAGTGTATAAAAGCCATTCGCATTAAACGCCCAAAATATTTACTTTTGGAAAATGTTAAGGCACTGATTAGCGCAAAATTTGCTCCCGACTTCAAAAGGTGGCTGTCTTTGCTTGAACAATTAGGCTATTCAAACTTTACGCAAGTACTTAATGCTAAAAATTACGGCATTCCCCAAAATCGCGAAAGGGTATTTGTTGTGAGTATTCTTGATGGTGGCGTTTTTTATTTCCCCAAGCCGGTTAAGTTGAAAACTCGTTTGCGCGATTTTTTAGAACCACAAGTAGATAAATCTTTTTATTTGGCGGAAAACCGTATCAAAGCTCTAATTAATCGAGCTTTAATCAAAATAGATAAGGGGAGTGGACTTATCCCTAATTTTCAAACAGAAAATGGTATATCCGGTACGATAACGACTTATAGTGGAAACCGTGATACAGATACCTACATAACCGATGATGAGCATAAAATAAAGATAAACCAACTTTTCAATCTGTATAAACGACCTGACAAAAAATTTAGCAACGTACAAACCGGGCGAGTTTATGGAACAGATGGATTAAGCCCTTGTTTAACGACAAATGGTGGTGGCGATAGGGAGATAAAAATATACGAGCCGAGAATACAACCAATAGTTCCACACAACAAGCCCAGTAAAGCAAAACTCATTTGTCCCACCATAACAACGTCGTCTTTCGAGGAAAATAACTTTGTCATAAATTTTGGCAACATTAGAAAATTGACACCACGCGAGTGTTACCGATTAATGGGTGTCCCGGAGTATTGTATCAACCGATTGTTAAACTCAGACATCGCCAAAACAAAACATTACACCTTAGCCGGCAATTCAATAGTAATTCCGTGTTTATATCACATATTCAAGTCATTATTCACGACTGAAATCCCCAAAAATCAACAATTAATTTTTTTCTAAAAACATAACACTATGATTATCAAATCCCAAAAACTTGACTTCACCGCGCAAATTCCTACAAAAGCGCATTTTTTCGGACGCAGGATTTGACCTGATGCGACCCAACAGCAACCGAATTTATTCAACCAATCCAACACGTAAAAACCTAAACAAAATGGAAAAAGATTATGCCCGATGCGTCGGGGTCAACTACTTTAAAGAGAAGAACCCCAACCTTTGCCGGAACTGTAAACGATACATACCATGGTCAGAACCCGTCGAGGACACCGTCACGTGGGTGCCACCCCTATATGACGAGACAACAAACACCTGCGAGTTCCACGACCCCCAAAAACAAAAGGAATGAAGATACTTGATTTAGTCCTAAAAGGACAATGGTACGATATGATTGCCTCCGGAGAGAAAAATGAGGAGTATCGGGAGATAAAGCCATATTGGGAGAAACGCTTGCTTGATTATGAAGCAATAAAACGAGATTATACAATGCTCAGACTCCGTCTATTTTTAGTAGGTAGGGGTGTTGATCCGTTGGAATATCCTCGAGGTTTTACCCACGTTCGTTTTCGACGGGGGTATACAAGTACAGCGATGGTTTTCCCCATTGAGAGTATAACCATTGGCATCGGGAAGCCTGATATGGGCGCACCGATTGACAGGGCGGTATTCATCATCAAATTCGGATAGACGACCCAAACAACGAGCAACGTTTACCGCCAACCCAATGACACCAACCATAGCAAACTCCATTCCCAATACTTAAAACAATTCACCTCCCAGGGCTGATTATCTTTGCCCTGAAACTAATGGTCTCACAAATGAATAAAATCTTGCAACACAGCCGGCGTCCAGACATCTCATTCTGTCGATCAGGTCGCATATACATTTCATCACGAATTGTGAAATTCCTTGACATACGCCGCGGAGACAGCATCAACATCGCATTCAATGAAGGTGAGTGCCTGTTGTATGTCTCGGGGCGTGGCAACGCCTATCGCAATGTCGCTCAATGCTTCCCAACAAAAACAGGTAGCAAACATTTTTGCGCAAACTCCGTAGCCCTCGCTCGCGGCTTGCTCGACATCATAGGTATCAAGGCAAAAGCTGTCAAATTTTTTGTCGGCGAGCCGATGTCTATCGCCAATACTACATACCTGCCGATAATCTATAAACAGCCCATTTATGATTAAAGAAGTCAAATATAACGGTCTTTCTGCTGTCCCTTCTGACTACGACTGCACCGACGGCGACCTTGCCATCTCTATGAACTTGATAAACGAGGACGGCGCCCTACGACCAATTCAGCCCCCGTGCGAAGTACTAACATGCCCCGATGTCTACATTCCGATAGCTACACATAGTGTCGCCAACGGTTCAAATTACATACTCCACAATGCCGCCAACGGCAACATCATTGCCCTTCCGTCGTCATGGACTTCTTCTGACTCTCTGCCCTCGCCATTTCTCACACTCGACACAGGTGTAACTTATGCCTCCACCACCATTGTCGGCAACACTCTCGTCATCCTTGCCTCTGACGGTATGCACTATTGTTTGTGGCGCGATAGCAGTTATAAACATCTCGGCACCTCTATACCTTACATTCCTCTGACTATTCAGCTCGAAGGACATGAGGTGGTGTATGGCGGAGAAACACTACACCTCGCCGAAGCCATTGAACATATCGGCGCACTAAGCAACGACAACAAAAATGCAGTCACTGATGCTATTATGGGTATGGTCAACAAATTTGTCGCCGAATATACCAAAAAAGGCTGGTTCATCTTTCCGTTCTATGTCCGCTATGCCCTACGTCTGTATGATGGTTCTTACACCCGACAGTCAGCACCAATCCTAATGCAACCCGTCATCGGCTACAACCCTCATATCACCGCTCCTTATGCTGTCGGCGAAGGTAAAAAGGATTTGCCTTACACTGTCGTCAATGCCGTGGTGACTACTTTATGTGTCTCTATTACCGGCTCTGCACAAGAGAGTGCCCCCATAAAGTCTCTACTGCAAACTTGGTCTGACATCATTCAGAGCATCGACATCTTTGTCTCTGCTCCTATCTTTGATTATGACCAGAGCGGTTCTGTGTCTTCCGTGGGCATGGAGCCGTCTCGATCACAACAATATGTCACATGCCAATATGACAATAAAGGCAATCTTTCTGACTCCTTGGGCGCGCGCAATAACCTGTTTACTTTGAGCGATTATTTCCCGGGATCTCCTTATACTTTCGACTTGCCTCGTTTCTCTGCCCAAGATATGAGAGCAAAGTATGAAAATGCCGTCAATTTTTATCTTCTGCGACGCATATTGCCTGAGGAGTTTTCTTCTATATATGTTCGCACTACCGACCTCGCCGAGGATTATCTTACCTCGTTAACTTCCAAAGAGCTGTTGCCTGATGATTACGACTCTAACGATACTCTCGTCCCTCGTTTTGCCACCGCTTATAACAATCGCCTTACCATTGCCAACATCTCTAAATCTATATTTCCCGGCAACGATCCTCGGGTTATTGTCCCGGTGCTCAATCGCGGCACAACATATTACAATGTCTCCGCATACGTATATTTCAACTACAACGGTAAGTCTTTTGTTCTAAAATCTGACGAATGTTCTGCCGGCGATATGACCCAAATACTATTCGTCTACCACCCCTCGCCATACGCCGTAAAAATGGTTTTCGCAAGACGTGTCAGCAGTGGCTCGGGTAATTCATATACTCAATATTTTGAATGTCCTCTCGCTCGACACCCTTTACTCAATGGCTCTTATTGGTTGTCTGACTCCCCGACTTCGGGGCTCATGTCTTGGAGCACCATTGCCTCCGATACCTTGCCGACAACCATTGATGATATGGCACACATAGATATACCCAACAAGATATATAACTCTGATGTCAACAATCCTTTTTCATTTCCTCTTACCGGCATATCAACCATTGGCACGGGTGATATCCTCGGCATATCTTCTGCCGCACGACCGCTCTCACAAGGGCAGTTCGGTCAATTTCCTCTCTACGCTTTCACCACAGACGGTGTATGGGCATTGGAAATATCATCTTCCGGCAGTTTCATCGCGCGGCAACCCATCACACGCGATGTATGCATCAATTCTAACGCTATAACCCAACTTGATAATGTCGTACTATTTCCCACAGAACGTGGCATTATGCAGATTGCCGGCTCGCAAACTCAATGCATCACTGACATCATAAGTTCCAAATATCCTTTTGACTGTCTCGGACTTCTCAAAAAATCAAAATTTAACAAGTGTCTCGAACATAACCCTGAGAATGATGACTGCTTGCCAATACTTTCTTTCTCCGAGTTCTTACTCCAATGCCGAATGATTTATGACTATGTGCATCAGCGCATCATTGTTTATGCTAAGGGCGTCGCCTATGCCTACGTGTTCTCGTTGAAATCGCAATCTTGGGGTATGATGCATTCTGACTTCTCCTCAAACCTCAATTCTTATCCAGACGCCTTGGCGTTTACCTCCGAAGGCAAAATCGTCAACCTCGCTGCATCAGCCACTGACAACGTTAATTGTTGGTTGCTCTCTCGCCCTCTCCATCTTGATACTCCCAACATTCATAAGACAGTCAACTCCGTCATTCAACGTGGCTTCTTTCGCAACGCGCATATACAATCTGTACTCTTCGCATCGCGCGACCTGTTCTCATGGCATTTGATCTGGTCTTCTAAGAACCGTTTTATGCGCGGCATTCATGGCTCGCCTTACAAATACTTCCGTATTGCTCTTGTTTGCGACCTCGCTCCCGACGAATGTATCTCGGGGTGTTCTGTCGCTTACGACACCAAACTGACAAACCAACAACGATAAAATCTTAAAGGGTGAATAATTTTTGTTGATTAGTTAATTTGCGATTTTATATGTTTATTGAAAAAAGTCGGGATGCGTGATGCACCTCGACTTTTGTCTTTGACTGCCATTTGCACTATTATCACTACAACCACCGCGGAGTTATGCGCGTGCGCGTCTTGCGCGAGTGCAACGCAACTCGCAACTCGTCTTCTATCATCTTCGCTTTCAACAACCACGCCTCTGCCTTGTCCGGTTTCGTCATACTCAACCAATCTGACACCGCGCGATACACCAAATATTCGTGTATCATCTTCTCCAACAGGTTTAACGTTGTCTGTGAAAAGTCTTCCGGCACATTCATCACTATGCCATACACAGGTTGCTCTTTGAACTTGTCATCAAGATACTTCATATCCATATCGCGCTTCGTAAACGGATATAGCATCTCGCGACACTGCGCTATCGCCATCGACAACACACGAGTCACTCTGTCAACATTGCCCTCCTCGCCGACATCGAGCACCATATGACGGCTGTGTTCCCCCTCCGGTGGCATCACATGTCCTTCGATATACGCTATGTTGCGTATGTCATACAATAGCTCCTCGCGCCTGAAACCAAGCACAGCTATCGTCTTCCCCTGACTTTTCTCTACACAACAACTCATATCGCCTGCATTTAGTCTGATGGTCGTGTCGGACGGCTACGCTTGCTCACCGTCTGCTGTATCAACGCCAAATTTTTGTTTGCCAAAGCATAATATTGCTCGGCATCAGAGGTGTGTGTCACCAAATACCAATCTGCTATTGCCGTGTTTGCCAGATATGCGTGTGTTGCTTCACCGACACCGGTTGTCGCCGCCTCGTTAAAGTTGCTCGGCATCGTCAAATTCAACACCAAGTCATGACTGCCGTCATAATGGCTGTTGTCTGTCGTTGTACCATTCTCGTTAAGATACTCGCCAAGCTCTGTCTGCACCTCCGAAAATCCGCGTTTTATTGACCGCAGTATCTTCTCGCGGTTCTCCTCATCCTCTGACGCAAACATGCTCGCAATCTCTTTGTGATTGTCCTTGTTTTGTATCGTGCGACCGCGCAAGAACGTTTCATTCATGATGTCATACAGCAACCACGATATTTTTATCGTCACCTTTACTGATTTCTTTTCTCCTAATGTTCCCATATTTTACTTTTTTAAATAATTATTATTCGTCAATCTGTTGGCAACGTCGGCTTGCGACGGCTGTATAATAATCGCTCTGCCGCGGTTATCAATTCCACGGCTTGTGCAAAGTAGTCCGCCGACTCTGATTTGTTGGCAAATTTAAACCACTCGCCAATAATAAACGCTATAAAATAGCTTCTTAACGTTGACTCTACGCTCGCCGTCAGTTTTTTGTCAAAAGATTTGCTGACCTCTATCTCTGCCACGTAAGCTGTGGAGCCTTTGTCGTCTGTCTTACTGGCTCCGTTAACCAGCATTTCTTTCAAACTTTCATTGACACTCAACACTGACTCGTCCCAAAAGCGTGACAGTGTTTCCATATCTTCGTCTGTCGCCAATATTCTGTCTCGCGCCGTTTCATCGCTGTCCATCAGCTTTGACCCGGTGTAGTCCGTCGCCTTGGCTACCTCTCCATAAACATCGGCTCGCTCTATCTTAATATTTATAGTCTCCATTTTTATCGTGTTAATCTGTATGTTACTCCTATTCCTATGTATGGCTGAAAGCCTTTCGGCGTGTAGCCATATCCGCCCTGTAATCCTATCGACCATCGCCTCGACGACTTCTCTGTCCCCTTTGTAACATAATGGGTCTGTTGATAGATATGTATGCTGTCCAGTGAGGGATTATATCCGCTTACCCACGCCATATATGAGCTGTCGCGGTATTCTTTTTGTGTGATAGGAATTATTACGTCCGCACTGTCCTTAACGTGCACAACGCGCTCTACGCTGTCTGTGTGCACAATTTCTATCGGTAGCCGCACAACCTCCGTGCGCAATTCTATAACCGTGTCGTATCTTGGGCATGAATAACGCAGGGTGTCATGACGCACCTCCGTAATAACCTTCACGCCATCTGTGCGCCACACGCTGTTACTAAACCAACCTACAAGCACGCCAAAGAGTATGCCGATAAAAAATGGTAGCAACTGTTTCATCATGCGCGAGATTTTAGGTAATTGACGATGCCTTCGACGTGGGCGGCGACGATCATGCGCTTGCCTTCTTCGCTCAGCAGGAAGTCCACGTCACCGCGGTTGTCTTGGAAAAGATTTTCGGTGAGCACTGCCGGGCATTTTGTCTTGCGCAAGATGTAGTAGTTCGCCTCCCAATAACGGCACTGAGGCACATAGCGGTTGCCGCGCAAACCGCGTTTGTTGGCGGCGGCATACAGCGACTGCGCCAATGCGCGTGACGCCTGCGAGGCTCGCGGCGAGACAAAGACACTCCACCCCGAGGCATTGTGCCATTGTCCGTCGGCACCGGCACCGTTGTTGTGCAACGAGATGAGCAGACAGTTATCTGCGCCATATTTGTCACACGCGGCATTCACACGGCGCACGCGCTCTATCAACGGCACGTCCTCGACCTCCGTCACCAACAGCTGTGCCTCGATGCCGTGCGAGCGCAACTGTATCGCCAGCATCTGCGCCACTTCGCGCGTCCACGCATACTCGCGAAGACGTCCGTCAGGACTGCACTTGCCCAGGGTGCCGATGCCATGTCCATTGTCTATGAGCAGGTCTATTTTTGTCATGACGCCGCCTCCTTTCCGTCGTCAGCCTTGGCTGCGTTTGTCGCCGGGGCTTTGCTGTCGGCTTTGTCGTGGCGGTCTGCCTTGTCTGCCTTGTCTTTCAGTTCGCTGAGGTCTATGTCAAAGTGGCGTGAAGTCTTGTCGATGAGTATCTTTTGCAAGACCTTCGCCCACCGTGCACCGTTGCACGAGCTTTCATTTTCAAGTATTGACCACAACTGCCAAAAACATATCGCACCGGCGGCTACTTTTGTCAAGTCTATGGGCAGACCGGCGGTGATGTGCTGCTGTATAAGGTAAGCCATGATGACGAGCGCATACGCCTTGATTAGCGACACGAGTACCGCACCGAAATGATGACTCTTGAACTTGTGCGCGTCCTCAGACACCCGGTCGGGGTGCGTGCGCGCCGCGCGTCTTGCCAACGACCACGCCGTGTAGCAGTCGGCAAATATCAACATCGTGCATATCAACAGATATGGCAACGTCGGCTCCAACGCCGCGAGTGTAGCACCTATCGCCGCAAACAACAGGCGCAAAATCTCAGATAAATTGTTCATCTTCCTCATACCTCCTTTCATGTGTTGACACCTTCTTTCGCATCGATGTCCGTTTGTTCTTGTGTCGCGGTGGCGAGATTTGCACGCGCCTGTACCTTGCACGCCTCGGCAAACGCGCTATATTCTGCAAATTCGTCAGCTTTCGTGTCGCGCTGACGGAGGATAGCAAGCTCGGCATTGAGGTCATAACGCTCGCGAATGAGGCGCACGACCTCCGCCTCATACTCAGCCTCGGTGTATGTCGGCACGCTCGCCACTTCCTCAAAATTGCTTTCCGTGTCTGTCGGGAGCATTATTGCCGCGCGAACATACACATCAGTACCGAGGCGGTGCACATACCCTGCGGTGGCTGTTATCTCTCGAAATTGTCCTTTGTCTGTAATTTTCAGCATAATCTATGATGTTTTGTAGGTTAATAATCATGAGCCATAAAGCGCGAACGAAATGTTTTTTGCTGTCGCGGCGGTGACGATAGCCGTCCACTGCGCACGCTCCTCCTCAGTCATTGCCGCGACTTCGGCATTCGATGTGTCGGCGGTCAGCTTGGCGTAAGACGTCGCATCGACAGACAGCGTTATCGCCGCCGTGTTCGTGGCATTCTCAACCATAAACGCCCAGCACTCACGTTTGAGCTTCGGCAACGACATCTTCTTCTGCGTTGCGGCAAGACGCTTTATGTTCAGCTCCTCGCAAACTGAAAGACTGACGCCGTTACCTTTCAATGCACTGCCGTCAACGCCACCGACAAGCCTCTCAACGATGTTGTCAATGCCTAAAAAATAGTTGCCGAATGGCTGTGATGTTTGCACGTAATACTTCTCCTCGGGGTCGCATAAGTATATCACGCTTGCCGTGCTGTTCCACCATAAGCCATACGTCAGATTTATTCTAAGCGTAACATTCACCCCCGTGTCGCCAACCATATTTGTGCGACAGCCTTTCAACAGGCGGTTTGTGCCGAATATCGTTTGGTTGCGACACGAATAAATCAATCGCGCCTCATCGTACGGAATGCCCGTACAGCCATTTAGCCAAAACTCCGTGCCCTCATCGTTGCAACCGCCAAGCGGTGCGCGTGTCGGATTAATGTCGCGCTTGCACGCCGCGCGCCACAGCTCGACGAACTGCGCCCGCGTCACGGCATCGACGTCAACCTCGGGCGTCACACGGCTTGCCACCTCCGAGACAAACGCCTCCTTCTCCTCCGCCGTCAAGTCCTCAAACGTGCCGTTGTCGCCCTTATCCCCTTTGTCGCCCTTGTCGCCTTTCTCTCCCTTGATGTATGGCAACTGTGCCACGGCTTCCGCCGTCATCTCCGTGTCGCCCTTGTCGTTGACAAGTTCAATGTCGAGCACCTCGGGAGCGTACACCGTGCGCTCGCCATCGGGATAAATATCATCTGCGCGATGCGTCACCACCTCGGCATGCAGACGCCCGCAACCCAACGCCGGAGCATTGACGACGACATGTATCCTGCCGCCGTCATTGAAGCAACCCACGCACTCGCCGCCACGGCACGATGCCGTCACCGCACACATCGGCGAGAACGTCCAAAACCGCGCCTCCCAATCAAAGTCCGGAAAGCCTATGTCGTTGCCCTGCGCATCGCGCAAGGTCAGTATGAAATCAAAATCAGATTTGTAATGTATCTTCGTCATAGTTCGTCAGTATTGTGTTATGGTAATACTTGTGCGCCTCACGCATCATTGACACTCTCATCATCGGCAGACGCTTGGGCGATGGAGATATTCTTTGCCAAAGCATCGGCGATTTGCAACTGCGTCAGCCGGGCATAGACATCGGCATGCAATGTCAGCGTGCGCGCCTCCGTGCAATTTGACTGCGCCACGATAAACGCCACCGACTCCTGTGACAACTTCGAGCAGTCGCCCAGGTCGAGGTCGCTATCAAGATTGTAGAGTTGCAATGTCTGCAATGCGTAGCAATGCCAAAAGGCATACTGCGTCGGTGCACCGCTCGCAAGGCGCAAACCTTCGATTGTTTTCAGTGCCGGGTTGCCGGCGAAACACTCAAATATGCTTGACGCACAACAATAGTCGTTAGTACCGTGACGAAAAGAGATAGCCTCCTTATATAAGTCGTAAGCGAATGCTGACGCCATCGAACGACCGGCGCCCGACTTCGACGCCAGCAACAGCGGTAATACCGTGCGCTCATTGTTACCCGCGAAACTGACAGTGGTATCACTATTGATAATAGCCGAGTTGCTCCACATCGCTATGCGCCGAGCCTCGGCTTCGGTCAGCGTCAAGCCATTCAGCGTGTATTTGTCGGTGGCATAATCATAGCCACCGTATGATTTATCCCCCGTTGGGAGTATTGCGCCACACAGCAGATTAAAAAAAGCGCGGAACCACCGCTTGTCACTCTCGCCGACAGCGACAAGCTCGCCATCACACACCGTGCACACCCTGCCGTCCATGACATACGTTCTGTCCGTGCGAGCCGTGCCGTCCGCATTGTTATACTCCGTCGACCCTTTCCACTTACAATAAGCGTCGCCACCCTCACAGTCGTCGACATCGCCCGAGTGCATCACGCACACAAAGCGATTGTAACCGCGGTGAAACGCCACGTGCCACGTCCCCGAGGTGCTCCACGCCTCATACTGCGCGTCATCAATCTCAGCCTCAGCCGGCTCGCTCTTCGAGCGCGTACCGTTGACCGTCAGCCACGCCATACCCTTGACAGCAGTTTCCGCCGCCACAGCCTTCGCCTTGGCGGCTGTGGCAACATCTGTCGCCGCGTCAGCCTTGCTGTCAGCATCATCGGCAGTCTCCAACGCCGTCTGCGCATTAGAATTTGCTACCGTGGCGGCAGACTTGGCAGCATTGGCAACCGTCTCGGCATTGGTGGCAGATTGTTGCGCATCTGCCACCAATGATGATGCTTGCTCGGCTGTCACCTTGGCAGCATTGGCTGTTGTCTGCGCATTGGTCGCCATCGTTGTTGCCGCCTGAGCCGCTGTCTTAGCAGACTCGGCAGTAGTTTGCGCTTCCGCAGCTTTCGACACTCCTTGATTGGCTGTCGTCTGCGCTGCCGTTGCTGATGCCCCGGCATTTGTTGCCATCGTATATGCATCGTCTGCCCTATTTTTTGCCGTAGCTACCGCCGCCTCTACATCTTCTAACCTGTCTTCGTATGACGCAAGGTCTACCGTGTCACCGCCGCCGGTACCGGTTGTCGCCGTCCATTCGCCATTTTCAACGATGTACACCGTTGCCGGCAACGACTCTCCAACAAGTGCATACCATCCGACTCGCGGTTTTGGATATGCCGCCGCTAAAGCTGTTAGCGTCTTGAATAGCCCTTTGTTTTGTCCTTTTACATTGGGGGCATCTATCCATCCCTCAACCTTCAAATTATGACCCACTTTCATTGAGCCGTTAATCTTGGCTCTGCCCCCGACTGTCACATCATGTCCTACCGACACATCTCCATCATATTGTTTTGCACTCATCTTCGTTATTCCATTAATGATTTCGCCAAGTTATCCATCTGCATCGCTTTTTCTACCTCGCCGTATGTTGTCTGAACAAGTGCTGCCACCGTGTACACCACCGCCAAATAGCATCGCTCGCTTATATCTATACCATCGTGTTCTATCACGGGATAAGGTATATAGGAGGCTTGCACTATTTCAGCATCATCACCCTTACACGAGTAAAATTCTAACGCCTTACCCTCGGGACGATGCACCAACACACATACCGGCTTCTGTGCCGTTCCACGTATTCCTAAATATCGCGAGCTTTGTAGCACATACCGCGGCGAGTCTTCGTCTAAAGCATAGTGGCACGCACGCTCCCAATCACTCATCTTGAATGATACCAATCTCATAAAGTCATCAGGCAACAATACATGCCCGCTATGCTTCTCTTCCCAATATATCGGTTGTCCTGCAAAGTCATGTCCGCCTTCAAGGTGTCTCAATGCCGCATTGCTATGCACACGTCTCACTGCCTCCGTTATCTTCGACCTTATTATCTCGTCTAACGACAACGTCTCTATGTCGCCATCATTTATAAGTTGTTCGCTAACCATATTCTCATCAATGGCTATGCGCACATCTCGCATTATCTGCGGTATCTGATACACCATCGCCGCTCACACAAATTTAATGTCTATGCCATTGGCTTGCCCCTGCGCCAATATGTCTGCTCGTGTGCGCATCTTTGAGCGTAATACGCCATATTCACTTTCGAGATAGTCTTTGGCATCATCATTACAAGAGAACTCTTTTTCGATCTTTGACGGTTCGGCAATATCATTTGTTGTTTTTTCGCTACATTCTGCTCGCAGACCTTCTTCCTCTTCTGCCGATGCCTCGGGCACTTCTTTGCCTTTCGCCTCGCCGTTACCCTCAATGTGTAAGTCTTCATCCAGCTCTATCTCACTAACGATGTATATGCGTCCGCGTTTAAAGTCCGCACTATGCTCTATGGCATGTTGCACCACAAAATTACTCGTCGTGAATTTTGCCGGTTTTGTACCCATCGCCGTCGCTGATCCATCACTAAACGGCACCTTCATCATTGCCTTACCTATGCGTATCACTGCCTGATATTCCATCATGCCGCTCACGCCATATATCTTTTTTTTCTTTTTCATAATCAACCTTTTTTTGATAAAAAAGGCGGACGGCGTCTTAGCACCTGTCCGCCTTTCCCCTTATTGCTAATCACCGACTTAACCTGCCATTACATTCCCTGCATATTCAGTCCATGTATATGTCGTTGTCTTTTGATCTCCGGTACCGCTGACAGTTACCTTAACCTGCCACATTTGTCCCGACATTGCGTCTGCCGATATGCCTGGGCAATCACTGAGCAGATAGTACACCGCACCATCCGAGGGATTTGTCGGTGCTGTTTTGCTATCCCACATATGGATCTGTGTTGCTGAAGTATTATCAGCTTCACCTTCGCCGTTAATCCATACGTGACATGAACCTTTCAGCGCAAGGGCGTCCCACACCAACAGCGACTCGCGTGTGGCTTCTTCGCCTTCCATACGGTCGGTGCTGCTATGCTCGGCACTATATTGATAGTGCACGAGTCTGTCGGGCGCACATACAAATGCCGAGTTGCTCCATTTCATTCTGTCGAGTGTCGGGTCATGCTTAAATTCCAAATCGCCAAACACGGTGTGGAAGTTGGTCACCACCCAACCCATAGGATTGGTTTTCGAGCTTATCTGTATTTCAGGATGCTTGGAGTAATCGATACATTGAATGTTTTCCAAGAAGTTCTTGCCGGCAAGGCATATTACACTTTTGGGTACGTCTTCGCCGGTGAACACCATTTTTGCCAATGCAACAATTTCTTCAATCGTCCATTTGCCGACATGTTGCAATTCTTTTTTCACTTGATAGCGCACACCTTCGGTGCAATAGATGTCTTGAACACCTGCTTTGGGCGTTTGCACTTTGAATTTGCCTTTACGTCCGCCATAAAGCGTACGGTTACCCATAACTTTAAAGTTGGTGATGGTCGCTTCTGCTATCACTGCCTTGCTGAATGGTATGCGTTTCTCCTGAGCCTCGAAGTAATCGGATACAATCTGGTTCATGCCGCGTTTCTGCAAATACACAACCGTGGGTTGCGGAACGATCAGATCTGGATCCACCTCTTTTTGTGTCTCATATAACGCATTCGCCAAAATCACAAACGTTGTGCCTGCAGGTATTGCCGGCGTCGTGCAATACTCGTCTCCACTATTGGCTTTCGGTCCGTTCACCGCACGCACAATGGGGTTGCCGGTGGCAGGATCATGTCCGGTGACAAACAGCATCAACTCTCGTCCGGGTGTTACCGTCTTGCCATCTGCGGCATAGCCGTCAACTCCTTTTGCCAATAGCGTGCCATAAGGACGTGGCACCGACGCATCATTTGCCAACAGTGGCAATATGAATTGTTGCGAGCTGCCGGCACTCACCGCCGTTGTCGATGTCACACTCGAACGAGGTTCATCTATCATATAGTGCTCTACTTCGGGTGATTTCACCTGTATTTTTTTGGCGTGTAGCATCAACTGCATTAACGGCGTGTCATCTGACTTAAAATGAAACAACTCGCTGTCGATGTCACGCTCAATGAAATTGCCTGCGTCTATACCACCGGTTGCTCCGGCGGCACCGCTGACAGTCGCACCTTGACCTGCCACTTGGCTTTTTACACCGGCACTACCCGGCGTCGGCGTGCCATACGCTCCGCCTACTTGTACTTTTTCTCCGTCCATTTTTCTCTCTAAACTGTTTATATTTGTTTGTTATTTAATATCACTCTCAATGATGTCACTGACTGCCGCCACATTGCTCACCGTGGTCACGCCGCCACCGACATAAGTCTTTTTGCCACTCGTCCCGGGTGAAACCTTTACCGCCGACGATGTTACAACCTTTACAACTTCGCCTTCCATCACATAGCTTCTTTTGCAAGGTCAAACATCGATTGTCCGCTTTTGCCGCCGACATTACCATTCTTGCCGGCTAATGGTGCCGTGCCGTCACCTTTCTTTGATTTGCGATATCCTTCAACGATTTTATCGTTGCGTCCGGCAATGCGCCCCTCTTCTTCGGCATTCGTGACATCTGTGTCATAATGCAATGCTTTCATTATCATCTCCAATGTCTCGTATGAGAATTTGCCCATGACACCATCGCTGACGATACTCAACAGTTTGTTGACAACTTCGTCTATCTGCTCGTCACTTAATCCGCGTGTTTCTTGAAATTGTCGCAAGGTGTCAAGGGTTGCACCCATGTTGGTTTCATACTCCTCATCCAACTTGCGCGATTTCGCCACGCGCTCGACATATTCTTTGTTTGCCGCCGCTATCTTCTCCTGCATTGCCGGATCATCTAATACGTCTTTGATTTCTATGCCAAAGTTGCGTATCAAACCCACCACCGGATCTTCGCCCCTGTGCATATCCGTCAAAAATTGTGCACTCCGTGGATCGGCAGCAAACATATCAGACAAGACTTTTTCGCGATCTCGATATTCCCCCAACTTTTGCTCGTAATCATCGTAATCGTCGTAAATCGTGCCGTAAACTTCGTCGTCATCCTCAAATTTTTTATCGGGATATTTTTTGCGCAACCGCTCTATTTGTTGCTCTCGTCTACTCTTATTCTCTTTTATATCAGCCATTTCCACATTTTTATTATGGTTGTTTTTATCTGCATACAAAAATACCCTATTCTTTAACCCCTCGGCTTTTATCTTTTGTGACACATTATATGTATCTTTATATCACTATTTTACATATCCATTTTATGAAACATTTCGGTTCCATACTCGAGTTTACTCATCAACGCAACAACGACCTCCTTCGCGTCTTTCGGCGACACATTGCCGAGGCTGATTACGTCGTCATGCCTAACATCTTCAAGATTGTCGCCGACTCTCCCTCCATACGCTTCTGGGTTTCCGAAGAACGTGCCGCCATCGTCATATCTATGATGCTCGCCGGCAAACCGCTGCCACCAATGCGCCCGAACAAATGCGAAATGTTTCAAGAAATCTTCAAACGCTACCTCGAAATGCGCCATCAACACCCCGATAAATCGGTCTTCGCACTCGTCTCAGTCATCGTTAATCAACCTGCCCCCAAATTTTATCTTACACCTCGCACTGTTGGCGAAATAATTTATCGTATACGCAATGGCTGGTATGACAACAGATATATCTCAAATAATAAATAAAATCCTCAATGAAAACTCTCGGCGCAACGATGAGCTTTTCAGGCATTTCAACCCCATCACCGGTGAAGGTTCCATCGGTGAGCGCGTCAAAGTCTCCATCTCTGACTTCGCAATCCCCACTCAATGGTTGCCTGTTGATATGTTGCGCATACCGCTCGTGAAAAAACTTGTCGCCGCAGGCTCCATACAAAAGTTCTTGTCTGACGATTTCGGCGTGACGCCCAACGATGACGATTATACAAAAGTCTCTCGCACACTCATCCGCCTGCGCTTCAAGCACGATTTTCCATTTTGGGCTGCCACTCTTGTTAAAATCAAAAACAAAGGTGCCGGTGGCGATGTTCTCTTTCGCCTGCGCTACCCTCAGCGTTTGCTCGTCTCTCGCTTCGAAGACAAACGCCGCGACAACAAACCCATTCGCCTCGTGCTCCTCAAAGCTCGTCAGTGGGGCGGATCTACAACCACCCAAATATATATGGCGTGGTTGCAATTTTTTCACAAACAGGGACTAAACTCTCTAATCATCGCTCATCAAGGCTCGGCTTCTGACGAAATCAAAGATATGTTCGACCGTATGATCAACGACTATCCTCTCGAGTTTCTTCACGAGCTTGGCGACTCTTATGCTGACAATGAACCAAAAATGGTCTCCGTCGGCAAATCGGGTTCAACATCGCGCGTTCCTCAGCGTAACTGCAAAATTAAAATCGGCTCTGCCGAACGTCCTGACGCCTGTCGTGGCGGCGATTATTCTCTCGTACATCTCTCCGAGGTCGGACTGTGGCGCAAGACCGATGGCAAATCTCCCGAAGACATCGTCCGCTCGGCATGCTCGGGTATCCTTTTGCAACCGCTCACAATGATTGTCATGGAGTCAACCGCCAACGGCACCGGCAACTTCTTCCACTCAGAATACAAAGCCGCCGCCGACCCAAACATAAAATCACAATTTGATGCCTTGTTTATTCCTTGGTTTCTCATTGAACAGTATCGCATACCCTTCTCCTCGCAAGATAAAGCTCGCGAATTTGCCTATCAGCTATTTCTTAATCGCAACAATGACAACACCCCCTCACAACGCCAAGAGTCTGGCAAATACCTATGGTGGCTGTGGCAAAAGGGTGCGTCACTCGAAGCCATTAATTGGTACATTGAGGAACGTGCAGGCAAAAACGACCATGCCGTTATGGCTTCGGAATACCCCTCAGACGACATCGAAGCTTTTGTCCACTCGGGCTCTATGGTCTTCGATAAATATCTTGTAGAACGCTTTCGACCCGACTGTAAGCCCGCGCGTTTCATCGGAGAACTCTCGGCAAAGGCTGACGAAGGCTCCCTCGCTCTGTCTGACATTCATTTCACCGCCGACAATCAAGGACTACTGCATATTTGGACTCTGCCAGAAAAAGACAACGACTCCTTTGTCTCCGACAGATACCTCACCATTGTAGATGTTGGTGGCAGATCTGCCGCCGCCGACTGGTCTGTCGTTCTCGTGATCGACCGCATAAATATGATTGACGGTCTTCCGCCGGCTGTCGTTGCACAATGGTATGGTCACTGCGATATCGACCGCCTCGCGTGGAAAGCAGCACAAATCGCCGCTTTCTATAACAACTCCCTGCTCGTTATCGAAAGCAACACCCTCGAAACCCATGACCGCGAACGACAAATCGAGGGCGGCGACCAATCACTATATATCTTAAATCAAATATCAAACATATATCCAAACCTATATGCCCGTCGGCAGTCCGAAGACGAAATACGACAAGGACTACCTCGCAAATACGGCTTTCATACAAACATCGCCACAAAGCCAATGGTCATCTCCACCCTTATTCGTGTCGTTCGCGAACATCTGTACACCGAGCGTGACACTCGTTGCCTTGATGAGCTTCTTGTCTACGAACGCAAACAAAATGGTGCCTATGGTGCCATCGACGGACATCACGACGACCTACTCATGACCCGCGCCATCGGCTTGCACATCTGCTTCCACGAAATGGACACCCCTAAAATTCTTCCCGTCAACAAACCTGCATCACCACACAAATCACCTCTCGTCTCCGAAGCCGTCTTCTAATTCTACCTTTTACTGAAGCATCTGTCGGGCTTTGCCCACTGCCACCATATCCGCGCCGGCTTGCGCTCGCTGTGCAAGTTCCGGCGACACGCCTTCGGGCATCTTGCCTTGCTCCATCTGCTCTTTCTGCGATTGTATGCTTTGCAACAGCTCATCGGCAAATGGAAAATTACCATGCTCCAATAGTTGCTCCACGCTTATTGCCTGCGCCTGCCACAGCTGCATCAGTATATCATTTGTCATCATTCTATATGCCGGCGTTGCCGTGCTCTCGACTATCGACAAATCAAACTCCACATCGCGTATCTTCTGCGGATCATACTCCACAATCCCGGCATTCTTGCCGGCTATGTTAAACACTCGCGGCGTATCATAAAATTGCTGTATATTCTTGACATCTTTGTATGCCCCCTCGCGCACAAACGCCGAGAACGTGTCCAACAAGTCCAATAACGATGTTGCCGCATTCTGTGCCTGCTGACTATACAGACTCGCCGACATCCCCGAATATCCGGGTTTGCCCTGCAAGGCGCCATTGACCCCTGATATGTCCTCAAAAAACTTCAATTGGATATTCAGCAATTCGGTGATGCCGATATGCGTGCAGTTGTTGGCTATCTGCTGTGGCAACGCCGTGCCGGTCTTGGGCTGACGTATCATTATCACTCCGTTAAAACGTGCCCAATCGTCAGCCACATCTTCCATACTCATACCCTGCGGCAGACATTCTTCCGGAAACAACAACACGCCCTTGGCGCTTGCTCGCATTATCCAATCATACATCGTGATCAGACGATTGGTATATCTCTGCTGATCTATAACGTTAGACACAAACGAGTGTATCTCTCCATCGATAAACGGATATGCCTTAAATACATAAGGGTGACTCTTATGCTCGTATGGCGTTTCTCCCTCTTCCAAAATATCTCCGAATGGCGACAACATATAGTAATACCAATACGTATCCATAAACCACTCATACCTTATCAGCGGTACTTCCTCTGCGTCTATCCCCAATTCTGCCGCCATCACCATACGCTTGCGGTTCTCGCTTGCCACCATCTCCTCAAAGTCCTCGATGTCTATCTTATAAACATCGCCATTGTTTATATCATGGCATCGCACACGCGGCTTGCTCTCCTTGCGCCACACCTCGATGACGCGACAACGCGTGATGTCATAGGGCACCAAAAAATCATACCGCCCTTGCAACGGATAGCCGAAGTTATCAAAAGCACCCCCCAAATACGTCTTATCCTTGGCGTGGGCATACATCTCTGACAAACGCCGATAATCATTCTCGTCATGCGCAAACCGTCCGCACAATTCCTCAAATGATATGTCATGCACCTCTCCCACACAATTACAATCCCAACCGCGAAAGTCTCGCATATTGTTGTCAATGAAAAAGTTGTTGGGTTGTACATAGTCCGTCCAACAGTCCAGTTTGTTATCACGCCAACCATACCATTTGCGCTGCACGACAAAACCCGAAATCAAAAATTCCTCCATACAACGCGCGTTTATCTCCGTCATGCGGTTCAACTGCATATTGCATTGCAACACCGTCGACATCGTTTCACCATACTGTTGCTCATCGCGATCTCGCGCCGTGCACGTAGGCTCTTTCGCCTGACTGCGATACACACCCAACACTGCTTGCACCATACGGCGTATCAAATTATTCTTCAAGGGCACATTCCCCTGACTTCTTATCCAATCCTCTTCCTTCATACGCTTGCCGTCAATACAGATATAATCCTCCCACTGACGTCCATAGGTGTAGTTCTTATTGCGCTCGCGGTCTTGGCGAAACGTTTCCATCGCCATCCAATACTGACGCGCCTGCCACAACACCGCTATCGCCCGGCTGTCGCCCAAACGCTTGGAATACTCCACGCTGTCCATCCCTGCCGGCATCACTCGGCTGACTCTATGTAGTTTGTTCTCTGTCATCTCTATTTGTTTTTGTGCAAATGTAATCCCTCCTCGCCTCCCTCGCTTTTTATCTATTGCGCCTTATCCTGCCAACATCTTCAAGCATCTTGTCACGAGTGTTAAACATTAGCCTTACTATTGAGTCTCGCTCAGACTCATCCTTTGTTCGTAAATACTCGTCTGTCAGATCCTTTATGTCGTGCTTATACTGACGAACTCGCAAATGCTCGCGTTTGTCATACTTATTGAGCAGTTCTCTCTTTCGTTGCCAATACGCAGCATTATCCGTATCTTTTAAGGCTTTTAGCTCTCGCTCCTCTTTGTTATACTCGTCATAATCCGCCAACAACTGCTTGACATCTTTGCTTTGCACTTCTGATACTGCCCACGTCTTACCTTCACGTATCTCGTTGACATCATCGACAAATGCTTTCTTCGTTTGGTTTAGCTCAAGTTCAAGCGCCTTGGTTTCCTCGTCAGATTTTGCGTTGCTCAAATCCTTATTGATGTCGTCAATGACACCCGAATACGCCTCATAAACTTCCATTATCCTATACTCCGGCGAATTTTCTATACCGGATATCTTCTCTGAATAGTCTGTGATACCATTTTCAGTGTCATGTCTGTAATGGTTCAACCGTCCACGCAATGCCTCGCTCTCATCTTTTATCTTATAATACTCGCTATTGGCTTTTCGATACTTGGTTCTCTCATCGTCTTGTTTCACAAATCGATTAAGAAGTAAGAAGTTGCGAGGATTATACTCTCTGTCGCCAAAGGCTGTTTCACCCATCTTTGCGGCTTTGTCCGCTGTCGCAAACCTACCGCCAAAGAAACCGTTCAACAAGTATTCCACCTGCGCGGGGTTTATGTCAATCATTCCGCTTGTATAATCATCACCGCCGGTAACCTCGTTCAGTGCCCTTGACAAACCAACCAAGTATTTGTTGGTGCTCTTGTATGCCTTTGTCCATTCAGGCTTATCCTTATTATAATCTGTGTCCTTATATATTGGTTGCCCCGTCCAACTTTCATTTGACAGCACATCTGCAACAGGCTTTATACTACTCGGCACAAACGCTTTGAGTCCTCCATTGCCCTCCATAAAGTCAACAGGCAATACCTGACTCACTTGACATGCTATTTGATGCGCGAGTTCTCCATTCGTATAATGCTCCTTGCCACTCATCACACTCATAATTAATTCACCCATGCCGTATGCAACTCGGTCTTCAACCGGCAAGGGTATGCTTATCCATGAGTTATCCATGCCGGGCACACGGAATATGATGTTACTTCTGCGTTCATTTTCCGGTCGATTATAGTAGGCATTTTCATCATCGTCATCACCACCAAACATAAAAGCACCACAGTAAGCCGCCAACGAGCCAAGCATAAACATTATTGCGGTTCTTGCCGTGGCTTTCACCGGGTGTCGCTTATACTGCCTGCCATAGTTGACTGTGCCTTGAATGGCAGCATTCCAAAATACTATAAATTGCCGTCCATAGCCTGATGTAAATGCAGCCACATTACCTAACGCAGTCTGACCTGTCTCGCCCATAAATTTTGCGCCACTGCCTTTCTTGTTAAAGTTTACACTTATCTCCTTTGCATCATAAATACTTCGATCTATCGAGCGTCCCATTTGCCGTGATGTCATAAAGGCGGCAAAACGTGCGCTGTTCTCTGCGGCTCGGTTAAACTCGTCAAACCACTCCCAAAAGAATTTCCACGCTCTCTTGACCGGTATTTGCTCATTATATTTCTGCAATTCTCGTTTTATGTCATTCTTTCGCTTCTCCATATCACGAATGCTGACATAACCCGTCTCCCCGCCATTCATCATAAACTGATAAAACATCTTCTCCGTCTCATTGTCCATGTCAAGCGTTCCTTTGCGAAATTTCGCAATCAACATCTTCATCGTGACAGGACTCACCTTTGCAAAGTTTCTATTAAAACGCAAAGCATATTTAGGGCTTTCCTTCACCCACACCATTGTATTGGAATACAGCATATCACGCATAAAGTTCGATGCTATAAAGTCCGGATTACGCGTGGTGTAGTTCTCTGCCATAAACCGATTGAGTCTTCCTACGCTATTCACCAACAATTTCCCAATTGTACCTGAAAAATCATTATCCGGGTTAGTTTGACCATTCAACGCCTGTGCCGCTCTCGGATTACCATTAATGGTAAGAATATAGTCCTTGCCATTGCGCTTCACCAACACTTGGTGCTGTCTGAGGTCGCGACTCTCAATAACTTTGTATGGTATCGCCGGATTGTCCTTTTGCCGTTTATAGTGATCGGGATCTGCCTGTGCCGCCTGTTCCATTGCTTCCTCGAAGTCGCGCATCTTACGCTTCACTTCTGCCGGGCTGTCGTCATCCTCTATGGCTTCCGTGCCTCGCAGATCACCGGTATTGATGGGACGCCACTCTCCGGCGGCATCATCATACCGCAACCAAAGGTCACTCACACTCACAAGATCACTCGGGTGATTAAGCACAAAATTAAAGAACTTTTGCTTCACCAACTTATTGCGGTTACCCTGCATTATTGCGCTCTCTGCCATAGCCTCCATATTCGCAAACGGATCATCTGCCTTACTCTTGCGCCCCTTGGCGGTCTTGATGGGCGAATTAAAAGCACTGTGTCTGTCTGACAAATAAGCATAAGCCTCACTGCTCGTCTTTTCGGCAAAACCACGCAGAGGAATATAGTGCTCATACATGCCTTTTATGTTGTCGTATGTCGTTTTGTCTATCAATCCGCACTCGTGCATCTTTGACAGCGTGGCTCCGGTAACGGCATTCACATCCTTCCATAAGTCATCTGTCTTATGGGTATTCTCATAATCGTTAACCATTCGCACCGCTTCAAGTTCTGCCTCGGCAACATTCCCTAATCCTGTCAATGCGGTAAGCCCGGCATAATCGCGATTGCGATTTTTAAGATACAACTCTTCCTCACGGTCATATACATCTTTTTCTACCTTGTCAAGCATACTTTTTGAACCGGATTGCTCTGCTTTGCGCAACTCATCTTTAAACTCCTCTTTGGCTCGCTTCTCAGCATCTCGACGTGCCATAACCTCATTGCGTTCCAGTCCGTGTTTTGCCATCATATAGTCGATCAGCTTGCCTCGTCCTTTTGCTGTCTTGGCAAGATTAGCAACCTCTTTGAGCATCGGTTTGAACAACAAATTTGCAAAGGCGCTACACTCTGCCTGATTGACTGACGACAGGCGGTTCTCTCCAAGATAGGCATTCTCATAACCTGCCACATCCTCGATATACATCTTTTTGCCCTCGGCTTTGAGTATTGCCAACATAGCCTCTTTAAGTCCAAGCATACTATCTTGCAATGCTTCCTTCGATTGATACATTCCACGACTTACACGCTGCTCATATATATCACGCGCCATTGCCTTGTTATATTCCTCGCTATCGCCATCACGGAACATCAAATCAACATCATCGCTACCACCAATTCCATCATCTGCAACATTTTCGTCAGAAGTTTTGGGGTTTACAAAATCTTTGACTACCTTTGTCGCAGTATCAAGGATTTGCTTGTCTATTTCCTGCTGAACCGGTTGTGACGCTGAGGAGAGATAAGCGAGTCCTTTTCCTTTATCTACCCACTTCAATGTCTTGTTATTCGCAATCGGTTCTACGATGTTCTTAAACTCTCTGCCGTGGAATGAGCGCACATCATTCACTTCGAGATATTCCGCGCCTTGCCGTATCTGTCGTTTCAATTCAATAGCCACACATACGTTTTTGCCGTTGCGGTCTCTCATATCTGTAAGCACTCCAATAGTGTCCTCACTGCGTTGGAACACGAATATTGGCGAAGATAAATGCTGCGGCATATTCATAATGGCTGAAACATCAACCTTATGTTTCTTCTCCGAACCTTTCTTTATTACACGCTGACGCATAATAATAGGGAGGTTAGGTAAGAATGCACGCATTACACCTTGCGGTCTGCCAAGGTGCAGCATTTCATTCTTATCCATTTCGCCATTCTGATAGCGAGTGAGTTCTGAATTGAAACGCTCGTTTGCGGTCTGTCGTTCACGCTTGCCATCACTGAACTTCATTTCTCCGAACCCTGTTTTCCTTCGCATAACCTCAGTGTCGGCGGCATCAAACACGGTAGGATTGCCTCCGTTCTTCTTGCGCTTGTAGCCTTCGTGCTCAACAAACGCCCACTCCTTATCGCTCCATTTCTTCTTGCCGGGGATTTTCAACCCTTCCAACAGCTTTTGTAACGCTTTCTGAAGCATGGCTCTCAACCTGCCCCAAAATGTGCGTTCCTCGGCACTCATCTTCTCAAAGCCGCTCTCTCCGATGCGTCCTGCCAAGTCTGCGCCGTACTCCTCGGTGGCGTCACGTCTGAACTGATCACGCTTCTCGCTTGCCTCGGCATGGGCTTCCGCCATATCTGAATAGTAATTTGCAGTGACATTCTCGCCCCTTGCCTCATGCTCCTTGCGTTTTTTCTCACGCAGTCTGTCAACCTCGGCATCGTACATCCTCTGTGCACGGCTGTCTATATTCGCCTTGATCCTATCTTCAGACACGCGGTAAAGCTCATCAAGAGCATTGTTCAGTTTCTGCTTATCGGGGAACAACACACGTAGCCCGTTATGACCCACAACCTCATGTATGAACGTGTTCTCAATGTCTGCCACATTTGCATTGTTTGGCACAACGATAATTATCTCTCCGGTCAAAGGATTAAAACTGCCTTTCATTCTGCGCTGACGCACACTTGGCAATGCTGCCACTTCCTCGTCCGTGCAAACAATGCGCACAGACGTATGAAGCCGTTCCGCCAACTCGTTCACTCGCGCAGTCATAGCGTCCATGTCTCTACTCGTCTCATCTTCCTCGATTAGTCCGTAACGATTTGTTGGGTCGAACTCTATTTCATCATAAATTTTGGGATTTACAAAATTTTCTACTACCTTTGTCGCAGTAGAAAGCCTTGAACTGCTGAGGGCTTCCGCAATTGGTGCGGAGTGGTGCAGATAGTTCATCGCTTTTTCTTCCTCTCGATTATTTGAGGCTTCCGGGATACTGCTCCCGGAGAAGTGCAAGTAATCGAGAGTTTTCTTTTTGTTAATATACGTAGCATACCCTTTGTTTAGCCAGTCAACTATTTTATCGCCCCCTTTACCAAACACTGATGATATGATATTAAAATCTATGTCTTCTACTCCTTTCCCCAAATCTATTGCAACAAGAAAGTTTCCCTGCTGTGTTTTCAACTCTGTTAGAACAGATCTATTCCCATCCTTACCATAGTTATCAAATACGGCAATAGGATCTGCAACCGCACGAGGCAAATCGCGCAGTTCCTCCAATGCGAAGCCGTGCTTGCGCATTTTCTTCATCACCTTGTTGCCATACAACTTCATCGGTCTGTCTTCAACGCCTGCCGATCGCAGAATGGCTGACGGACGCCCAAGAGAGAATACAACCTTGTCTGCATTTGTATCAGTTAAAGTACCAAGCCGTTCGTTGAACATTTCATTAACAAAGTCTAATTCTTCCGCACGTTCTGCTCCATCTCTGAGCATGCTCTTATCCTCGGGTGTCTCATCTTCATCATCTGCCACAACATCGGTTGCTGCCTCCACACTTGCGTCCATTTCGGCATACTTCTTCTCCTTTTCTTCCATTTCTGCTTTCATTGCCTCGGAGTATTCCTCTAACTGACTCTTGGCTTCTTCAAGTTCCTTGCCGAACTCAAACGGCTTGCCCTCGCGTTGTTTCAACTGCTCTAACTCTGATTTGCCATGTGCCACTGCTCGTGTGGCATTGTCAAACCGCTCGGCAAAGTCCTTGCCTGTAATTACGTTCTCAGTTATGTCCTCAACAGCATTGCGGAGCAACGATTGTCGTACAGGCACATCCGTCAGTTCGAGTTCGGGGCATGAGTAGGTCATTTTGCGGTGTACATCGGCAAACAGCATACCGCCATTATTCACCGTCTCACGCGTCAACTCGGTCTTGACGACAAAGTCGTAACCACCCAACGACAACGTGAGTGTGTTGGTCTGTGCCGAACTGCCGGGGTTTTCTTTCATAGCTTTCACTACATCAAGGATTTTCTTGTTGTGCTCCTTTATGAAGTCTGCCATGTCATCAACCGTGCCGAACTTCTGCTTGCCTATGGTGATGTCCGTAAACTTGCCATCGGGGAATGCTTTTTGCACGGCAAGCATGTGGGCATTGGCTTCCTCTGCTCGCTTTTCTGCCGCCTTTATCTGTCCCTCCAACTTCGGTTTGGTATTGTGGATATAGGTTTGATCTGCCTCCCACTGCTTCTTGCGGCTCTCGTACTTGCGCACATTCTTCTCAGCATTGTTCTTCAGCAGAGCATACTCACTGCCCGAAAGCTGCGCTACGGTATCACCGAACACATCTTCTTCCTCCTCAAGCACACGGTTGTTCATACTGTCATGCATCAGTCGGTCGCCCTCCATCACGCTGTCGGCAATCGCTCCCTTGGTTTTCAATCGCTGATAGGCTGTCACGTCAAGACTGTCCTCCACGCCAAAATGAAGAACACGCACCGGCTTGCCCCACTGCTTGTGAAGGTTGCCCTGTCGCAAGATGCGACCATTGCGCTGTGTGTAGTCCATCGGTCGGTTGGGCGCGTCAAGGTGGATAAGCGTGTGCAGACGTTCCTGTATGTTCACTCCCGTGCCAAGTGTGGCTGTACTGCCGAGCACAACACGCACCTCTCCTCGGTTCACCTTGTCAAAAATGTCAAGTTTCTTCTTGATCTTCATGCCGGGCGTCATCACCACTACCTCATTTGCTGGTACTCCTTGCTGGATGAGTTTCTTCTTGATGTCATCGTAGAGGTTGAACCCACTGCGTTTGTTCCGGTAATGGTCGGCAAAAATGGCGACCGTTCCCTTGTAATCGTCAGTTTCTTTCAGCGAACGCAATGTTTGGCGCACAGCCTCGTTGGTCTTGCTCTTGGGGTCGTCCTCTGCGTTCATCTCAACAAGTCGGGCATCTACGGCGGCTCCTTGGGCAATACTATACATAGTGAGTGGGATACTGCTGTTCACCTTTTTCTCTCTACCATCCATCTTGTCAAAGCGATCAAGTTCGGCTCGCACATACTTCATCACACTGCGCAATGCGCGTGTCTGTGGCAGATAGATGTCACGTGCTTTGCCTCCCTCTATATCGGGTATCCTCTTTACCAAATCCTTTTGGTCTTTGGTCAGCACGGTATCAGCTACACCCGACCATATGCGCACAAGTTCGGGCAGGTTCACATATCCTGCAAAACGGTTCACTTCTTGGAATTTTCCATTTGTTTTGAATTCCATCATCTGCTGTAGATTGCCGAAGTTGCGCACGAAGTCGTCAAAGTAGTAAATACCGTATTCCTTCATTGTGTCTTTTGGCATAAGGTAGCGCATGAATGTCCAAATTTCTGCGGCTGTGTTGCTGATAGGCGTACCGGTGGCAAAGATTACATTCCGCCCATTGTTCTTCTCCAATATGGCTTGCGTCTTCAAGTACACGCCCTGTGACTTCTTGCTGTACGAGGGATCTATACCTTTCACGCCTCGCTGCATAGCTGTGGCAAAGCCGAGGTGCTTGTATTCGTGCGCCTCGTCAATGAGCAATGCATCTATGCCCATATCATCAAAGTTTTCCACATCGTCTGTGCGGCGGTCGAGCATTTCTTGCGCCTTGACTGCTGCATTCTGCTTGGCTACGGCTTTTTTCTTCTCGTTGTTGGCTGTGCGTTTCTTCGATATGCCGTCAGACAATGTTGCCATTTCTGCTTGCAAGTCGACAAGTTCCTTTTCAGTACGCCTTGTTATCGGGTCTCTGCCTCCGGAGCCTGCCTCGCGCATCTGTTCAAGGACAATCTTTTTCTCGTCTATCTTGTCTTTCACAAATTGCATCTGACGCTCATCACTGTCGGGAATAAACTCAAAGGTGCTCTGAGGCACGACAATCATGTCCCAATCGTTGTACTTGATTTTGGCGTAAAAATTCTTTCTGCCATCTGCATTGCGGTCATTATCCTCAAGCGTGAGTATCTTGGCATTGGGATAGAGTTCCTTGGCTGAGGCTGCAAACTGACCTACTGTGGCGTTCTGCACAACAATCATTGGCTTGCGTGCCGTTCCAAGTCTGCGCATCTCCATAGCGGTGGAGATAAGGGTGAATGTCTTGCCGGTACCTACCTCATGGGCAAGTAGCAATGGCTGCATCGTTCCGCGAACAATAGCTTTGCCTTGGTGTGGGCGCATCTTAAACTTGTGTGTCGCACCCTTGAAGTATTCTGGTACGAAGTCATTGGGAATGTTCATCGGCACATAGTTGTTGAAGCGGTCATTGTACTCTTGCTCAATGTGTGCCGACAAATCGGCATCACTCTGCATCTTCTGACGCGCCCAATCTTTGAAGTCCTGCCGTATCTCGTCAATCTTGGCGGCACATGCTGCCGTTGCTTCACGATCGGTTATGGTTTCCGTTGTGCCGTCATAGTGTTTCTCTGTCCGCGAGACGACAACGCTTTTATTTTGGATTGCAGCTGCAATAAGTTCATGCCCCATAATGGTTTTCTTCAGCATTTCGCTCACAATACCCATAGCTCGGTTCTTTTCTACATTCGTTCCGTATGTGGGGGCTTTCATAAACCACGTGCCTCCTGCTGCCGTGAAATGCACATCAATACCTGTGCGATCTTTCACGTACTCGTCATAGAGTTTTGAGTCAAGCCATGAGGAACCGAGCGTAAAGTCTATCAAGTGGGCAGGAATGTTCATAGGTACAACATCCTGCAACGCCTTGATATTCTTGTCATACTCGCCATTCTCGTTGTTGGCTTCCGCTTGTTTCAGTTTCTCGCGTACATTGCCACTCAGGTATTGGTACGACACTTCAACCTGCCGTGTCGTCGGGTCTTCAAAACCAAGTCCACTGTCGATGATTTCACGTTTTACTGCTTCTTCGCTCTTGCCAAGCTGACTCGCAATATAAGGTATATCTATGCGCCCGTTTTTAAACATACTTACCACAACTCCATCTTTCACATTTTCGGGATGTGGTTCGCTTTCCTTTTCAACAACACGACCTTTCATCACGTCTGCCTTGCCGTAGATTTTAATAACGCCGCCTTTGCCGTCTCCTTGCTCTTTGTATGTCTCCAACGAGAACACGTTGGGATAGTCTACATCATTGCGCAACCATGCCAACTGATTATTCTTGTTGAAATGACCATAGGTGTTCACAAAGTCATCATATGCCTTATTGAGTTTTGCTATCAACGGCTTCAAGCCTGCATTACTCTCATTCTCGGTTTGATACTTCATCACTCCTGCCAATGCACTCTTGATAGCTGAATAGGCATTAAAACACTCTTGCTTGGTGTGTCCCTTTATCTTCTTGTCGTTCACTTCAAGGGGATAATAGCCATCCAAACCTGCGGTTACGAGATTGCCGTCTTTCAAGTACATTTCGCCAAGTCGTTTGCCGTCTGCCGATGCATCGTTTACAAAAAAGGGCTTTGTTCTCTCTGTGGTTGCTACACCGCCACCGGTCTCTTCTGTGAACGACTTCACGAAGTCTGCCAACATCTCGCTTTGAACCTTGCCATTTACCGGATAAAGCCCCTTGCTTGTAGGTCTGAAAGTGTCGCCCTCCTCAAAAGCAAAGCGCATTTCACCTGCCATATGGTCGGGGTGTTCCATAAAATACTTGTTGTAATCCATAGAGATTTGCTTGGCTCTGCGTGAGCCCGGCTCTTGATACTCTGCCGTGCGTTCACCGCTGATGGTGCTTACATCTATGGCTTGTGGCGACTTCTGTCCGTTCACGCGCTTGCGGATAACGATAATATCCGATGTTACGGTCGTGCCGCCAAAGGTCTTGTTGTTCATACGGAATGCTCCAATGAAGTCCGAACCACCCTCGCACACCACCCAATCACGCAGTGCCTTGCTGCCATCGAGCGTACCGTTAGACGATATGAAGATACCCAGACCTCCCTCACGCAACTTGCGCACGTTCTTGGCAATGCAGAAGTCATGAATATTGTGAAACTTCTTCGACAGGTCGCTGTCGCCTGTAGTGTCGTTCACGCGCAACCCGGTAACAAATGGCACATTAGTGATTGCCAAATCCACACTGCCGTTAGGTATGCGTGTCTGTTCAAAGCCTTGTATATCCACCTTGGCGTCAGGATAAAGCAATGTAAGTATGCCGCCCGATGTGCCGTCTATCTCTATGGCATGAATGTCACTGCACTCACTCATAGCGATGGGCATCTGCCCCAAGATGTTGCCGATACCTGCCGAACCCTCCAATATGTTGCCGCCTTTAAAACCAAGCTGTTTTGCAATGTCCCAAAGGGTATCAACAACATAAGCAGGGGTGTAGTAGGCACTATTGGCACTCATAACAGCTTGCTCGTAGGCTTCCTCACCAAGCAACTCGCGTATTTTCTTATTTCGTTCACGCTGTTTCCAATCATAGCCTCCGTCGCTGAAAGCAGTACCTAAACCACCCCAACCGCTGAACTGCCTAAGCACACTCATCTGTTCGGGAGTAGCTGTCTCACCGCTCTCAAGTAATTTATGTGCTAACTCAATAGCCTTGATATTGGCTTCTATTCTGCCATTTACAGAAGTTGGGGCATGGTCTGCATCACGTTCAGAATGGTTGTTGCGTATGTTTTTCGGCTGTGTCAGTCCATAAAGTCCAGCGGACACAGCCCCATCTTTGCCAGTGCTTTGTCTTCCTCGTCCGCCGTCAGATCTTCCGCTTTCTTGTGCAGTTGCTTTGCGAGGTGCTCTTTCACCTCCTCGTAATCCTTGCTGTTGTCCACTATTGTCGGTCGGCACTGCTTCGGTGCGTACCGCATCATCATTTCGTTGTAATCCATTATCTTTCTGTTCATCGAACAGCCCGGCGAACAAATCACCCACCGTCTGTTCCGGTTTAACTTTCTCCTTTGATGCCTTTTTCTTGGCAATACGATAGCGAGCTTCTGACAATGCCATGTTGTCAGTCATGCTTGCGCTGCCGTGGAGTGCCTTGACGGCTTTCTTCTTGGCAGGTTCGGGCAAGTCGGTAGCTATGATGTCGGCTTCCTCTGCCGCTTTCTTCTCACGCTCTGCCTTGGCGTCATTGGCAATGCGCTCCGCCTTTTGGAAGATGTCCTCATTCTGCTGTTCTGCTGGCTTCTCCTCCTGCTTGGGCAGATAGTCCTGCGCCACACGCCGCACATTTGTCAGCAAGTCATCGTAGGTTACATCTTCAGCAAACCACATATTCTGTCCGTAGCGGTCTGCACCTTTTGCGTTCGGGTTCTCCACACGGCACATGATACCAATCACTTCAAGATTATCGCCACCATGATTGCTGCCTTTCCCGGCTGACGGTGCAAGTTGGATATTCACATACAACTCACGACCCTCTACCAATGGCAAGTACATGGTTACATCACCGCCGACAGGCGCAATATTGGCTACCGCAAGAGGCTTCGCTCTGCGCTTACCATTCTTGCCTGCCGCTCCGTGTGTTGCCTCATACTTGTCAAGTCCAAGATCATCTATCAACCGAGTTGCAAGATTGGCGGCATCCTTAACGGCTTTCTTCTCTGCATTGCGCATATAGCCATACGCCTCATTGTAATCCTTTTCCACATACTCCGCCTCATAATAACCGAGCAGGGCGAGTTGATCGCTAATTTTATCAAGCGACTCATCTATTCTTTCAACGGCATTGTTTATTACTTGTCTATCTTCCGAAGTTTCTGCGAGAGCTTCTGCTTCATCCGCAATAGTCTTTGCTTCTCTTGCAATAACAAGCGTATCTGCTGCTGTTTGCTCATCTTTTGCTTTTCGCTGTTCATTTCTTATCTCCTTTAATTCTTTATTTGCCTTATCAGTTACATATCGCACCTTTGTTTCAGCTGCCACCATGACAGCTTGTGCCAACACATCTTTCTGCGGTTTGTCAAAATTCTCAACATCAAAAGCGTCCACTTCATCTGTCGGCGTGAACATTGTTTGATCATATCCGGGAATACGCTTTGCGCCCTCATAAAATGATTTCAACCATGGTTTAATTTTATAGCCGAGACGACCAACCATTGCTTTTGCAAATTCAGGGAATGTAACAAAACCTTGATCTATATAACCCAAAGAATAGTTTACACCGGCATTATATACCCAACGCCGCTGTTGAGAAGACAACGCATCGGGATCGCGAAACTTAATATCTCCATCTATCTCATCATCAATGCCAAGCAACTCTCGTAGCACATCTTCATCTTTCTTCATCTCGTCGGTTATCACCAACTTATACTTCGAGATTGAGCCTGTGCCCACCGGCACAGTATGGTCTGATAACTTCGCCTCGCCCTTGTTGTGCAAACTTTTAAACACATCTTCAATATTCACACGGTTTACTGCCGGCTTTGTCGCCTTTGGCTTCTTACCAACATTCTCACCTCGTAATCTGTCTATTTCTGCCTGCACCGCCTTCTTGTCGGCTCCCGGATAATTCTTGATATCTTCGAGATGTGCAATTCGTGACGCCACACCTTCCGGTGTCGTTACAGCCTCGCGCATTTCTGCCGCCGTCAACGGCTGATTGTCTGCCACTGCCTCCTCATTGCTTATCATCTCGGCGGCTTTGCGTGCGTCATCTTCACTGCGAAACATCCAACCGCCACTCTCACGATCTTTCCAACCACGAGTCTTGGCAAAACGACCCTCACTGATTTTCTCCTTGGCAAATTCCTTAACGGCTCGCTCTTGCTCTACCGTCAACTCTTTGTCAAACGTAAGCAACGACACATCTGTAACCCCGCCCTTCTTATTTGTATAAGTAGCCGGGGTGATGGTATATAATTGCTTGCCTATTGAGCCTCCTATGCCCATTGAGCCTACATCAGCCGTCTCTTTCTTCAACCCTGCATACTCCGCAAACGGCTTTGTCTTGCGCTTACTGCTATCAATCCACTTTTCAAAGTCGTCAAGACTAATAGCCGACACGTCAATTTTGCGTCCTTCTCCCCAACCTTTTTCATAGTTGGCGAGATAGTCATTCATAGCCTCGTCTGCATCATTGAAGCCCAACATCACCTTGTGTTCATCAAAGCTACCATCGGGGTTGTACTGGTCTACCACATACACCTTGCGTCCGTTCCAACCATCAATGTCATTGGAGAGGAACACATCAATATGATCACCGTCCACTCCTTCCGTGCCACGGATATAGCCGTAGGCGTTGTGCATCTTGTTTTCCCATTGCCTACCGTCGGTATCCGTGCCTTTGCGCACGCTGCCTTGTAGCTGTTCAATGCTGATATCAAACCCACCGACCCGTACATGACCTTTCTTGTAGTTGCCAGCCTCTTTCTGCGCCTCGGTGGGGTTGGTATTCACATCTGCCGAGGCGGTTTCTATCTTGGTTGAAAGTGCTCCGCCCTCGGTGTCAAGAATTTTCCCCGACTTTTCTTGCAAATCAGATTGATTGTTTATACCTTTGCTATCAGAAACGTCCGAGCTTTGTCGGGTAGCTATGTCGTTCGGCTTGCCATTAAGGTTACTACTATCAACGTTGGTTCTACCATTAGTCGGTTCGGATATTTCAGCATTTGACATATTGGTTTGAGACGCATCCGTGCCCTCGGTAGCGAGGTCAGACACATTCCCTTGCGACGAGTATAAGCCTTGTGCCACGTCTGAGGCATCAGAAACATTATCGGCGTGTTTCCCAACCAACTTATCTTTTCCCTGCGTATAGTTCGGGGAAGTTGTCACAGAAACGTCAGCAGGGTGACGTTCGGTCTGTGCGCCACCGTCAAATCGGTATAGCAACTTCCCTTTTTTTAATACTTCTTTTACTCTTTTTGCTCGGTCGTAATGACTGCTTACACTCACTTCAAGCCCATCTTTTTTTATTGTTACAGACTTGAAGTAATACACTTTTTTACCGTTTTTTCCTGTGAAGGTTTTTATAAACAACAAGGAACTCGTTCGTTCTGCATTACCATCAATAGCTTCTGACGGAACTTCAACTACAATTTGTGGATGCTCAAGGGTGGGTTTTATCATGCCAAACTGTTCACTACGCCCTTTCTCAAACAATTTGGCTATTTGATTTTCACCCATCTTTACTTTTCCCAATGGGGTTGACACCATACCATTTTCGCCAAATTGTTCTATCCAATTGGTCGGATTGAGTTCTATTTGAGGAATTTCCGAGGCATAGGCTTCCATCTGTGACAAAAGCATAGTTGCCTCATTTTCATTTAAACCTTCATATGCTTTTGAAACTCGGTCATTACTTTGTTCTTGTATGTCGGTCGTACTTCCTGCACCGCGCTGTATAGCATCCGCAGTTTGTTCACTTGTTTCGACTCGTCGTCGCGCCTCGTCTTCACGCGAAGTGATTACGTCTGATATGGCTTTCCACGTTTCCAAACGCTGTTGCGCCTCATTTAAATCGGCATTATACTTCTCAACTTCTCCGGCATACGCTTCATCAGCTTTACGCTGTGCCTGCGCCATAGCCATAGCACTGCCTTGCAGTTTGATGGTTTTCTTTGTCGGCGGCTTCTTGCGCAACTTATTGAGATCGACAGACGCCTGTTCTATCTGTGCCGACACAATGGCAGCGACGTTTTCACTATTGCCGCCAACCAATTCTGTCAGTCCGTCAAGCGCCGTTTCCCTATCTACAGCCGTAAAATCAGGCTCGCCATTTTTATCCTTGGGTATGCGTGATAACGCCGGCTCCTGTTCCACTTCTCCATTATTACGCTCATCGTCCGCAACTGCAACTCCACCATTCGGCGTGCCATCTTCGTCATTGCCGGCGGCGTGATTAACCTCTGATGGTGCCGTCTCTTGTTGCCGGTGCAAACTCTCATCATAATCTGTTCTGCGCCAATAAGGGCGTCCCTCTTCATAACCGAGTTCCACAACCATATTATCAAACTCCGATTTCGGCAACACTTGTACAACATTACCGTTCATAGGTCTGTCTGTGCTAACTTCAATGCCGTCATCTGTTATGTCGTTGATATGACCGCGATACTCATTGCCTTCACCGTCCACCAACACACACACCTCATTTATACCCGGCGACAATGGCGACATTGATGTCCACGTCGGCTCAGAGGCTTCCGCCTCGACCTCTGCCGCAGACATCGCCTCTTGCTCGGCATCAATCCTTGCAAACTCCTCGTTGATTACGTCTGATGACGACCTCTCTTGCTCGGCTCTCAATATCATATCCGGACTCGCTATGCTTGCCTCACCGGTTTCTGCGTCTCTAATACCAATGCTCTTGTCTGATGCACCGACATTTATACTGCCGTCATCATTGGTTACAACCTTGCCGGATATAACATACACACGCTTGCCATTCTTCATCTCCACAAGGTGAAGCATGCCATCATCTCTGTGTGTTCGCGACAATACATTCTGCCGAGCTTCGCGCTTCGCCTTCAATCCCGGAGAGTCGTTCAAGGCATCTTCCAAACCCTCCATCGCCACTTTTGCGCTGATATAATCACGCACAGCGTCTCTCTGAGCATCTGTCAGCCCCTCGCTTTCCAACAGTCTCCATGGGTCTTGTGACAACTCATGCATGCACCGTTCATATTCATCACCAAAAGCATCTTCAAGTAGCTGATAAGCCTCGCTCATTCGCTCCTTGATTGCATCTGCCTCTGTCCACGGTGCCGCATCTTCATCGTCAAGGTGCGCCCATCGCTCCTGTACCTCATCATACAACGCCTGTGCCCGACGTTGCTCCTCTGATATGCCCTCACCATATTCGACACCCGTATTATCTACATCATCTGACTCATAACCATCTCCCGGTTGATCGCGATTAAAGCCGGGCAAACGACCTGTAACATCATTACTATCGCGACGATAACCGCCATCATCTGACTTCTCCGCTTTTTCATATAAATAATCTATATAGCCTTGTAATACTTCCTGCTCTTTCGCACTGCGTCTATCCGGCTCTTTTGAGAGAACGGCATCGACATCAATCCCTGTCTCATCTTTAATGCGCTTGCGCATCGCCTCGGGTCGCCTCTCCATACCAACAACCTCCTTTTTGCTCTTGATGGCTTCATCAATCTTTCTCACCACCTCTTTCTGACCCTCTGTCGGCTCAAGCACTCCGGTCTTGATGTCCAAATACATCTCCATGACTCTTTCCGGCACGGTATCAGGCACAACCTCCGCTATCGCCGCCCGAGACACTTCCGTATCAACTACCGAGTTAACAAACTGCTCCCCGACATCTACGGCATTAAACTCCGCCTGTCTCTTGATTTTTGCCTGCTCGGCTTCAACCTGCCCGCTCTGTCCCTTCTTAAAACGGCGCGAAGTCACAACTCCCCCCTGACTATTCACCGAATTGACATAAACATAGCCGTCTCCATTATCCACAGTCTTATAACCGGTGATTGTTGACATCGGCAACATGCGCCCCGTCAATATATAATAAGCCTTGGCTCGAGCCGCCTCACTGACATTCTGATCTTTCATCAGTCGTTCCATAGCCTCATAGCCATCAAACTCCGAATGAGTCTCAACTGTGTCGGCATCAACTTCAATTACAATATTGTCATCGACAGACTTTTTAGTGTCCTGCTGTTTCTCTTTACCCTTCGGCTTCCAAAACAGATCTGCCAACTCACCATAACCATTGCGACGCAACTCTTCTCGCTCCTCAGCAGTCATCGTGATGTCCAATGGCGACTTATCCATCATACGCCCCAAACGCTCCCTGAATGACAAGCCATATCGCTTACCATCGCCACGCAACTCCTTCAACGTCGATGCCACCGTGCCGACAACTTTCCTCGGTGATTTAGCTCCATGAGCCATCTTGCCCGAAATCTTCATACCCAAAATCTGAGCCTGTGAGTCCGTCCATACATCAAGCGACATCTTGTTGCGTGCCGCCGATCGCGCCTCGGCTCTTTTCTGCGGATCACGCTCCCCGGCATAACCCAAAGCTTCAGCATATTTCCTATCAAACTCATCATCTTCCATAGTTTGGAACTCGATAATCTCGGGCATCGCAAATATTGTACCCTCACCGACAACAGACACCAAATGCTGACCTGTGCGCACCCCTACCTTGCCATAAGCATTACTCGTTGCTTTTGTCAATTTATTGCCGACATTTCCTATGCCGCCGCCAAAAGCACCCATCGCCGTACCAAGAGTTAGACCGCGACCACCGCTCTTGAATACCTGTGTCCACGAAAAACCTTCATGAAACACACCATCATCATCGGTATAACCACCATTGATAATCTGGTCGCGTGCATTTCCCAAGCCTTCAAATACGGCAAAATTAGCACCTCCACCGGCACTCGCACCTATCAAACGCGCTGTCAGCGAATTTTGCCCGAGACGATTTGCGACACCCTTCGCCATACTGTGCGTCGCCCCCTTGCCAAACGCTTTCCCGGTGGTAACTCTGCCTATCGTATTAAGCACACCATTCTTACCTATTGCCCTTGTCACTCCTTTCCCTACCACGTTGCCAACGCCTGCAGATACATAAGTGACCGGATCTGCAACCATCTCGCCGATAAACCGCGCACCCCCATACAATGCCCCGGGATCCGGAGCCATCGCTTCGAGGTTGCTTGCATGCCCTGCACTCCTTACCAACGACCGCCCGGCAGCACTCGACATATCGGCATTTGCCAACGTGTGATTGACTGATGCGTCAAGCACACCCATTGTCCATGTATTGGGATCACTTATACCATTCCACAGACCCTTGTATATCTTCGCAAACCAGCCACTTTGCGCCGCCGATTTATTTTCCTTATATTTGTTTATCGCCGATGACAACGCCACGACCTCAGCTGTCGCCGCCTCAATATCCCTATCTATCTGACTTTGCGCCGCACCTGATGTACTCGGGTGCACACCATGCATATTATTGTTCGCGGCATTAACACTATGTCCCAACTTCTCTAACCACGATCGTTGCGAGTCCGCCGCATCTTGCTGTCGCTGTCTCTCTCCCTTCAACGCCTTCAATCTTGACTCGGCGGTTTTCAGGCGATAATCCATAATACTGCGCTCATCACCTGTCAACACCCATTTTAAATGCCGAACATCTTTGGGATCAAGCCCACTCTCACGCATCTCCGCTTCAACCTCCGACATCTTAGTCTTGTCAACATTGCCGGTCGCAATAGCATCAATGGCAACCTGCGTGTTGATATCCTCTTGCTTGGAGGGGTCAAGCCCGGTAGTACTCATACGCCTTAAAAACTGATGTTGCAAACGCGCCTTGCGCGCACCATACTCCGCCTTTTCGACTTTCGTCCGATCTGTCGTCAACGAACCATCATCTAACATCCATTGCGCTTTCGGCTCGCCGTTCTCCCACGCCACACCATACACATGCGGTGACTCCAAACTCGTTTCTCCCAATTTGTCGTTGTTCGTCTTGCCGGCATTGCCCTTGACTTCATCTGACGCAACTCCATCAGGCACAAGACCCGCTACTCGCGTAGGCAAACCGGCGAGATGTGCATATCTCTGCGCCGATGCTTTTTTCCTACGCCCCACAGAAGTCATACTCTCAACTTTTCTGTTAAGGTTATCCGCTATGGACTGTGTCGCCTCATTAAACTTCACCGCGCCGCCTATCTCACGCGTCATATCCACCCTCTGCTGCGCTGTCGGTTGCCACGCTTTATCCGTTGATTTTACCGTGCTCGCATTCGCAGTCTTTGCCTCTGTCGGCACAGTCGCCGATGTGGCTTTCGGCTTTGACGCCGATGTTGCACCATTGCCTGTCGTCACCACTTTGGCATCGGCAAAGGTTGTCCCTGTGAGTCGTGGCTGTGTTGCTGCTTTTTGTTTTGCCTTGTCCCAAGTACGCATAGGTGGCTCTACCGGCTGAGGTTCCTCCTCGGATATCACATTCATTTCAAACTCCAAGATGCTTTTGCCGACATTTAATCCCTCATCACGAGCAGCATTATACGCCCACTTACGTGAGTCCTCACGAGTTCTGATTAGACTGTCGAACTCTTCGGCACTCTTGCCGACATTATACCCCCTTTGTGTTAACTCACTGTATAACCACTTTGCTTTATCACTTGCCATATCTTTCTATGATTAATTATGCCCCGGGCATTGTTTTCTGTGTCTTTGTTTTCGATGATTTTTTAGGTATGATCCTGCCATAACCACCACTCTCTGTTTTTGTCTCTTTCCAACCGTCAGACGAGTCTGTGTTTGTGTTCAACACCACCTTCTCATCTGTACCATGCTGCTGTGCAAAATATACAGCTGCATCACGAGTTTTGAAATAATAGCGATTGCCATCTTCGTCATACGCCACAAACGGTCTTTCATTATCTTTGGCTGCCGCCGAATAATTGCGCACGGCACCGGCTCTCTCCCTATCGCCTCTTGCTTTCTCAGTGGCAACCTTGGCTTCGTTCAACTCATCGGCATATGCAGCTTCCGACCGTGCCGTCGCTGCCTTATATCCTGCTGTATCAGCCTCGCCCTTTGATTTGCGCAACTTCTCGGGGTACAGCGACTTCTCAAAGTCGTGCTTCTCGCGAGTCATACGCATCTTCTCTTGCAGAGCCTCCAAATCACGCAACGCCTTACCCTTTTCAAGCCCCAGTTCACCAATCCTTATCGAATAATCATAATACTTGTCGGCATTATCCTTGCGCTCCTGCTTCAACTTTTCAAGACTCACCTCCAATGGCGACAATTGACTCGACCGCTCATGTTGATACATATTCGGTGCATACTGCGTCGTAAAATACAAATTACTCAACGCCGACACACCATCGCTGACCGCCGCCATTATGCGCTGTGACCGCTCACGGTGCTCACGCTTTTTGCGCGCCTCCTCATCCTCCGGCTCATAATCGGCACGGCGCTTCTTGACGGTTGCTATAATATCATCATACCCCTTGCCAATCTCCTCCATATGCTTCCTATCATCAGGACTGCCCTTGACTCCACCGCGGCTATAATAATCATAAGAACTGCTATAACGCTGTGTACTGGTTGCGCCGCCACTAATCTTTGACTCGGCTTTGCCATTTGACCCACCGGAAGCGTTAAAACCATTCTTGCCACGACTCCCTGTCCACACATAATCTCCGGCAGGATTGGCAACATTCACCACGTCACGCTCCACGACACTCTTGCCCGAAGTCGGATTATTCGGCATACCAAGATTTGTCACCCTGTCATAGCTGACATTCTCCAACCCGGTTGTTTCTGTCTGTTTCGGCTTATCCTCTCCTTTGCCCTCAACTATACCATCTGCGTCAGCCTTTTCTGTTTTCTCGGATATTGACCCTTCCGACATACGCCCCTCGGCAAAATCATAATGCGGTTGCGCACCAAACCCAACCTTATTCTTATACTCCTCTGACATAACAAAAACATTAAAATGCAGACCCCATATTCGATGCAGCCTGTGCCACACCTTGCACTGCCTGCGCCGTATTCTTCGCACGCTGCATCTCCATATCATTCAACTCGCTGTTCAACTGTGCATCACGTGCCTGATACTGAGACTCGATCATATCCTTGCGACTGCCGTTAGCAACAGCGATTTTAGACGCCGCGTCAGCCATTGCCTGAGCATTCGCCGCCTTTGTTGCCGCCACGCTCTCCTCAGTGCCGCCCATCACCGCCTGCACACCCGCCGCCTGTTGATTACGATTACGCATCAACTCCTGAGTACGTGTCCAAATCCGCTGTGCGTCCGCACGTTGAGTTGCATCCTCGTTATACCGGCGATCATACCACGCCTGATTTTTATTCTGCTGATCCTCCAAATTCGACTTAACCTTCTTCATAGCCTTACTTGCCGAGAGACCGCCCCAAATACTGCCTATGGCACTCAAACCGGCACCGACTGCACTTCCTATTATTCCCATTATTACAAACTTATCTTTGTTTCAATACTTAAAATTTATCCGCTAAGATAAACCTCTAACTTCGTCCCAAACTTTTAAGTATTGTGTCACGCACAAAAAACATCGACACAAAAACGACAAGTCGAGTCGGCACATTCAACACCGACCGACAACATAACCCAAAACAACATATCAAACTAACAAAAACTAAGATAGTAACATGGCTCGACAAAAAAATGACGGTCGCGGTCGCCTCGGCGGCAGACAAAAAGGAACGCCAAACAAAATAACATCGCTCGCCAAAAGTATGATGCAAAAATGGCTCGAACTCCACAACTCCAAGCTCAACCCCGATGACCTCCAAGAACTCATTTGGGAAGACTTTAAACAACTCACACCCCAAGACCGAGTGCGCGTTACCGTCGACCTGCTGAAAATGGCGGTGCCTCGATCCATAGACATCAACGGAACCGACGGCTCACGCCTGTTCACCATCGAAGACAAACTGCGCGAACTATCCCAAGACGACAACCAAACATAACCACTAACAGTCATAATAAAATTATCCATATATTACGTTATCAGGCGACTCATCTGTGAAGACCGGTCGCCTATTTTTTTTGACCTCAAAAAAACAAAAACCCCGGTGGGGTTATGAAAAACAAAAACAAATAACCCCTATGGGGTTTTCACTTTCACAAACTCAAAACCCCTATGGGGTTATGAAATTGCAAAAACCAAAACCCCTAATACGTGCGCGCGTAGAAAGAAGATAAAAGATAAAGGATAAAGGATAAAGGATAAAGGATGATGACAGAGTCCCGCACGCGTGCACGCACACGCGCGAAGCACTTCGTTCTCCGACAATCAACAATTCAATATTTTTGTAATATCTCTTTGAATTTAGAAAGACAGACAATCCAATTACAAAATCTGCGGAATATTATCGACTGCCGCCTGCTTCTTTGCATCGACAACCTTCGCATAAATCTGTGTCGTTTTCAAATCACGATGCCCAAGCAATTTGCTCACTGTGAAAATATCCGTACCCAACGTCAACATCATCACCGCAAACGTATGACGCGCACAATGGAAAGTTATATGCTTATCAATACCGGCACTCTTCATCCACCTTTGCAATATCGCGGCAACAACAGATGGATAAAACTTATAATCAAACACAAGCGCGTGATCATCGCCACGCACACCCATCAGCTCCGACGCCTGAGATGCAATATCCAAATACTCCTGACCACCGGTTTTCTTTTGCCGAAACACCAAGCGCGTGCGACCATTCCAATCCATGACCTCACCCCACGTCAATCGGGATATATCAGAGCAGCGCAACCCCGTCAGACACGAAAACAAAAAAGCACGTTTCAACACCGGACAATCACAGTCCGTAGCCGCCAATGTCTGCACCTCCTCCACCGACAAATACTCACGATTGGTTTCCCGACTTGAAATACCCTTAATTCGCGACATTGGATTATCCTTGATGATACCACTATCACACGCACTCTTCATCACCGTGCGCAGTTTGTTGAAGTACACCCACTTCGTGTTTTGCGAAAGAGGCAACGGTTTCCCTTCTTTGGCTCTAATTTTCACGGCATCATTCAACAGATAATTTCTAAATCCCTCAAGCCACTCTGACGAGATCTCCGCCAACGTTATATCGCGTCGAGGCTCATAGCACTCCAAATGTCGCAAGCACCCTTTCCAACAATCAATTTTTCTCTTTTCAGCATGATACTTTTCCATTAACGATTTATAATACTCAAAAAACAAAACCTTGTCTTGTTTTCGAGAATTAAAGCCATACGCACCCATCTGAACATCAACGATACGTTGAGCCTTTATCGTATTTGCCAAAGCAAGAGTATTGCGATTACGCAAACGCTCCTCCCGCGTATGCTCCGGGATAAGATATAAGCGCAAAAACTCATACTCACGCCTCCCATTGACATAAATAGCAAGATACAACGACACATTACCATTTGCCAATGCCTTGCGGCGCAACTTTACCGGCTCCTTAACTTTCATCTCATAAAATTGCAATACATTTAGATTAACAACCAAACACATATATTGACATTTAGACTTTTGCCCAAATGCACTTTGATACTCACACTACGAGTACCAAACCGGTACCACAAAGATAGCATATTCACAGCAAACACACGCAATAGACATCGAAGAAAAACGAGCATATTCCACTATACAACAACATATTGCGTGTCATAAAAGCGCGTCTGAAAGCCACCACATCACGCCTCATTTTCACCGTGAATTTTTGTCATAAAAATAAAACGTTTTTGGTTAGAGGGTAAAACCTACAATAGGGCAACGCCTGATGAATTGCCAAGCGTTTCCCTATTGTAATTGTTGCGTTATAATTAATCGTTTAGTGAGTGAATGATAAGTCCTGAACGCAATTTTGGTTCAAACCACGTTGTTTTCGGTGGCATAATGTTGCCGGTGTCGGCAATGGTCATCAACTGCTCCATAGATACGGGATAAAGAGCAAGAGCCATAGCCATTTCGCCCGAGTCTACACGGCGTTTGAGCTCGCCCAGACCGCGTATACCCCCGACAAAGTCTATGCGTTTGTCGGAGCGCAAATCGGTGATGCCGAGAATGTCGCGGAGTATTAAGTCTGATGAAATGGTGACATCAAGTACGCCAATCGGGTCTTTGTCATCATAACGACCTTCGCGAGGCACGAGTTCATACCAATGACCTTTGAGATATAGCGAGAATTCATGTAGATGTTGAGGACGATAAGCTTCGGTGCCGCAATCTGTAACTGTGAAATCTTTTTCGAGTCGTGTGAGGAATTGTTCCGGAGTCAAGCCGTTCAGATCACGCACCACACGATTGTAATCGATGATTTTGAGGTGTGATGCCGGGAATGCCACAGCGAGGAAATAGTTATACTCTTCGTCTCCTTTATGATTGGGGTTGTTGCGTGCTTTTTCGGCGCCGACGAGAGCGGCAGCTGCCGTGCGGTGGTGACCATCGGCGATATAAAGCGCCGGCATTTTGGCAAACTCAGCGGTAATAGTCTTTATGTCCTCATCATTGTCAATAATCCAAAAGTGGTGACCGAAGCCATCTTCTGAGGTAAAGTCATATTCGGGCGTGAGAGCGGTAACACGTTTTATGATAGCCTCGAGCGTATCATTGTCGGGAAATGCAAAGAATACCGGTTCGATGTTGGCATTCTGTGCTCTGACGTGTTTCATACGGTCTTCTTCCTTGTCGCGACGTGTGAGTTCGTGTTTCTTAATGATGCCGTTAAGATAGTCGTCAACATTGGCAGCGATGACAAAGCCGTATTGTGTGCGACCGTCCATGGTTTGAGCATATATGTAATAGTGCTCTTTGGCATCTTGCACGAGCCAACCTTTTTGGCGGAAGTCGGCAAAATTTTCCACGGCACGTTTGTAAACTTCGGGTGAATGTTCATCGGTGCCGGGTGCAAAATCTATTTCGGGCTTGATGATATGATATAGTGACATTGGGTTTCCTTGGGCTTCGGCACGAGCTTCTTCGGAATTTAATACGTCATAGGGACGCGAAGCGACCTTGGCGGCAAGTTCGCGTGGTGGGCGTATGCCCTTGAATGGTTTTATTTTAGCCATACTATTGTATAATTTATTTGTAGTTTGCTTATATGGTTAGACTAAGCACGATTGTGTGAGTTTAATTCTCACTATGCAACGGTTTGAGGTTTGCTTTGTTGCGCACTATAGTCTGTGTGCGGTCGGGACCTACTGAAATAATCGAAATCGGCGTGTTAAGCTCTTCTTCGAGGAAATTGACATAGTCGATAAATTCACGTGGCAGTTCGTCTTCTGAACGCACATTCCCGAGGTTCGTTTTCCAACCCTTGATGTCGGTATAAACCGGGGTGATATTGTCGCCGGATATGTCGTAAGGCATATCGTGAGTGATAGAGCCGGCTTCAGTGCCGGCGATATCGTAAGCCGTGCATGCGCGTATGGTGTCAAAGGTATCGAGTACGTCAGACTTCATCATAATTAGTTGTGTCACGCCGTTGAGCATTATGGCATATCGCAGAGCGACAAGATCTATCCAACCACAACGCCGTTCGCGTCCGGTGACGGCGCCATACTCGTGACCTCGGTCGCGTATTTCGCGTCCGGTTTCATCAAACAATTCGGTTGGGAAAGGTCCTGAGCCTACGCGTGTGCAGTATGCCTTGAAAATGCCGAAAACTTCGCCTATTGCGTTCGGCGCGAGACCCAAACCGGTGCAAGCTCCGGCACAGATGGTGTTGCTCGATGTGACAAACGGGTAAGAACCAAAATCAATGTCGAGCATAGTGCCCTGCGCTCCCTCGCACAAGATGCTGTGACCGGCTTTAAGCTGATGATTTAAAAAGAGTTCGGAGTCAATAAGCTCAAAACTCGAGATATAGTCTATGGCAGCAAAAAATTTTGTTTCTGCATTAGCTAATGCTTGCTTATCAATAGTGACGGACATTGCTTCAAGCATCTCCAAATGGCGATTGCGAGCCAACTCGTATTTGGTGTCAAAATTATTTTGTATATCACCTATACGCAAACCACATCGACTGATTTTGTCGGTATATGTCGGTCCTATGCCTTTGCCGGTAGTGCCTATGCGGTTTTTACCCTTATTGCTTTCTCCGGCAGCGTCAAGCAGACGGTGTGTTGGCAAGATAATATGTGCCTTGCGAGAGATTCTCAGCACTCGTCGAATGTCTACGCCCGCAGCTTCCAGTTCGCGAGCTTCATCGGCAAACAATACCGGATCGAGAACGACGCCTGAGCCGATAACGTTTGTTTTTTCGCTCTGAAATATTCCCGAAGGGATAGAGCGCAATACATATTTTTTGCCATCAAACTCAAGAGTATGACCGGCATTAGGTCCACCTTGAAATCGTGCAACGATGTCGTAACGCGGAGTTAGCACATCGACAATTTTGCCTTTGCCTTCATCGCCCCATTGGAGACCTAATAAAACGTCTGCTTTCATTGTTAGTGAGATTGTTGTAGTGTAAAATTAAAAGGAGATGTTGTCTTCTTTTTCTGAGTTTAAATATTTTGTGTGGAACAAAATCATTTGCGTGATTTGGATTTTTTGCGACGACATTGAGGACACAAACCATAAACATACAGAGAGAAGTATGATGGCTCAAATCCGGTGTAGTGATGCCGTGCGATGACATCTGCTATATCGGTGTCACGCACCTCTTTGACGTGTCCACATCGGGTACATACCAAGTGATGATGGTTGTGACCACCCGGCTCTATGCGCTCGTATTCAGCCGGTCCCTCAAAATTGTGACGCCGCACGATACCTGCTTCAAGAAAAACTTGAAGTGTATTGTAAACCGTGGCTTTTGATACGTGATAGCCGTTTGTTTCGAGGTGATTGTGGAATATTTCGACAGAGAAGTGTGATGTCATTGACATGACATGCTCAAGAATTACAAAGCGTTCGGGAGTCTGTCGCATCTTGCGTGAATGAAGAAATGCGATCAGTTTGTTGCGAGCATGAGCCAATTCGGGTTTTTGTTCCATGTCGTGGTGATATTTTGTTGTAACAGCATAAAACCAATGATCTGATGCTTTGATATCGTCACAAAGGTAACTATTTTGGTTGATTTATCAAAACAAAAACAACCGCCCGATGAGACCGGACGGTTGTTGTTATATTCAGATATGTTTAATCGTTTGGATTATTTGGTGGCGGGAGCCGGGTCAAGAACGATGGTGTGAATGTTCTTTTGTGAGAGAACGGTCTTCATAAAGTCTTTAACGTCATCGACGGTCAGAGCGTCTATAACACCGAGACGGTCAGTGAAGTTGTCGACGCCATTTAAGACGATAGCACCGATGATACTTGCCCAACTGTCGTTTTGTTCGAGAGCTTCTTTATAGCTCTTAGTCATATATTCTTTGATTGGATTAAGATCATCGTCTGTGACATTTGTAGTCATGTCATAGAGCATACCATTGATGGCTTTGAGCACTTCGTCTTTCATCTCCGGTTTCATCGGGAATGGTATTTGAAGTATGAAGTTTTGTTCTGATGTACGCATCAAAGCTCCACCGGCACTGATTGAATATACGGCACCCATATCTTCGCGTATGGTTTTGAGCAATCGTTTGGAGAGTATTTGAGCCGAAACGGTAGATAGCAACCAGTTTTTGGTGTTGTAAGGCATCGAGGCATTAGCACCGATAAATACCCAAGTTTGAGGTGTCGCCATTTCGGTCGTGAATGTGTTTACATTGGTGCCGCAAGCAAGTTCTACACCTTTGTCATATTTATATTTGACTGACGCATTGGTATTGGCATTTGGCAAAGTGCCGAGATATTGAGATGCCAATTGGGTAAATGTTTCAACATCGATATCGCCGACAAAAGTGAATGTGTAGTCTGATGGAGCGGCAAGCATTTGATGTATGATATCAAGTGTTGTGCCAAGATCTGCTGCCTTGATAGCCTCTGTTGACAACTGTTGACGTTTTGGAGACGAGTATAAGCTCTTGGTTAAATCGCGAGAGAATATGTATTGAGGATCAACCTCCTGATTGCCGAGAACAGATGCAATTTTGTTTTGTGTGCCGGCAAACTCTTCGGGCGAAATGGTATAAGCTGTGAACGTCGAGTAGATTAACTCCATGAGAGTTTTGAGGTTTTTGGGCGTTGTTTTGCCGGAGAACAAACGATCGTTCGCCGAAATGCTCATATCTAATTCTGTTTGTTTTGACGCCAGATATTTTTGCAGATCATTGTCGCTATATGTGCCCAAACCATGCGTTGACATTGCGTATGGCAAGAACATCACAGACGCTGCTTTTGAGTCGTCAACGACAGCATAACCGCCAACAGCAGAGCCTGTAAAGCAAATCTCGCCATCTTTGAATTTGGTGGGTTTATAGATGACTTTGACACCATTGGGGAATGTCAGTTCTGTGGCATCAAATTTGTCTATTTTTTGAGTCTTGATGGGTGCTACAGCATCAGGTAGAGCCGGTATCAGCGGCTCTGCTTTGGTCTCTTCCTGATAAGGTTCGATATTTTCGCTGTCAACAGCTGCAATCACTGATGAGAGAGATTCTTCGGTGGGTTTTACAACATCTTCTTTGTCAGGGAGCATAATGAGGAATGCACGGTTGTCGTCAGATATCAAAGTTGGCATTTCACCGTTGATTACCTGTGCAGTTAACATCGGTGCGAATTGTTTTACAAGATTGTATTCAAATTCCACACCGGGGATTGGGTCTTTGTCAATAAAGTGGCGCACGTATTCACGAGCATATGAAGTATTCTCGACTGCCGAGCGATGGTTGTAAGCTTCCTCGTAGTCGGCGAGATACTTCTCTTTTGCGCGTTCAACTTCGCTGACGGTGAAGCCTCCGCGCACGGCACGGAGTAGCTCGCGATAAGCAGCTTGGATAGCCGGCGTGATGTCATTGCCTTTGCCTATAACGGTGAGTGTGACAGCGTCTTTGGTTTTGGAGACGAAAAATTCGCCCAATTCAACCTGAGCATAAGCAAAGGGAGCATCCGGTTTTTTTGATATTTCATCAAGACGATCGTTAAGCATATTCTCTATTAGAGAAATAAGCATTTTGCCCGGGAAAAATAACAATGTGCTATGGCTGGCATCATCGATGAATTTCTCTTTTTGTTTGAACATCAATAATGCAATAGAGCGAGTCATTTCTTTGTCGCTGCCGATAGCCCAAATAGTGCCGGGAGTGTCCTCAACCGGGATATATACGCGTTCTTTTGCATTTTCGGGCATTTTGATGTCTGAGAATATCTCCTTGATTTTACCTTCGATATAGTCGGGATCGATGTCGCCGACAACAATGATGCCCTGTTGATCGGGACGATACCAAGTTTCGTAGTAGTCGCGTATGGCTTGTGGCGGGAAGTTGTCGACAACGTCCATGGTGCCGATAGGCAGACGCTCGCCATAACGGTTGTTGGGGTAAACGACCGGCAAGAGGTTCTCGACTATGCGCATCTGTCCGGTCATTGACCGACGCCACTCTTGGTGAATGACACCGCGCTCTTTGTTGATTTCCTCCGGATCGAGCAGCAAACCATCTGCCCAGTCGTGGAGTATCAGCAGACATGAGTCTTGAACTCCCGTACGTTGTACGGGAACAGCAGATATGTTATAAACGGTCTCATCGATAGATGTGTAAGCATTGAGATTTTGTCCAAACTTAACACCTACGGTCGCGAGCCAATCGATAAGGCTGTTGCCGGGGAAGTTTTTGGTGCCGTTAAAGCACATGTGTTCGAGAAAGTGGGCGAGACCGCGTTGATTGTCCTCTTCGAGTGCCGAGCCTACTTTTTGAGCGATGAAGAAATCAGCCTGACCTTTGGGCGTCTCATTGTGACGTATGTAGTATGTCAAGCCATTGTCAAGTTTGCCGACACGCACCGCCGAGTCTATCGGAGCCTCAGGCACTTGCTGCGCATTAGCCAACGACACACTGCCACAAAGCATTAATGCGGATATGGCAAGTGATTTAAAAAACAGTTTTTTCATTGTGATGCTGTTTGGTTTTATATTTATGTGATTATTAGTTGTTGATTTTAACACAATGTCTTTACTCGCTTTGACGCATTGAACATCATGTTTGTTACACATTTGAGGTTAAACTGTGTTAAACTTGTGATCAATTGTTGAGGTCTTCGAGACCAAATAATGATATGCCTTGGTTGGTCATTAAATCAACAAGCTCGTTGGTTTCAAAGGCGACATTTATAAATCCTTGGGCATAAGACGCTATTTCGTATGGCTGATATGCAAAGACTATTTGACCTTCCGATGAAATAAAAAAGTTTCCATCTTCAGGCAAACCTTGGATAGACGTCGGACCGATGATGTCAAATAAGTCTTGGGCTCTCTCGGCAATGAGATCGGGTAATTGAGCCAAACCTTCGGCAGAGAAAATGTCAGAGAGTTTTAATATCTGCCCCTTGTTGTCGGCGTTGAGCATATAGTTGATATAACGTTTATACATCATGCCGTGTGCCGCTCCCGGAGTATAATATTCAGACGACACGCAATATACAAGCATATCGGGCGATAGATAAACGACATATCCGTTGATGTTGGCAAAACCATCGGCAATATCAATCGGAGACGTTGTCAAGCGTGTTTTGTATCCGAGACTGTCTGCCATATTCTTTAATGCCATATTAATAGCCGGTGTGAGTTCGTTGACACCAACTTGTCCGAGAGCATAAGATGTTATGGAATCGCGCAATTCGCTCAGATCGGCACCATAGATGTGTGTGGGCAAAACCAATGACACAGAGTCAAAAAATGTTTGGTCAATGTCTTGCCCCATATCCTTGCCTGAGCCTATGAGCGTGAATGTTGCCCCCTTATGATAGGTATCAAAGGCAACAGACGATTGTTGGATTTTTTCGCTAACATTGCCGTTTTGGTTACATGAACTCATTGCCAGTGTGACCAAAGCCACAACGAGCATCGATACATGATTTGTTTTCATTTTTGTAGACAGATAAATGAAATTTGAAATATATGTTTGATAGTTAATTGTATAATACTAACGTTTTATGACCGAGAGTTGTTCGTAATACAAATAATTATAAAGCTTTGTATACTTGGCTGAATAGTTTTGGACGCAGAGACAGACGGTTGAAAATCGGGGTGTCACGTGTGGGATTGACACGATTAGTCAGAAATACAAAGATGAGATTGTATTTGGGATCAACCCAAAAAACAGTGCCGGTAAAGCCGAGATGTCCGTACACTTCGGCACTCGCTTCGTCACATGTCGGGGAGTTATCCGGGTCGTTTGTGTCGGGTTTGTCAAAGCCCAAACCTCGGCGACATGTCTGACTTTTATCTGTGGTGAATAAATTGACGGTCTTTTGTGATAATAAACGCTCACCGCCATACATGCCGCCATTCAACAACATTTGACACAATTTGGCGATGTCGTTGGCGTTGGCAAACAAGCCGGCATTGCCTTGAACACCGCCCGAGAATGCCGCAGTCTCATCATGTACATACCCGTGGACTGTCTGCCGTCTGAGGTATGTGTCTTTTTCGGTGGGAGCGATCTGTGTTTTATTAAAAACGAGAGATGGGCGATATGCGGTGTGTGTCATGCCAAGCGGATTCCACAGGTTGTTTTTTACCCAGTCTTGGTGTTTCTCTCCGGTGGCTCGTTGCTCGGCATCCATCAGCAGACAAAAATTCAAACACGAGTAATTGTATTTCTTTGTGGGGCGCAAATCGATGTTATAAATATTGCTCATAATAGAGTCGTATGTCGACTGACCGACCCAAATACCCTTTGCGGCTTCAACATCAAATGTTTGAGTGCGCGTTTGTGACGTAATGTCGCGTCTGAGTTTTCCGGTATTGTGACCATAGACACCGTTTGAAATTTTAATTTTATGATCGGCATCGGCGCGGGAGGTAATTAAACGACCGGTGTATGTTGCCGTGTCAATCATACAATTAAACATATTGAGTGATGCCGGCATACCTGATTCGTGGTAAAGCAATTGACGTATGGTAATATCACGCTTATCGTCTCGATCAAGACCGGGGATATATTTTGAGGCTTTGTCATCGATGTTAATGAGATTACGATCATAGGCAAGCATAATACCCGGCAAAGTACCTATTGCTTTTGATACTGAGGCAAGGTCATAGACCGTTGCCTCTGTTACTTTGGCACCACCGGCGGTAATATTGCCATAACATTTGTCGACGATGACATCGCCATTGTGAGCTATGAGTACTTGTGCTCCGGGCATTGCCGAGCGGTTAATGGCATCGTTACAAATTGAGTCTATGCTGTCGTTGAGCGATGACTTCATTCCGGTGAGTTCGGGCGTGGAATATCCGAGGCGCACTTTCGGTATGTCAACACCGGCACCGATATTGGCTATCCCCGAAAGATTTACCGGCAGACGTCCCGTGACACTGATGCCACCAAACACGGCTTGTGCGGCATAGTCGCGTGAGAGTGTCGTGTTATCATACGATAAAATTACGGCTTGTGACTCTTTGAGCGCGGCATGGTGCTTTGCCATTTTGTAAGGGTTGACAAGAAAAACAGTGATCAGTGTCTTGGCTGATTTTATGGCGTTTAATGATGCTATGTGTGCGGCTTTGCTGTCATAGACGGCGACTATAACAGTGTTGTGCTTCTTGATGCCCTTAATTTGTTCGGCTGTAAGCGTGCCGTTTATAGCGCCATAAGTATCAATGTCTGCATAGCGGCGACAGCGAGCAGTGAATTCATTTTCGGCTTTTGCACCGATGTTGACTACGGCAATAGAGCGTTTGTCAAGATTACCCAGCGGTAGGGTGGTGTGGTGGTTAACCAATGCGGTAATTGAGGCAGCTGTTAGGCGGCGATTTACATTCTCTGCTTGGCGCGAGCATAGACGTTTATCGAGATTTTTTAAATCGATAGGTTGTTGACGATGGTGAAGCCCCAACACATATTTATATGATAAAACACGTTTGACGTGTGTTTCGATGTCAGATTTTTTTAGTTTTCCTGCTTTAATTGCTGACATTACGGCATTAATTGCTGCCAGAATATTTTCCGGGCATAACAACACGTCGGCACCGGCATTAAGGGCGTTGACACTATTATTGCCTTTTTTGACATTTGCTCCTTGCATGCCGAGAGCGTCGGTATATATGAGACCTTCGAAACCGAGGTCATTGCGCAACACTCCGGTTATTTTGTGTGATAATGATGCCGGAGTGCCTGATTTGTCGAGAGCCGGCACCGATATGTGACCGGTCATCACGCCTGAGCAACCGGCTTTGACAAATGAAGTGAATGGTACAAGTTCGGTGGCGTCAAGTTGTGAGCGATTTTTGTTGACAATAGGCAACGTTTTGTGTGAGTCGGACGATGTGTCACCGTGTCCCGGGAAGTGTTTGGCAACAGCTTGCACGCCCATATCTTCGAGCCCTTTTGAGTATGCCACGACAAGGTCGGCGACATGGTTGGGATTTTCGCCAAATGAGCGATAACCGATGACCGGATTTGCCGGATTTGAGTTGACATCTGCAACCGGAGCAAAGTTTACTTGAATACCGAGTAGGCGACATTGACGTCCGACTTCACGACCATAATCTCTGGCAAGCGCAGTGTTTGCCATAGCTCCGAGCCCCATATTCTGAGGGAAGCGTGTTGTGCCCGATACACGCATCGACAATCCCCATTCACCGTCAAGAGTCATCAATAATGGCACATTGGTCACCGATTGGGCATAGTTAGTCATCGTTGCATACTGCTCAATAGAGCCTTCGGTGAAGAGAATGCCACCAATCTCTGATGTTTTAACAAGCCGATCTATGGTGGCACGCGTTGTTGCTCCTTGTGTCGGAACAATCTTGGCAACGACCAGCTGACCTATACGCTGACGCTCCGATAGAGAGTCATAAACAGAGTCTACCCAACGATTCATTGCGCGAGTGTCAACATTGCGCATAAAGGTGGTTTTTACCGCCAATGAAGTTATGGCGGTGAAGCTAACGATCAAACTGAGAAATATACGTTTTATCATTATTGTATTGTCAAAATTGAGAGATTGGTATGGGCTTATTACAACGATAGTCTTGTGCTTGGCTTTCTTATTAGAGAGAATACGTCAATTTTCGGCTCGCTTCATCCTCACTTTTTTGGACGGATTGATAGCCTTTTTCTTGTAGTTGGTTTTGAGGTATTTCAATAGGTCGTCAAACAAGACACTGTCACTGACGGCAACTTGTGTGCCGTTGGTGAATGCTCTCATATAGTCGCCGCCATTGGCAAGGTAGTCGATGGTGGCGACACGATAAGTGGCATCGCGATCAATAGGTTTGCCATTGAGCAGAGCTGAGATTATCTGACTCTTGCCGTCTTTGATGGCATAAACGACTTCCATCTCGCTGCTGAGCATATCTCCGTCGCGCTGTGCCATCACTTCGAGCAGGCTATAAATGTCGCTGCCTTTGATGTCTACGACGACCGTGCGGTTTGCAAACGGTAGCATAGTGATGATCATACCCTCCGAGATGTTACCTTTGGGAAATGAACGTCTGATGCCGCCTTTGTTCATAATGGCAAAGTCGACAGATTTTTTGCCTTGTGTCTTTTGGATTTTGAGTATCGTGTTAGCGTTGTCACGAACAAAGTCGGTAATAAAATTTTGCAGAGGTGGTTGAGTTTTGATTAATTCTATGGTGCTGCGCACGTATGGTGTGCTCATCAGAGAGTCTACGCCTTGACGATATGGTACGAGTGACTCGGCAAGCGTTTTATCTATGCGATTGTCAAGACGCGAGTTGATAGGTATCACAGATGTCTTGATATTGCCATTGTTGAGGTCAAAATCAATGTGCCCCAAGAAGACGCCGCCTTTTGATATTTGTGCTATGGTGACCGTGTCGCCGTCAAGGTTGGCAAATCTATATTGTGGCGCTTTGGGAGATGAAGCGTCAATCAGCGTGTGTGAGTGACCACCGATAATGAGATTTATGTTTTTTGTCTTTTGTGCCAACGTTATGTCGTCTGCCACATAGTCGTTTTTGTAACCGATGTGGGTCAGGGCTATTACATAGTCACAATGTTCAAGGTTTTTCAGATACCAAGCCATGGCATTGGCAGATTCTATGGCATCAAGATAATTCACGCCATCATAGTTGCCTTTGGCAATGATACCCTCGGGATTGAGGTTGATGGCAAGAAATCCTATGCGCTTGCCCCCAAATGTGCGAATGGTGTATGGTTTAAATTCTTTGGCAAGTGGCGAAGATGAGAGTTCATAGTTTGTCGACAATAGTTCGGCTTTGGCATTGGCGAGATTTGCCGCCAATTCATCAACACCATTATCAAATTCATGATTGCCAAGTATGCGCATATCATATCCGAGGGCATTCATAAACATGTTTTCTACTTCGCCCTTGTAGAGGTTGAAATACAATGTCCCTTGAACAATGTCGCCGGCATCTATGACAAGCACGTTTTTGTCGGCGGCACGAACAGAGTCGATGACTACTTTGCGACGCAGTATGCCACCCATGTCATTATCGTTTGGGTCGATTTGAGAGTGGGTGTCGTTGGTGTGAAGAATGACAAGTTTTTCGGCAGATGCCGTGAAAAAAGTTGAGGAGACAATGGCGACAAATGCCGTTGAGAGAAGTAATTTTTTTACCGGATTCATGTCATCAAATAATTTTTAGTTGTTAAACGGATAAAGGTTGATTGTTTGGATTATGAGCTGTGGAGATGCTGTGTGAGTTTTTTATAAACCTTACAGCTTCGCCTATTAGCAAAATCAAAGATGTTGAGATTATGATTATTGTCCAGTCTGTGATATTCAGCGGACACACTTGGAAGAATGGTCCGGCAAACGAAACTATCACAATCTGTCCCACAATGATTATTGATGCAATAGATAGGAAGAGTTTGCAATGCCCGAGGTGAAATGCCGATTGACCTGTGGCATAAGCTCGTGCGTTAAACAAGTTCCAAAACTGCAAGAATACAAATATTGAGAAAAATATTGACAATTCATACACGGTTACTTTTGGCATAGTGGAGAGTTTGGCACTGAACAAAGTTGTCAAAGATGTGACATCATAATAAGTGAAATAGTGATACAATATACTCATTATCACAAAAATACCAAAGCCTGTGCCTATGATGACACGCCACATATCACGAGTTATAATAAAGGCAGCGCGTGAACGAGGCTTGTCTTTCATAACGCTTTCTGTCGGGGGTAACGATGCGAGCGCCATAGCGGCAAAGGTGTCCATCGCGAGGTTTACCCATAGCATTTGTGTTACTGTCAATGGAGACTCAACACCTAAGAACGAGCCGATGAGCACCACGAGGCAAGCCGCAACGTTGACCGTGAGTTGGAACATTACGAAACGTTGAATGTTACGATACAGAGAGCGTCCCCACATTACTGCTCGTCCGATTGAAGTGAACGAATTGTCAATGATTGTAATATCAGAAGCCTCTTTTGCCACAGATGTGCCATCGCCCATTGACAACCCAACATGTGCGGCTTTGAGTGCCGGAGCATCGTTGGTACCATCACCGGTGACTGCCACCACTTCGCCTTTGCTTTGCAGGGTTTCGACAAGGCGTTTTTTGTCGAGCGGTCTGGCACGGGCAATAATCTTGATGTCATCTATGCGTTGCAGCAATTCGGCATCAGAAAGAGCCTCAAACTCTGTGCCGGTTATGATGTTGGCATCACCATCTGTGGTGTCGTCCCATAGTCCTATCTGGCGGGCAATTTCGCGAGCGGTGCCAATGGTGTCACCGGTGACGATTTTAATCTTAACACCGGCATCGATGACGGCATGTACTGCTTCGGGAACATCGATGCGTACCGGGTCAGATATGGCAACTATGCCCATAAACGATAAGCCGGTTGCCGATAAACGACCATTGGCAATAGCACATTCGTCGTCGTTAAGTTGTTTGTATGCAAAACCGAGTGTGCGCATGGCTTTGTTTTGATATTCGCCAAGACGTTGTGCCAATTCATTGTCAATTTCATCAGATGCGTTGCAAAGATGATATATGATTTCAGGCGCACCTTTGACAAACAGCATACGGCGACCATTGTTGTCTTTAATGACGGTTGCCATATACTTGCGTTCGGTAGAAAACGGTAATTCTTCGATAATCTCCGACGATTGTCTCAGTTGTGCATAGTCAACGCCCTGACCATCGAGCCACAGCAATAATGCTCCTTCGGTGGGGTTGCCTATCACCGCAATGGATTTGGAGTCTGATTTGTCAAGCTGAGCCGTGGAGTTTGTGGCAATACTGCTGTAAATAATATCAGTCGGTATGTGGTCATCAAAATCGGCTTTATATACCTGCATCTTGTTTTGCGTCAGAGTGCCGGTTTTATCGGTACATATCACGGTCGTTGCACCCATAGTCTCACATGCATGCATCTTGCGCACGAGGTTATTGGTTTTGAGCATACGACTCATAGAGAATGCCAAAGACAGTGTTACAGCCATAGGCAAACCCTCAGGAACCGAGACCACAAGCAAAGCTACGGCTATCATTATGCTCTCGAGGGAGTATGAAACGATATTGAGAACGTCTGTCGGCTGCCCCGAAGTGAAAAACATCGCCATACGCCCCAAAATGACAAGTGCACCGATATAATAGCTATACTTGGCAATTAGTTTGCCGAGGCGGTCGAGCTGCTCGGTGAGCGGTGTCTTTATGGTGTTGTCTATGCGTGTGGCGGCGTGAACTTTGCCATTCTCGGTACAATCTCCAACGGCTGTGACTCGCATAACGGCGTGACCCTCCATCACCTTTGTGCCTCGCAGTACTATGTTGGAGGCATAAGTGGCTTCGCTGTTAAACTCCTCGGGATTTGTCGTTTTTGAACACATAGGTTCGCCGGTGAGAGAAGATTCGTCTACGCTAAGACCGGTAGACTCAATGAGTATGCCATCGGCGGGTATTTCGTCACCGGTATTGATGAGAACATAGTCTCCGACAACAACATCTCGTTTGGGTATTGTTGTCGTGTTGGCATCACGTATGACATTCACCGGGTCGTCATCACTCAGTTTGTTGAGCTTTGTAAATTCGCGGTCGGCACGCACTTCAAAATAAAAACTCAATCCGGTGGCGCATAATACGGCTGCAAAAATGCCTACCGGCTCAAAAAACATTTCCATACTGCCATCATCGTCTATGGTGTATTCATATATGGAGATGGCGATTGACAACACACCGGCAATCATCAAGATGATGATCAGCGGGTCTTTAAATTTTTCGAGCAAACGACGCCACAACGAGGCTTTCTCAACCTGTGTGAGCACATTTGCACCATGTTCGAGCCGACTTTGGCGAGCCTGCTCTGTCGTGAGACCTGAAATGGTCGTTTTATCTGTCATTATAAGGTTGACGTTTAACGTCCGGTTATCTTGTTTGTATCACTCTGATAGCATTTGTTCCAAAGTATCGGAGCATAAAAATATTGCAACTTTGTGTTGGCTCTGAAAGCCGATACAAAGTTACAACATTTTTAATCTACAAACGACTAATTTGTCAGATTTGTTTTTCTAATAATGTGTTATTTGTCGTTTGTGTCAGTGAAGGAGCAAATATGTGTTATCGTGCGATGATTTTTGTGGCATGTGAGCCATCGACTATGATGTAAAAACCGGGGCAGGGGAGTGATAGGTCTCCGTGTCCGGCAATGACGAGCGTCCCGAGCGCAGTGTAAACCTCAATATGTTTGTCAGCGTGTATCGATAGAGAGTTGATTGTCCACGCTATGTCATCAGACACAACGTCTGTCGCTGACGCAGGGTCGATGACCATCATTGTCAAAGTTTTTGGATCAAATGTTATTTTGGCGTTTGATATTGAGACATTGTCTTTTAGAGACATATTTGAACCCACTTTTTTTAGCACGTATGGCACGTTGGGTGTGACGTCTGTGCCGTTCGAACCAAGGTCTACGGTTTTCCAATCTTCGGTGGCGATTTTAAACTTGCCGCTGAGGTTTACATCCTCGATGACGAAAGTGCCGTCAGAAGGAGTGTATGTCATCGGGTTTGACAAGCCCCAACCATTCAACTCACCACGCAAATAAATGGTATAGTCAGACCAATCACTTGGAGGTTCATTGCCCCATTGCTGTCCTAGCCAACTGACTTTTGACGTGAATTTTGAAATGAACGAGCGTGCCGCAGCTTGTTCGTCGCTATTGCCATAACGAGGCCAACGCTCGGCATCGGCTTTGGCTGCCGCATTTATTGTGGTCGCAAAGTCGTTTATATACTGCTTAATTCCGGTGTAATGATTGTTGCAAAACTCGCTCCAAATTTCTTTGACTTTTTCTTGAAAGCGTGGGAACTTATAAATCTCGCCAATCCATGTTTGGTTGAATGTCGGGTGATCCCACACAAATTGCGATGTGCCACGGTTATAGGCATTACCGAAGTCCCAAACCGGACCGAATACCCATTTAGTGTCGCTGCCCAATTGTTTGTGCATATAACAGCTGCCATGGAATGACTCGCAGTCGTCAAGTATCTCTTGCACGATATAGTAGCGAGCGAGAGCATCAATGTCAACATAATTCTCCCACTCTGTCGAGGTCTTGTCTGAAGTGTATATTGCCGAATTTATCGTCTCCATTTGAGATTTCAGATAGGTCTCCTGCTCTGTCGAGAGCACTTCGGGGGTCTTGTATGTGAAGATGATTTTCTCGCCGTTACCTTCGGTTATCTCTACGTGTGGATCGGTGTCATAATTGTCAATTTCAACGAGCCAACCACCGGTGATGGCTGTGGCATCAGTGATATTGTCGGCTTGCTCGACGATGTCTACGCGATCTGAATCGACGCGAATGAGTTCGGTGAGAAAATACAAGCCTATGTAGTCGCCATTCAGTATCACCTCAACCGGTTTGGCTGTCGGTGTCCAAGCCAATCCTAGGCGGCGACTGAGTTCAAAGCCAACGGTGTTGCGCAAAAAACCGAGATTGTCATCAGCATGAGCCAAAAGTCCGAAATGCTTGTTCTTCTTCATACCCATAATGGCAACTTTTTTGTCAAATTTAAGGCGATAGGGCTTTTTGTCAAACCCCGACCACGTATAGTTGCCGCGACCGCGTATTTTTAGCGTTATCGGAGAGTCGGCGCTGCCCAAAGACTCGACATCTGATGCGCCGTTGGCATCAAGATAGAGCGAGGCGTTGATATATGTTTCCTTAGATGTGACAGCCTCACCATTCTCGGTGTTGATATACAATATCGGCAGGGTGCCTGACGGCTCGGCGGCAAACGTTACTGACGCCGTGACGGCAAGCAGGAACAACATTGACAATGTCCTTAAATTGAAGCGTTTCATATATAACGATAATGTAAATAAATATGCGACAATGATAATATCACAGACTTAACACTATGTGAATAAGCGAAATAATACTATCTGCACTGTAATAAAAGTATGATATAATTGCACCGCAAAAGTACACAAAAAATGTTATGATTTAAACACTTGTCCCGTTTTTTTTGATGACACGTGATGAGATTTTGTGACTTGGCGTAAAGATGTTACCTTTGCCTGAGAGATACAAACGCATAATTATGATGGTAAAACAAATTGAGATATCGCTCTCCCAACGTTCGCGAGGCATACATATTATTACTGACGAGATTTTGCGACACCTGCCGGCGTTGCCAAAAAGTGGGTTGCTGAACTTGCATATAAAACACACTTCGGCAGCACTCGCCGTCAACGAGAATGCCGACCCCGATGTGCGCCATGATCTCACCGAAATATTCAACCGCTTGGTGCCGGAAAATGCTCCATACTACCTCCACACATTCGAAGGCTCTGACGATATGCCCTCGCACGCCAAATCTGTCATCGTGGGCTCAACATTGACACTGCCCATAACCGACCGGCACCTCAATTTGGGTACGTGGCAGGGAGTGTATCTTTGTGAATTTCGCAATCATGGCGGCAGTCGCAAAATCGTCGCCACCATCATTGGCGAATGATCGGCACCGCCTTTTCGGCTTGTGCCCGAATAACCCCGTGACACTATATAGCCCGCACTGCTTGGCAATCAGAATAGCATAAACAAAAAAAGACACCGGAAGAAATAATCCGATGTCTTTTTAGTAGCGCGTCCGGGATTCGAACCCGAGTCTCCACCTTGAGAGGGTGGCGTGCTAGGCCTCTACACTAATGCGCCTTGCTTTTGTGACCGCAAAGTTACACGATATTTTTTTTCTGTGCAAATTTTTTTTCAAAACACGCACGTATAAAAATTGGTGGAAATTGACCCATCGGTATATTAGCTCCAATAACTCAGCAAATTAGATATTGCCGAAGTGAACAACTTGGGCGTCTTGACCGAGCGCAAGCC
>CAVCBR010000005.1:0-68990 GCA_963600695.1 bacterium
TGTTCGTATGTCGGCTTCTTTTTCATACTCAAAGGTACGAATAATCAGTGATTTAACCAAATTTTTTGAGCATTATTTTCGTCATTCATCACACTTTTTTTATTAGACGACAAAAGGTTTTCATAGCGGTAGCGACGAGCTACTTTGGGAGATATTCCTTCCATCAACAACACCAATTCATCCCATCGCATAGAGCGAAAACCGATGCCCTGACGCAAAAATATCCGTGGGTGAAAACGTCCACGCTCCAAACGCTTATAATACATTGCATATCCACCGCGTTCCCAGTGCAACAACTTCATAATTTTGCGGCTTCTACCGACAAAGATGTAAACATCACCATTTGTAGGGTCGAGATTTGCTATGCGCACCTGTCCGCACATACCATTGACCCCGATGCGCATATCACTCGGATGCTGCGCCATAACTATTCTATTGTTCTCATTTAAATTAAACATGGCTTTTTTGACGCAAAGTTCGCTATCAAAAAAGCCATATAAAAGTCGGCTCCTTTCGGATGGTTACATAAATTTTATTAAAGCCACCGCTACACAACGAATTTTAACAATAAATAACAGCAGACTATCTCTATTTGAGACAATCTGCTGTTGCTTATTGAGTTGACTTTATCGCCGTCTCCAGCGACCTGTGTCATTTAATTATATCCAACGTGTATAAGCAAAATCTTGACGGTGGGGCAGCTCTGAATTTACGGGATACATTCTAAATCCATAGCGGAAGACACCGGCATCTTTTGTCTTCGTGTCGAGGTGGTAGGTGAGCACGTTGCCTTCTTCTTTGACAACCTTAAATTGCTCGCGACCCACGAAATGCTCCTCGCCGTTCTCTATGCGATATACGACTTTTTCGATGGCGAGGTCTCGACCTATGCCATTGGTGTCGACGATGATTTCAAACGACACCTTGTCGCCGGTCGTCGAGTTGACAATTTCGCCTTGTTGTTTGATGTCAAAGACCTTGATACCGTCCCAAAGTGATGCCACACGTTCTTTCCATTCAACGATGTGGCGAGCCACGCGACAATCATCGGCGGCGAGGCGGTGTGTGCGCGAAGCCTCTTTCTCATAGAAACGTGCGATGTAGTCATCTATCATACGTTTCATTGTGAAGTGCGGAGCGATGTCGGCAATCGAACCCTTGATGTATTGTATCCACTCGGGAGAGTAGCCCTTAGAGTTTTTGGCAAAATACAGGGGAATTATCTCGTTTTCGAGCATCGAATAGATGGTGGCGGCATCGAGTTTGTCTTGTTGTGCCTGGTCGGTGAACGTGCGTTTGTCGGTCAACGCCCAACCGGCATTCTCGTTAAAGCGATAGCCCTCATACCACCAGCCGTCGAGCACCGAGAAGTTGAGCACACCGTTCATCTCGGCTTTTTCGCCCGATGTACCCGACGCCTCCAAGGGACGTGTCGGCGTGTTGAGCCAAATATCGACGCCGGTGACAAGACGTTTGGCAACGACCATATTGTAATCTTCGAGGAAGATGATTTTACCCAAGAATTGTGGCATGCGCGAAATCTCGACAATGCGCTTGATCAAGCCCTGACCGGCGCCATCGGCGGGGTGTGCCTTGCCCGAGAATACAAATTGCACGGGGAACTGCTCATTGTTAACAATCTTGGCGAGACGATCAAGATCTGTGAACAACAGGTGGGCACGTTTGTATGTCGCAAAGCGGCGGGCAAAGCCGATGATGAGTGCGTTGGGGTTGATTTTGTCGACAATTTTCATCACTGCCGACGGGTCGCCTTGGTTGGCAAGCCATTTGGCTTTAAATTCGCGTTTGATGAAGTTTATGAACTTATTTTTCAGGCGCATACGCATATCCCAAATCTCTTGGTCGGGCACCTTGAATATACCCTTCCATGCCTCGGGATTGCTTTGGTCTTCAAACACGCGACGACCGAGTTTCTCTTCATAGAAGGCTTTCCATTCCGAGGCAGCCCATGTCGGCATGTGCACGCCGTTGGTCACATAGCCCACGTGGCTCTCTTCCCACGAATAGCCTTTCCATATGCCGGCAAACATCTTCTTCGATACTTCGCCGTGCAACCAGCTCACGCCGTTTGCCTCTTGGCAGGTATTGAGTGCGAACACTGACATAGAAAATCTCTCGTTGGTATTGGGGTTCTCGCGACCCATATTCATAAGATCGTTCCACGAAATACCGAGTTTGTTGGGGAATTCGCCCATATATTTGCCAAACAGACCCTCGTCAAAGTAGTCGTGACCTGCCGGCACCGGTGTGTGAACGGTGTAAAGACCCGATGCACGCACCAATTCGAGAGCCACATTAAAGTCGAGATTGTCATTCTGAACATAATCCACAAGACGTTGCAGGTTGAGAAGTGCGGCGTGACCCTCGTTGCAGTGATAAAGTTCTGAATGTATGCCGAGTTTTTTGAGCATGAGGATACCGCCGATGCCCAACAGATATTCTTGTTTGATACGGTTTTCCCAATCGCCACCATAAAGCTGGTGGGTGATCTGACGGTCGAACTCTGAGTTCATATCAAAATCGGTATCCATGAGGTAGAGCTTCATGCGACCGACATTCACGCGCCAGATATGCGAATAAACGATGCGTCCGGGATAGGGCACTTCGAGTATCATCGGGTGTCCGTTTTTATCCATCACCTGCTCGATAGGCAGTTGGTTGAAGTTTTGAGGCTCATAGTTGCTGATTTGTTGACCATCGACACTCAATGTCTGAGTGAAATAGCCAAAGCGATAAAGAAAGCCGACAGCAGTCATATCGACACGCGAGTCTGACGCTTCCTTGATATAGTCGCCGGCGAGCACACCGAGACCGCCCGAATAAATTTTAAGGCAGTTGCACAAGCCATATTCCATAGAGAAATAAGACACCGACGGAATGTCCTTGCGCATCGGCTGTGCCATATAATCTTTAAATGCCGTGTACACTTCGTCAATGCGCGTCAGCAAGGCTTCATCGTGGAGTATCTCCTCCAAACGATCAGAGCTGAGGCGTTGCAGTACCATTACGGGGTTCTCGCCCGTGGCACGCCAAAGGTCGGGATTAAGTTCGCGGAATAAGTTTTTGGCTTTACTGTTCCACACCCACCAAAGGTTGCGGGCAAGCTCGTCAAGCGGTTTTAACCGTGCCGGCAATTCGGCTTTGACCGTTATGTCGCGCCACACGGGGGTGTTTGTGTTGCTAACCGAAAGTTTCATGTTACTTACTAATTAGTTAAATTTTGATTGTTCGTTTTGTTAATCTTTGGTGACACTGACAATATCGATTGAGTTTGAGCAATCTTTGTCGGCAACACCTTTTTTGTTAGAAGTTAAACTTGAAAAATATGTAATGATATAATCTCTGTTTCATCATTGATGTGCACTCTGCCGTGTGGGCATCGCGACACGTTTGTCACCTTTTCTCCACACGCTGACCGGCTCTTGTCACGGCGAGTTCATAAGCCTCGCGGTAGAGAGATATGAACGTTTCCCAGCCGGCAAGGTCGGCTGTCATACGCGCCGCCTTGGCATACGTTGTCAATCGTTCGTCACTCGCCGATGCCAATAAGTGCAAGTCTGAGGCTATGCGTTCTCTGACATCATCATAATCTGAGTCTGTGCGATCTTCGACAATGACACCGCCTTTGTCAAGACCGCGCCGACCGATGTGCATCACCCACCTACCAAAGCCCGACAATGTTGTTGTCACCGTCGGCACGCCAAATGCCACGCTCTCCAAGGGCGTATAGCCCCACGGCTCGTAATAGCTCGCAAACACCGTGGCATCTGCACCGGCAAGCAGGTTATAGTATGTCATATTGAAGATGCCGTCATCACCTGTCAGATAACACGGCACATATATCACGCTGACATGCGACTCATTGTTGTTATCAAAACCCAATGCGAGTATGCGTTGCAACACCGGGTCGCTGTCGTGATTGTTAAGCAGGTGCGTTATGACCGGTTCTTCGAGCCGTTCACCTTTGGATAATCCCATTAAGTCGGGACGTGGCTCGCGCACCCATGCCGGCACCATAACAAATGCCAACACTCGTCGACCACCGGCTTTGGCGTCAAGGCTTTTCAACGCATCAAGATACAAATCGAGACCCTTGTTGCGATATTCGCAACGACCCGAGGTTATGACGATAAATGTATCATCATATTCTGTGCCGGTGAGAGCATTGGCGACATCGAGCATGCGCCGACGCGCAGCATTGCGCACTCCGGCGAAAGCCTTGGCTCGCGGCACGAAATCTTTTTCAAAGCCATTATATGTCACCACATCGGGACGGCGTCCCAACAGTTGTGCACACTCATCGGCTGTGATATCACTCACCGTTGTGAAGCAATCGGCATTGAGCGCCGCAGCCTTTTCCAATGAGTGTTTTGACTCCATATTCAGTTCGCGAGCCATCTGATCGCCGTCATATCCGGCAAAATAGTCATACAACGGCTTGCCGTTGCCGGCTATCGAGCGCCCTATCGATGTGGCATGTGTCGTGAACACCGTTGCCACACCGGGCATCGTCGCCTTGGTGTATAGCAGCCCCATGCCGGTCGTCCATTCTTCAAAGTGAGCGACAACACCGTGTTGTTTGGGAGCATATGTCTTAACAATGCTCTCTACAACCATACCGGCGGCGTGAGCAAAGGCACAAGCCTCATCATAATCGCCATAAGCATGTAATGAGTCAACGCCATACAATTCCCACATGTGACCGTAAAACTCGTTTTTGAGTGCGTATGCCCCGGCAAAGCCCACGAGAACGGCTATCGGTCGTCCCGGTATTTCCCATCGTCCTATGCGTACGGTGATACCTTCGGGCAACATCACGTTTTTGCGCCACTCTTTAAGCAGTGTTTTGGTCTCCTTAAAAAACGGCGAAGGATTTTCATCGCTCCATACATCGGGACCGACAAAAATCACTTTATCCTTATATAGTTGTTGTAAACTGCGAGCTTTGGTTGAGAGTACCGTATAAATGCCGCCAATCTTGTTGCAGACTTCCCAGCTGACATCAAACAATAACTCTATATTATCATCTTGGATGTGCATAAGTGTTTACTCCTGTGTTTTTGAAAGTGCAAAGTTAACGATTATTTTTCAATTTTGATACCGCAACTTCGCTCTCTGCATACATATCTCTGTTTATCAGCGTGATGCCTTGCGATAAAGCACAATGGCTATGACACTGAATACGATATTGGGTATCCACATCGCTATCATTGGCGAAGTCAGGTCTGATTGTGCGAACGTCTGTGTTATAGTCATAAACAAGATGTATGAGAATGACAACACCAAGCCGATGCCGATATTCAGTCCCATGCCGCCTTTTACCTTGCGTGACGACAGAGACATACCTATAATGGTTAGTATGAATGCCGCAGCCGTCATCGCATAACGTCGGTGATATTCAATTTCAAACGATTGTATGTTTGCCACGCCTCGTTCTCGCTGTCGCTCGACATACTGAGACAACTCGGGTGTGGTAAGCATCTCATGGTCGTTGGCTGAAATCAAAAAGTCGCGAGGCTCAAAAGGTATGATCGTATCAAGTTTGGAACCCTTGGTGATAATCTCCCGGTTTCCCTTGAAATCACGTATGACATAATCCATTACCGTCCAGTTGTAAAGCGTGTCCCACTTTATGCTCTGTGCCGTCAGGCGCGAGACCAGTCGCTTGTCTTTGTCAAATTTTTCGAGCGAAAATTTAACACCGATCTTCGTGATATTGTCATAGCGGTTGATATAAGCTATCTCGCCCGGCGCCACCATCAACATCACATTTGAGCCATAATCGACACGTTTGTTTTTGACATATGTGTTCGTATAGTTTATGCGCTTGACGTTTGCCGGCGGTATGATGTATGACGTCAAGAAGAACGTCGCTATCGCTATCACTAATGCCGACACCATATATGGTCGCAATAATCGTCTGAAACTCATACCGGTCGACAACATTGCCACAATCTCTGAGTTGCCGGCAAGTTTTGACGTGAAAAATATCACGGCGATAAATGTAAACAGCGGTGCAAACTGATTGGCAAAATATGGTATGAAGTTAAGATAATAATCGAAAAGAGTGGCTTTTAACGGTGCTTTGAGAAAGGCGTCGAGTTTTTCGTTGACATCAAACATAACAACGATTGCCAGCACCAGTATCAAGGCAAACACAAACGTACCGAGAAACTTGCGCGTTATATAACGATCAAGAATATTATAAGAGAAACGCCATCGCGGCATTTTGACCTTTGCCGTGAGCGACGACAGACGATGAGCCATGGAGCACAAGCCTCGTTTGATTTTTGATATCACTGCGTCTCGTTTCACTGACTTTATTGTTTTATCGTTATCTTAACTTTTTATACTCTTGCTTATTACAATCGTCTGCCGAGTTTTTCAACCATCTCTGTCTTCCAAGTGTGGAAGTCGCCGGCAAATATATGTCGACGTGCCTCACCGACAAGCCACAGATAAAATGCAAGATTATGTATCGAGGCGATCTGCATCGCCAACAATTCTTCGCTGATGAACAGATGGCGCACGTATGCCTTGGTGTAAACGTGGTCAACGTATGATGTCCCCTCGGGGTACAGCGGAGAGAAATCGTCAGCCCACTTCTTGTTGCGCATATTCATCGTGCCCTCGGCTGTGAACAGCATACCATTGCGTCCGTTGCGCGTAGGCATCACACAATCCATCATATCGACACCGCGATCGATGGCTTCGAGTATGTTTATCGGCGTGCCCACACCCATAAGATAGCGGGGTTTGTCTGTCGGCAATATCTCGTTGACAACCTCTATCATATCATACATCACCTCGGCAGGCTCACCAACGGCAAGACCGCCTATGGCATTGCCGTCGGCACCAAGCTCGGCGACACGCGATGCCGACTCGCGACGCAAGTCCTCGTATGTGCAACCTTGCACTATCGGGAACCACGCCTGTTTATATCCATAGCGTCCCTCGGTCTCACAATAGCGACGCCAACCGCGCTCCATCCATTTGAGTGTCAGGTCAAGTGATTTGCGGGCATAACTGCGCTCCGATGTCCCCGGAGGACATTCATCGAGCGCCATCATAATATCCGAACCTATGGCGCGTTGTATGTCAACAACGCCTTCGGGCGTGAACAAATGGCGAGACCCGTCCAAGTGACTGCGAAAGTGTGCGCCCTCTTCTGTGAGCTTGCGATTGCCCGACAACGAGAACACTTGAAAACCGCCGCTATCAGTGAGTATCGGGCGTTCCCAGCCGTTAAACTTGTGCAATCCGCCGGCACGCGATATGATGTCGATGCCGGGACGCAAATACAAGTGATATGTATTGCCCAGTATGATTTGAGCCTTGATGTCGTCACGCAATTCGTGCTGATGCACACCCTTGACGGTGCCCTGCGTGCCCACCGGCATAAATATCGGTGTTTCTATCACGCCATGGTCGGTGACTATGCGCCCAGCACGAGCTGCCGATTTGGTATCTGTTGCTTGTAGTGTAAACTCCATTAGTGAGTGTCGTTTGTAAACATTTCGGCGGGATATTCGCCACGGCGGTGTAACTCGGCAAGTTTGGCGACAACATCCTCTCGATCACCGGCATACGTCACACCGAACCATTTTGATCCGGTGTGCAACACCTTGACTTGTGCCTCGCCGTTGCCTATGAGTTTATCAACTACCGATGGAATGAAAAACTCTCGTCCCGGGTCAGATATATATTTATCGAGGAAGCGGCGAAACTCGCGCTCGGAGTATTCAAAGTAATCGGCACCAAAGCCCCAAAGGTTCATCGACACAGGTGTCGTCGGTGTCAACGTTTGATTTTCGCCCTTCTCATCGATGAAACAAATATTATGGTCTTTGTCATACGCGATAGCCTTGCGCTCAACGATTTTATGCAAGAGCCCGTCTTTAACCGAGCATACGCCACGCGACACCGAGCCGTTTTCTGTCATCGTATTGCCAACCTCAAAGCCAACCATACAATAATGTCCGCGCTCTCCTTCATGTGCTTTAAGCTCCTCGGCGATAACTCTGAACGCATCGCGCCCATAAAAATCATCGGCATTGATAACCGCAAACGCGCCATCGATGACCTTGGCACCGGTCATCACAGCATGATTGGTGCCCCACGGACGAGTGCGATCTGCCGGGCACACATATCCCTCGGGCAAGTCTTCACGTTCTTGAAACACGACCTCTATGTCAACAAAATTCTTATATTTTGACAACACCTTGCGGTCAAATTCTTCTTCAAAATCATGGCGTATCACAAAAACAATTTTTCCGAAGCCGCAATGCACGGCATCATATATCGAATAGTCCATTATCGTCTGACCCGCAGGTCCGAGACAATCAAGTTGTTTAAGTCCGCCATACCGACTGCCCATCCCGGCAGCAAGCACAAGTAATGATGGTTTCATTCGTCAATTTGCATAAGTCGTCTGTGGTGCATGATTAACACTTTTATTTTTAGCCGGCTGTTGTATATCGCTTTGCATTAAAACTATGATAACATATTGTATGACAAATCCGATTTCCCGATCACATCATGTAGGGACACACAACTATGCCGGCTGTAATGCTCTCAGACGACCGGGTGATTATTTATTCATTGGTAAAACTTCGCAAAGTTACTAATTTTTATCGACTCTCTCTACTTAATGGCTTTTTTTGATTAATTTTGCATCATATCGCTGACGTTTCGACAACGGCGAAATATGTTTTACATCTATCGACAGTTTTATAAAAATCGTTTTTGTTTAGCACTTTATGGCTGATACTTATGCCGACATAATACTGCCTCTGCCCCTAAGTCCGTCGTTCACATACCGCGTGCCTCCGATGTTTGCCGACATAATAAAAGCGGGGTTTCGCGTTATCGTACCCTTCGGGTCTCGCAAATATTATACCGGCATTGTCACCTTGGTGCACAATCATCGCCCCGCATTCGATGTCAAAGACATCGCTTCACTCCCTGACACCACACCTATACTGAAATTTCCACAGCTCAAATTTTGGGATTGGATAGCAGACTATTACCTGTGCTCTGTTGGCGAAGTGATGAACGCCGCCCTACCCGCCGGACTCAAAATCGAAAGTGAAACCAATGTCGAAATCAATCCCGACTTCGACCCTGCCGATGTTGAGAAACTCAACGAGCGTCAGCTTATGATCTATCAGGTGCTCGCCACCAAGGGACGCGCTTCGGTCAAAACTCTCTCTGCCACAGTTAAAGCCTCTGATGTCAATCGTACCATCTACGAGCTGCTTGATGCCGGTGTTGTCATTATCGGCGAGAAACTCATCGAGCGATATCGCCCCATACGCATCAGTTATATAGCCGTCAATGCCCCTCGCGGTGATGAACAGGCTCTGCAAGAGCTGTTTGCTCGCGTGAAAAGCGCCAAACAACAAGAGAAGGCTCTCGTCACACTCCTCCAACTCTCGGCGTTTATGAAACGTGATACGCCACTCAACGACATCACACGCAAAGAGTTGTGCGAGAAAGCCGCAGTCTCGCCTGCCGTCATTCGCGCCATGATTGACAAAGGTGTCCTTCACGAGCATCTCAAAATCACATCGCGCTTCTCATTCAACGGCGTTGCCGACCCGACACTGCCGACACTCTCTGAGGCTCAAACCACGGCTCTCACCCAAATACGCGCTTCGTTTATCGAAAACCAGATAACATTGTTACATGGTGTGACTTCGTCGGGAAAGACCGAAATATATATCCATCTCATAGACCAAGTGTTGCGCTCGGGGCGACAAGTGCTGTATCTCGTGCCGGAGATTGCTCTCACCACACAACTAACAAACCGCATACAACATGTCTTCGGCTCTCGTGCCATTGTTTATCACTCAAAGTTCTCTGATGCACGCCGTGTCGAGACTTGGCGCGCCTTGCTCGATGATCCTCAACCGCGCGTCATTATTGGCGCACGCTCGGCGGTATTTCTGCCATTCTCGTCTTTGGACTTGGTGATTGTCGATGAGGAGCATGAACAAAGCTACAAACAATTTGACCCGACACCACGATATCATGCTCGTGATGCGGCTATGGTACTCGCCTCGATGCATGGTGCCAAAACACTGCTCGGCAGCGCCACGCCGTCTGTCGAAACTTACTACAAGGCACAAAACGGAAAATTCGGACTCGTCTCGCTCTCCGAGCGGTATGCCGGCGTCAGACTGCCCGAAATATCACTCATCAACATAACCAACGCTTCCCATCGCGGTGAAATGCGCGGTGCTCTCGCCAAACAAACATTGAATGCAGCTCGACAAGCCGTTGCACAAGGCAAACAGGTGATTTTCTTTCACAACCGCCGTGGCTATGCACCGGTGGCGCGATGCAAACAATGTCAATATATCGTCAAATGTACAAACTGTGATGTATCGATGACATATCACCGCACGACATCGCGCCTTGAGTGTCACTATTGCGGAGCCACAGCCCCCATACCGCGCATTTGTCCGGTATGCAAATCCTCAGACATCGACATTGCCGGCTATGGCACCGAACGCGTCGAGGACGACATCGAGCGTTATCTCCCCGGCACTCGTCAAATGCGCATGGATCTTGACACTACACGCAACAAAGACGATTACAGCACTATAATCGACAATTTCTCGGCTCACAAAGCTGACATTCTTGTCGGCACACAAATGGTCACAAAAGGTCTCGATTTCAAAGATGTGTCAACTGTCGTTGTTCTCAATGCCGATGCTGTCATCAATTTTCCCGATTTTCGCTCGGGTGAACGCGCATTTAATATGCTCGAACAAGTTGCCGGACGTGCCGGACGCCGCCAAGACACTCCCGGTCAGGTCATAATACAAACTCATTACCCCGACCACCCTTTACTGAGGTTTGTAGTCGCTCACGACTATCTCGGTTTTTATGAACACGAACTCACCGAAAGGCAACAATTTGCATATCCCCCATTCACACGCATAATCTATATCTACATCAAACATCGCGACTTCACCACGGTGTTGCATGCCTCTGAGACTTTTGCCGAGCGATTGCGCGAGCTTTTTGGCAACCGTGTGTTCGGTCCCGAGACACCACAAGTGGCTCGTGTCCAAAACCTCCACATACGCAAAATAATGCTCAAATTTGAAACCGCCGCTTCCGTTGCCAAAGCCAAGGAATACCTCACCACCCTCTTTGACAGTCAGCGAGCTATGCCCGAAAACCGAGGCATCACATTCTATTACGACGTCGACCCCTATTAATCGGTCTGCGACGCATGACAATATCCCCGTTTCTTCATATTTTTTGTCCGACTTCCTCAGCGCAAATCACTGACTTTACCACGCGCGAAGCGCACCGTACTTCCTATTACCGGAAACGTAAACGCCAACACATTGCCATCGCGGCGGCAATACGCCTCCAACTCACGTCCCACTGTGCGATGATCGTCAGCCCTCACCCACTCGACATCATAAGTGTCTACAAAAGTTGTTGCCCTCAGCCACCCCTTGATGTCTAGTGCCGTCCACTTATCCGAGGCAACCGTTGCCCCTGACAAATAAACGACTTCATAGTCTTTGGGATTGTCCACGCTGCGCACCGTCGCCAACATATAGCGACCTCCACTCACCAAACGCTCATCAAGAACATCACGGTCAAGATACGTCCACACGCCCTCCATCATATCTGTCGACGTTTCAAGATAATGTTTCAGCTCTGCTATATCGGCAAAGCGCGAACGCTCACTTTGACACACATATTCGACGCCGGCGCTAATGACAACAGGCGGCGTTTCGTCAACAGACTCATAGCACACATGCGTTCCCTCAGTTATCGGCAGTTCAAAACCTTGTGGCAAGTCATACTCATCACCGGCATTGACATACACGCGACTGCCATACTCGTCAACCGCCATACGCACCGAGAACTCTGCGTCATCGTGATTATAACGGCGTTGCGCCACCGTGGTCGTTTGACCATTGACTCGCCGGTGCAGGGTCACCACTGTTGTCCACCCTGATATATCATCGGCTCTCGATTGCGTTTTGGCGACATGTAACAGAGCTTGCGTCACAGTATCTTGTTCCCAAACCAATCGCCAGTCACCACCGGTGCTGCGCACATGCACATCGACACCTCGCGCCTCACGCGAGACATTGACAAGGTCTATGACCCTTGCTTGCCCCGTCATCGCCACACATAATGCTATCATCGCCAGCACGCCTGACAATAACATCCGACATCTTGTATGGTTAAAATTTCTCATAACTCTATCTATACAGTGGCACGGCTCTCATCAGCGAGCCATTCCTTTACCTTTGCGACAAACTCATCATGGTCAACATCATAAGCGATATGATGCAATCGTATGCCTCGCCGTTCCATGCCGCGAAACCATGTCATCTGACGTTTGGCAAACTGATGTATGGCTATTTCCAACTCGCTCACCATATCTTCGTATGACATCTTGCCTGTAACATATCGTGTAAGATATTTATACTCCAACCCATAATATTCCAAATCTTCTGGAGCAATGCCTGACGCTATCAGCGTGCGCACCTCATCTACCATTCCGGCATCAAGTCGACGATGCAGTCGCTCAGTGATGCGACGGCGGCGAGTTTCTCTATCTATATCAACGACAATGGTCAGCGCATCTTCTATCGGATGAGGTTGCGCCAACTCTGCCTCCTCCGGGTGCTCGTCATAATAAGTCTCGATTTCTATGGCGCGTATGGCTCGTTTTGCAGTGTCAACATCAGTTGTGTTATGCAAGCGCTTCATCTTTGACAATATTTCGGTCAATTCGCTCAGAGTTTTACCTTCGAGGTTGTGTCTTAACGGCAAGTTTTCGGGCACCGTCGGCAACACTACGCCTTTAAGCAACGTCTCGACATACAAGCCGGTACCGCCCACGATTATAGGGCGGCGTCCGCGCCCGGCAATATCATCGATTGCCGCACGAGCATCCCGCACATATTCATAGAGATTGTAGCGATAGCCTGCCGGCACAATATCAATGATATGATATGGCACAGTGCCATACTCACAGAGGTCTTTACCGGTGCCGAGATCCATACCCCGATATACCTGACGCGAGTCGGCGCTCACTATCTCGCCGTTCAAAGCACGAGCAAGACACACTCCAAGCGATGTTTTGCCTGTGGCTGTCGGTCCGGTGATAAATATTGGGGATTGTCTGTTAATATCTCTCATATCTGCAACTTGTTACATATTGTCACCCTTCTTTGCGTCGGCACAATCTCCGCCACACGCGTTTCACTCGCCACGCAAGACAATCCTCGTTACAATCTGCGACATCGAACCACAATGTGTCATTAAAATCGACATCCATATCGATGACATCTCTCAAACGGAATGTCGGACGATAGTGCTTTATGGGATAACGACGGCGACCATCACGATGATAAGTTTTCCACGCCATTCCTATGGTATAAACACGATGTATTTCGGCGGCGAGAGATGGAGCCGCCGTGTGATTGGCTTGCATCTCAGAAACACCGGCAAGTGGCGTCCATATACCCTTAATGTTACCAACCTCCGCCTTATCGCCGGTTTGTTCGAGTGTCGGTGTCATTTTAACGATATAGTGATACATACGCGCGTCTTGCGTCGCCGTGGGGTTGTTGAACAATTCGCGCACCTCATACTCCCCCACCGAGCAACCGCTGAGGCGAGAAAATACCTTGCGAGCATCTCCGGTGCTCACGCGCTCAAAAAATCTCTCCATTGACTCTATTGGCGTGTCAAACAATTCATTGTCATCAACAGCCAACAACAGGTTATCATCATTGACAACGAGAAAACGCATAATCACCGTCTGCGAACGGCGCACAGACATCTGACTTTCACGCTGTATGTTGGCAATAACATAGCTGCTATATTTCCATACATACACCAACGACAATACATACATCAATGCCGGCACCGCCACATAAAAAAATGTATCGGGTGCATTTATATCCGTGTTGTGATAAAATACAAAGTAGTATGCCCAATCCAATACCGACAGAAATAGCGACAGCCACACCATGAGTTTAAGATTGCGCATTGTTTGATGGTGTAAGTAGTTGCCGATAAAGCCTTCTTCGATCAGCAATCCGCGTGTGTTGTCTCTGATTGTGCGACGTAACGCACGACGATTGGCATACAAGCCATAAAGCCCAACAGCGAGGGTCAGCGGAAACACTATCAACGCCGCAACGTAGGGTATTTGGGGATTTATTTGTGTACTGAATTCAAACCAATGCACATAGTCTGACTGAAACAGCAGGCTTATAAACATCATCAATGCTGCCGCCACATACAGTGCCTTGGCTGTCAGCAGTGACAGAGATACTATCGCCTCATTGTGGAGCAGTCGCATACGCAGGTTGTTGCCGGCGACATTCAATCCCCATGCTATGCCGGCAACCAATATTGATAAAAATATCGGTGATGCCACCAATGATGCCAAGACGACGAGTGTCACCGAGCCGAAGCCCAACATCCACTCATACCACAATGCTCTGACCACTTCGATGCGCTGCTCGGCTGTGCTATACTCTTTCATCGCTCTTGACTAATTCTTGCAATTGTTATTAATACGTTTGCGCCTGTCGGCAATAAAATCCATATGCAGCCTCGTAGTCATCGCCCACTCGTCCATCACATATTGCGACAAAAATAGTCATACATCTTGGCATAGACCACCGCGCGAGCGTTGCAGCCATAGATCGAGTGGTTCATATTGGGGAATACCAACATATCACACAATATGCCCTGTGCCTGTAATGCCGAGACATACTCCAATGTATTGGCGGGGTGCACATTGTCATCTGCCGTGCCATACATTATAAGTAAGCGTGTCGACATGTCCGAGACATGCTTTATAGGTGCCGATGTGTTATAGCCCTCATCGTTCTGCATGGGCGTCAGCATAAATCGCTCGGCATAGACCGTGTCATAATAACGCCAATCTGTCACCGGAGCCACAGCCACGGCTGCAGCATAGGGATTATCCTTTGCCGATACCGCCATCAGGGTTTCATATCCGCCATAACTCCAACCAAAAATGCCGATACGTTTTGAGTCAACATAGCTCAGTGATAATGCATAACGTGCTGCCGCCAATTGGTCGATGGTTTCGTAATATCCCAGATTGCGATATACCTTGTACATGAACGATGTGCCGCGACCTCCTGTGCCGCGACCATCGGCACACATTACTATAAACCCGTTTTGTGCAAAAAAGTTCATCCAATCCATCTGCCAACGGTTTAAAACCTCTTGCGAGCCGGGACCGCTGTACTGATACATCACCACCGGATATTTCTTATTAGGGTCAAAATCAGCAGGTTTAATGATGTAGGCATTAAGTTCGACATCGTCTGATTTTATTGTTAAAAATTCTTTTTTTACACGCAATGCCGCCATTCGTGAAGCGTATTCGGCATTATCTTCGAGTGTGCGCACCGCCTTGCCGGCTGATGTCGTCAACGTATATACCGGTGGCGTATCGATGTCGCTGTAACGCATAACGCCGTATGTCATATTTGGAGCAAACGTCATAGATGTTGTTCCCGCGTTTTTTGAGATCAACACGCTGCCTTTGGCTGTCGTGCGATACACCGTGCGATCCATAGGTGTGGGTGATGCCGCCTGATAATAATGACTGCCGGCGGCATCCTCGCCATAGTATGCCGTGACATCACATTTGCCGGTGGTCACAGTCTGCATCAATGCACCGTTATAGCTGTATTTTTTCAGTTGCACATAACCCTCGGCATCGGGAGCCGCAACAACAAAACCGGTCTTGCCGAGATACAAATCTTCGTAGCTCTGTGGCAATATCCAAGCCTTACTTTCTTGCACATACACCGAGCGAGTCGTTGTTGCCGCCGGGTTTACGGCATATATTTCCATACGATTTTGATCACGGTTGAGAGTTACGACCATCAGTTCTCGCGCCGTGGGTCCGTAAGCTATGCGCGGTATATATTCGATGCGTGAGTCAGGCAGTGCTATGTCTTTGGTTTTGCGCGTCTCGACATCATAGCTATGTAGCGTCACGCGCGAATTTGTTTGACCTGCCACGGGATATTTATATGAGAACGCCCCGAGATAAAGCGCATATTCAGAGCGTGTGTTGCAAGCGCCGGCATAAGTTTCGAGGCTATACAATTTTACATCACTCTCATCAAACTTGACGTATGACAATGCCGTGTTGTCAGGCGACCACGACAGCGTTGATGTCAATGTGAACTCTTCCTCGTATGTCCAATCTGTGGCACCATTGATAATCTTGCCGGCGGCTCCGTCGACAGTCACCGCAACCTCCGAATTATAGTCCAACTTTTTGATATAGATATTGTTTTCGGCAACAAATGCCACCATACGACTGTCAGGAGAGAAGCATGGTATCATCGTTTGTTTAAACCGCGTTGACAGCGGGCGCATCAAACGTGTGCGCACCTCATATACATAATACTCGGCAGTGTACGAACGACGATATACAGACTGTTTGTTTGTCCACACCAAAACATATTTGGCGTCAGGGCTTAACACAAAACCGTCAAATGCTGTCAGACGCGACTCGCGAGTGTTGTCGGCACTCACAAGCGTACTCACAGCCTTACCGCTCTTGATGTCACAAACATCTATCGTTTTACCGTCATCTGACAGCATGGCAATATTGACACCATCGGGCATATAAGCAAAACTCTTGGGCGACGCCGGCACATTTGCCGGCATCACGTAAGGCGCAATCTGTGACACCGTGCCACCGACAACCTCAGCCGTTGTCTTTGCCTCGGCAACACCGCCGATGACTGTCAATGTGACAAACACTCCTAATATACGTTTTATGTTCATAGTCATATATCTTTTTTATATCCACATTTATAACATCTATGCAAACCTTGCATTCGACATTGCAAAGATAGCGATTTTCATTTCTATCACAAAACAATGCGCTTGCCATAGACACTATGCTCACGTCTGTTAAATTCAATACTTGACATTAAAATAATCAAGTGCCGCTTTGTATTGATCTTGGGCAGTAAGACATGTATCAGTAAGATAACCGGGAGTATTGCGCCATTCTCGCAATCCTCGGTAGTAAAACATTTTTAGCTCATCACTTATGATAAATGGCACTATATTATGGCACAGGCATTCTTTAAACATTATCAACCTGCCGACACGACCATTGCCATCTTGAAATAGATGTATTGATTCAAATCGCTGATGAAAATCAAGAATGTCAACAAACTCTACATTAGACTTGGCTCTATACTCTTTTAGCAATTCTCTAATCTCTTTGCCAACATTACCCGGCTCTGTGGTTTCCATTCCACCCACTTCGTTCGGTAAACGTTTATATTCTCCAACAGCAAACCAATCTCGTGAAGCATCCGATGTACCGGCTTTTAATATTTTATGCAACTCCTTGATTATCGCTTCTGACAGTGGCTCCATCGCTCTGTCAATTATGTAATCTATACAACGGAAATGATTTGTCGTTTCTATGATATCATCAACCATAATCGACCGATCAGACACTCCGATTGTATTAGTTTCAAAAATAAATCGTGTCTGCTCTTTTGTCAATCGGCTGCCCTCAATGTGATTTGAGTTATAGGTCAGTTCAATCTGTGTGCGATGATAAATGCCGCCGGTGATTTTGGCGTTTTTTTGTTCTTGCAACACCTGCAACAATGGCGATATGACCCGCCGGGCATTTGCTCGCAAAGGCAAAGGCGCATCTGCCGGAATATTCCATGTTTTACCGACAAGCACCGCTCCCGGCAACCTACCATGGTTGCAATAGTTACGCACTGTGCGCTCGGCAATATTTCTAGACCGGGCATACTCTTTGACTGAAATATAATCCATATCTATCGGCATAAAAAGTTCCAAAACCATTGCAAAGATAGCGATTTTTTGCCGATATCGGCAAAAAAATTATTCATCTTCCAGATCAGCCACACTATTTCTTGCCGTGACCGCGTCGTTTTGGGGTTGGTTATGCAAATTTATTTTTGTACCTTTGTCGGCTCGCAAAATTACACTGTGGGCGTGGCGATACAATCACAATCGTGTAACGCCACTCATCTCTCAATAACGACTAAGACACTACACAACTATGACTAATGAAGAACTGATGCGCGAAGCCATTCGCCTCTCTGTCGAAAACGTCAACAACGGTGGCGGTCCTTTTGGCGCCGTCATTGCTCGTGATGGCGAGATTGTTGCCACCGGCGTCAATCGCGTTACCGCCAATTGTGACCCCACGGCACATGCCGAAGTTTCTGCCATACGCGAAGCCACAAAACGCCTCGGCACTTTTGACCTCTCGGGTTGCGAGATATTCTCCTCTTGCGAGCCATGTCCGATGTGCCTCGGCGCCATATATTGGGCTCATCTCGACCGCTTGTATTATGGCAACAACAAGACCGATGCCAAAGACATTGGCTTTGACGACTCGTTTATCTACGAAGAACTCGCCCTCGATAAAAGCCAACGCCGACTCAAAAGCTATCCGCTGATGCGCGACGAAGCCCTCGCCGCCTTCCGCCTTTGGGTTACCAAAACCGACAAAATCGAATATTAAAGCTTCACCGCTTTGAAATTGTGCCGGCACCCTGCCACCACAACACATAACAACAGATAAGCGACACCGACATTGTGACACTTTTTCACGATGTCGGTGTCGTTTACTATGTGTTCGTAACAATCTGAATATCGACGTCTTTCGGAGGAGAACGTATTGTGCGCTTAGAAAGCAACAGGGTGCATACCGCTGTGATATGCACCCTGTCTGTCGACGTGAGTCGACTTACCTATAATAACTATACTTATTTCACAAATTTAGCAACAGATACTGTGCCGTTGGCGAGTTTGGCAGCGACTACGTATGCACCTGCGGGGAGGTCAACGACTGACATTGTTTCGCCGGCAGCGAGTGTTGCAAAGTTAACCATAACGCCATTGAGAGCGTAAACAGATACGACTGCGTCTTCGGCAACGGTGATCATACCACCGGCAACTGTGAGGGCATTGTCTGCGTCTTTAACAACGGTGTTAACACCAAGTGGGGGTTTCTTTGAACCTGCAAAGTTAACGGGCACGCAACCATAACCGTTCACGTCTTTGGCAACGATTTCAACGGTGGGCTTGGCTTCGCCGAGTTTGATGCGTTTGATACATGAGTGGTGGAGAGGATTGTTTTCGTCATATTTCTCTGCCCACCAGTATTTACCTTGTTTTTGGGCGGTAAAGTCTTGAGCCTCGTTGGCGACAGCTTCGGCAGCTGTCGGAGCACGGTAGCACCAGTAGAGGTATTCGCCGTTTTCGTCAGCCGAGAATTGAGAGATGCCGACATGCTCGTTGGTGCTTGAGCCTTCCCATTTAACGGGCGAACCGTCGATGAGCACGGGGTTGAGGTCGAGGAAGCGTTTGGGGTTGTGGTTAGCCTCGAGTGTGGCGAGGTCTACGCGATATACACCGCCTTTTGCCATAGTGGTTTCATCGCCACCATCAGTTTCGAGGTAGATATACATGTGTTGGTTTGCTTCATCGATGAAGAATGTGGTGAGGATGGGTGCGCATTGGTTGATGAATACACCGCCATCATCTGCGGGACGTGTGCCGACTTGGCTTGCCGAGCCGAGGTTCTCGTCCGTAAAGCGATAGATACCTTGACCGTTGTATTTGATACCGAGCCAGTATACGGGAATTTCATTGCCGTTGCTGTCTGCACCTTTGGTGATTGACCAACCGGCTTTGATGTTACCGTATGACCATTCTTGGTTATACCAGCCCATCCAGTTGTTTTCCATCCATGAGGGATAGTTAACAGCGTCGAGAGCGATAGCGCTTGCGGGGATTTTGCGGATGGCAACGTTGCGGTCATTGACAAAGAGGTCTTCGCCATAGATATAGAGACCGAAGGGATCTTTGTATGCGTTGTTGCCATAGTTGTCCAATACGACAGCTTGGAAGATGTTACCACCGATTTGAGAGATGTAGAAGAGTTTGCCGTCACCATCAACAGAGCCGGTTGCAGAGTAAACGAATTTTTTACCTGCGCAAGCACCATAGATGCGGTTTTTGAATTGTGCGAGTTGGAAGGTGTGATAAGCACCGCCTACGTCATAAACGTCTGATTGACCATCTTCATAGTAAGCGTGGAGGTTGCCATCTTCACCGGCATAGTAGAGACCGGCGGGCATACCCATGTCTGAGGGACCGGCAGCGATGTTGGCATCGCCTTCGATAGTATTGTATTTCCAGCCGTCGGCAGCTTTGTATGTGTCAACGAAGTCAACGGGAACTTTAACGGTGATTGTCGAGCCTTCGGCAAATACGCCTTCTGCCATACCTGCGGGGTTAGCAGCGCCGACAATGATAGTTTTGAGACCTGATGCTTTGAAGCAGTCTGTTTCGAGGATGGCAAGGATATTGCCAAGGTTGAGTGTTTCAAGTGCCGAGCAACCATTGAAAGCGTCTTGTTTTACAACAGTAACATTTTTGGCAAAAGTAACGTCTTTGAGGTTTTGGCAGTCCATAGCAACGCCAAAGGGAACTTCAACAGCTTCAACGGTCAAGTTTTCGATTGCAGCGCCTTTAGCTACATAACGACCGATAGTGCCTTGGAGAGCGAGAGCAGAGATGCCGGTCTCTGACATAGAGTAGTCACCCCATGATTGGCATTTTTTAAATTCGGCAACTTTGAGGTTGGCGGCTTTGTAGCAAGCGTAGGGAGCAATAGCCTCAAAATCGGCTTTAAGCTCTGACATTGTCGATGCGGGAGCAAAAACAACGAGTGTTTTGCCATCGGCTGTGGTCACGTATGTTGATGTTTCGTCTGATTTGAGGTTGGTGTTGGCAGCGTCAATAGTGAATTTGGCAATGCCTGAGCAACCCATGAATGCACCGTCACCGATGGTTTCGAGAGCACCACCCATAACAATCTCGGTGAGACCGGTGTTGTTGGCGTATGCTTGAAGACCGATAGATTTGAGAGCGGCGGGGAATTCGATTTTACCACTGAGTTTTGTGCCCGAGAATGCCATTTGACCGATCGAAGTCAATGTCGAGGGAAGAGTGATTTCCTCAAGACCGGCGTTCATAAATGCCATAGCGCTGACGGTGGTTACACCTTCGGCGAGAGTGACTTTTTTGAGGCTCTTGCAACCTTGGAAGATTGACGCAGGCACGGTGGGTACAGATGCGGGATAGTCAAACGACTCGAGACCCGAACCGGCAAACACGTTTGTTCCAAACGATTTGGGGGTGTTTTTGATTTCGAGTTTTTTGAGTGCCGAGCAATACTCAAAGTATGATGAGGGATAGTCAACGAATGTGCCGTCGATAATTACGGTACCAAGTTTTTTGGCATTGCGGAAGGGCGCAGCTGAAACTTGTGTTGCCGACAACTGACGGTTGATGATAAGGCTGTCGAGAGCTTTGGTACCACCGTTTGAGAAGGCTGTCGCCGTACATACGAGTTCGGTGTCACCGGCTTCAAATGTAATTTTGTGCAGACTCTCGCAACCCGAGAATTGTGTATCATCGAGTTTTGTGAGTGTGCCGGGAATGACAATTTCTTCAAGTGCTACGCAGTTATAGAAAATTTGCGAGCCCATCTCTTTGAGGTCAGAAGGCAGAGTTGCTTTAACGAGGTTCGAGTCGTTCATGAAAGCACCACGTTTGATCTCGATGCCGTCACCGATAGTCACCGATGTGATGTTGTTATTTTTTTGGAATACAGTGCCAGTGGTGATCACTGTGTATTCAACACCATCATAGGTAATTTTTGAGGGAAGGTTGATGTCGCCGGAATAACCAACTTCTTTGGTAGGACCGGCTTCACCCACAGTTACCTTTGTACCTGCCTTTTGAGGGGTCAGCTGTGTTGCTTTTGCACCGGTACCGCTTTTATAAATGATGCCATCATAGCAGAATGTAATCGCCGAGGCTTCATTCATAAACGCTGATACACCGACAGCAACAACCAAAGCCATCGTTTTGATGCCCTTGGAGAGAATAGATGTAGAGAAGTTCATGGATAAAAATTAATTAGTTTGTATTTAGTATTTAACTGATTGTTTAACAATATTTTTTCAAACCGCCAAGCACACGTCTTCACCGATATGGTTGTGGTTTACATGTCACCTGATTGGTAATAACCGAACGATGCGGGTTGATGACGTCCGCACACATTCAAGCGCAAATTTAGGTATTTTATCTGAGACAACAAGCGTTTATTGTGCTAAATCATCGCCGGTTCGCTCAAAAATCGGTTAAAATAGGTCTTTACGCACAATGTTTTTGCAAAAAAAGTCACAGTAACAATAAGTTTTGCAGATTTTAACGTATCTTTGTGCTGTTATGACATCTCTCACTCGCAACACCATGGCGCTGACCATACGCACCGCCGTGTCGATAGTCATAGGTCTTGTCACATCTCGCCTTGTGCTCAGCGCATTGGGTGCTACTGATTATGGGCTTTTGGCTGTGGTCACGGCTGTTGTTGTGCTCATCGACTTTCTAAATGTTTCGATGTCGGGAGCGACATCGCGCTTTATGGCTTTTGAGTTGGGATTGGGGGCTAACGGCAACGCTCGCGGTGCTTTTCACGCGGCTGTGCGCATACATCTGTTTATCGCCGCTATACTGCTGGTCATGGCTCAAACTGTCGGTCTGTGGTACGTCAACACCGGGCTCGCCATCAACCCGGAATGTACAGACGATGTAAATTGGGTATATCAATTCACCGTCATTGCGGCAATCTTTGCCGTCATACGCACCCCGATGTCGGCATGGCTCATGGCTCGCGAACGTATGGCGACGTATGCCGGCATCGAAATCATCGGTACCCTTTTGCGCCTCGCCGTTGTCATTTTGCTGGCATCGGGTATTGTCGGTAGCAGTGTCACTATTTATGTCGCCATGCTCGCGGGTGTTTCGATGACACAGACCGGCATATATTACATCGTCTCACAACGCGACATCAAGCATATTGCCCAATTTTCAGGCAGCCCAAAATATGCCGTCAGAGCAATGCTGAAATATTCGGCACTCGACATCATCGGCAATCTATCGGTGATATTCCACGCCCAGGGTATGATGCTCGCCATCAACACTCTAAAAGGACTGGCAACGGCTGCCGCACTCTCTCTCGCTAACGCCGTGCAGAGTGCCGTGCTGACATTTGTCGGCACCATCGTCACCGCCATACGTCCACAGGTCATAAAACGTTATGCCGCGCACGACAACACCGGTGTCATACGCCTTGCCTGTCACGGAGCGACCGTGTCTGTAATGCTCTATATGATGGTTGCCACACCATTGTTCCTCAACGCCGAGACAGTCATGAGCCTGTGGCTCGGCGATATTCCCGCCGGCACGGTCGCTTTGGTCAAGGCATTGTTGATTGTCAACATTTTTTCCATATTGACAAATGTTACCAACACTATAATTCATGCCTCGGGACGCATATTGGCATTATCGTTGGTCACCGGCGCGATATACATCGCCGTGCCGTTTGTGCTATATGCCATGCTTGCCACAAACAATACCTCTGATGCCTTGTTTTGGACGTTACTCGCCGCTTATCCGGCGATAATGTTGGTGTCGCTCATCTTGTCCGTGCGTCGCGTGGGCATTGCTTTGCTATGGCAACTTGCCGGCAAATGTTTTTTGCCAACGGGCATAATGCTCGCTCTGACCGGTTTGGTGGCAGCGACTCGCGACGGAGGTGACTCACATCTTATCATCGACACCATATTGTCGGTGATAGTCTATGCAATGGTAACAATGTTCGTCATCGGATACAAAAACGTCACAAATCTATTATTCACAAAAACCAAATACAATGAGACATAACACACTGATAATTATCCGCTCGCTATGCTTTGGCGGTGCCGAGCGCGTGCTATTGGAAACACTCGCCAAATGGGACTACAACCTCTCATCTGTCACCGTTCTTCAACTTTTTGGCGATGGCGAATTTGCACGTATGCTGCCACCAACAATCCCCACCAAGATTGTATGGGAGCGCGAAGGTGATCTCGACTTTGTCATACGCTGGAAGCTGTATCGTCTGTTCAAAAAGAAGGAACAATTTCGGGAGCGCATACTCCGCGCCATCGGCGATATTTCACGCTTTGACACCATTATAAGCTTTACCGAAGGGCTGCCGGCAATAGTTCACCTGTTGATAGCTCCGAAAGACGCACACAACATCACTATGGTACATTGCGATTTTCAACGCGACAAAAGCGTCTTTAAATACTTTGGGGCAAAGATTTGTAGGGACTTCTATGATTTTGTCGATGACATCATAACAGTAAACGGGCTGGCAAAACTCAGTCTATCTTTAAATTGTGCACGATTTGGATTTCACTTTGCTTCATCTATCAAATCAAAAACTCACGTTGTTCCCAATCCCATAAACATAAAGCGCATAACATCGCTTGCCGATTCCCCGGACGATTTTCAACGAGGGCCGGGAATACTTAAAGACACCGCGTGGGAAGACTTCGGCAAATATAGCTGTCCGACAATTGTTGCTGTCGGACGTCTAGTCGAGGTAAAGCGTTATGACCGACTCTTATTATTAGCCAAAGAACTTAAACGTAGAAAAATCACCAATTTTTACATTGGCATCATCGGAGCCGGACCAATGAGATGCTCACTGGAAACTGCGATACGCGCAAAACGTCTTCGTAGTTGTGTGAGGCGCTTTGGTTATAAAGACAACCCCTATCCTTACATTGCAAGAGCCGATGTCTTTGTACACACCTCTGACAGTGAAAGTTTCGGTATGAGTGTTGTCGAAGCCATGGTGCTGCGCACGCCGATCGTTGCATGGAAAAATCCCGCCATTTCCTCACTCCTCGCTGATGGTCGCGGCATTCTCTGCGACTCAATACCCCAAATGGCAGACGCCATATTACAAATCGTCAACAACAAAGAAGCCACGAGCGAGATGACCGCTCGCGCCGCGCAATACATTGAAGACCGCTCAAAAATCAACAGCCAAACCCTCCTCACAAAAATAATCACCAACGGCAAGCAACCACGTCATTAAAATCGACTAATTCCCGTCTCCGGCTATTTGAGGTTGGCACGCACTCTCTCGAGAAACTCTTTGAGTGCCGCGGCATCGCCGGCAGAGACTATGCGGCGCAGTTCCGAGAGACGTTCTTCAATTTTTGCCAACTGTCCCGGGGTGTGTGGGTTGAAGAGTATCTCGGTGAGCAGATAGTCGTCCTCCGACATCAGTCCGCGAGCTATCGCCATATGGCGTTTGAATGTCGTTCCGGGGGCATCTTGGTGCTTCATGACTGCGCCAAACACGAGTGTCGACGCAAAGGGTATGGACAGTGAATAGGCTATCGTCTCATCGTGCTCGGCAAAGGTATATTCCTCGATATGCAGCCCGAGTCGCGAATATATGTCGCGAAAGAATGTTTTTGCCAAGTGGTTGCTCTCGGCAATGATGATGGCATTCTCGTTGGCGAGGTTTGACAATGAGGCAAATGTCGGTCCAAACATCGGGTGTGTCGATGCAAAGGGATGCCCACAATTGGCATAATATTGTGGCAAGCCGGTTTTCACCGACGCTATGTCGCTGAGTATGGTCGATGCCGGCACAATCTTTTCGATTGATTTAAAGGCATCTATCGTATATTTGACAGTGACGGCGTTTATCACCAGTTCCGGGGCGAAATCGGCGATCTCGTCAAGTGTCGTAAATCGTCGGGCGTTGAACGTGAAGCGCAGGCGGTGTTTGTCTGTATCATAAATCGCCACATCGTGGTCAAACGACAGCAGGTCACAGAAGAATGAGCCCATTTTGCCGGCTCCGAGTATCAGGATTTTCATTTTACGGATTTTTTATCATTTAGGAATATGCCACAGGGCTTATCGTCTGTTTAATATATCAAGTTGTTGCCTTACAGACTCTTCGTGAATGGCAGCCAAAACCGTGCGCATAAAATCTGCGTCCATACCCAACTCGGTGGCTGCTTTTACTCGCGAGTTCATTATTGCATCATAACGTCCGGCTTGAACGATAGTCATGCGATGGTCTTTTTTATACTGACCGATTTCGCGACACACACTCATACGTCGTCCGAGCACTTCAAGAAGCTCGTTGTCAAGGCTGTCTATCTGACGGCGCAACATAGCAAGGTTTTCAGTGGCTTGTATTTCTCCGCGCACAACGAGAGTCGAGAGTATGAAGTTGAGCACCTCGGGTGTCACTTGCTGGCTTTTGTCTGAGAGTGCCACATCGGGATTGCAATGGCTCTCGATGATTAAGCCGTCAAAGCCCATATCGAGTGCCTCCTGTGATAGAGGCCCCACGAGTTCGCGCTTGCCGCCGATATGACTGGGGTCACATAGTATTGGCATACCCGGGTAGCGTCGTGCCAACTCAAAAGGTATGTCCCATTGCGGAATGTTGCGGTAGAGGTGTTTGCCGTATGCCGAAAAGCCGCGATGTATGGCTCCCAGACGATGCACACCGGCATTATACAGGCGCATCAGCGCACCTATCCATAGTTCAAGATCGGGATTAACCGGATTTTTCACCAATACCGGCACATCAGGTGACAACTCGCTCAGCGCATCGGCTATTTCTTGCATAGCAAAGGGATTGGCAGAGGTGCGTGCACCAATCCACAGCATATCAATACCGGCTTCGACAGCCGCCTCAACATGGGCACGTGTGGCAACCTCGGTAGCCACAGACATACCGGCCTCCTCTTTAACACGTTTGAGCCATGCGAGTCCGGGAGTGCCTACGCCCTCAAAACCTCCGGGGTGTGTGCGCGGTTTCCATATCCCGGCGCGAAAAATTTTTATACCACAGGCGGCGAGTCCGCGTGCCGTTTCCAACACCTGTTCTTCGCTCTCGGCGCTGCATGGTCCGGCGATAATTATCGGTCCGGGCTTTTCCGTTCCCGGCAGCCCCAATGGTTTAAGTTCACTCATCATATTGTTGTGATGCAAGTTATCACTTTGAGATTTTGTCATATTGTTGATGTTTGTCTGTATTAAAATTGTTTTATGCGGCGCAATGCTTCGCGTAGCCGTTCGGGAGTGGCACACAAAGAGATGCGTATGTATCGCTCGCCATTCGTGCCAAATATAAATCCGGGAGTGATGAACACTCGCGCGTCTCGCAGCATGCGGTCGGCGAGCGTTTCGCCCGATGGCTCGGCGTCATCTATGCGGCACCATAAAAACAGCCCTCGCTGTCTCTCGTCAAATGTGCATCGCAAAGCCCGGGCTATATCCTCGGCAATCTTGCGTCGTTCGCCATAGAGGTCGTTTATGTGATCATACCAGTCTTGTGACACGGACAGAGCCACGGCTGCCGCTTGCATCATAGGTTTGAATTGTCCCGAATCAACATTACTTTTGACGCGGCGTATCCATTTGACAAATGTGGGGTTTGTCGCCAACATTCCCATGCGCCAGCCAGCCATAGAATGACTCTTTGACAATGAGTTCATCTCTATTGCAATATCTTTTGCTCCGGGTATGCTCAATATACTCAACGGTGTGTCGTTTAGGATAAAGCTGTAAGGGTTGTCATTGACGATGACAATCGACCGGCGCCGTCCGAAGGCGATGATGCGTTCGAAAAGTTCGCGTGAAGCCGGCGCGCCGGTTGGCATGTTGGGATAGTTTACCCACATAAGTTTGACACCGGTGAGATCGGTTTTTTCGAGAGCCTCGAAATCGGGCATCCACCCGTTATCTGCCGCCAGACGGTAAGGCACGATACGTGCTCCCACGAGATTGCTGACCGAGGTATATGTCGGATAGCCGGGGTCGGGCACGAGCACGCCGTCTCCGGGATTGAGAAATGTCAGCGATATGTGCAGTATTCCCTCTTTTGACCCTATCAATGGCATTATCTCGCTGTCGGGGTCAAGACTCACGCCATAGCGTCGGTCATACCAACGTGCAAATGCCGTGCGCAATTCGTCGAGCCCCATTCCCGGCTGGTAGCCGTGAGCATCATCTCTGCGAGCCTCGCGGCACAGGGTGTCGATGACTTCTGACGGCGGAGGTGTGTCAGGTCCGCCAATGCCCAGCGAGACAATATCCAGCCCTCGGGCATTGAGGTCTGCGACCTCCTTCATTTTGCGTTGCAGGTAATATTCGCTTACCGTTGCGACACGCTCGGCGGGCTTTATGTTGTTCATCATAACTTCTTCTTTATTCATAGTTTGTTGTTATTTCAGATAACATCGTCAACGGCCGGAGTTGATGACATCTCATATTCACCGAGGAGTTTAAAGTCGCGCATCAATGGCTTTGCCGCGTCTATCGCCTGACGATAGCGCACAACATCGTCAAACGTCAAATCGACATAGAAGCGATATTCCCATTCGCGCCCCACGATCGGCAGCGATTGTATCTTTGACAAATTCAACTCATAAAACGACCAAATGGCAAGCACCTTTGACAGTGCGCCCTGAGTATGCGGTAGCGAAAAGACCACCGAAGCCTTGTCAATATGGCGTTCATTGTCTGATCGGGCGTCACCTTTTTCTATAACAAGAAAGCGGGTGAAGTTGTGTTTGTTTGTCTCTATGCCGCGAGCAAGGATGTCAAGACCATATAGTTCGGCAGCCCATGCCGGACACACTGCCGCGTGTGCCGCAACCTTATTCACCGCGATATTGCGTGCCGCGCCGGCGGTGTCAAAAGCCTCGACGATGCTCCACGCCGGTGTTTGTGGCGATGTCAGATAGTCCTCACATTGCATAAGCGCCATCGGGTGACTTTCAACACAGGTTATGTCGCCGAGATGCTGCCCGGGTAATGCCGCCAACACGTGCGAAATGCGTTTTTTGTGCTCGCCGACGATTCTAACGTCGGCACGGCGCAAAAGCTCGTGATTTGGCAACAGGGCGCCGGCAATGGTATTCTCAATAGCCATCAAGCCCACCGTGCCGCTGTCTGTGGCAACAGTGTTGACAAGCCCCTCAAAGGTGTCACACTCTATTGATCGCACAATATCGCCGGTAAAGTACTCGCGAGCGGCTGCGTCGTGAAAACACCCGGCAACGCCTTGTATCGCCACTCGTCGCTCACCTCGTGTCTCTATGTCTTGTTTGTCCTTGGTCATACAAATAAAAAACTCGCCGCAAATGATGTGGCGAGCTGTCTTTTCTTTTTTTTTGCTTTATGTTTGTATCAAACGTTTCAGGCACAAGCTTCACTCGCCACGAGCATCGGTGTCAGCGTAGCAGTAATAAAAATAGCCGTATCCAAAAAATCGTTCGTTCATAATCTTTATCCGTGTCACTGTCGGGACGTTGTCTTTGTCTTTCCTCTTGTGACGCCACAAAAGTAGACAAAAGCCACGAAACCGCCAAATTTTTCTGACATTTGTCGCCATAAATATCAAAATTAAGACATCAATATCAGTCAAGTCGTCTTTTTTGTTGCTTTGGCATTATGTGTTTAATTTTTTTTAGTTTGTATCTGTCTTTATATTTGCTTGTTGCACTCCGCTCGATTGGTCAAAAGGTCGAAAAATTTGCATATTTATCCCAAAATTCATACCTTTGCAGCCTTTTTGAATATGAACATAAATTTTTGACAAGAATGAAAAAGCTATTATTGGCTGTGACAGCCATTGCCGTATCAGTCGGCTCAGCCCGAGCCGAGGGCTACCAAGTCAACACTTTCAGCGCGCGTCAAGAGGGCATGGGACATGTCGGCGTGGCTCTCAAACTTGGTGCCGAAAGCAACATCTTTAACCCCGGCGCATTGGCATTCAGCGACAAAACTTTTGACATCACCGCCGGACTGAGTGCCATAAAGTCTACCGTGACAGCCGAGCATGCCGGCAACGAATACAAGACGAGCAACAATGTCAGCACTCCATTTAATATCTCTACCGCCTTTCGCATTTATGATAATCTTTATGCCGGCATCTCTATGTACACTCCCTATGGCAGCAGCATAAACTGGGGTGACAACTGGGCAGGTGCCGTGCTCAATCAAAGTGTGGATCTTAAAATTTTCACCATACAACCCACAGTATCGTGGCGCGTTCTCCCCAAGTTGAGCATTGGTGCCGGTCTGATGATATCGTGGGGCAATGTCGATTTGCACAAAGCGCTCGTCAGCCCCACATCTCTCGACAGATTGCTCGGCGCGATGGGCAGCGAAATGCGTTTTGGCAGCATCTCGCCGGCATCGGTCGAACTGACAGGTGCATCTGACTTGGCTGTCGGCTATAATGTGGGTGCTATGTATGAGGTGACTCCGCGCATTACCATCGGTGCTTCTTTTCGCTCCAAGATGGAGATGAAAGTCAGCAAAGGCGATGCCGAGGTCATCTATGCCAATGATGCCGCACGCAATATTTTAGGCAACACTCTCGACAATCTGAATCAGACCAATTTTGCGGCTGCCATGCCGTGTCCCTATGTGCTTACATTTGGCGTGGCATATCGTCCCATAGATCGTCTGACACTGGCTTTTGACGCCCAACTCACCGGGTGGAAAACCTATGATTATCTCGATTTTTCGTTTGACCACCTGTCCGAATTTGACCAACATCTCACAAAGGATTATCACAACTCGTGGACATATCACCTCGGTGGCGAATATGCACTCACCGATCGTTTGGATCTCCGTGCCGGACTCATGGTTGACCTCTCTCCCGTCAACATCAATCACTACAACCCCGAGACACCGGGTATGACCAAAATCGAGCCTTCGGTCGGTTTGTCGTTCCGCCCCGTGAAGAGTTTTTCTATCGATGTGGCATTTATGTATGTCAAGGGCTGTGGCGCCGACAATGCCACCGGTCAGTATGATGATTTCATCGCCAAAAATTATCCCCAACTCGGACTGCCGGCAACGGGCGAATTTACTGCCGATTACAAAATTCACGCCATAATCCCTGCCATCGGCGTGCGATACGCATTCTAAGACATCATTCTCACACAACCACATACGCGTCAGCTTATAAAAATCGCGGCACCGCCAAAAACGATGCCGCGATTTTTTTGTTTGCGTATTGTCTGCTTAGTTTTTTTTGATGGGTTTGATTTTAACTTTGTCAACGGGGGCAACCGGAGCGAGTCCGCGGTTGCGCAAGAGGGCATCAACCGATGGTTTGTGTCCGCGGAATTTCACGAACAGCTCCATAGGATCTTCCGAGTCACCTTTTTCAAGAATGTTTTCTTTGAACGATTTGGCTGTCGCCGGGTCAAAGATGCCGCGCTCTTTGAAGAGTTCAAAGCCATCTGTGTCGAGCACCTCTGCCCACAGGTATGTATAGTATCCCGAGGCATATTCATCGCTGCCGAATATGTGCTTGAAGTATGTCGAGCGATAGCGGTATGTCAATTCTGCGGGAAGTCCGAGTTTCTCACCGACTTGTTTTTCGAAGGCGGCAATGTCGATGTCACCCGTGGGGTTGAGTTTGCCATATTGCAGGTCAAGCAGGGCGGCGCCGGCAAGCTCGGCTGTTGTGAAGCCCATGTTATGTGTTGCCGAGGCTTCGAGCTTGGCGATAAGTTCGTCGGGAATAACTTCGCCGGTTTTGTAATGATGAGCATAGGTTTTGAGGAGTTCGGGTTCCATAGCCCAATGTTCGTGTATCTGTGAGGGCAGTTCGACAAAGTCGCGGTCGGTGTTGGTGCCGGCTTGCATTTTATAGCGGCAGCGAGAGAGCATACCATGAAGTCCGTGACCGAATTCGTGGAACATGGTTTCCACCTCATCGAGTGTCAGCAACGATGGTGAGTCACCGGCAGGTTTGGTGAAGTTTGCCACATTATATATTATAGGACGTGAGGCGGTGCCGTCGGGGTTTACCCACGAGTTTTTAAATTGATACATCCATGCTCCCTGACGTTTTGATGCGCGTTGGAAGTAGTCGGTCATAAACACTGCCACATGCTCGCCGGTCTTGGCATCGGTGACATCATATACTTTGACTTCGGGATAATATTTGGGGGCATCGGGCATCTCAGTGAATTTAATGCCATAGAGTTTTTCTGCCATGGTGAATATGCCTTTGCGCACTGAATCGATGGGGAAGTATTCGCGCACTTTTGACTCATCGAGTTCAAATTTCTTTTGTCTTACCTTCTCGGCATAGTAATAATAGTCCCATGGAGCAATTTTAAAGCCACCTTTCTCGGCGTCTACAATGGCTTGCATCTCGGCGACTTCTTCGTTTACCTTCTTAACTGCCGGACGCCATATTTGCATCAAGAGTTCTTCGGCGGCTTCGGGAGTTTTAGCCATGACGTTGTCGGTCATATATGCGCCAAACGAATCAAAACCGAGAAGTTTTGCTTTCTTAGAGCGTGTTTGAAGTATTTTGTTGATAACGGGGATATTGTTGTATTCGCCCGAAGTGGCTTGGTTGACATATCCCTCATATATTTGTTGGCGCAATTCGCGCGAGTCGGCATATTGCAACAGTGGCAGACGGCTCGGAGCATGGAGGGTGAACACCCATTTGCCTTCGCCCAAGCCGCGAGCTTTGGCTTCATCGGCGGCAACGGCAATCGATGATTGTGGCAGGCCCGAGAGTTTGGCGGGATCGTCGACAACAACGGCAAACGAGTTTGTCGCCTTAATCAGGTTTTTGTTAAATTTCAGATACAAGTCGGTAAGCTCGCCGTTGAGAGTTTTGAGCGTCTCTTTGTCGGCAGGTGAGAGCAGAGCGCCGTTGCGCGTAAACGATTTGTAGATGGTCTCAACGGCACGTTTTTGGTCGGCGGCGAGTCCCATTTTGTCGCGACGATCATAGATATATTTAACGCGTTTGAAGAGTCCGTCATTCATCGACACTTCGTCCTGATGTTTTGTGAGCATCGGGCTGAAAACCTCGGCTATTGCCTCAAATTCGGGCGAGTTATTAGACTCTGTCAGAGCATTGAACACGTATGCCACACGCTCTATGATGTCACCGGCTTGGTCGAGGGCGAGTATGGTGTTTTCAAATGTCGGTGTTTCTTTGTTCTCGACTATGGCGCGTATTTCCTCATTATGCGCCTTGATTCCGGCTTCGAGTGCCGGCAGATAATCGTCATACGTAATCTTATCAAACGGCGGTATCTCGTATGGCGTCTGATAGGGCGTCAAAAACGGATTCTGACGCTCGGCGGCTGTTGCGCTCATCGCACTTCCGACCATCATGGCGGCTGCGGCTATTGTCATAATTTTTTTGTTCATATATATAATAATGTGTTGGTTATTTTTGCAAATATAGTGATTTTTGTCGTGTGTGACGCCGTTTTTGCGCTTTTTTGTGTCACGGCATGGCAAATCGTGTCACCAAGGCATGGTGATCTGAGGCTATGGTTTCTATGCGACGCATAGATATCGGCTCGACATCACCGCGCCACAGCACGTGGTCTATGCGAAACCAAAATTTGTTGCGGTTGAATGTCGCCATATATCCGCGTCCCACCGCCGGATATACCTGACGAAAGCCTATATCTTCGAGTCGGCGCAGTGAGTGACACCCGGGGACGTCGTTGAAGTCACCACATATAATGACATCTCCTGTGCCATATTTTGCGATGTCGCTGATAAGTCGCTCGACCTGTCGCGCCCGTTCTCGTCCGGCAGTGGCAAGTTTACCCACAAGATTGCGACGCACGCGCCCCATTATGCGACCCTCGCTGTCTTTGTCGATGTCTTCGAGGCTGACAATCTCGTTATAGAGGGCTTTGTCTTCGCCGGTAAGCCCTATGGATTGCAGGTGTATGTTGAACAGTGTCAAACGATGTCCGTCAATATCGATATTATAGCACGTTGTTTCATCGGCATCCGGTCGCTCGCTTGCCAACCCGAGGTCAATCTCTGTCACCGGAAATTTTGACAGCAATATCAAACGCCATTGTGTTTGTATTGTGTAGGGGTAGCGGCTTTTTATGGAGTCTATCTGTTCATGAGTGAGTTTCACCTGAGAGCGCGGACGCAGTTCGTTTGACTCTTGAAGGGCAACGATGTCGGCATCGGTGTCGAGTATCAGGCGCGCCGTGGGGTTGACATCGCCGGGATATTGCTCGGTGAGATCAGCCCACCCCGAGCAGTTGAATGTCATAAGGGTGAACTCGCGCCGTGCGTCATCATTTTTCGTCTCAGTTCGCGGCACTATCGACGGCGTGCCTATGGGGAAGACATCAGCTATTCCCGGCAACGACAACGCTATCGCCACGCCGAGTATCAACGCCGAGCGTCGCCACCAAATGGCACAGACGGCAAACGCCACAATGTCCAGGGGTATCGTCAACGGCAGCGTCATCACAATCACGCCGGCAAGCGGAAACGCCAAGGGGTCGGCTTCGCCTCCCCATGTTCCGACAATGAGCAACAGTGACAACATCGTTGCCACGATGGCGACAACAAGGCTGACCGTTTTTTTCATTATTTTGCCAAGTTTTATCTTCATTGTCGGGGTTGTTCTGCTTTGTCTTGCGAGAGGCTGTCACTGATCTCGAACAATCGCGCACGCTCTGCCTTTGTCAGCGAGCCATAGCCGCTACGTGAGACTTTGGCGAGCAAGTCGTCAAGAGTCAGGGGTGTTTGTTTTGCTTTCTCTGCAATATGTTTATATCTGTATTTCAAGATGATGCCAAACACCAAGCCGGTCACGATACCGGCTGTGTGGGCTATCGTTGCGCCAAGCGAGCCTTCGACACCGGCGATGACACACATCGCCACTGCTACGAGTGCCACCCATCTGACTTTCATGCGTCCGAATATCACCACGTTGACCTCGGCATCACGAGCATTTATGGCGCCGCAGACGATCACAGCCACCACTGCCGCCGATGCGCCGGTGATCATCGTGCCGCAATCGGCACCGCTCACTGCTGCCACAAGGTATGCCACGCCACTCATCAAGCCGCCGGCAAGATATGTAGTGACAAGCAACTTCGCCTTCATTGCCGGATTATTCTCGCCGGCAACCGCCGACCACAGCCACAGCCACAAGATGTTTGCCAACAGGTGCAATATGTCCCATTGTGTGAACATATATGTCAGCAGTGTCCACGGACGGCTGAGTGTCACCCTGGTGTCGGCGCTCACCGCCAGCCATGACACGACATCGTCACAGAACAACACCGCGATATGCACGGCGACAAACATCACGGCATTCACCGCGATGAGTATGCCCACTGCCTTATGCACCCGAGAGAGCGTCATATCAAATTAATACCAACTATTAAACTTATTTCGTCCTTGTCGCCGCCATATCAGCAGTATCACCAGGCCCACGAGCATACCGCCGAGGTGGGCAAAGTGTGCGACATTGTCAGCGACCTGCCCCACGCCCATGGCGAGTTCAAGAACTGCGAAACCGGCTACCGCCCATTTTGCTTTTATCGGCACGGGGATAAACATTATGTACAACTCGCGATTAGGGAACAGCATACCGAATGCCAACAACACGCCGAATACCGCTCCCGAAGCACCGAGCACGGCACCGTTTATAAGCGCGTTAATGTCGCCGGCGACACCGACCCAGTTATAGCCCTGTGCCATTATCTCACTGCCGGTCTGACTTATGATGGCATATTCGTCGGGTGTGACGTATGTGGCATAATGCATAAGCATCAACGCATACACACCCTCCTGTATCAGTGCCGCACCGAGTCCGCACGCCAAATAGTATATCAAAAACCGCTTGCTGCCCAATGCCCATTCGATAACCGAACCGAACATCACGAGCGCAAACATATTCATAAACAAATGCCACAACTCATGGTGTGTGAACATATATGTGATGAGTTGCCATGGTCTGAAATCCGATGAGCTGAAATAATGCAAAGCCAATATCTTATCGGCATGCACAACGGTGTCGGTTGATGCCACGGCATAAAACACCCAAACCAAGACATTGATTATTAGCAGGTTTTTTGTTACCTGCCCCATATTTTTAAACAGGTATGTGAAATAGTTCATATTCTCTTGCGTTTTGTCAGACATGCGGCGAGTCGCCGTGCTGTGATTGTTTAATGCAAATCTACAACTTTTTTTCTACTCCACGAAACCGGAAACACCGTGCCTTCGTGACGACATCAATAAAACAGTGTGTGGGCACGATAAAAAAACAAGGTGTGATCACTATGATGACCACACCCTGTATGATAAGTTATCAGTGGGAGACTGCGCTTATTTTACTTTTTCTGCGAGCTCGGCACCTTGTTTGAATTTCACAACTTTGCGAGCGGCGATTGTGATAGTCTCTTTTGTGCGCGGATTGATACCTGTGCGAGCGGCTTTTTCTGTAACGGCGAATGTGCCGAAGCCAACCAATGCAATTTTATCGCCCTTGGCAAGAGCTTCACTGATTGATGCTACTGTTGCGTCCAACGCTGCTTTGGCGTCAGCTTTGGTGAGTCCCGATTTTTCGGCGATTGCACCGATAAGTTCTGATTTGTTCATGGAATATCAGGCTTGTTTTAATGAGTTAATAAATGATAAATTTTTCGCAAATATAGTGTCTGTCAGCCGATTTTGCAACTCTGACAAACATTTTAGCCGTTTTTTGGTCGAATTTTAACATTTTTAAACTATTAGCGTCGCCGGAGACTCTGTTTTTGTGTCTGTTTTCGGCGCGGATAGACGCTTATAGGAGGCTTTGACTGACACACATAATGAGGCTGACGCGCACAAGAATATATCAAAGTTTGACATCAGGGTATTGCGTATTTAATTAAAAAATGCTAACTTTGCACCATTATGCGGCTGCCTTATCTCGTGACAAACGTGATACGGCTGTCGATAATACGTATATAAATCATTGAGTTCTCACATTTTAACATCACTATTATCTTCAAAACATACTACAAACATCACCACCCGTCATTGCGCGATTATGCTATATTGTCGCGCTGCCAATATTTATCCCGCACCGTTCCTCTTCCTCTCAACATAAACACCTTACACAAATCTTAGAATTATTCACACAAGAGATTTTACAGTTTACCCTTATTTGAAATATAAACAAAACTCACAATAAACAACATGAAAAGATATCTATTCAAATTTTTCGCCTTGGCGCTATGCCTCACGCTCGGCTTCTCAGCAGCCCGAGCCGATGCCATATCGCCCTCTTGGCAAATCAAACCGTCAAAAGAGAACGTCAGCGACCGCACGGGCGTCAATCTTGACAACGGCAATTCTATCGCTTCTGCCGGCACACAGACATGGTTTTATACCAATGGTGGCAACGTCAAAGGTTCGACTGCCCTATCAGCATCGGCAGACGGCAACTTATGGCTAATATCCGGCGGTCAGGACGCCTCGAATTATGCCACCAAGTATACATGGGCGCGTGTAACCCAAAACACGGGTTATAATGCAAACAAGGGTATTGGTGTGACCGTACCATCAGGTGGCGCGACCGCTGTTATGGCTATGACAACAACGGCAAGCCTCGACAAGACAGCCCTCGGCTTCAGCCTCGGAAAAACCGTTAACGTCTACAAACTTAGCAGCAGTGGAACTTCCTATCTTGGCAAAGTCGCCCTTGACTATGAATCAGGTGACGTTGTCGGCACATGGGGCACAATGACCAATGGTCGTATTGCCTTTGCAAATGTCACTTCAAACAAGATTTACTATCTCGAAGTTAAGAATAGCACTATAAACTTCACACCCAAAACCATCACACTGAGCAAGAGCGCATCAGAGCTGTTCACAAACGTTTCTGACAACCTTGGTGCTCGCTCACGTGCAGAAGTAAAATTCCTCGACGATGGCACATTCTTCATCAGCTACAATGGTGGCACACCGCTGTATTTTGAGGCAGACGGTACATACGTCGGCAGATTTCCGCAAGGCGATATGCCGGCAGCAGGTTATGGTTGCAGCTCTGAATTTGTAACATACAAAGGTCAAAAATATGCTTTCATCACCGCCGCCTCAGGCGTAAATACCAACGCAACGGTTTATGTCTACAACTGGACAAAAGGTTTGGACAAAGCGACCCTCGTTCACACACTGACGCCGAGCTATGGTGCACTCTCAGGTGTCACCGATACGGGACACAAGAAAACATCTTTTGACATCGTAAGCAAAGACAACGGTCTCTATTGGGCATTCCTTATGCAACCCGCACGCGGTGTCGCCGCATTCAAAGTGCAACTGCCCGAACCTCCGGTCGAAGTTATCAACGACCTCAAAGCCACTCAAAAATGGAACGGCGAGACTCAAACAACATCTTTCACATGGACAGCAGGCACAGCCGCCGACCACTATGTGATATATCGCGGTGAGACTGCCGGAACCACCGGCACTGTCATCGACAACAATGTGTCGGGCAAAGCCACATCATTTACATACGAAGCTCCTACCGGTCTCGGCTATCAAGCCGTCTATACCATACAAGCCGTGGACGCGTCAGGCAATCAGCTGGGCGACTATGCTTCTGTAAGCCTTTGGGATCTGCCCTTCGGCTATGTTGACCTCACCGCCGAACTTCTGCCACAAGAAGACGGCACTTCTAACGTAAAACTCGATTGGAATGCTCCCGAAGGTGGCACCGTCAACAAATTTGAAGTTGTTCAACGTCTGACACTCACCGATGACCAAAACAACACCAAAACCGAGGTGACTGTTCTTGCCAACCTCACAGCTGCAACGACATCATACACTCTCAAAGACTACCAAACAGTGTCGTCAAAAACCATTGATGGTGTTGCTTATAGCGTGAAGACAGAGTTGCGCGTGCGCGCCGTGATGAACCAAAATGTCACCACCGAGTCAGGCACTGTCGGCAGAGTGCTCTCCAACCTCACCACTCCGACAACGTTCGCCGCACCCAACATCACCGAAATTGAGACATATACCGGTCGCACATCGGCAACACTTCACTGGACTTACACAAAAGTTGACGAATGGCACCTTGCCTATTACGATGTATATCGTGACGGCGTTTGCGTGAAAACAAATCTCGAGTCTGCACGCTATACCGACATGAACCTCTCTAACGGTGAGCACAGCTATTATGTCGAAGCCATCGTTTACAAATGTCAATACGATGCCACAGCAAAAACGTGGAACGTCATTCGTGACAGCAACGGCAACCCCGTAACCGAGAAACATCTGGTATCTCAAACCGTAAATTGCTCTATCGAGCGCAACCGTCTTGTTACCGGTTATGGTCTTGAAGAGGTTTACAACTACCCGATTTATACACCCGACGAATGGGCAGCCGCCGGTTCTCCCGACAAAGCCGTTGTCGCCAAAGGCGCTTTTGCCAACGCCAAAGACAAAGTCGGCGCTTGGGGCTCACCCGGTGACGCATATCGTCAGGCACAATTCTATGACGGATATTGGTATATCGCCGCTCTGACATCAGCAAAGGCACAGACTTACAGCAACGGCACCTACATTTCAAACCAATGGACCGCTACAGAATTGAAGAAGACGTTCACCGAGCGTGGCGGTATCTTCAAGATTGGTGCTCGCGGCAAGGGTGACATCTCTGACCCGCGCAAAATCAGCGAATACAACTGGGATGCCAACACCAACGAACTCGTTATCCACTATGCATATCCACTCGAAAATCAATCGATAGCCATGACCGAAGACGGTGTGTTCTGGCGTCGCTCTCTGCAAGCCGGCAACCGTGACCTCACCAACAATGGTCCTAATAATTCAACGGCACCCGGTTCAGACCTCTTCTACCTGCCCAACACCGATATGTATTGCGGTTCGTCACACTTGGACGTTTCGGGGCAAAACTTCCCGAGCCAATGGATAGATGCCGGCGACTATCAACAGCACTATCGCACGCACTACCTCTCGGCAGGTGGCAAATATTCTGACGGCACAGACTACGTGCTGATGGCTATGAACAAATCACTCGACTGCTATCGCATCAACCACGACGGCACCGTTGTCAAATACCAAGCTCCCGACAAAGAAGGCAACGTGGCAACAGATGACAAAGTGGCATCTACCGAAAACTACGCCTTCCCCGTTGTCGGTCGCGACGGTTGCTTCATACACCAAGTGCGTGGTCATGGCACATACTATGTGACAAAAGACGGCAAGTATACCCTCATCTATAACGATGAGACAGACGTCACAAACGGCGGTGGTGTAACATTCAAATATAACGACGAGCTCTTCCTCGTTCACCCAACAGCCATCCGCTCGAACAACACCGGTCACTTTGCCATCGACATGGCAACACGCGCCGACAACCAGACCGCCGACGAGGCATCATTTGCACAAATGATACCCGTGGCAGCCTTCACCCAAGATGCACTCACAGGCTTCTCTGCCGGTAACTCAAATGCCAACTGGTTTGGTGCCGAATATGACGAGACCGACGACTGCATATACATCTATCAATATGTGCCCGGCGTGCGCTTCGCCAAATATCGCTTCTACAAATACATCTCGTTCCCAGGCACAACGCCGACACTCACCATCGATGTCATAGAGCAAGACAAAGCCAACGGCACCGGTAAAGAGATCATCAACCTCAATGCCGAGATGGAATGGCCGCGTCCGTCAGAAGATGACGGTTACAAACCCGGCGAAAGCACAACAGAGTACCTCGTGGGACAATACAACGTAGAGTTCCTCGACAAATCGCTTGCTCCCGTCAAGACTTGGAACCCGACAGTTGCTGCCGGCTCAGACGTTCCCGTTGACACCAAATACAGCCAACACTATGGCAACGCCACTACCGAAAACAACATCACCGAAAATATGTATGCCGTGCGCGTGACTCCCATCTATGTCAAGAAAGCCGACAACACCATCACAGTGAAAGGTGAAGGCGGTATGGCGACAGCTCGCAACGACTATCCCGCATCTATCGGCGACCTCCACGTCATCTCATACGCCGCAGCCGACAACAGCAAATATCGCGTAGAACTTGACTTTGACCGCGCAACGATGACACCCTCGACCTATCCGTTACACGTCAGCTTCTTCACCCTCGAGGTCAGCAGCGACAACGGTGCCAACTGGTCACAAATCGACGACTTCAAATATATTTGGAAAGACGACTATCGCGGCAACGCATATCAGAACGTCGAAGACACATATCAAGGCGAAGTCAGCCACATCATTCCCGGTGACTACCTCTTTGGCGTCGACGGTGAGGAAAATATGACAACACGACTCACCCTCCAAGGTCAACCGGCACAAGCCGCCGGCACAAGCTACAAGGGTAAAGCCGCCGTCGATTCAAAAACAAACTGCGTGGCATACTACTACACCACAACCGACCCGCGCACACTCAGATATCGCGCCGTGGCTCACTATGCCGCCAACAACCAATACATCCACAAAGAAGTGCCCACCGAGGCAGTGACCGCCGAAGACGGTGGCACCACCGGTGTTGACGCCGTTATCGAAGACAACAACGGCTCGGTAGCCGTATATCCCGTGCCCGCCACCACAACGATAACCGTCAATGCTCCCGAGGCAATTCAAGACATACGCATCATCTCGCTCAGCGGCGCCGTTGTAGTGCGCAACGCCGGTGACGGTGATACAAAACAAACCGTAGATGTATCGACACTCGCTCCCGGTCTCTATATGGTAGTTATCAACGACCTCAACCCCGTGAGACTCATCAAACGCTAAAAACCCCGGTCGGTCTCGATGACCGACAAACCATACGCCAAGGGCGGCTCAAACAAAGAGTCGCCCTTGATTGTTAATAATGGTTAATCGAAACATTATCATCATTGTCAGTCAGACAAAAACCACTACCTTTGCACCCGATAAGCGCAGCCGCTGGCGAGACATGGTAGCTCGCGTATGCTACGACCTACTAACATTTTAAACAACAAATAAAATGGACTTAATTAAAATTGCCGAAGAAGCCTTTAAATCAGGCAAACAACACGAAGAGTTTTTCCCCGGCGACACCATCACGGTAGCTTACCGCATCAAAGAGGGTAACAAAGAGCGTATCCAACAATATCGCGGCGTTGTTATCCGCATCTCGGGCGAAGGCGTTAAAAAACGTTTCACCGTGCGCAAAATGTCTGACAACATCGGTGTTGAGCGTATCTTCCCCATCGAGTCACCGTTTATCGACTCTATCGTTGTTAACAAGCACGGTAAAGTGCGTCGCGCAAAACTTTACTACCTGCGCGGTCTCACCGGCAAAAAAGCTCGTATCAAAGAGCGCCGCATCGTCAAAAAATAACACTGGCGATAAAGACAAAAACATCACAAACGCGTTGTTCCCCATCACGGACAACGCGTTTGTCTCTTATGGCTCATTATCGCCCGGCACTCATTTAAGGACAAAAACACTTTTGTCGGTTAACACCCGATTTTGTATCTTTGCACAAACATAAACAACCACAAACATATTTCATATTATGAACCTGTTTGACAAACTCACGGCGCGTGCACGCCAAAACCTGCGCCGCATAGTGCTGCCCGAAGGCACCGAACCTCGCACACTCAAAGCCGCCGACCGCATCATCGGCGACTCACTGGCAAAAATCATACTCATCGGCAATCCCGGCGATATCAACCGCATGGCAACCGAACTCGGACTCAAAAACATCACTCGCGCCACCATCGTTGACCCCGCCGACGAGAGCGTTATCGACCGTTATGCCCCCATACTGCTCGAGTTGCGTCGGGCGAAAGGCATGACCGCCGAAGAGTCACGCCTCACTGCTGCCAACCCTCTGTACCTTGGCTGTCTGATGATCAGAAACGGTGACGCCGACGGTCAGGTGGCAGGTGCCATGAACACCACCGCCAACGTGTTGCGCGCCGCCTTCCAAGTTATCAAAACCGCTCCCGGCATCAATGTCGTTTCAGGCGCTTTCGTTATGCTTCTGCCCGAAGGCTCACAATACGGCACCAATGATCTTCTCGTCTTTGCCGACTGTGCCGTGCTCCCCGACCCCACCGCCGAAGAGCTCGCACAGATAGCCATATCCTCTGCTCAAACAGCTCGCGACATCGCTCAAATCACTCCGCGCATAGCTATGCTGTCATTCTCGACAAAAGGCTCGGCAAAACATGAACGCGTCGACAAGGTGATACAAGCGACACAACTTGCGCGCCAAGCAGACCCCACGCTCATCATCGATGGCGAATTGCAGGCAGACGCCGCTATCGTTCCCGGCGTGGCAGCGACAAAAGCTCCCGGCTCGCCATTGTCGGGACGTGCCAACGTGCTCGTATTCCCTTCGCTCGAAGTCGGCAACATCGCCTACAAGCTCGTGCAACGCCTCGGAGGCGTGCAAGCCGTGGGTCCCGTGCTCCAAGGACTCGCTGCGCCGGTCAACGACCTCTCTCGCGGCTGCTATCCCGAAGACATCTACAAGACTATAATCATCACCGCCAATCAGGCAATACACTAAACGACAAAAGAATATGAATATACTCGTTCTCAACTGCGGTTCATCGTCAGTAAAATACAAGCTCATAGACACCGATACCGAAGCTACGCTCGCCGAAGGCGGCGTCGAGAAAGTCAACCTCGATGACACATTCCTGAAATTTAAACTTCCCGACGGCACAAAATCCATAAAACAACTCGGCAAAGCCGACCATCGTCGTTCTATCGAAGCCATACTCGAAACTCTCACCGATACCGAGACCGGTTGCATCACATCATACGACCAAATCGATGCCGTCGGTCACCGTCTCGTTCACGGCGGTGAGAAATTCAACTCATCTGTGGTCATCGATGACGCCGTCAAAGCCATGGTGCGCGAATGTTATGACCTTGCACCCCTTCACAATCCCGCAAACATGATTGGTGTCGAGGCTATCAACTCACTGATGCCCGGCAAGCCTCAAGTCGGCGTTTTTGACACAGCCTTCCATCAAACGATGCCCGCAAAATCATACATCTATCCCCTGCCCTACGAGTTCTATACACAAGACCACGTGCGTCGCTATGGTTTCCACGGCACCTCACATCGCTATGTTTCGGGACGCGTGTGTGAAATCCTCGGTCGCGACATTGCCACACAGCGCATCATCACCTGCCACATCGGCAATGGCGGCTCGATAACCGCCGTTGACCATGGACGCTCTGTCGACACCTCTATGGGTCTCACACCCACCGAAGGTCTCATGATGGGCACACGCGTGGGTGATGTTGACCCCGGTGCGCTCACCTATCTTATGAAACGTCGCAATCTCACCGCCGATCAACTTCAAGACATAATCAACAAACGCTCGGGAGTGCTCGGTGTCAGTGGCGTGTCATCAGACATGCGCGAAATTGAAGCCGCCGTCGCCGCCGGCAACAAACAGGCACAACTCGCCCTTGACATCTATCAGCAACGCATCATCAAATACATCGGTGCATACGCCGCCGAGATGGGTGGCGTCGACATCATCGTGTTTACCGGCGGTGTCGGTGAAAACCAAACAGGTTTGCGCGCTGACGTATGCCGTCCTCTCGCCTTTATGGGTGTAAAAATCGATGAGCAACTCAATGCCAAAACTCGCGCCATCGAAACCATAATCTCAACCCCCGACTCAAAAGTCACCGTCGTTGTTGTTCCCACCGACGAAGAGCTGATGATAGCCCGCGACACTCGTGACCTCACAGCCAAAGCCTGACACGAGTAAGACAACGGCACATTTAAAATCCGCCAAAAACGGAGGCGACGCACCAACACGTTGCCTCCGTTTTTTATTGTCGTCACTCATTTTTTTATCAATGCTGCGCAAAAACACAAAATCAGAGATAAAAAAGCACAAAATAAAACACCACACACACAGGATATCAATTTTTTTCATTACTTTTGTGAAAATTTGGAAAGAATGGCTTCGGACCTCGAACAATCACTCGTGCGTCTCGGCGAGAAATCACGACTTCTCGCCGACAGATACAAAGTGGCTATTGCTCAGCGAGACTCAGCGAGACAACAAAACCAACAGCTGACAAAACAACTCGCCGAGTGCCAGAAGACTATCGAGCAACTAAACGTCAAATTGCAATACTACTCGATAGCCTCAGCCATAGCGCCCAATCGTGATCAGCTCGATGAGGCTCGTGCCACCATTGCCGAATTAGTGCGGGAGATAGACCGCTGCATAGCCGACCTCGCCGACTGACAACCGACGGCTGACACCCTTTCGCCGCCGACTCACAACGCGAATTAAGCACGGAAGACAATAATGACGCAAGACAAACAAAAAATATCGATAAAGATAGCCGATGTGGCACCCATAGGCATGTTGGTAGACCGCTCAGACGAAGAGTTTGTGCGCCAAGCTCAATACAATATCAACAGAGTGTGGAATAAGTGGAGTGAAGCCTTCAAAGAAAAGACTCCCAAAGAACTCCTTGCGATGATAGCCATACAGTTTGCCAAATCATACTATCTGCTCTTAAACGATGTCAGAAACGAGCATCGCTTTATCGATGACTTTGAGGGAGAACTCGACCGTCTGTTAGAACTCACCGTCGATGAGAGCGTCGACAACCAAATCACAGACAACAAAAACGCCGGCGATTGACACTCGCCTCACCCCTCCCCTGCGCCGATAAGCCACACTGGCGACTTTGCAGCCAACATTTCAATAATCACCCCGCACTCGCGACAGCACGATGCCGCGTCTTGACACGTATCAGGACACAGCATCAATCCCGCAGACTGTCCCGGGTGCATTTATACATATATACGACAACAAACAAGACAAACTACATTACACAATCAGACACCCCGGCAGTCTGAAACCATCAAAAAGAGGCTTTAAATCATTAACTCACCAATATACTCATAAACAATACATATCTAATGGATAATATACTGATAATCATTGCCGCCGCCCTTGTTGCCGCCGCTCTTGCAGCAGTAATAACCATCGCCGTGCAACGTTCAATGGCGCGCACCCGCGCAAAAGTCATCATCGACGATGCTCAACGCGAAGCCGAAGACCTCAAAAAGTCTAAAATTCTCGAAGGTCGCGAAGAAGCCCTGCGCATCACCGCCGATGCCGACAAGCAAGCGACTCAACGTCTGTCTAAAATTCAATCACAAGAAGCAAAACAAAAACAACGCGAGTTGCAACTCAACCAACAGCAAAGCGAAAACCAACGTGCTCGCAACGAAATTGAAGCCTCGCGCCAAAAAGTCGAAGAGCAACACAACGCCAACGAAATTCGCCGAGCCGAGCTCGAAACGATGACCGCCTCCGTGCGCCAAACCCTCGAACACATCTCGGGACTTTCGTCTGACGAAGCCAAAGAAAAACTCATCGAGAGCCTCAAAGACGAAGCCAAAACCGCCGCTGCCTCTTATATCAACGACATTATGGACGAAGCCAAGATGACCGCCAACAAAGAGGCAAAACGCATAATCATACAAACGATACAACGCACGGCAACAGAGACTGCCATCGAAAACTCGGTGACCGTGTTTCATATCGAATCAGACGAAGTCAAAGGTCGCATCATAGGTCGCGAAGGTCGCAACATACGCGCCCTCGAAGCCGCCACCGGCATCGAAATTATCGTCGACGACACCCCCGAAGCCATCGTGCTCTCAGGCTTTGACCCCGTGCGCCGCGAAATCGCTCGCCTCGCCCTGCATCAACTCGTATCAGACGGACGCATACACCCGGCACGCATTGAAGAAGTCGTTGCCAAAGTGCGCCGCCAAATCGAAGAAGAAATCATCGAGACCGGCAAACGCACAGCCATCGACCTCGGCATACACGGCTTGCACCCCGACCTCATTCGCTTGGTGGGCAAAATGAAATATCGCTCAAGCTATGGGCAAAACCTCCTGCAACACTCACGCGAGACAGCCAACCTTTGTGCCATCATGGCATCGGAACTCGGTCTCAATCCCAAAAAGGCACGCCGCGCCGGACTTCTCCACGATATAGGCAAAGTGCCTGACGAAGAACCCGAATTGCCACACGCACTCCTCGGTATGAAACTCGCCGAAAAATACAAAGAGAAGCCCGAAATCTGCAACGCCATCGGTGCTCACCACGACGAAGTCGAGCAAACATCACTGCTCGCGCCCATCGTTCAAGTCTGCGATGCCATCTCCGGCGCACGTCCCGGTGCCCGTCGCGAGATTGTCGAGGCATACATCAAACGACTCAAAGACCTCGAACAACTCGCCCTGTCTTATCCCGGTGTCATCAAAACATACGCCATACAAGCCGGTCGCGAATTGCGCGTAATCGTTGGCGCCGACAAGATTGACGACATCGAGACAGAAAAACTCTCTGCCGAAATCGCCAAACGCATACAAGACGAGATGACATATCCCGGACAAGTAAAAATCACCGTCATTCGCGAAACACGCTCGGTAAGCTTTGCAAAATAACAAACGGTCATGATGCAAACTCCTGACGACATAACTCCCAAGCCACAAGCGCCCGCGCCCGACACCACCGACAAACGACAGCCGGTGGCAGAGACAACACCATCTGACACAGGTGACTCTGCGGCACCGGAGACAAAACCGAAAGACCGGGCACAACACGATGTGCCACGCGGCAAATTGTGCTGTTTCAACTATCTCGCCGACATACCCGGAGGATATGCCGATGACGATATGGTCGAAGTGCAATTTAAAAACACGCGCAAAGGTTTTTATAAAAACTCCACGAACATACCCCTCGCTATCGGCGACCTCGTAGCCGTCGAAGCGTCTCCGGGTCACGACATAGGCACGGTGACACTCACCGGCTCGCTCGTGCGCCTGCAAATGCGCAAATCACGCATCAAACCCAACACCGAGATTAAACGCGTCTTCCGTAAGGCAAAACCTGCCGACATAGAGAAGTATGAAGAAGCAAAAGCTCGCGAAAATGACACTATGATACGTGCTCGCAAAATTGCCTCCTCACTACAACTAAACATGAAAATCGGCGATGTCGAATACCAGGGCGACGGCAACAAAGCCATCTTCTATTACATCGCTGACGAGCGCGTAGACTTTCGCCAACTAATAAAAGTGCTCGCCGAGACATTCAAAGTGCGCATCGAGATGAAACAAATCGGCGCACGCCAAGAGGCTGGGCGCATCGGCGGTATAGGTCCCTGTGGTCGTCCGCTGTGTTGCTCATCATGGATGACGAGTTTTGTCTCAGTGGCGACATCGGCGGCACGCTTTCAAGACATCTCGCTAAATCCCCAGAAACTCGCCGGTCAGTGTGCCAAGCTCAAATGTTGTCTTAACTTCGAGGTTGACGCCTATGTCGAAGCATCAAAGTCACTACCGCCCAAGAATGTGCGACTCGAAACCGCCGATGCCACATACTACCACTTTAAAACCGACATCTTTAAACGCGAGATCACATACTCCACAGACAAATCGGTGGCTGCCAACCTCGTGACACTCGACCCGGCAAGAGTCTTTGAAATCATCGCCATGAACAAAGCCGGCGAAAAGCCACTGACTCTGTTGCGTCCCGATGACGCTGCCGCCGCCGAGAACGAACGCTCGTCATACACCGACCTGCTCGACCAAAACGAACTCACGCGCTTTGACAAAAAGAAAAAACGCCGTAAAAAGACCGGCGACAACACAACGGCCAATCGCAATGACAACCGCCGTGACGATGGCAACCGCCGTCGTGGCGACCGCCGCGGTCAAAAACAACGCCAGCAAAAAGACTCACAACAAAACGATGCCGGCACTCAGTCCGACAACAAACCGCAACAATGAACATACGCCACCTCATAATCCTCATGCTGACCACACCGATAATTCTCACCGGTGTGTCATGTTCGCCGACAGTGCCCGATCCCGGAGCGTTTGTCGACATAGACCCTGCCGGGTGGGCTTATGGGGAGCGGTTGACATTCGCGCTCGGCGCCGACACCCTCTATGACAGGGCGGCGACAGACACGATGACGATGACACTGCGCGGCGACACCACAATAACAGATGACGGAGACACCATAAGCATACCGGATCACATCGTCAATGCCGGACAATCACGCTTGGCGTTGACCGTGCGCCACTCAGATGCTTACGAGTTTGCCAACTTGTGGCTCGAACTCTCATATCCGTCGGGAGACACCACGCTGTGTGACACTCTCAACATCACCCTCGCCGACAAATATGGGAAATGGCTCGGTCAGGGAATGGGTCCGGCATATCAGTTCACCGACACGATAGCCTCACGCCACGGTATCAATGATAACGCCACCGTGACATTGCGCCACATAATGCGAGTCGACACTCTGCACAACATAGAACAGTTAGGAATAAAACTCATCAAACGTTGAAACACGAGAACATCGAAGGCATAATAATACCGCGTCCACAATCATGGAGCGACTGCGTCGAACTGATACGCAGCGATTATTATCGCACTTACGGTCAACGTTTCAATTCTGTGTTTAGCCTATGGCTCAAACACTTTCGTGACCCGGGGCATAGGTTTCAGTTTTATTTCAGACTGTGTCAATATCGTCCGACAAACATTTTTGCCCGAGTGATGCGTCGAGTCTTCGTTTATCGTATGCGCCGCCTCGCCACCCGTCACTGCCTGCAAATACCATATACGACAGCCGTTGGCTATGGTCTGTATCTCGGACATTCGCATGGCGTGATAATAAACCCCGGTGCCGTCATCGGCAACAACGTCAACCTCTCACAATTCACGACCATCGGCGCAAACGATGAGAGTCGCGCGGCGCGTATACACGACAACGTCTATATCGGTCCGGGAGTGAGCATAATCGGTGCCGTAACCATAGGCACATCAGTCACCATAGGCGCAGGCGCCGTGGTCACAACAGACATTCCTCGTGATGCCACTGCCGCCGGCGTTCCGGCACGCGTATTGCACGACAACCGCTCTCACACGCCGCAAAATCCGTGGCAACTGCCCGACACCGGCATTATCGTATAACCAAAAGCCCAACAAGATGACAATCGACCCCGACAGCCTCATTTTTGATATGGACGGCACCATGTGGGACGCCGTGGACTCATATTGCACCATTTGGAATACCACGTTTGACGAACTCGGCATACCTCACCGCGACATCACACGCAGTCAGTTGATGGCACTGATGGGCAAGCACCTTGAAGATATTGTTGCCGAGCTTGCTCACGATGTTCCCGATCACAAGAAATTTCTCGAATGTCTCGACCGCAACGAACGCACCCTCATGCCGCGACTATCGGGGAAATTCTATCCCGAATTACGCAAGACGGTTACCGCACTCGCTCGCGGACGACGTCTTTTCATGGTGAGCAACTGTGGCTCACACGGGCTGACAAACTTCATCACACTCGCCGGCATCACGCCATACATCACCCTTGGGCTGAGTCATGGTGCCACCGGTTGTAACAAAACCGCCAACATCGCCCGACTCATCGATGAATACGCTTTGAAATCGCCTTATTATGTCGGTGACACACAAGGCGACAGTGATGCAGCTCATGCCGCCGGTGCAAAAATGATATTTTGCGCTTATGGCTTTGGCACTGTCAGTGACCCCGACATCGTCATCAATTCATTTTCCCAACTCTCACAAATCATAACCCTGCATTAACTTACAGCTACACCATCGATATGGATAACAATCAAACTCTCAAACTGCTAAGTGTCGACGAATTAAATTTGCGCCTGAGCCATATCAACGAGATAATGTCTCGCGAAGGCATCGACACCATAGTCATCAGCGATAATGCCAATCTGTATTACCTCACCGGTCGCGTATTTTGTGGCTATGTCATTTACAATCGCCACTCGTCAAAGACGGCATATTTTGTCAAACGCCCGATAACTCTCACCGGAGCCGGCACGTTTGTAATACGGAAGCCCGAGCAAATCACTCCACTGCTCGACGATGCCGGCATACCGTCACTCGGAGTCACGGCATTAGAGCTCGACAATGTTCCATATAACGCCATACAGCGCCTTGCCTGTGCGCTCGATGTCGACACATTCAAAAATGCCGACAACGTCATGCGCCAGGCAAGAGCCGTCAAAACACCACACGAAATCAAACTCATAAAACACTCCGGACAATGCCACGAGCGCGTGTATCGCGAAATACCGCGCATGTATGTCGATGATATGACCGACATTGAATTGCAAATTGAAATCGAACGCACATCGCGCCTCGAAGGCTGCTTGGGGCAATTCCGTATATGTGGCAACGATATGGAACTGCATATGGCTAACATCCTTGTCGGCGATAATGCCGACGCACCGTCACCTTATGACTTTGCCATGGGTGGTGCCGGCGCTGACCCCTCGCTCCCGGTAGGTGCAAATGGCACAATAATAAAACCGGGACTGAGCGTTATGGTTGATGCCAACGGCAACTTCACGGGATATATGACCGATATGACACGCACCTTTGCCGTAGAACCGCTACCCGAAAAAGCTCAACGAGCACACGACCTGTCGCGCCAAATTTGCCGCGAACTCGCCGCTATGGGACGTCCCGGTGTTGAAGCGCGAGCTCTATATGATCACGCATTAACGTTGGCTCAAAATGCCGGATATGAGGACTATTTTATGGGGCACAGACAACACGCCGGATTTGTCGGTCACGGTCTCGGCATCGAGATCAACGAGCTGCCGGTAATCGCACCGCGTTCACGCGACATACTCGCCGTTGGCAATGTCATTGCGCTCGAACCTAAATTTGTCATTCCCGGTGTGGGCGCCGTCGGTGTTGAGAATACTTATGTGGTCACACAAGACGGCATGGAATGCGTAACAAATGCCGATGAAGAAATACGTCTGCTCGGCTTATAAAACATCAATATTATGACACAGGACTCCGCAGACAACAGACTAAATTTTGCCGACAAGCTCACGTCAGACATTTTCAGACTTGTGGGCAGTGTCGCCGATTCAATAAATCGCGAATGTTATGTTGTCGGCGGATATGTGCGCGACCTTCTCATCGGGCGTCATTCAAAAGACATTGATTTTGTGACCGTAGGCTCGGGCATCGAGCTTGCGCAAGCCGTCGGCAAGGCTCTCGGACGCGGCACACACGTCAACGTCTATCGCAACTATGGCACGGCACAAATCAAACGTCGTGACCTCGAACTTGAATTTGTCGGTGCACGTCGTGAGTCCTATACTCGCGATTCGCGAAATCCCATTGTCGAAGACGGCACCCTCGCCGAAGACATTGCTCGTCGTGATTTCACCATAAATGCTATGGCTCTGTGCGTGAACGCCACTAATTTTGGCGACCTCATCGACAACTACAATGGTATCGGAGACCTTGACGCCAAAATCATTCGCACGCCTCTCGACCCTGACATAACGTTCTCTGACGATCCACTGCGCATGATGCGAGCCATACGCTTTGCCACCCAACTGAATTTTAATATTGCTTCCGCAACGCTTGAAGCTATAACACGCAACAACGAGCGCATCGAAATCATTACTCGCGAACGCATAAAAGACGAGTTGATGAAGATTATGGCTGCGCCACGCCCTTCGATAGGTTGGGAACTGTTATTGAAAACCGGCTTATTGCAACACATACTGCCCGAGCTTGCAGCTATGAGCGGAGTCGAAATCATACATGGTCGCGGACATAAAGACAACTTCTATCACACGCTCGAAGTTCTTGATAACGTGGCACGCGCCACAGACGACATTTGGGTGCGTTGGGCGGCACTCTTGCACGACATCGCCAAACCGATAACCAAACGTTGGGATCCGGCTCTCGGGTGGACTTTTCATAATCATAATTTCATTGGGTCGAAGATGGTGCCACGCATTTTTGCCCGTCTCACTTTGCCCACCGGGTGCGAGATGCGCAAAGTGCAAAAACTCGTTGAACTGCACATGCGCCCGATAGCCCTTGTCGAAGACGAAGTCACCGACAGCGCCGTGCGCCGGCTCATAAACTATGCCGAGGGTGATCTTGCCGACTTGATGATTCTCGCTCGCGCCGACATCACATCAAAAAATCTCGAAAAGAAACAACGTTTTCTCGACAATTTTGACATCGTAGAAAAAAAATTTGACACAATAAATGCCCTCGATGCCGAGCGAGCTTTTCGCCCGGCACTTAACGGCTATGACATTATGACTATGTTCAATCTGCCACAAGGCAAAGATGTTGGCATGCTGTTAGGCAGCCTCACACAAGTGTCGCGAGACTGTGAGATAGGTCCGACGCGCGAAGATGCCATCGCCTATGTTTTGCGACTTGGCAAGGAGCATGGTCTTATCGGCGACCCGACGCTACTCTCTCATGCCGAAGACGGCGACAAATCTCAATCAGACAAAAACTAAGTTGCAAAACTTTATCAAAAGACATATCTTTGCACTGACATATGTATTACGTTTCAAAACAACTCGAAATATCAGCTTCACACCGCCTCGTGCTCGACTATGACAGCAAGTGTACAAACCTCCATGGTCACAATTGGATAATAACCGTGCACTGTCGCGCTCACGAACTCGACCGCAACGGCATGGTCACCGACTTCACGTATATCAAAAAAAATATAAGTGAACGGCTTGACCACGCATGTCTCAATGATGTCCTTGATTTTAACCCCACAGCCGAGAACATAGCTAAATGGGTTTGTGACAATGTGCCCAACTGCTATCGTGTCGATGTCAAAGAAAGTGAAGGCAACACTGCATCATATGAAAAAGACTTATAAGGTCAACGAAATATTCTACTCGCTGCAAGGCGAGGGCTTTTACACGGGAACACCCGCCGTCTTTCTGCGTTTCAGCGGTTGTAATCGGGTATGCTCGTTTTGTGACACAGATCACAAAACCGGCATTGATATGTCTGCCAACGAAATTACTGCCTCGATATCGTCTTACCCGTCTCGCCATCTCGTTATCACCGGCGGCGAACCGACATTGCAGCTCGACAGCGACTTGTTGCGCGCAATAAAAGCATACGGCTTTTATGTGCAAATTGAGACTAACGGCACGCTCTCAGTGCCTCCCGAAGTTGATTGGGTGACATGCTCGCCAAAAGAACCGCCATACAAAATCGATCGTGTTGATGAGTTGAAAGTCGTCTATCAGGGTACCGATGTCGAATGGTTATGCGACATATTCAATACTCCACACCTCTTCTTGCAACCCTTGTCGGGTGGCAACATAGAACAAACCATCGATTACATAAAAGCCCACCCACGATGGCGTCTGTCTCTGCAAACTCATAAGTTGACAGGCATACGTTGACTTTGATATATCTCTCTTTCTCTTAAATAAACTTATTATGAACCGTCTACGTGTCATTATAATACTTATTACAGCTGTTTCTCTCACGTCAGTAGCCGCGCCAAAGCGCAAGCCGGCACAAACGATAAATGTCGAGGCTCTTACTTCGCGCGTGCTTGCCGCTCTCGATGCTTGTGACATTGACGCCGCCGATGATGTGCTCGACGAGTGGGCGGCAGCGCTGAAACGTCAAAAGAAGACAGATAGTCCCGAGTTGGTGGCATTGCGCACACGCAAACAGCTCGTTGAGAATATGCTCGAACGTGTAGAGAATGTCAAAATCATCGAGCGTCACACACTCTCTACCGACTCTCTTTTTAACGCTTTTAACATCGCCATACCATTATCTCACGAATGCGGTGAACTGCATGGAAAAGAATGGTTTGCAGCACACCCTGAACTCGCTGTCGGCGAACGCTCAACGGCACACATTCCCGCCTCTGAACGCGAAGTCTTTTGGAGCGCGCCACACAACGGGCATCAGGTTATTTGGTCTGCCGGCATACTCAATGACGGCAGCTATGATAATCCCCACCCCATCTTCTCACAGAGTGATTTTGATGATGATAGTGATATGCTGACACCATACCTTTCATCTGATGGTCTCACATTATACTTCTCCGCAAAAATATCTGATAGTTCTATCGGAGATTATGATATATTCAAAGCCGTGCGCACGGGTGTGGGCGAGTCTTTTTCAGCTCCCACAAATTTGGGTATGCCCTATAACTCTACTCACTTCGATGGCTTTTATTGCACTGATGAACATTGTGGTGTGGCATACTTTGTCACCAATCGTTCCATCGCCGACACCGCTGAGTCTATGACTCTCTACACGATTATTCCAAATGAAACTCGCATTAATCGCGATGTTGAGTTTGACGATCCCACCTGCAATCTCACGGTTGACTCGCTTATCGACAACTTCTTACCCTCGACATGGGGTGATGATTTTAACAGAGAGGCATACCTGTCGAAAGTATCGAAACTGCGCACATCAACAGTGCAAACGATCGATGCCTCGGAATTTAGCCTCTATATCCCCAAGGCACACCGCCATTACACATCGTTTAATGACTTTAAAAGCCAACAAGCCCGTCATGAAATGGAAAACTATCTTGACGCCCTCAACGAGCTTGGAAATATAAACAATCGCCTCTCAGACTTGCGCCGTCGCTATTCTACTGACAGCTCCTTAGCCACCGCTATACGCCAAGCCGAAACCGAGCAAGCGCAAAAGTCTCATCAACTGATTGTTTTACGCAACTCAGTCATCGATTACGAATCACGCGCATTATAAACACATACCCTCTATGGATCTATTTTTAATATCACTTGCAGTATTGATCGGAGGCTATTTCATCTATGGTCTCGTCATCGAAAAAATAATAGGCATTGACCCCAAACGTCTCACGCCGGCAAACACTATGGCTGATGGTGTTGACTATGTGCCACTGCCCACGTGGCGCGTCTTCCTCATACAGTTTCTCAACATTGCCGGTGTAGGTCCCATATTCGGAGCTATTATGGGCGTGATGTATGGACCGGCGGCATTTTTGTGGATTGTTCTCGGCACGATATTCGCCGGCGGCGTCCATGACTTTGTGTCAGCACAAATGTCACTGCGCTCAGGCGGCAAGTCTCTGCCCGAAATTGTCGGCATCACCCTCGGCTCGTTCACAAAGAATGTGATGAGAGTATTTTCCATAGTGCTGTTGATTTTGGTTGGAACCGTGTTTGTCAAAACTCCCGCCGACTTGCTCTCAGGGCTTACGGATTGGAATGTTATGATTTGGGTCGTAATTATTTTTGCCTACTATGTGATGGCAACACTGTTGCCGATTGACAAACTGATAGGCAAGATTTATCCGATATTCGGCGCAGCATTGTTGTTTATGGCTGTGGGACTGCTTGGGTATCTGCTGTTTGGTGACGCCCCCATAAACCATGGCATAAGCGATGGCTTTGCGAGCAGATTTCACGATGATGCTCACCCGGTGTTCCCGATGATGTTTGTTTCGATAGCATGTGGTGCGATATCCGGATTTCATGCCACACAATCACCGATGATGACACGCTGTCTGAAAAATGAACGTCTCGCTCGCCCGGTATTCTATGGCGCGATGGTCGTCGAGGGTCTCGTGGCTCTGATTTGGGCTGCCGCCGCCATTGCTTTCACCGGCGGCTATGATGAACTGGCATCATATATGGCTGAGCATAACAACAGTGCCGGTTATTTGGTAAACGACATTTCATTCACATGGTTTGGCGCTGTCGGTGGCGTGCTTGCCCTGCTTGGCGTGGTTGCCGCCCCGATAACGACCGGTGACACGGCTTTGCGCTCGGCACGACTTATTGCCGCCGACTTTATGCACATCAACCAACGTCCGATTTTGAAACGCTTGCTGGTGTCGATACCGATTTTTGTCATCTGTTTCGTATTGCTGTTTATCAATTTTGATATTCTGTGGCGGTATTTTGCATGGTCAAATCAGACATTGGCGGTGTTCACCCTTTGGGCTGCCACCGTATGGTTGGCATCGCGTCATCGCGCATATATCGTGACCCTCATCCCCGCATTATTTATGACTATGGTCTCGGTGACTTATATCACTATGGCCCCCAACGAGGGACTTGGTCTCCCGATGTCTTATGCGCTGACCATCGCCGGGGTGATAACAGTGTTATTCTTGTCTCTCTTTATTCGCTGGTTGTTTAAACAACAATCAAAAAGGCGTTTAACTCCTCCACATAAAATCTGAACAAGAAGTCGACAAAAGATTTGGTAAGTGATTATGCACAAGATAGACTTCAAGACACTGACAGAGGCAACGCGTAGCTATAACTTTCACACGCATACGCCATACTGCGACGGGCATGACACAATCGATGATATGTGTCGTGCAGCGTTAAACGCCGGTATCACACATCTCGGTTTTACGCCACATTCGCCAATCCCCATTGCCTCGCCGTGCAATATATCTGTCGATGATGTCACTCGCTATACCGATGATATAAACCGGGCAAGAGAGACGTATCCGTCACTCCATATCTATAAGTCTATGGAGGTCGATTATCTTGGCGACCAATGGGGCTCACGCTCACAATGGTTTGTGGAAGCCGGTCTTGACTATCTTATCTCGTCTGTGCATTTCATACCCGATCTCAATGGCGAGTATGTCGACATCGATGGCTCTGCACAACGTTTTGCCAACACGCTTGCCAATCGCTTTGGCGGTGACTTGAAAAAGCTCGTCAATACTTTTTTTGATCAAAGCGAAAAAATGATACAAACCGGCGGTTTTGACATCATAGGTCATTTCGACAAAATTGCGATGAACGCCACGACTATTGACCCCGATGTCGAGTCATGTGATTGGTATCACAAACGCATCGACACGCTGATTGATATGATTGTCGCCTCTGGTGTCGGCGTTGAAATAAATACCAAAGCCTATATGCCGCATGGTCGCTTTTTCCCTCACACACGCTATTTCGAACGTCTCATACGCGCCGGCGTGACGCTTATCGTCAACAGCGATGCCCACTACGCTGCGCGCATTTGTGACGGACGCAGTGAGGCTTTTGCCGTCATCGACAGCATAAAATCACGCATCAACTCTTAATCACAACTTATCAAGCATTCAAACGATGAAGATCAATAATAACTCGAATCACAACTTATCAAGCATTCAAACGATGAAGATCAATAATAACTCGATAAGCCATATCATACGCATAGTGCTCCCGGCAGTTGTCGCTATGCTTATGACGTTATCCACAACATCGTGTTCCAAGAAAGATGAACCAAATGAACCACAAGCATCGCGCACGGTTCTGGTCTACATGGCAGCCCGCAATTCATTGGGCTCTTATGATTATGATGTCAAGAACATTGCCGAAATGGAAATGGCTGTCGCCGGTGGTGCGCTCAATGGCGGACGCCTGTTGGTGTTTCGCACCGATGTCAACGGCAATTCGACGCTTTTTGAAATCACCGCCACCGGTCGCAAGACTTTGGCAACGTATGCCGGTGACGGACTGATGTCTGTGAACGCCGCACGTCTCAGCGGTGTAATCGATGACGTCAAGCGTTTGGCTCCGGCTCAAAGCTATGGGCTTGTGCTTTGGAGTCACTCTTTGGGTTGGTTGCAAAACGGTATGGCTGACGAATGGGACACTGCCACACCTCAAACGTGGGGCGAAGAACGCGGATATACGATGAATATATCAACGTTGCATGCCGCTCTGCGAGGCAAAGGGCTTGACTTTGTCTATTTTGACTGCTGTTATATGGCATGTGTCGAAGTCGCTTACGAGCTGCGTGATGTCACCCCGACGATTGTCGCCAGTGCCATCGAACTGCCTGCCCGCGGTATGCCCTATCACCTCAACATTCCCCATTTCTTTGCCGACACACCCGACCTTATTGCTGCGGCACAAGAGACATTTAACTACTATAACAGCCTCTCGGGCGATTATCGCACCTGTGCTATGTCTGTAATCAACACATCGGGTATGACGACACTCGCCTCTGTCTCTCGCGAAATCATACAAGCCTCGGGGCGCGTCACTCCCGATGATTTTACACCTCAATGCTTTGTAACCAGGGGTACTTGTTGGTTCTTTGATATGGCACAATACTATGAGGCATTGGCAACACAAGCCGGACGCCCCGATTTGTTCGCCAAATGGCAACAGGCATTGTTTGACGCCGTGCCATACGCCGCCGCTACGCCAAGCATTTGGAACACCTTGCGCATCTCTCATCACTGCGGACTCTCGACCTATATACTGCGCCCCGATGCCGACCCCACAATCAGGGGCTATAACACTCTGGCGTGGTATAAAGATGTCGTGAAACTCTAATCATCGTTTTATTCAATCTATCAATATCTTATGCTTCCTCTTCAAACTCCTCTCCCCACGTTGCCCGACTCGATACCGTCGCTAACTCAGGAACTCGAAATAGCAAAAAATCTGCCACTTGACAATCTCATAGACAAAGTGGTCTCCGGCGTCGTTTCGTTGGCAATCAACATAGCCATAGCTCTCATCGTATTCTATGTCGGCAAGCTGTTGTTGCACAAGCTCTACAAGCTGCTGGCAACCGTAATGGCACACCGCAACGTAGACCGCTCACTGAGCACATTTGTGCTCAGCATGGTGAAAGTCGTCTTATATTTCATTCTCATCGTCACGGTTATAGGCATTCTCGGCATCGAAACATCATCGTTCATCGCCATATTTGCCTCGGCAGGCGTTGCCGTCGGCATGGCATTGAGCGGAACGTTGCAAAACTTTGCCGGCGGTGTGCTGATACTGCTGTTAAAGCCCTACAAAGTCGGCGATTACATCGAGGCGCAGGGTTATGCCGGATACGTGCGCGAAATACAGATCTTCAGCACGATAATATCCACCTATGACAACAAATCGATAATAATACCCAATGGCGGTCTCTCGACAGGCTCCATAAACAACTGGTCGCGCGAAGATTATCGCCGTGTCGAGTGGCAGGTATCGATAAGCTATGGCGACGACATCGATGCCGCGCGTGATGCCATCACTCAAATTCTCATAAACGATGAACGTATCGTTAAAAAGTACGTTGAAGACGACCGGCTAAAATATGCCACGACAACGCCTGACGCAAATAACGAAGACGCAACGCCGTCTGCCGAAGTCACGCCCGAAAAACGCTCTCACAACCCCATAAAACGTATGATGCGTCGCCATCGCAATCGTGTCGCCGCCAAGGTCGAAGCAATACGCGCTGAAAACGAACAAAAAATCGCCGCCGCCAATCCACCCGTAGATCGCAGCCCGGCAGTCGTTGTCAATGCCTTGGGCTCGTCGAGCGTAGACCTTGTGGCTCGCGCCTGGACTCGCAGTGACTTCTATTGGTCAGTCTTTTATGACATCAATGAGAGCATTTATAAGACATTGCCGACAAAAGGCATATCATTCCCCTTTCCACAACTCGATGTGCATCTGTCAAAACCTGCCGGCAACAATTGATATAATCACAGACATAACAACTACACGATACAACAAACCCCGGACATCTGTGCTTGACTCTGTCCGGGGCTTGTTTGTCATATATCAATTATCATCAATCTTCGAGATAGTAATCAACGTATGTCACTATGCGCACGTTCTTATAATACGGTTTTGCCGACTCGACGTCCTCTATGCTGAATTGACCCTGCGTTGCCGACTTGATTTTACCTACCGCCGATTGACTGTCGGCAGCAAAGCGATCGGCGACCTCACGAGCATTTTTGGTTGCCTCGGCGACCATTTCGGGCTTTATGGAGTTGAGCTGTGTGAACGAGTAGTTGACCATCGTCTCTGAATAGGGCACACCCTTTGTCAACAATTCGCCCTGCTTCTGAGTCATGGCATACACGGCATCAACCTTGTCGCTTGACACCGAAACGGTCACCGTGATTGAATAACGATAATCGGGACGCTCTGTGGTATATCGATTAGTAGTGGGGTCATAAATTGTCGGCGTCTGAGCCGTAATGTCAGACTCGGGTATACCGGCACTTTTCAAGAAATCGATAACGATTTTATTTTTGCCTTCGACCTGCTCATATAGTGACGACAAATCATCGCCGGTCAAAGTATAAGACAAATTCCACGAGGCAGTCGTAGCCTTCACCTGACGCTCGGCGAGACCTCTGACACCAACATAGCGATCCTTGAAGGCTATATTGTCAAAACCGCCCTTCAAACACAATCCCAACACAACTATTGCCAAAGCAATCAACAGCGAGGGGATAAAACGAGAAATCTTTTTCATAGATAAGCAATTAAAATATTTAACATACCTTTTTGACACATCAATATATCAAAAGTTTAATTCACACAGCCGAATAAAATGATGCTCGCCATCATACCGACGTCAACATCTTAGACACACAATCCAACGCTTTTGTTTTTTTAACAACGATATGCAAAAACACGTCACACCTCGAATGTTACATTTGCAAAAATCAGACAATCAACCCTCATCAATAAACTAATTAAAAACAATAATCATCATGGGACTTATAATAGCAATCATCGTGTTCATTCCGTGGCTCCTCGAAGCCATGCACGACGGCGGTCGTGTAAAATAACAATAACCTATTGTTTATCAAATATTTACTCGGTGGCATAAAATTTCATACTCTTTCCCGCTCAAACATTTTTCACGGCAGTATTGGCTTAATAATTAATTTTTGTAACTTTGTGCTTGGTAAGCATAGACTTATCAATAACATTTGGTCAATAAAGAAGCGTTATGTCTTCTTCTTGTAAGTGAAAAGCCTAGGAAACTTCAATCACGAGAACAAGAGATGGCAAACGGTTCTCACGTATAGCGTGAGACTGTATCCCACATCTGTTCTCAAAGGTTTTCCTAGCACCTTCACTTTAAGATGTAACATACAGTTCCACGCTTCTGCTTTTATTATTTGGTTCAATGGAGCTGGGGACCACGAAAATCTAACTAATTTATGAAAAAATTTTTCTTAACCCTGTTTGCAATGCTTATTGCCGTTTGTGCGTGGAGTAAAGACATTAAGATTGTTGTTATTCCGTCAGAAGCCACTATCAAAGTAAATGGTTCATATTATGGCGAAGGCAGTGCGGTCTTAAAAATCAAAAAGAATGATTTTGTCTCTCTCGAATGCAGTTATCCCGGTTATGAAACACTTAACACACGCATCTATGGTAATGACGACCGCAAAACCGTTGAGGTAAAGCTTAAAGAAGATATGCTGTTAAAACAGACCACCGAGTCCTCCGTTGCCAACAACTTTTTCTCGGTGAGAGTCAACAAATCTCTGTATTCTGACGACCCTGCCACCGGCAAAAGAAATTCGGAAAAGGCATGGAAGATGGCTCACAGTGTGTTGTTAAAATATTTTGATGAAATTATGACATCTGATGCTGCTTCCGGTTTTATTCAAACTCCTTGGCTATACAAAAACTATGTGGAAGCCGGCAGAACTCTTCGCTGTCGCGTGACCATCAAAGAAAGTAATATCGGTGGTGATTTGACATTCCAAATAAAGATGGCGTCTGAGATTGCGCCCATTTACAGCCGCAGCCGTGAGGAGTCTTTTATTGAGACAAATCGTATAATGAAAGAGTTTGAATCTTTAATCAGCGAATTTCAATCTCGTCTCGGCGAAAAATAATGTATCATGAAACGTTTGACAATAGCAATACTCAGCCTCTTATTCATCGGGCTTTGTAATGTCTCGGCTCAAATGGACATTGGTGGCAAGCTCAATAAACTGTTTGGCAGAGAAAAAGAGATACAGATTGTCGTTATACCCTCAGATGCCACAATAAAAGTCAATGGTTCATATTATGGCGAGGGATCGGCAAAAGTTACAATAAAGAAAAAAGATTTTATCTCTCTTGAATGTTCTGCTCCCGGGTATGAAACACTCACCACTCGCGTGTATGGCAATGACGGACGCAAGACAATAGAGATAAAGCTGAAAGAAGATATGTTGCTGAAACTCACCGCCGAGTCTTCAATTGCCAATAACTTCTTTTCCGTCAAAGTTAACAAAGCTCTATACTCTTACAACAAGAAAACCGGGGCATTAAATGCCGATAAAGCATGGAAGATGGCTCACAACGTGCTGTTAAAGTATTTTGATGAAATTATGACGTCTGATATGGCTTCGGGATTTATACAGACACCTTGGATTTACAAGAATTACATCGAAGCTCGCAAAACCATTCGTCACCGCGTAACCATTAAAGAATCAAATATCGGCGGCGATCTCACATTTCAAATAAAACTGTCCGCTGAGATTGCGCCCGTGCAAAGTCGCAGTAACGAAGAGTCTTTCTTGGAAACGACTCGAATAATGAAAGAATTTGAGACCTTGGTAAGTGAGTTCCAAGCTCGTTTGGGCGAAAAATAAAAAAACACTAAAAACAAATAATTATGAGAAAAAATATAGCACTCCTCATCATAATGATTGCCTCAATGGCTGTCAACACATTTGGTCAAACAAAAGAAACATTTGACTCAAACTCGTGGCAATGGACCGAATATTCAGGTTCGGAAGGTAAAGCGTATATCATCGATGGCGTTATGCGTTTGGAAAGCAAGTCAGACAATAACAACACTTCTCTTGTTGACAAAGTCGAGAATGTCGCCACCCATGCCTTCCTACCTATGGATCCGCAAAATGGTTTCAACATTAAATGCAGTGCCATTGTCGAGAAATTTGAAGGCAAAAAACAATTTGGCATCATTCTTAACTATATTGATGATATGAATTGTTGCGTCTTTATGATCAAGGGAGACTTTGCCTATCTTTATAAGCTGAAAGAAGGACAAATAACCGGCAGACAACACAATCAATTCAAGCTGCAAAAAGGCAAGAAAAAGACACAACTCGACATTGACATCATCTATATGAGCGGGGATCTGGAATTTAGAGTTAATGACGTACAAGCCCTCAAATGTAAAAATGTGCCCATTGAGTCTAACGGCTTCGGTTTCTTCGCTTTTGGCAAATGTAAGATTGATTTTGACGATGTTGAAATCGTAAACAAATAGAGCAAAACACACACAACAGATTTTTTCATAAGGACTGTGCCTGATTAACCTATGGCTCAGTCCTTTTTCCTTGGATTTTGCCACATTTGAGTTTTATCATTGATAAACATTTGTTATCTTTGTGATGGAATATGAGCGGTGGCTCTGAGCGTGTGTGAAGGGTTGCCCTCACGATGTTAACTTAAATCATAAGGCTATGTCGTTTTTCAGATTTGTGTCACGACTTTATTTGTTGAAATGGCTGTTTGGTGACAAGAATGGCTCTCTTGACAGGTGTCTGCCGAAAAACAAAGTCGGGCGTGTGTTTTGTGAGTTCGCAATACTCAATTGGCTGTTTGGCGACAGACATCACCATGGAGACTCTCATCACGAAGGCACCCATTATGACATTTTTGGCAATGGTCACAACACACAAGGAGATCTCTTTGGCAACAATGATTTGTATCACACACCGACGTCATCTTATGATGACTTTCTCGACGAGCAAGACGACTATGACATAATGGACGACGATTTTTAACCGTGTCATTTATATCTCTCACTCCATTGCTCACTCCATTTGCACCACCGCCTAATCATTAAAAATATCTAAATTATCTTAAGGGGTTGTGAAAACGGGTGTTTTTATGCTATTTTTGCAAGCGAAATTGGGTAAATAGTGTCTGATGAGACATGCTCTCCTTGTATCTTACCCTCAGATGGCTGTATATTGCTGTATTGACGGCAATTAGATGTATATTCAGCCGTCTCGCCCATCTCCTCCGCCGGGCGCATATCGTTGTGCCCCACTGCCTTGCAAAAATAAAAAAAACAACATAAATGACACGTAGATGGAACTATTTACCCCTATCTGCAGAAAAACAAAAGCTGGGAACGGAGCTGGCAAGGCGATATGCTAACGTCGCCCCCATCAGTGAGTTGCTTGTTCAGCGAGGAATAACGTCTATCGGCGATGCCGAGCGTTTTTTCCACCCCTCGCTGCGCGACCTTCACGACCCGTTTCTGATGCCTGATATGGACAAGGCTGTGGATCGGCTCAACAGAGCTATGGGGTCAAAAGAGCGCATTTTGGTGTATGGCGATTATGATGTCGACGGCACGACTGCCGTGGCGTTGGTCTATCGCTATCTCCAAAATTATTATTCCGAAATCGATTATGGCATTCCCACACGATATGACGAGGGGTATGGCATATCGATGAAAACTATCGAAGAGGCTGCCGAAGCCGGCGTGAAGCTCATCATCATTCTCGATTGTGGCATCAAAGCCATCGAAGAAATTCGTTATGCAAAACAGCTTGGCATCGATTTTATCATCTGTGACCACCATGTTCCCGATGACGAACTGCCGGATGCCGTTGCCATACTAAACCCCAAACTCGAAGGCTCAACTTATCCGTGCAGCCATCTTTCGGGTTGTGGCGTGGGATATAAGTTGATGCAGGCATTTTCGATATCAAACGGCATTGGCACCGCCGAGCTCGAAGGTATGCTCGACCTCGTCGCCGTCTCTATTGCCGCCGACATCGTTCCTATGGTTGACGAAAACCGTGTGATGACTTATCACGGACTGAAACGACTGAACTCCAATCCCAACATGGGATTGCGCGGCATAATACGCACCTGTGGCATAAGCACGAAAGAGATCACCATTTCTGACGTCATCTTTAAAATCGGTCCGCGCATAAACGCCAGCGGTCGCATGCAAAGCGGACGCGAGGCTGTGGAGCTGTTGGTGTCTCGCGACATCAAGGACGCCAACGAAAAGGCTGCCGCCATCGACCAGTACAACAAAGACCGCAAGGAGCTTGACAAGCGCATCACCGATGAGGCAAACGCCATTCTCGAAAAGCGCGGTGAGTCGCTCGCCACAAAAAAATCGATCGTCATATACAACAAAGATTGGCACAAGGGCATCATCGGCATCGTTGCCTCGCGCCTCACCGAGCTTTATTACAAACCCTCGGTGGTGTTGACTCTGTCAAACGGTCTCGCCACGGGATCATCGCGCTCAGTGCAAGGTTTTGACGTGTATAAAGCCGTGGACTCGACGCGCGACCTGTTGGAGAATTTTGGCGGACACACGTATGCCGTCGGACTGTCGCTCAAAGAAGAAAACATACCCGAGTTTACACGCCGCTTTGAGGAATATGTCGCCAAAAACATTCTTCCCTCACAGCTAACGCCTCAGCTCGACATCGACGCCTTGTTGCCGTTCTCTCAGATTTCAAACGAATTTGTGTCGACACTGCGCCTGTTCAACCCGTTCGGACCGGGCAATCAAAAGCCGGTGTTCTGCACGAAGCATGTCAAAGACTTCGGCACATCGAAGCTCGTGGGCAAAAATCTCGAGCACATAAAACTCGAGCTTGTCGACGACACCTCGGGCAAGGTCTTCAACGGCATAGCTTTCAACATGGCGCAATATTTCGACCACATACACAGCGGCAAGCCCTTTGACATCTGCTATACGCTCGAAGAGAACAACCACCGCAACGCGGCGTCATCTCTGCAACTGCTCGTAAAACAGATACACATCTAAACGGCGCCCCAAGCACAACTCGGTATGTCAAAACGCATTTTCAATGCCGACAGCGACCCGGTTGATGTCTTGTCGCATTATTGGGGCTATGACTCGTTTCGCCCCAAACAGCTCGACATCATCAGGTCGGTGTTGGACGGTCACGACACCCTCGGGCTGATGCCCACCGGCGGCGGCAAGTCGCTGACGTTTCAGGTGCCGGCAATGATGCTCGACGGGCTCACCATCATCATCACGCCGCTCGTTTCGCTGATGAAGGATCAGGTAGACAATCTCGCGGCTCGCGACATACGCGCGTGCTGCCTGTTTAGCGGTATGACACGCCGCGAGCAGACTCTCGTCTATGACAAATGCCGCCTCGGCAAGACAAACATGCTCTATGTAGCCCCCGAGCGGCTGCGGTCACAATCTTTTCTCGAAAATCTGCGTCTCTGGCAGGTGAGCCTCATCGTTGTCGACGAAGCCCACTGCATATCGCAATGGGGCTATGACTTCCGCCCGTCATATCTGCGCATCGCCGACATACGCAAAATCGTCGGTGAGACCGTGCCCGTGTTGGCACTGACGGCGTCAGCCACGCCCATAGTGCGCGATGACATCACGAGGCATCTGCACTTTCGCCCCGGGCACCAACAATTCACACTGTCGTTTGCTCGCGACAACATCAGCTATATTGTGCGCGACACCCACGACAAGGACAACAAGCTCATCGAGGTGCTCAACAACACTCACGGCTCGGCTATCGTCTACGTGCGCTCGCGCGAGCGCACAAAGGCACTCGCGACAATGCTCCAAGCTCGCGGCATCAGTGCCGACTTCTATCACGCCGGACTTGTGCCCGAAGACAAATCACAAAAGCAAGACCGCTGGAAGTCGGGCGAGACGCGCGTCATCGTGGCGACAAACGCCTTCGGCATGGGCATAGACAAAGCCGACGTGCGCGTGGTAATACACTACCAACTGCCGCCATCAATCGAGGAATATTACCAGGAAGCCGGACGTGCCGGGCGCGACGGGCTCCCCTCATTTGCCGTCGTCATCGCCTCAAAACAAGACAAAGCCACGCTCGCGCGCAACCTCGCCGCCACCTTCCCGCCAAAAGACTACATCAAACACATCTATGACCTCGTTGGCAGCTTCTTGAACGTTGCCGTCGGCGATGGCTACAACAAGGTCTATGAGTTTGACCTCGAAAAGTTTGTGCAAACATACCGACTCAGCGCGCAAGACGTGCGCGGTGCCCTCGCCATACTCACACAGAGCCAATATATCGACTATGTCGATGACGCCCACAGCCGCTCGCGAGTCATGATGCTGTGTCGCCGCGATGAGCTGTACTCACTCGACCTGCCACCCGATGCTGACACCGTGCTTATGTCTCTGCTGAGGTTCTATACCGGCGTCTTTGCCGACTATGTCTTCATCAACGAAACGCGCTTGGCACTCAACGCCGACACCTCGGTCGACACCGTCTACCAAAGCCTGCTGTTGCTCAGCCGCATGAAAGTGTTGCACTACGTGCCACGCAGTGCCAACCCCTATATCTGCTACACGACCTCGCGCGAGCTGTCTAAATACCTGACGATACCACGCGCCGTCTATGAAGACCGCCGCGCGCTCTATGAGCAACGCCTCAATGCCGTCAAGCGTCTCGCCTTTGACGACACCACGTGCCGCCAGCGCACAATCCTCGAATACTTCGGCGAAACCGTCACCGGCGACTGCGGACACTGTGATGTATGTCGCGCACGCATACGCACTCAAAAACACACACGGCAAACCGAAGACGACCTGCGTCGCTACGTATTGCGCAACGCCGCCCACCCCGGAGGCACGACAATAGCACGTCTCACCGCCGGCAACTACGTCGCCCCCAAAGACGAAGTCATTGACACCCTGCGCCAGCTCCTCGACGAGAGCGCCGTCACCATCACCCCCGACGGCACCATCACCCTACCCTAACCCACCGACCGTCGGCGACCGGCGTTCCTTACCTTGTCAACAATAGTCTTTATCTATGCTCACGCCTGGTTTTCACCTCATTAGCGTGTCACAGATAAACGATGGTGCATTAATTTTGCCACAAACCTTTGGCGAATGAGAAAAAAACCTTACTTTTGTGACGCTAAAAACAAAATACGTATTTTTTAATCAAAATTATTTTCACACTTACTATGGCTTACGTAATTTCTGACGCCTGTGTGGCATGTGGCACCTGTGCCCCCGTATGCCCCGTAGAGGCTATTTCTGAAGGAGACATCTATCACATCGATCCCGACACATGCATCGAATGTGGTTCATGCGCTGAAGTTTGCCCCACCGGCTCAATCGCCCCCGGCGAATAATCAGCCCTCCCCCCCCAAAAAAGAGGTTGGCTTCCGCCAACCTCTTTTTTATTATCTCGCCAACCATAATTGCTTGACAATAAACACAACATCATTTCTCATCTAAATAATAAGACTTACATCGCCTAATTTCTTTTCCTCATTGATATTCATTGGTAGTATTATGAGACACAAGTTCGCAAATATTTTCATGTGGCACTTTTACAGTGTAGTCAAAACATCTTTTTCATCGGTTTAACACTGATTACTATTGTTCCATTTTATCCTTCTGCTTTTTCTCAATCAATGATTTACATATTGATGCCATTTCTTTTTCGTCATATTCTTTTATA